>JACRHJ010000028.1 GCA_016212105.1 Nitrospirota bacterium
ATGAAACGGGCTTACGGCTTCAAATCCTTCGACTACTACAGGACGATCATTTACCTCGTTGCTGGAAAGCTTAAGTTCCCGGAACCATGCTGTAAATAACTGTTATGAGCTTCTCGTACCCACACTAAACGAGAGAGAACCATTTTATAAGACAAAAGCAGATTCCTCGACTTCGCTCGGAATGACAAACAAAACTAAAGCAGGGCCGACACGCGCTTCGCTTGGTACGGCCCCTACATTAAACCTACCTCCCCACCGGCAATTCAATCACGAACTTTGCGCCCTTTGGCTGGTTGCCCTCGACGCGTATGTACCCGCCGTGGTCGGAGACTATCCTGTCCACTATGGCGAGGCCCAGGCCGGTGCCGGACTTGTTTTTCGAGAAGTACGGCTGGAACAGCTTCTCCCTGTCCTCCGGGAGGATGCCCGGGCCGTCGTCCGCGACCTCGATGCGCGCGGTGCCGGACTCGGCCTCGTACGCGGTGGTTATCCATATTTTGCCGCTGCCTTCGAGCGCACTCACCGCGTTCTCCAGCATGTTGATGAGAGCCCGCTTCATCTGCTCCCTGTCGAGGTTCATGACTGGCATGCCGTCCGCGTACGTCCGCGTTATTACGATATCCCTGTGCGCGCCCTCATACAAGTGCACCGCCTCGTCCAGTACCGCGTGTAGGTCGTCCGGCCTGGGCTGCGCCTCCGGCATGCGCGCGAACTTAGAGAACTCGTCCACCAGCGTCTTCATGGACTCGACCTGCGTTATGATAGTCTCGGTGCAGTCCCCGATTATCTTCTCGTAGTCGCCGGTACCGTCGAGGTAACGCTTCCTGAGCCTCTGCGCGGAGAGCTTTATCGGCGTCAGCGGGTTCTTGACCTCGTGCGCGATGCGGCGGGCGACCTCGCGCCATGCCGCCGCCCTCTGCGCCTTTATCAGCTCGGTCAGGTCGTCGAAGACTACCAGTATGCCCAGGTAGCCACCGTCCACGTCGTGCAGCGTCGAGATGAAAAGACGGAGGTTAAGCGTCCGGCGCGCGATGTTCAACTGGACGTCACGCTCTATGGACGGCGCGCCTCCGTCGGCCATCCCGCGTATCCATTCGCGTATGTCCTCCAACTGGTGGAACTCGAAGACGTCCCGGTAGTTCCTGCCGATGACGTCTCCCGGCTGGGCCGCGAGTATCCGTATCGCCGCGCGGTTCGCGGTGCCGACCTTGCCCGCGCGGTCTATCGTCATGACGCCGGTGTTGACGTTCTCGATGACCGTCTCGATGAACCGGCTCCGGTGCTCCAGCAGGGCGTTCGTCCGGGAGAGCGACAGGTTCGCCTCCTCGACGCGTTCCCGTGACTCCTTGAGGTCTCGCGTCATCCTCCTGAAAGAGTCCACAAGGACCCCAATCTCGTCCGTCGCGTCTATGTCCACCTGGAAGTCGTACTCGCCGCGCGAGATCCTGTGCGTCGCCTCCGCGAGCGTGGAGATGGGCACGGTTATGCCCTTCGACATGTACAGCCCGAACCAGAGCGCGGCGAAGACGATGACCAGCGTCACAAGCCCGAAGGAGAGCATGTAGCTCTCCTTGAGCGGGTTCTTGAACGTGCGGAGGTTCCTGTACTCCTTCGAGAAGGCGGCTATCTCGGCGGCGTTCTCAGAGACGCCGGGCGAGAGGTACATGCCAGTGACAACGAGGCCCGCGGGCCTTCCGTCCGGCCCGGTGAACACGGATGCGCCGCGTATGACCTCGCGGCCCCCGGACGTATCCGACGCGGACAGCCTGCGCTCCCCCATCGCCCTGACGACGAACTCCTGGCCGGCCATGCCGTCGCGCGGCCCGCCCCCGCCGGATAACGCGAGGAACTTGCCGTCCGGTCCGTATACCTCGACCATGTCCAGGCCGAACTCGGCCCTGCCCACGTCCGCGATATGTTTAACCGCGCCTGCATCGCCGGCCGAGGCCGACAGCCTCTCCGCGAGGACGTCAGCGAAATGGAGCGCGGACGCCTTCCGGTCGTCTCTGTAGCTCTCGACAAGCTCGACCGAGTTCTGTACGGTGTTCTCGACCTTGGGCCCGAACCAGAACTTCACGCCGCCGGAGAGCATCGTGCTCGCCACGAAGAAGAGCATCGCGGCCGGGATTACCGACAGGCCTACGAACGCGAGTATGAGCTTCGTCCGGAAGCCCGCGCCGAACCGGCTCTCCTTCCTCTCGAAGTAGAACTTGACGAGCTGCCGCCCTATGAGGAGCATCAGGACGAGGAGCAGCAGGATGTTGATGTTGAGGAGCGTGAGGGCGACGACGTTGCCGAAGAGCGGCCTCTGCTGGTGGGCTTTGAGCGCGATCTGCGCGGCCGTCGCCCCGAGCGTCAGGACGAAAAGGCCGAGGACTATCAGCAGGGTCTTCGTCCCCTTGCCCCACTCCCGGCCTGTGTTGTTTTCGCCTCGCATCGGAGCCCCCGCGCCTTGCCATTGGATAAAAATCCTCTTAAATTAGCATGGTTTGTGGGGGATAGTCAAGCGTTAGGCAAGCTTTATGAAGTCTTCTACTGTGAGGCCGGAGTTACGGATAAGCGTGCGGAGTGTGCCGGGAGCTACTTCTTTGTGTTGCGGGATTGACAGGCTGGCGATATGTCCGGACTTGAGCATGATAACGTGGCTGCCGCGCTGCCGGACGACAACCCATCCTGCCCTTTCGAATGCGCGTACTGCCTCCGAACCGGAAAGTACGGGAAGAGGCGGCATGTCAGACGGCCACCTCGACTTCGCGCGTCTCAACTGTCAGTGGCAGGCCATGCTCAGCGCGGACCTCAAGGCAGCCCTGTATTGCCTCCTTGATGTTTTCGAGGGCTTCCGCCTCGGTCGCACCCTGCGAAACGCAGCCGGGTATGGACGGGCATTCGACCACCACCATGCCGGTCTCGTCACGCTCCATCGTCACTACAAAACGCATATCACGCCTCCGTCATGAACCGCCTTACAGGATAATGTTATCAGGAACCCGCTGATAACGCAAGCTTATTCACTATCAGACAGCCGCGCGAAAAACTCGGTTACGGCCTCGTCCGGCTCCCGCATCCGGCGCATAGTGGTAATCACGGCGGAGCGGTTGTGCCGCCGTACGGCGGCCTCGGTGTCCGCGTGCGGCTCGTACTCCTCCACGTTCACCACGACCACGTCCGCCTTGGCGAGGACCTCGAGGGCCGAAGGCTTTACGGCGGACACGTCCGCGCCCGTGACAAAGAAGGCCGTATCCGGGTCGAGAAGCCGGGCCGGGCTGTTGCCCTCGATTACCGCCCCGGACACGCCGCCAAGCAGGTTGAGCGCATATGAAAGGCACTCGGACAGCTCCTCCGTCGTGCACTGCGCAAACACTACGTGAGCCGCGCCCGCGTCCTTCATCAGCGCGGTGTCCTTCCCCGGGACGCAGACCTTGTCCGGGTCGTCCGTGACGGACGTGAAGAAGTCCGTCATCGAGACCTTGACCGCGCCGTAGCCGGACAGCCTTGCGAGAAGGAGCAGCGCGAGCGTCGTCTTGCCGACCCCGCTGTGCGAACCGGAAACCGTTATGATGCGCATTAAGACCTCGGAAAAGGCGAAAGTCCCGCCTTTTTAGGAAAAAGGCGGCCCAAAAACTTTTGACAGGTTAATACCGGTTGAAATATAACATCATGGGGGCGGGATGACAAGAGTATACTACTGGGAACTGTCGCCGCCCGCGCCGGCGAGATGTTTTGTCCGGTGGTGGCGGTGCACTAGATAAACCGCGAGGCCGGCGGCGACGGCCGCGGCCGCGACATACCCGGCGAGCGTGAGTTCCCGCCGGACATGGTCGAGGGTCTCGCTCCCCATGTAGCCGATGCCGAACATCAGCGCGATCGTGAACGGCGCCGTGACCGCGTCCGCGAGCAGGAACTTTGCGCGCGACATCCTGAACACTCCGGCAGCGATGAATATCTCCGCCCGAAGCCCGGCCATGTGCCTGCCGAACAATATGACGTACACGCCCCAGCGTTCGAACCTGTCCTCTATGAGTGCAAGCCTCTCCGGGGATATAAGCCTGCGGAACCGCCTGTGCGTCACGACAGACCGGCCGTACCTCCTGCCTATCGAGTACAGGACGAAGTCCGATATCAGGAGGCCCGCATATGCCACGGCGAGAGTCGGGACGAGACCGGTGGCGTGCCTGGAGACGAGCGCGCCGCATGCGATGAGCGTCGCGTCCTCCGGAAACGGGAACCCTATCCCGCCGAGGATGAGCGCGGCGAATATGCCGAGGTAATATGACCCGCCGAGGATTTCGAGCAACGTGTCCATGCACAGCCTCCGGTACCGGCGGCATTCACCCGCCACATCTTAGTTATCCATATATCGCGCGTTTGTCAAGTGCCCGGCGTCTTATTGAAGAATAGTCTTTGATACCCGATGTGCATCTGGTATACTTGTCCGTTATGGAAAAGTTGCCAGAACTCCCCAGGATGAGGCCGGTCTGCCTCGAAGACCGCGCGTTCCTCGAAGCCACCTTCCGCGCGATGCGGCCGGATGTCTCCGAGCTGAACTTCACGAACATATTCATGTTCAGCCACGTCCACCACTACCAGATATCCTCGCACAACGGGAACATACTCATATACGCCAGGTCATATGCCGGGAAACCGTACTTCCTCGCGCCGATTGGCGACAACAATATACCGGGCACGCTCACGGCGATGATGGAGTTCATGGTGGCGAAGGGCGAACCGCCGCACGTCGAGCTTGCATGGAAGGGTTTCGTGGACGGCTACATAGCCCGCGGGCACGAGTACGCCTGGGAGGCGAACCCGGACAACGCCGACTACGTCTATGATACCAGAGAGCTGATAGAACTTACAGGCAGAAAATTCCACAAGAAGAAGAACCACCTGAACCGCTTCCTGCGTGAATACGGCCCGGTCTCGGAGTACAAAAGGCTGACGCCGGAGCTTGTGGCCGGGGCGAAGGACCTTACCGAGCGCTGGTGCCAGGAGAAATGCACCGTCGAGACGCCGTCCACCTACGGCGAGACCGAGGCCACGATGCGCGCCCTCGACAACATGGAGAGCCTGTCCACCGTTGGAGGCGTTGTGCTTGTGAACGGCCGGGTCGAGGGGTTGTCCCTTGGCGAGGAGCTGAACCCTGACACCGTCGTCATCCACGTCGAGAAGGCGAACTCGGAGTTCGTCGGCCTGTACCAGTACCTGTCGAGCGAGTTCCTGAGAAACGAGTTCCCCGGCTATAAATACACGAACCGGGAGCAGGACCTGGGCGAACCGAACCTGCGGCACTCGAAGCAGTCGAACAACCCGATAGCGATGGTGGAGAAGTACCGGGTCTGGCCGAGGAAGGCGTAGTATCCTGTATAATTTATTGAATGTGCAAGATGGGTATGCTAAACTGATACATACTTGACAGCTTGGGTATGTACTACGAGGGACGACATCATGGCGAAAGCAAAAGACTACACACTGTTTACCATCGGCTATGAAGGCAAAGAAGTGTCGGACTTTATTTATAAATTAAAGAGTGCTGGTGTCGAATACTTAATCGATGTGCGTGAGCAGCCGATTAGCCGTAAGAAGGGGTTTTCAAAAAACGTCCTCGCCGAGCTTCTTGAAAAAGAGAACATTAAGTATGTTCATGTTAAGGAGCTGGGCAGCCCCAAGGAAATACGCGACCAGTTGAAACAAGACCACAACGAAGAAGTCTTTTTCAAAAAGTTTTCAGAGTATATGGACACGCAACGAAGCGTGATAGAAAGAGCATACAGTTACCTGATGGAAGGCGTTTGTTGTCTGATGTGTATGGAACGCCTTCACATTAATTGTCATCGTTCTGTTGTCGCAGACAAGATCAAGGAGTACGACGGGAATGGGCTGCTAATCAAACATATATAACCATACATGCAAACAGAGAAAAAGCGGGTCTTAATAACAGTTAAGGCGTATCCGAATCCAAGCAAAAAGTACAAGGAAACTGTTTGCTGCGCGGGCATCGACCTTTCTACTGGTGAATGGATCAGGCTCTATCCCATCCGCTTTCGTTATCTTACACCCCAGCAGCAATTCAAAAAATATAGCACTATCGAGGTATTATGCAGTAGGCCTTCTAACGACAAAAGGCCAGAAAGTTACAGAGTTGATGAACACAGCATCCGAATCTTGGATTATTTGGATACAAAGAGCGACAAGAAATGGGTAAAAAGAAAGGAAATAGTATTTCCGACAATCTCCCCTTCGTTCTGCCAAATAATTAGAGATTCTGAGGCCTCAGATAAATCCTTGGGCATTTTTCGCCCAACAGACGTGTCATTTGCGTGGGAAAAAATTACCGTTGACAAAGAAAATAGTGACGACGATGCCGAGATACAGCGAAGTTTCTTTGATGAAGACAAAGGAACTGTGGAGAAGTTACCGTTCAGATTTTACTATGAATTTAGGTGTAAAGGAGAGGCTGGCTGTCAGGGCCATAAGCTTTCTATAATTGATTGGGAACTCGGTCAGGCTTACAGGTTTTGGAAACTGAGATATAAGGATACAGATGTTCTATTGGAAAAAATAAAAGAGAAATGGTTGGGTGAGATATGTTCAGAGAAAAGAGATTATAGTTTTATCGTGGGTAACATACACTGGCTTAAAAGGACCTTCATGATTCTCGGTACGTTCTGGCCACCAAAAGAGGATTAAGCCAATACCCCCTCTCCGCAATTTGATAGTATCTATCTTTATATTCAATTGGAAAGGACTCCTGATTTTGGACGGCACCAGCCTCGACAACGCGCAAAACCTCACCGCATACCCCATAACATATATCGGCCCGGAGACATACGCAAAGGCATTTCCGGGCAGCGGCTTCGGAGTAGTCATGGACGACGACGGCGAGACATGCTACCTGTTCGCTACGTCCGAGGACTTCACCGAGATGCTGGACGGGATGCTGATATTCGACCCGGTATCCACCGACCCGCTCTTAAAGGGCGAGAAGGCATACGTCATCTGGAACGCGGTAGAGCAGAAGGCGGGGCTATACTACCACGGCGAGTACCAGGCGATAATAGACTTCGCCAACACGGCCGCCTGCTGCCGCATCGGGCTGCCGGAGCCGGATCCCGCCGGCTGGTGCAAGTCGTCGCACCGCTGGGACAAGAAGATGCTGTCCGGGATGACCTTCGTGAGGCTCTCGACGGAGCAGCCGCCGGAGGCGAACTGAAGACACGCGGATTGTCTACGCTGTCTTTGCGAGTGAAACGAAGCGATCTCCTCCTTTTTCCCGGTGTGTCTCTTTCTTCTTGACTTGCCCATTGCCTCCGGGTATAATTGACGACCAAACTTGCGCCATGCCCATTTTCGGGCGGGCTATTTTTGTTTATAAATCAAATAGATAAATACCACCCCCGGAAGGAACCCGATGACCCTCAAGGAAAGGCTGAAGGAAGACATCAAGGAGGCCATGAAGGCGAAGGACGCCCTCAGGCTCTCCACGCTCAGGCTCCTGACTTCCGCTATAAAATACAAGGAGATAGAGGCTCACAAGGAGCTGGACGACGAGGGCGTGACGGACGTCATGGGCACCGCGGTCAAGCAGAGGCGCGACTCGATAGAGCAGTACGAGAAGGCCGGGCGGACCGACCTCGCCGAGCAGGAGAAGGCCGAGCTTGCCATAATCCAGGCGTACATGCCGGAGCAGCTCGGGCGCGACCAGATAGAGGCCATTGTCAAGGAGGCCGCCGCCGAAGTGGGCGCTGCCGGCCCCAAGGACATGGGCAAGCTGATGAAGGCGCTGATGCCCAGGTTGAAGGGCAAGGCCGACGGCAAGCTGGTCAACGAGGCGGTCAAGGCCATCCTGGGCGGCTGAGCCGCTTCGTCAAGCAGGTTTATTGATGTGCAAGGGGCGCGGCCTGCATTAAGGGGTGCCCCTCATTTAGTTTTATAGCGGGTAAATGGACGAACATACTCTAAGGGTCCTCGAGTTCTACAAGGTCCGGGACATACTCCGGGGTTATGCCGCCTCCGAGCCCGGGATGGCCGAGGTGGACAGGCTCGTCCCGTCCACGGACCCGAAATGGGTTGCGCGTTCTCTCAAGGAGGCGCAGGAGCTTAGGAGCTACCTCGACTCCAGGCGCGAGTTCCCGATCACGGGGCTGAAGGACATATCCTCCGCGCTCAAGAAGGCCGCGGTCGAGGGCGCGACCCTCCGGCCGGAGGAGCTTCTTGCGGTGCTGTCGGTCGCCAGGACCTCGCGGATGATAAAGGCCGCGCTCGGGCGGGCGGGCTCGACCTGGCCGCTCCTTTCCGCGAGGGCGGCCTCGCTCCACGTATTCGAGGCGGTAGAGGCCGAGGTCGGCCGCTCGATTGGCGAGGACGGCGAGGTGCTGGACGCGGCCTCACCGGAGCTTCGCCGCATCAGGCGCGGCATCACGATGGTCCGCGCCCGGATAAACAAAGAGCTTGAGGCGATAATCCAGAACCCTGCCTTTGCAAAGGCGGTTCAGGAGCCGGTCATCACGATGCGCGCGGACAGATACGTCCTGCCGCTCAAGCCTAACTACAAGATGTACCTGCAGGGCATCGTCCACGACCACTCCGCGTCCGGTTCGACCGTGTTCGTCGAACCGGAGAAGACGGTCGAGCTTAACAACAAGCTGACCCAGTACCGGGTGGACGAGGGCCGCGAGGTGGAACGCGTCCTCTGGGCGCTGACTACGCTGGTGCGCGAGTCCGGCGATGGTCTGGCTGAAAGCCTGCAAGGCCTGTCCGCGCTCGACCTGATATACGCAAAGGCTTCATATGCGCTGTCCATAGGCGCGGGCATGCCCGCGATGTCGGACAGGCGGGGCGTTATAGACCTGAAGTCCGCGAGGCACCCGCTGCTCGTCAAGGTGAAGGGCGTTGCCGCCGTCCCGCTGGACGCGTCGCTCGGCAGGGATTACAACTGCCTTGTCGTGACCGGGCCTAACACCGGCGGCAAGACCGTGGTGCTGAAGACCGTCGGGCTTCTGGTCCTGATGGCGCAGGCGGGTATGCTGATACCGGCCTCCCCGGACTCTGTCCTGTCGGTATTCGAAGAGGTCTTTTCCGACATAGGCGACGAGCAGAGCCTAGAGCAGAGCCTGTCGACGTTCTCTTCGCACATCACGCAGATTGTGCGGATACTTGGCGCCGCGGGCCGCGAGTCGCTGGTCCTGCTCGACGAGCTTGGCGCGGGCACCGACCCGGCCGAGGGCTCGTCTCTGGGCGTCGCCATACTGGAAGAGCTGAACAGACGCGGCACCCGTGTGATAGTGACCTCGCACCACCGCGCGATGAAGGTATACGCGGAGAACACGCCCGGCGTGATAAACGCCTCGGTCGAGTTCGACGCCGAGACGCTTTCCCCGACCTACAGGCTGCTTATCGGCAGGCCGGGCCGCTCCAGCGCGCTCCTCATAGCCAAGCGGCTCGGGATGCCGGAGCGGATAATCCAGGCCGCTGCGAAGATGAAGGACACCGGCGAGGCCCAGCTCGACAGCCTTATAGAGAGGCTGGAGCGGGAGACGGTATCCGCACGCGAGGACAGAAGGCGGGCCTCCGAGGAGCTTGTACGCGCGAACGAGGACCGGGAGCGTCTGGCCGGGCTCCTGAAACGCGCGGACGAGGAGCGAAGGGCGGAGGTCGGCAAGGCGAGGGAGAAGGCGCGAAGCATCGTCGCGTCTCTCAAGCAGAAGTCCCGCGAGCTGGACGAGCTTGGCCGGAAGGCCGCGCCGCCCGCGCGTGACGAGGTCAGGCAGAAGGTCGAGGAGATAAAGGCGCTGGAGGCGGAGCTTGCGTCCGAGGCGTCCACGCCCCCGCCTGTCGCGAGGATAGATATAAACGCCCTGCACGAGGGCGACATGGTTAAGGTTTACAAGTACAACAAGCTGGGCAAGGTACTCTCGGTAAACCGGGAGAAGGAGACCGCCGTAGTCCAGCTTGATTCGATGAAGGTCACGCTGGGGATAATGGAGCTTGAGCCTGCGAAGGGCGCGAAGCCCGGTACGCCAAAGAAGGCGGGCGTGGCGCTTACACGCGCTGCCGGGGACGAGGCCGGGCCGGGCATAGAGCTGAACATCATCGGCCAGCATGTCGAGGAGGCCCTGGGGCGGGTCGAGCAGTACGTGGACGACTGCATGCTCGCGAGCATCGGGTCCGTGCGCATCATACACGGTCGCGGCACCGGCGCGCTCCGGAAGGCGGTGCACGAACTCCTCAAGTCGCACCCCGGCGTAAAGGGGTTCCACAAGGCCGCCTTCGAGGACGGCGGCGACGCGGTCACGGTGGTGGAGTTCAGATAGGTATTTACGGTGTCATTCTGAACGAAGTGAAGAATCCGCTTGTATCAAATATCGTAGGGGCGCAATTAATTGCGCCCGCACCGATTGATCATATATAGGCGGATCCTTCGCTCCGCTCAGGATGACAGACAGAAGCGAAGGCATGACAGACAGAAGCGAAGACATGACGCTCCCGGCGCATTCGCCGACTCTTTGATATAATGATACTGGATACGATTACCCGGCAACAGCCGCGCGAGGGTGGTGGTTTTGGACGGAAAGATACCCGACGAACTTGTGGACCGGATACGCTCCGGAAACGACATCGTCGAGGTCGTCTCCGAGGTCGTCGCGCTAAAGAAGACCGGCGCGAACTACCTGGGGCTATGCCCCTTCCACACGGAGAAGACGCCGTCCTTTACCGTCAGCCCCGGCAAGCAGATATTCCACTGCTTCGGCTGCGGCGCGGGCGGGGACGTGGTCGGCTTCCTGATGCGCCACGAGAACTACACCTTCCCGGAGGCGCTCAGGCGTCTTGCGGAGAAGGCGGGCATTGCGATACCCGAGACGAGCCGGGAGTCGCGTCAGGACACAGGCGAACTGGATGCGGTAATAGCCGCCAACGAGGAAGCTGCGGGCTTTTTTGCCAGGGCACTATGGGAGACGCCCGAAGGCGAGAAGGCCAGAACATATCTCGAAGGCCGGGGGATGTCGGCCGAGACCGCGCGCGGGTTCGGCGTGGGCTACAGCATGCCCGGCTGGGACGCGCTTCTGAAGCACCTCGAAAGAAAAGGCATCGGCGCGTTAATGGCCGAGAAGGCCGGCCTTGCGATCCCGAGGTCTTCGGGCTCGGGGCATTACGACCGGTTCCGCGACAGGCTGATGTTCACGATAAGGGACGCGCGGGGGCGCGTGATAGGTTTCGGCGGCCGGACGATGTCCGACGAGCAGCCCAAGTACCTGAACTCTCCGGAGACCCGGGCGTTCAGGAAGGGCGAGACGCTGTATGCCCTTGACGTCGCCGGCCAGCACATAAGAAAACGCGGCTACTCGGTAATAACCGAGGGCTACTTCGACGCGATAGCGTGTCACGTCGCGGGCGCGCAGAACGCGGTCGCGACCCTCGGCACCGCGCTTACGTCCGCGCACCTGAGGCTGCTGAAAAGGTACAGCGAGAACGTCGTCCTGGTCTTCGACTCGGACGCTGCGGGTATAAAGGCGGCCGAGCGGTCTCTCGACGTTTTCCTCGGCACCGCGATGAACGCGAAGGTCGCGCTGCTTCCGCAGGGCGACGACCCGGACAGCCTTGTAAAGCGCGACGGCCCAAAGGGGCTGGCGGACAGGCTCCGGGCCACCGAGAAGCTGCTCGACTTCGTTATAAGGCGGGCGGCCGCTGGGGCGGGGACGATCGACGAGAAGGTCGAGGCGGCGGCCCGGATAACCGGTATACTCGCGAGGATCGAGAACGGGGTCGAGCGCAGCCACTACCTGAAGGCCGCGGCGGGCCTCCTTGGAATAGAGGAGTCGGCCATCGCCGAGGAGCTGGGCAAGAAGCTCGGCAAGGACGCGCGGACGGGTGTATTCAGGGCGGCTGGCAGGAAGCCCGCGGCCTCCCCGATGAACAAGATCGAGGAGGAGCTGCTGCACCTCGCGCTGATATACCCCGAGGTTGCATGCCAGGTGCGGGACGAGCTTACTCCGGAGGACTTCTCGGACGGGCGGCTCCGGCCAATCGCCGCCGGTCTGTTCGGCATGATGGACGAGGCCGGTTCGGTGGACGTCCCCAAGCTCCTCGGTTCGATAGAAGACGAGGAACTGAAGAAGGCCCTGTATGGCCTGTCCGTGAAGGAGCGGGAGTTCGACGACCCGCTGGAGACCGCACGCGGCTCCGTCGGCAGGCTGTTGAAGGGCAGGGTGGACCGGAAGCTCGCGGAGCTTTCCGGCCAGATGAGAGAGGCCGAGATACGGAACGATTTGGACCGTTTGAATAAATTACAGAAGGAGTTCGCCGAATGGCAAAAGAGGAAAAGCTCGACGAGGTAAAGCACCTGATCAACGTAGGCAAGGAGAAGGGCTACCTCACGTACGACGACCTCAACAACGTCCTGCCCCCGGAGGTCGTGTCCTCCGAACAGATAGACAACATCATGATGATGTTCGGGGAGATGGACATCGAGGTCGTCGACAACGCGAACGACGAGCGGTACGCGCGTTTCATCGAGTCCGAGGACGAGGAGGAGGTCAAGGGACCGAACACCTACTCCGACCTCGAGTTCGAGGAGGAGGCCGAGGAGGCCGAGGAGGAGGAGGAAGAGGCATACGACCTCACCCCCGGCACCATCGGCAAGACGGACGACCCGGTGCGCATGTACCTCAGGGAGATGGGCACCGTCTCGCTTCTCTCCCGCGAGGGCGAGGTCGAGATTGCTATGCGCATCGAGGAGGGCCAGAGGGAGATAGCCAAGACGCTCTACAACATGCCGGCCGCGCTCGGCGAGCTTATCTCGCTCGCGGACAAGCTTCGTAACGGGAAGGTCGGCATCAGGGACGTCGCCCACACCTACGAGGAGGAGTTCGAGGAGGTCGAGGGCCTCGACGAGGCGGAGCTTGCCGAGAAGACGCTCAACCTCCTGGGCGAGGCCGAGATAGCCTACAGGAAGCTCCTGCCCGCCATGACCGAGATGCGAAAGCCGGACATCTCCGAGGAGCGGAAGAAGCGGGTCAGGACGACCATCAAGAACCTCAAGAAGACCATATCAGAGCGGCTCGACGAGGCCAACCTCCACCCGAGGCAGATAGACGCGGCGGCCGAGAGGCTGCGCGCCCTCGCTGCGGCCGCGATGGAGGCGGACCGGGACATAAAGGCATGCGCCCGCCGCGCGGGGGTCACGATAGAGGAGCTGCACGCGATATTCTCCAAGCCGAGGAAGGAAGGTACGAAGCTCAGGGTGCCCAAGAAGGTCAACCTGACCCCCGACCAGTTCGCGGAGCTTGAGAAGTCGTACATGAACGCGATGAAGAAGCTCGACAGGGTCGCCGTCGAGGCGCTCGTGCCGCCCGACGAGGTCAGGCGCGCGGTGGAGACGCTCGACCGGGGCGACTTCACGATGAAGACAGCGAAGACGGAGCTTGTCGAGGCGAACCTGAGGCTTGTCGTCAGCATCGCCAAGAAGTACACGAACCGTGGCCTCCAGTTCCTCGACCTGATACAGGAGGGTAACATCGGCCTGATGAAGGCGGTGGACAAGTTCGAGTACAAGCGCGGCTACAAGTTCTCGACCTACGCGACATGGTGGATACGCCAGGCGATAACGCGCGCCATCGCCGACCAGGCGAGGACGATACGCATACCGGTCCACATGATAGAGACGATAAACAAGCTCATCCGGACGTCGAGGTACCTCGTGCAGGAACTCGGCCGCGAACCGACGCCGGAAGAGATAGCGAACGAGATGGCCCTGCCGCTCGAAAAGGTGCGCAAGGTCCTCAAGATCGCCAAGGAGCCTATCTCGCTCGAAACCCCGATAGGCGAGGAAGAGGACTCTCACCTCGGGGACTTCATCGAGGACAAGCGCTCCCCGTCCCCGCTGGAGTTGGCCATCAACTACGACCTCCAGGAGCAGATACGCCGCGTCCTGAACACGCTGACCCCGCGCGAGGAGAAGGTCCTCCGCCGTCGTTTCGGCATAGGCGAGGCCGCGGACCACACCCTCGAAGAGGTCGGGCAGGAGTTCGACGTCACACGCGAACGCATACGCCAGATAGAGGCGAAGGCGCTCCGGAAGCTCCGCCACCCGAGCAGGAGCAAGCGGCTGAAGAGCTTCGTGGAGGGGTGAGAGGGCGGCGCCCTCTTTATCGGCTACTGTGTTACACATGGTGTCATTGCGAGGAGTCCCGCGCTTTGCGGGACGACGCGGCAATCCCAGCCTTTAAGAACTGAGATTGCCACGCTTCGCTCGCAATGACAGGCAAAACAAGGGCCGACACACTGAACGGCCCCAAGTTCCGTCATTCCCGCGAAGGCGGGAATCCAGGAAGTTCGCAATCTGACGTCAAATTCCTGGACCCCCGCCTTCGCGGGGGTGACGTCAAAAGATAAAGGCAGGGCCGACACACGGGTCGGCCCCTACATAAAAGCAGGTCACTCCACGGAGCCTGCCCTGAGCCCCGGCTTTATGCATGCCGTGGTGAAATCCGCTGAAGGGGACGGGATGACGACCTGCCTTTAACCTCATTAAAGTTTCTGGGCCGCCTCTTTTCAAAGAGGCGGGACTTTTCTTCTGCAAGTGTTTGGAGGTTTATTTCAGATGGCCGAGATTACGCCCTTCAGGGGCCTGAGATACGACATAAAGAAGCTGGGCGGCGTCGAGCCGTTGGGCGGCATCGCGCCGCTGGTCGCCCCGCCTTACGACGTGATTTCGCCCGCGCTGCAGGAGGACCTGTACGCTCGTCACGAGAAGAACGTGGTGCGCCTCGATTTCGGGAAAAAGTACGACGCGGATACGGACGCGGACAACCGCTACACGCGCTCGGCGGGCTACCTGAAGCAGTGGTTGGCAGACGGGGTATTGGTGCGGGAGGGGAGGCCGTGCCTCTACTTTTACGAGGTCTCGTACAAGACCCCGTCAGGTACGCCCAAGACGATGTCCGGGTTCATCTGCATGCTCAGGCTGGAGGAGTGGAGCAAGGGAGTGGTGCTGCCGCACGAGAGCACGCTCAAGGGGCCGAAGGCGGACCGTATGGAGCTGATGAAGGCTACCGGGGTGTCCGCGAGCCAGATTTTTTCCCTGTACTCGGATAAGGCGTGTACGGTCACCGGAGCGATGAAGAAGGCGATTGGCGGGCGGCCTGCCGACGAGGAGGCCGCGGACGACGACGGGGCGGTCCACAGGCTCTGGGTTGTGGAGGACCCGGCCGCGATAGAGACGGTCAGGCGCGACATGATGGACAGGCCGGTGTTCATCGCCGACGGGCACCACCGCTACGAGACCGCGCTCGCCTTCCGCGACCACTGCCGTGCGAACGGTGGTGGAGACGGAAAAGAGACGTACAACTACGTCCCGATGTTCCTCGCCAACATGGAGGAGGACGGGCTGACCGTCCTGCCGACGCACCGCATGATTAAAGACGCCGGAGGGCGCTCGCTGGAAAATATACTCGCCGAGGCGGAGAAGTTCTTCGACGTGCGCGCGTTCTCCTTCACGCCAGCGGACGAGGGCAGGGTGCGCGCGGACTTTCTTGCAGCCGTACAGGGAGAGAGCAAGCGCACCAACGCCTACGGCTTCTATTTCGGCCGGGGCTCGTCGTATTATCTCCTGACGCTGAAGGACGTGGACCCGCTGGTCGAGACGCTCCGCTGCCAGCGCTCCGAGACCTACTGCAAGCTCGACGTGTCCATACTGCACAACCTGGTCATCGAGCGCGTCCTCGGGATAAACACCGAGAAGATCTCGCAGGACCAGCCTGTGCAGTTCGAGAAGGACGGAGACAGGGCCATCGGCCGCGTGGCGTCCGGCGAGTTCGCCATGTGCTTTATCCTGAACGCGACGAAGGTGCACGAGGTCAAGGAAGTCGCGCTGGCAAGGGAGATAATGCCGCAGAAGTCGACGTACTTCTACCCCAAGCTGCTTACGGGGCTGGTTATCGCGCCGCTGGTGGACTGATTAAGTTGTAGCTGCCCGATTCATCGGGCTGTTTTGTAGGGCGCGACGCCCTCGGCGCGCCGTATAAGGCAGGGCCGACACGCGGATCGGCCCCTACATAAAAGCAGGTCCCTCCACTTCGGTCGGGACGACAAGGTGCATACACCTCACAAAAGTTTTTGGGCCGCCTTTTTACCAAAAAGGCGGGACGTTGCAGTTGTCCTCAGCGGGGCGTCCAGATGAAATCAGGCCGACGCGCATCAGGGTTGTCGCCCCTGGCCGAGGTGCTCGCCAAGGTGCTGGGCGAGCGGGGCATGGCCGGGACCGGCGCGGTCGGGAAGTTGCAGACCGGCTGGGTGGACGCGGTGGGCAAGGGCCTCGCGTCACACTGCTCGCCGGACTCGCTCAAGGGGAAGCTCCTCTACGTCACGGTGGACAGCTCTGCCTGGATGAACCAGATCTCGATGCTGCGGCTTACGCTGGTCGGGAGCATCAACGCATACCTCGGTGCCGACACGGTCGAGGACGTCCGGTTCCGGGTGGGCAAGGTCGCGGCTCCGGGCGCGGCGAAGAAGGCGCGGGCGCCGTTCGTGCCCAGGAGGCGGAAGGTTACAGCGTCCGAGGCGGATGCCATAGACAGCGCCGTTTCGGGTATCAAGGACGAGGGCGTGCGTGAGCGTGCGAGAAAGCTGCTTGTGACCGCGTGTTCGCGGGAGCCGTAAAACTGTCATTCCGAGGCGCAGCCGAAGAATCCGCCTGTATCCGGTAAGATGTAGGGGCGCAATTCATTGCGCCCGTCAGAATTATATACAGGCAGATTCTTCGCGTTGCTCAGAATGACACCGTTATAAAAACGGCAATGACAAGAAGGGCCGACACGCAGGTCGGCCCCTGCAACAGGTAGCAGGGCAATAATATAGATAATCCGGCTTCCACAATCTGTAGGGGCCGTACCAAGCGAAGCGCGTGTCGGCCCTTTTATCCCACGAGGTATAGGCACACATGGCCTGCGACTGCAAGAACTGCATAGTGAGAAGCCTGACGATACTCTCCGACCTGAACTTCGGGGAGCTGGAGAAGGTCTCCTCCCTGATATACCTCAAGTCCTACAAGAGGAAGAAGCTGATATTCCTCGAAGAGTCCCCGAGCAACACCGTCTACATCATGAAGACCGGGAACGTCAAGACGTACAAGTCGCTCCCGGACGGGCGCGAGCAGATTATCAGCATACTCTCGCCCGGCGAGATGCTGGGCTTCGACTCGCTGTACGACGACAAGTACTCGAGCACCGCCGAGGTAATACAGGACGCGGAGCTTTGCTGCATAAAGAAGGCGGACCTGGTAGACCTCCTGAAGCAGAACCCCGAGGTCGGCATGAAGTTCATCAAGATATTGAACAGGGAGCTGAACCGTGCGCAGGACAGGATACGGGACCTGGGGCTGAAGGACGCGCGCGAGAGGGTGGCGACGCTCCTGATGACGCTCTTCACGTCCGGCCCGGCGGACCGCGGCCCCGGCTTCACTCTGTCGCGCCAGGAAATCTCCGAGATGATAGGCGTCGCGCAGGAGACGGTAATCCGCATCCTGTCCGAGTTCAAGTCGGACGGGATAATCCATACCGAGGGCAGGAACATAGTCATCACCAACCCGGCAGAGCTGCGCCGCTGGGCGGGCGACGGGTTCAACTTCTAAGGCTCAAACCTTCCCAATCGCCAGACAGAACTCCGCGTCACGTTTAAGCGGCGGGATGTTTATCGAACTCTTGCCCGCTGGCGACTTCCTGACGGACATAATGCGCGCTATCGTGTCCCTTGCCACCTGGTTGCACTCCTCTTCGAGCGCCTGCACGAACACCATCCTTATGAGCCTGTCGTTTGTAGCCGCTATCTTTGACTTGGAGTTTTCCCACCGCGATACGGAGACAGGGTCCACGCCCAGAAGGGCGGCGAAGTCCTTCTCGGTCAGGCCCATCTGCTTCCTGATGAACCGCACGCCGCGCCCGGTCAGCGGGTTCTCGTCTCTGACGAGGCTGTACGAAATTTCCTTGTGGATGCGCTCGATGCCGCGCAGCTCCGGCAGCGAGTCTCCGCATTCAGGGCATTCGTATACCGTCACACCCTTCAGGATAATGTTGTCGAGCCCCGACTCGGTGTAGTGGTAATCCCTTGTCGTCTTCTTCAGCTTGCTGCCGCATGACGGGCATATCATCGTAAATTCCTCTCCGCGCGTGTTCACTTTATAACAGTCACGACGACCACCATGCGGTTGTCTTCGTAGTCTACCGCCCGAACACGTCGCCCACCCTGTGCACCTTCATCAGATTTGTCTCCGCCTTTCCAGAAACGGGCACGCCGAGGGTCACGACCACGCGGTCGCCCGGCCTGACGAGGCCCGCCGACAGCGCGGAGCCCTCGACCTCCGCGATCATCCCGTCCGTGTCGGACTGCTGGCGCACCATCACCGGCGTCACGCCGTAGTAAAGCCGCATCCGCCTGTATGCGGCCTCGTCCGGGGTCGCGGCTATGACGTGCGTCGCGGGGCGGTACTTGGACACCAGCAGGGCGGTCGCGCCGGAGCGCGAGAAACAGATGACGGACTTCGCCTTCAGCTCGTCGGCGGTCCTGCACGCGGCCTGCGCGATCGCCTGTGGCGCGGAGTCCATGGACTCGCACGCGTAACGGCCGTCCGCGAGGTGCCGTTCCGCCTCCCGCGCGATGGCGTTCATCATGGTGACGGATGCCTCCGGGTACGAGCCGGACGCGGTCTCGCCGGATAGCATCAGGGCGTCTGTGCCGTCGAAGACCGCACCCGCGACATCGGACGCCTCCGCCCTTGTAGGCCTCGGGTTGGTTATCATCGATTCGAGCATCTGGGTCGCGGTGATGACAGGCTTCTTCATCTCGTTGCACAGGCGTATCAGCCGCTTCTGTATCGGGGGCACAAGCTCCGGGGCCATCTCGACGCCCAAATCCCCGCGCGCGACCATGACGCCGTCCGCGGCCTCCACGATGGATTTTATGTCCTTGACCGCCTCAGGCCGCTCAATCTTTGCAATTACAGGTATTGCCCCGCCGAGCGATGCTATGAGGTGCTTCAGCATGACGACGTCGGCAGACGAACGGACGAAGGACAGCGCGACATAGTCCGCCGACTCCTCGACGAGCATCGCAAGGTCGGCCTTGTCCTTGTCGGTGAGCGACGGAAGCTCGAGCGGCAGGCCGGGGAAGTTGACACCCTTCCTGTCCTTGAGGGTGCCGCCCTTTACGACCTTGCAGATGACCTCTCCGTGCGAGGCGGACATGACCTTAAGCTCCAGCATCCCGTCGTCGAGCAGCACCTTCGAGCCGCGCCTGAGCCCCTTGCCGAGCCCCTCGTAGCTGACGTGTATCGAGCCGGCGCTGCCCTCTATCTCCGAGTTGACGAGTGTTACCGTCTTCCCGGAGACAAGCTCGACCCTTCCGCCGGGGAACCTGCCCACCCTGACCTTGGGGCCGGAGAGGTCGCCTATGATGCCGACCGGGTGTATGCCGTGCGTCTCCGGCAGCGAGCGGATGAGCCGGATAGACGCGCGGTGGGTCTCCCGGTCTCCGTGGGACATGTTAAGGCGGAAGAGGTCGGCCCCGGCCTTTGCAAGCGATACGATTGCCTCTGGCGTGCTGGTCGCCGGGCCGAGAGTCGCCACTATCTTGGTCTTTGTCATCTGGCCTCCAAAAAGCGTTTGGGTAGACGGTGCGGTTCTGATATAATATAGCACCCGGCGGCGGGTCAGCGCAAGGAACCATATGCTTGTCATTCCCGCGAAAGCGGGAAACCAGAGGCCTTGCCTGTCATTCCGAGCGAAGCCGAGGAATCTGCTGTTGGCCTTGAATGCCAAAAGCAGGTCCCTCCACTCCGGTCGGGACGACAACAAGAACGAACGGCCATTGGTTGTCATTCCCGCTTTCGCGGGGGTGACGGGTTACGAGCAGGGCTGGCACGCGGGCCGGCCCCAACATTGGATGCAATCAACCCTGGACAAACCCATGAAACTCCTTCCGATACTACTTGCAGTCCTGATGCTCCTGCCCGCATGCGGGCGGAGGGGCGACCTGATAATACCCGGCACGGTGCTGCCTAAGGCGGTGACCGGCCTCCAGGCCGACCCGAGGGGCGACGCGGTTATACTCGCCTGGAGCGCGCCCGTGGAGAACTCGGCGGGCGAGCCGCTGACAGGCCTCGCTGGCTATATGGTCGAGAGGGCCGAGCTACCCGGAGATGGCGGCGACTGCCCGTGCCTGTTCCAGCGGGAGGGATACGTGGACCTGGAGCTGCCCGGAGGGGCGGTAGTCGCGGACGGAAGGGTCGCCTGGCGGGACGGCTCGCCGGGCCTCAAACCCGGCGGACGTTATGCGTACAAGGTAGTCCCGGTCAACGAGGACGGCTTTTCCGGCCCGGACTCGGAAGTGATAAAGCTCCGGCTCCTGACGCTGCCGGCCGCTCCCCAAGGGCTCACGGCTACCGCCGGAAACCGGAGGGTTGTCCTGATGTGGGAGTCCCCGTCGAAGGACGTATCTGGCGCACCCGTGGACACCCTCGCGGGCTACAACGTTTACAGGGCGCTGGACAAAGACGCGTCCCCGGCTATACCGGTCAACCCTACGCCGGTACAGGGAGGCTCGTTCGAGGACTCAGGCCTTGCGAACGGGCAGACGTATTACTACATCGTATCCGCGCTTCGCGGCACGGAGGGCCCGTATACGGAGGGCGACGCTGCCGGGCCTGTACAGGCTATGCCCGCCGACACAGAGCCGCCGTCCGTCCCGGCGGGGCTTCGCGCCGTGCCCGGAGAGGGCCGCGTGCTGATGTCGTGGGACCCGTCCCCGGACATGGACCTCGCGGGCTATGTCGTATACAGGAGAGGCCCCGGGGAAAGCGATGCGAAGGAGCTTGGGAGGACCGGCCCCGGCTGGATAACGTTCGAGGATGCGGGCGCCGCGCCCGACGGGGAGTACGCTTACTCGGTCAGCGCGTTCGACGACGCGACACCGTCAAACGAGAGCGCGCGGTCGGAGGAGTACAGCGTAATATTGCCTTAGAATATATCCGTGGATTATTAAACCGGCAGCTGAATATTTGGATTCATCGCCGATACTTCATAACGCCCCCCGGCCCCCGGATATCTTAAGAGGGGGAGTTAGAGGTGGGGGCCAGATTTCAACCTCCCCCTTTGGAAAAGGGGGATTGAGGGGGATTTGGGTTTAATGTGGGGGCAGGTCCCCGTGCCTGCCCTCTTGCTTTTATGTAGGGGCGGGCCTCTGCGCCCGCCCGCATCTCGGGAGCGCGCTGAAGCGCTCCCCTACAAAAGCGCCCGATGAATCGGGCAGCTACAAATTCCTGGACCCCGTGTCAAAGCCTGCCCTGAGCCCCGGCCTTAAGCATACCGGGGTAAACTCCGCCGAAGGGGTCGTGACGGCATACGTAGAAGCTCTCAGTTGTTCTCGCCCGGCTGGTATAGCGGCAGGCGTAGCGTGAACGTCGTGCCCGCGCCCTCCTCTGACGACACGTCTATCGTGCCGCCGTGCGCCTCGACGACGGCCTTCGCGATTGCGAGTCCGAGGCCTGAGCCCTTCACTCCAGCGGACGCCGACTTGGACCTGAAATACCTGTCGAACACGAAAGGCATGTCCTGCCTGCTTATGCCCGGCCCGGTATCCGACACCGAGATAGTGACGTAGCTCCGGAAGTTCTTTGTGGCGACGCTTACACGGCCTCCTTCCGGCGTGTATTTCAGCGCGTTGCCGAGGAGGTTGGCGACCGCCCTGCTTATCTGCGTCTCGTCGACAGAGACGACGGGCGACGGCTCGGCCAGGCAGTAGTCTAGGGAGATGTCCCTGTTCCTGGCCTCCATCTGGAACTCCAGCACCGCCTTCGTAACCAGGACGTCGAGGCTTATCTCCTGCCGGTTCAGCTTCCGCATCCCCTCGATGGACGACAGGAACAGGAAGTTTTCCATGATGTTCAGTATCCTGCTCCCCGCGCGAGTTATGGCGTCCAGGCCGGAGCGGACGTCGTCCGAAGCGCAGCCGCAGTCCTTTGTCTCCTTGCCTATCCACTGGGAAAGGCCTATGATGGTCGAAAGTGGCGACTTGACGTCGTGGGTTATCATGGAGACGAGGTCGGCCTTCTTCTGGGCGAGCGACTTCTCGACGGTGATGTCGCGCAGGAGCCGTATCTCCTTGAGCCCGTCCTGTCCGGGCCGGCCCACGGGGATGACGAGCACCTGGTACGTCTTGTTCCCGATTACCGCCTCGCCGGTCCCTTCTGGTCCGAGAAGGGGCCTGAGGGGGAAGTCGTCTGGCAGCCCGGTCAGGTCCATGTCGAGCCCGCCCGTGGGTGACACACCGAGTATATCCTTGAGCCTGTTGTTGGCGACCAGGACGCGCCCTTCCCCGTCCAGGAGCATGATGCCGTCCGGTATGCTGTTGGTTACCGCAAGGAGCTTCTCCTTCTCGTCCGCGAGCGCCTCGCTCTGGGCCGCGAGCGCGGCGCTGCAGCTTGCCTCGACCTCGGCCTGGTCCTTTGCCTTGTAGACCCTGAGGAAGTATACCCCGCCCATGGCGAGCGACAGGATGAAGAAACCGCCGGTCAAGAACAGGCTCATGAAGTCGTCACGGGCCATCTTGTCGAGGCCGGAAAGCGGCATAACCGTGGCTGTATACCACCTGTAGCCCTCGACCTGGACGGGGTGCATGTGGAGTTTGCCCTGGCCGCCCTCCCCGGAAACGGGGAACGTGCCGGACACCTCGGCGCCCGCGGCCATCCTGTCCTTGTAGGGCCTGACGTCCGGGCTCGCGCCTGTCGACGGGCAGACGCACTGGCCGTGCTGGTCGTAGTAGTAGAGCTTTACCGCTGCGTCTATGCCGGCTGAGGTGGAGCAGAGCGACGACAGCGCGTCGCCGTCGAGCTGGGCGAGGGTGATGCCGGCGAACTCGCCGGTGCCCTCGGCGCGTACCGGGTATGATATGTAGATTACAGGCTCGCCGTCCGCCAGTTTTGTAAGCGGGGAGAGGTAGGGGACCATCGTGAGCTTGGGGGTGGTGAAGAACTCCGCGAAGCGGCAGTCGGCGGGGAGACGGTCGAGCGCCTCGTGGCTCGACACCGAGCCAGACTTCCTTCCGGATGCGTCGAAGTAGGCTACGGCGTCCACCCTGTCCACAAGTGCCTCGTACGTCCGGGAGACCTCCTCGGACTGGACCGCCTGGTCCTTCGAGGACGCGATGACGACTCCAAGCTGTTCGAGCTTCTGGAATACCTCGCGGAAGTTGGCCTGCATCCCGGCCGCGGCCAGGTCGGTAATCAGGTCCTGCTGCCTTTCGAGCTGGGCCTCGACCCTGTCCCGGTTTACCGCGAGGGTGTTGAAATGCACGAACCCGAGGGCGACGGACAGCACGGCTATAGGCCCGAATATGCTGAGCAGCACCTTTGTGTCTCTGCCGGACCTTCCTGTCATCTCGTGCCCTCCCGGCGCGCGCTTAGGAAACGGACGCGTAATTAGGCAGTATCAGACACAGTATACAACAGAGCATAATGTTGCAATAAGCGTGCCAGCAATTGGGGGGCAATGGCGTGGCTACCTCAACAGGCCCATTCCGCGCAGTGTGCGGGCAAGGTCGTCGTGGCCGGTGAAGGTTATCCCGGTGATCCCGAACTCCGCAGCGGCCCGCGTGTTCTCCTCCAGGTCGTCTATGAACACCGCCTCGTGGCCTTTCACGCCCGCCATCTCGAGCGCGGCCTCGAATATCTCCGGCTTTGGCTTCTTCGTCTCCATCCTGTAGGACAGGGCGAGGCCGTCCAGCTCGGACAGGACGCCGTAGCGTCCCTGGATGTACTCCCAGTGAAGCTCGTTCACGTTCGAGAGCAGGTAGGCGGGCCTGTCCGCCCGGACGGCCCGGACGATCTCGGTCACGGCGGCGTCCTCCGTGAATATGCCGTTCCAGAGGTCAGCGAACTCGCCGAAACCGACGCCAAGCCCGAACCTGCCGTCTATACGCCCGAAGAACTCCTCGGAGCTGACCGCCCCCTCGTCATAGAGGTTGCACAGCCCGTCCCGGGAGTCGAACAGGAAACGGAACAGCTCGTCCGGCCGCCTGTCAGCCGGCGGCGTGGCGGAGAGCAGCCTGCCGACTATGTCATCGTGCGAGAAGCTGAGTATCACCTTGCCGAGGTCGAAGAACACCGCGCGTATCCGGGCGCCTTGAGAGCCATTGTTGTCCATCGGTATATTCTATGCACAAAGCAGAATATAGTCAACCTGAAATAGAGGGGGCCGGACTCCGGATTTCTTTTGACGCAGGGGCGTTTATCGGATAATATTGTCAGCATGGAAACTAAGAAGGCTATAGACGCCCTGGTCGGCAACGTCGGCAGGGTGATAAAGGGCAAGCCGGACGCGGTCAAGCTCGCGGTGGTCGCGCTTATCGGCCGTGGGCATTTGCTCATCGAGGACGTGCCGGGCATCGGCAAGACGACGCTCGGGTACAGCCTGGCCCGGTCGGTCAACTGCTCCTTCCACAGGATACAGTTCACGTCCGACCTCCTGCCTTCGGACATCACAGGCGTGACGATATTCAACCAGACGACGCAGGAGTTCGAGTTCAAGGAGGGGCCGATATTCGCCAACATCGTACTCGCGGACGAGATTAACAGGACGTCTCCCAAGAGCCAGTCCGCGCTGCTTGAGGCCATGAACGAGGGGCAGGTGACGGTCGAGAAGACGACCTTCCCGCTGCCCCGGCCGTTCATGGTAATAGCGACGCAGAACCCGCTCGAGTACCACGGGACGTTCCCGCTTCCGGAGTCCCAGTTGGACCGGTTCATGATGCGGATAAAGCTCGGCTACCCGGACATGGAGCACGAGAAGGAGATACTGAAGGCGTCTTCCGAAAGATATATA
Organism: Nitrospirota bacterium; assembly: GCA_016212105.1. Classification (GTDB taxonomy): domain Bacteria; phylum Nitrospirota; class JACRHJ01; order JACRHJ01; family JACRHJ01; genus JACRHJ01. The sequence continues at coordinate 24,864 of JACRHJ010000028.1, forward strand.
AAGGACGGGCTGGAGCCGGTGCTTGCCGGCGCGGACGTGCTGAAGCTTCAGGACCTCGTGGACGGGGTGAAGATGGACGACGCCCTGCTCGACTACATACTCGCGATAGTGGATGCGACGAGGCGGTCGGACAAGCTCGCGCTGGGTGTCAGCCCGCGCGGCGCGCTGTTTCTCCAGAAGGCCGCGCGCGCGATGGCGATGGTATCGGGGCGCGACTACTGCATCCCGGACGACATAAAGGGTCTCGCGGTGCCGGTGCTTTCGCACCGTGTAGCGCTCAATGCGCGCGGCGGTTTCGGCAGGCGCGCGGGCGACGCGGAGGACGCGGTCGCGGACATCGTGGAGGCGGTGGAGGTGCCGGTTTAGCTAAGTGTGTCATTCTGAGCCCCGGCTTTGAGCATGCCGGGGCAGGCTCCCCGAAGAATCCGCCTGTATCTATAATTGTTGTAGGGGCGCAATTCATTGCGCCCGCACCTTATTGCTTGTCGCCCCGTGCTCGACACGTGGTCCAGGAAGTTGTAGTTGCCCGATTCATCGGGCAGTTTTAAATCAGGGCGGGCACGGGGACCCGCCCCTACAGCAAAGAAGGGCCGACACACGGGTCGGCCCCTGCATAAAATCAAAGTCGCTGGATTCCCGCCTTCGCGGGAATGACAACCATTCGTCCCCCTCTCCCGGCCCTTCGGGCCACCCTCTCCCGCAAGGGGAGAGGGGGTTATTTTCCCCCCAGAACCTTCTCCGCCACCCGGTACGCCTCCCGCACGCAGTCGTTAATCCCCACGCCCCGGTACGCGTTACCTGCAAAGAACAGGCCGGGGTACTTCGCCTCCATCCCGTCCAGGCGCTCAAGGTTCCTTGAGTGCCCCACGATATACTGCGGTATAGCCTGCTCGTGACGGAAGACCTTCACGAACTCCGGCTCCGTATGAAGCCCCATGATGTCCTTCAGGTCGTTCTTCACGATGCGCGCGATGTCCTCCTCCGGCAGGTAGGGCGTCTCGATGTCGCGGCCGCCGCCCGCCATGCTGCGGAGCGAGCACTTCCCGACCGGCGCGCGTCCGGGGAATATGCTCGAATCCCAGAGCGTGCCGAGGACCTTGCGCCTCTCCTTGAGTCCCACGAGGAAGCCGAAGCCGTCCAGCTCGACGCCCAGGTCGTCCTCGGTCAGACCGAAGCAGACGATGGCCATAGGCGCGTATGGTATCTTGTCCAGCGTATCGGGTATGGCCGGGGCAACCGGCGCGAGGAACTTCGAGGCCGCATATGACGGCGCGGCAGTTATGAACACGTCCGCCTCGACCGGGGTGCCGGATGCGCCCGCGTGTATGATGAACCCGCCGCCGGGCTTCGCCTCGACCTTCGTCACGGGGCAGTCGAGGAGCAGGTCACCCTTGAAGGCGGCCTGGAGCGCCCTGGTCAGGACCTCAAGCCCGCCCTCGAAGGAGGTCAGGATGCCGCCCGGCCCGGCAGGCCCGGAGGCCTCACCGCCCGCCTTCTTTTCCTTCCGCTTCTTGTTGGCGAGCATTATCATCGCCCGGAACAGGCCGCCGTACTCCTGCTCAAGCTCGTGTATGCGCGGGAAGCAGGACTTGAGCGACATTGTCTCCGGGTCTCCGCCGAAGACGCCGGAGGCCATAGGCCCGATGAGGCGTTCAAGAGCCATCGGCCCGAGCCTGCGCCGTGCGAACTCCGCAAGCGTCTGGTCGTTGTCTGGTGGCGCGGGCGGTATGAACAGCTCGCCCATCAGACGGAACTTCGCCGACCAGGGCAGGAGCCTGGACTTGAGGAACGATGGAGGGGACTCCGGCAGCCGGTGCAGCTCGCCGCCGGCGTATATGTAGCGCTTCCTAGCCGCGTCGTTGCTCGGGAGCATCAGGTCGTCTATGCCGAGCTTCCTGCACAGCTCAAGCGTATCCGGCTTGTTGTTCAGGAAGCCGTTCGGCCCCCACTCGACCAGGTAGCCGTCGTCCTTTATCGACTGGACCTTCCCGCCCGTCCTGCCCTCGGACTCGAACAGCGCAATCTGTGCGTGCCTGCCCGTGGCTTCGAGCTTCTCCTGAAGTGCGTGGCAGAGCGACAGGCCGGACAGGCCCGCGCCGGCGACCGCTATCCTCATGGCTACCTCCGGATGGTGTGTGCTTTAATCCATAAAGTATATGGGACGGCCGCGCCCAAGTCAAACGAAAACGGGGAATACGTGCGCTCCCCTCCCTTGAGGGGAGGGGATTAAGGGGAGGGTGAATCCATTTTAAGTTGACATGCGGACGGGCAGGTTTTATTATAGTCTTTTACGGGGCGGACGAGACGCCGCCTCGCCTAAGACACGCGGTATGCAATACTGGAGGCCCGGCCTTGAAGATAGGATCAGACGAGTTCAACGAGATCGCGACGAAGATCGCCCGGCTCAAAAAAGATAAAAACGCGGTAATCCTAGCCCACAACTACCAGAGGGACGAGGTGCAGTACATCGCCGACCTGACAGGGGACTCTCTGGAGCTGTCCCGCGCGGCGGCCGAGACGGACTACGACGTCATTATATTCGCGGGCGTCCACTTCATGGCCGAGTCCGCTTCCATCCTCTCGCCGGACAAGACCGTCGTCCTGACCGAGTCCGAGGCCGGCTGCCCGATGGCCGAGATGGTCACGGTGGAGGGGCCGCGCTTCTACGGTACGCACTTCCCCGGCGCGGGCCGGGAGTTCTGCTACACCTACCCCGAAGAGTTCTCCCTTCGGGACATAAAGGCGAAGTACCCCGGCGTGCCGGTGGTCTCATACGTCAACACGACCGCCGCGGTAAAGGCCGAATCTGACGTCTGCTGCACGTCCGCGAACGTCGTCAAGGTGGTCAACTCGCTCGATTCCAAACGCGTGATATGCGTCCCGGACAAGAACCTCGCCGCCTGGGCGGCAAAGCACACCGACAAGGAGATAATCTCCTGGGACGGCTTCTGCAACGTCCACGACAGGGTCTCCGCCGAGGACGTCCGGAAGGCGCGTGAGGCGCACCCCGGCGCGCTCGTCGTCGCGCACCCGGAATGCCCGATGGACGTGCTTGAGCTGTCCGACCACGTGACCTCGACCTCCGGGATGCTCAGGTTCTGCAAGTCGTCCGACGCCAGGGAGTTCATCATCGGCACGGAGCTTGGGCTCATGTACCGCCTGAAGAAGGACAACCCCGACAAGCTGTTCCACGCGCTGAACCCGACGATGCTCTGCCCGAACATGAAGAAGACCACGATAAAGTCCGTGCTCCGCGCGCTTGAGGACCTCGACTGCGTGATAAAGGTTCCGGAGGAGATTCGAGTGCCCGCGAAGAGGGCGCTGGACAGGATGCTGGAGATAGGGTAGGTTTTGTTTGACATGCCCGCCCGGTATGTGGTATCAAGGTATATAGCAGTCAATATCCGTCAGGGGTTTTAGTCATGCCGATAAAAGAGATAGTAAAAGACAGCCGGAAATACGCGGGGCAGTACGTCGCCACGAAGTCCTTCAGGAGCAGGACCGTCGTGAGCCACGGAAAGGACCCGCTCGCCGTCTGGGACGACGCGGAGAAGAAGGGCGTCAAGGACCCGGTCGTGTTTTTCATACCGCGTTCTGATATGAAATTGCATTAGACCCACCGAATCTTAATAAGTCCGACAATAAGACAATTTGGCGAGATAGAACCAACGGTAGCTCGTAATCGGGATGCAATATTGACGCGCTGTCGGCTATAATGTATTCTTGTAGTTAACTTACTGGTAAATCTCCTACTATGAGCGCAGAGTATAATCCGCTACTTACACCTGGCTTTCACGATATTCCAACCGATGATCTGGAGCAAGTTTTCGTCGCGCCTTTTCCCGACCCGACTCATAGGAGCTATTTGGTAGAACGATTGAAAGTTCTTTTATCAATAGTGAACGATGTTGGCATTGCTTTTGAAATATGGATAGACGGATCATTTACAACCGAAAAACCCCAACCATCTGACATAGACATAGCTTTCTTTTTCGACCCACAAGAAGTTAACGATTTGCCAAAGGACAAATTGGACATTTTAATGGACGTGTTTTCAAATCCCACGCAGACAAAGTATAGGTATAAATGCGATGTTTATTTTGTACCCAACAACGCAATAAATGATCGTAGTTATTGGCGTGGTTGGTTTGGCTTTTCAAGAAATGAGCAGCCAAAGGGAATCGCTAGAATCATACTGAATTAAGGCACCGGTAATAACATGAATATAATAGAAAAACTTAATAACCAAATCGTAGCCGCTAATGATATGTTAGCTCGTTACGAAACCGTTCTTGATAAAGAGCCCAAGAATATTGCGTATCAACTAAGCGCTATTAGTGTCAAAAGTCACATTTCGGAACTACAGCATCAGTTGCAGCGCGAAAAGATTCTTCGAGAAAAAGAAGTATTGGAGATACGCTTAAAAGGAGTAACTGCTAACGGAAGCATACCCCTGTCCGTGTTATCCGAATTGTCACTTTACCTATCCGATGCATTACAGGCAACTTCTCAGAAAGTGAAAACTGGGTTAGATGCAAAGAGACGAATATTGAAAGATATTGTTAATACCCTTGACCTAAGACTTGCTGGTTTAGCTACAGGTTCGACTCGTTTAATAATTACGGGTAACTCCTCACCAGATCTATTCGGACAAAGTCTTTTAGAAAGCAGTCTAGAGAATACCTTTGCATTATTAGAATCTCGTTCTGCTGAAGAATTAACAGAAGGTGTTTCTAAAGTTGGTATACGTAGCGCGAATAAGTTTAACAAATTCCTAAAAACAATTTCCGATTCTGGTTATGAAGTTGACATTTCATGGGTATCGCCTACGAAACATGAATATGATTGGAAAGCCAGCATGGATGATATACGTAGTCTATCTAATTCTCTGGACAGTATAACAATGTCTCAGAACGAAATTTTCGAATTTAAAGGTAAATTAGTTATGGCTAGCTTAAAAGGCGCCTTTGAGATAGAGACCGACGCCGAAGAAACAATAAAGGGGAAATTCCCAACACAATTAACAGAGTATGTCAAAAAGCTTCATATCGGAGATAAGTGCAACGGTATGATAGAAAAGGAAACGATTACTAATCGAACCACGGGACTTGAAAAAGTATACTATACATTGCTTGAAATAGAAGCCATCTAATTCCTGGCCTGTTTTAACATTCCGGGAATCAAAACCACGCAGACCAAAATGGCCGCCCTCCCGGGCGGCCAGTCGCATTTTATAATTCACTCTTTTCTGAAGATACACACGTGAGGCATGCCTTCTTAAACCATCTCCTCAAACTCCTCCACCGTCATCCCCGCATCCTTCAAAATCGCCTTCAACGTCTTTGGCGGGATAACCTGCCCTGCGTGCATCGCAACCACCACGCGCCGCTTGCCGTCTTCGCTCTTGAATACCGCATGGCTACCAGTCTGGTGGTGCAGGGCGAAGCCCTTCCTGTTCAGGACGCGCACGAGGTCCTTGTCGGTGACGCGCGGCAGGCGCGGGGTCATGCCGCCACTTCCACCTTCTCGGCGGAGTCCTCAGGGAACGGCAGCCCGTCCTTCTTGAGGCTTTCGAGATAAGCCTCTATCGCCTCGCGTATGTTCGCAAGCGCCTCGTCCTTCGTGCCGCCGTAGGAATGACAGCCGGGAAGCGCGGGACAGTAAACATGGAACCCGCCCCCTTCCTCGTCCTCGAAGATAACCGTATATCTTACAGACATTACAACCTCCAGAATTAAAGCCTGCCTGTATGTTAAGCCATACCGGAAACTTTTTCAACCAAAATGTAGTTGATAGCCAGCGCACAAAAATGGCCGCCCTCCCGGGCGGCCATCCACACAAGCAACAACCAAATTCAACTTCACGCCGCGTCCGCCATCTCCTCCGGCAGCTCGTCCGGGAACGACCGGCCGACCTCCTGCCCGACGGCGGGCAGCGAGAAGTGCGTCTGCACGAAAAGCCAGACGTCCCCGCGCTTCTCCATGACAGCGGTCGCCCGCCCGATGAAGGCCTTAGCCCGGCCTCCCACCTCCGCCCGGACAACGATGTCGGCGGCTATCCAGCAGAGCGTCTCCGAACCGGGCGCCTGCGACACCTGCAGGTTGCTGAACCCGAACTCGATTGCGTCGCCCTGTTCGAGCGTCCTCTCGAACTGCTCCTGCAGCTCCGCGACTCCGTTGCACCACTCGTCCACCCCGGTGCCGATATGCACCACGTCCGGGTCCGGCGCGAAGAACGCCATCATCTTGCCCAGCTCTCTCCGGCTGAACGCCTCGGCATAACCGTCGAGCGTCTCCCATATCTCGGATACAGTCATCGCGTCCGCTTTCATGTCCCGCCTCCTCAAGAGTGTTGACTTGAAGCCCTCTCACCTGTAGAGTATACCACTACGGGGGGGATTGACAACCCGGCCAGTTTTGGGGTAGAGTAGGATACAGGACTAATCCTGTCCGGGGTAATATTGAAACAAGGAATGAGAGGGGAAAATGAAGGTTCTTGCGATACTCGGGAGCGCGCGGCGCGGCGGCAACACCGAGCTTCTGATGAAGGAGGCGCTCCGGGGCGCGGGGGTGGAGGCGGAGGTCCTGGACCTGGCCGAGCTGAACTACGTCGGCTGCCAGGGCTGCAAGGCGTGCCGCCAGGCCGGCGCGGACGGCTGCATGTTCCAGGACGACATGCAGATGCTGTACGATAAGATGAAGGAGGCGGACGCGCTCATCCTCGGCTCGCCGGTCTACTACGGCGAGGTGACCGGCCAGATGAAGTCCTTCATGGACCGCTGGTACGCGCTCCGGGACGGGGACAGGAGGCTGCGGCTGCCCGCGGGCAAGAAGGCGCTGTTCATACTCGTGCAGGGCGCGGACGGAGACGACCGGTACGAGTCGGCGGTCAGGCGTCTTGAGAAGGTCCTGACCAGCTACGAGATGTCGCCGAGGCTTGTAGTCGCGGCCGGGCTTGAGAAGAAGGGCGCGGTCAAAGAGCACCCGGAACTTCTTGCGGCCGCCTTCGCGACGGGCCGGTGGCTGGCGGAGAGGCCGTGATACGTGTTCGTGAAGGCTCTTATGTAGGGGCGGGTCCCCGTGCCCGCCCTGCCTTGTATTTGATTTTGTAGGGGCCGACCCGTGTGTCGGCCCTGCCTTTGGTTTATGGTTGTCATTGCGAGGAGCCGAAGGCGACGCGGCAATCTCGGCCTTTAAGTACTGAGATTGCCACGCTTCACTCGCAATGACATAATAAAGGTCCTACACCCGCTTCGCTTGGTACGGTTGCTGCATATTATGACGAAAATACACCCCACATACGACGTCGCCGTAATCGGCGGCGGCCCGGCCGGGATGATGGCCGCGGGCCGCGCGGCGGAACTTGGCGCGCGGGTCGTCCTCGTCGAGGGGAACCGGCGTCCCGGCACAAAACTCCTGATGACCGGGAACGGCAGGTGCAACCTGACGAACGTTGGCCATGACACCCGCGGCCTTGCGTCCATGTTCGGCGCAGGCGGGAAGTTCCTGTTGTCCGCGTTCACGGCCTTCGGCGTGGAGGCGACTATCGCGTTCTTCGAGGCGCGTGGCGGCCGCACGAAGACGGAGCCGGGCGGCCGCGTATTCCCAGTGTCCGACAGGGCGGCGGACGTCCTCGCCTCGCTGACGAGGTACATGTCGCAGGGCGGCGTCACTGTGATGGCCGGCGCGCGCGTGACGGGCCTCGATGCCGACGGCGGGCGCATAACACGGGCAAGGCTTTCGGACGGCGGGACGGTCGAGGCGAATAACTTTATCGTCTGCACCGGTGGGCGGTCTTTCCCCAGGACCGGCTCGGACGGCGCGGGCCACGGCTGGCTTTCTGCATTGGGGCATACTGTGACCGCGCTCACGCCCGCGCTCGCGCCGTTGAAGGTGTCCGAGGCGTGGGTGCGCGAGCTTGAAGGCGCGAGCCTTGCCGGAGCCGTCCTGAGGGCATACCATGGCGGGAAGCTGCGTGGCGAAAGCGCGGGCGAGGTCGTCTTCACCAGGAACGGCATATCCGGCCCGGCGGCGCTGAACATGAGCGGCGCGGCGGGCGAGCTTGCTGGGCGCGGAGCGGTGTCGCTTGCAATAGATCTTATGCCGGACACGGACGAGGCCGAACTCGATGCAAGGCTTCAGGATCTGTTCCGGGAGAAGCAGAACAAGACGGCCATCAACTGCGTGACCGGGTTACTCACGCCCAAGCTCGCGCCTGTGTTTCTGAAATTAGCGGGGATTGTGGAGGACGAGCAGATCAACCGGATAAACCGGGCGCAGAGGCTCGCGCTGGCGAGGCTCCTGAAAGGGCTGCCGTTCACGGTGACAGGCGTCGGCGGGTTCGACCGCGCGATGGTAACGCGGGGCGGCGTCTCGCTCAAAGAGGTGGACGGGAAGACGATGCGCTCCAAGCTCGTCGAAAACCTGTACCTCGCGGGCGAAGTGCTGGATCTGGACGGCCCGTCCGGCGGGTACAACCTCCAGATGTGCTGGAGCACGGGCTACGTCGCGGGCGATAATTCGTCACCAGCAAGAAAACACAGCAGCAGATTCCTCGACTTCGCTCGGAATGACAAGCAAGGATAACTCACGTCATCCACGTCAGCCCGGCCTGGCCGCAATCCTCCGTGACTCGGCGAAATCCAGCAGCTTTATAAGGTGGGCCTGGTCCTCCAGGACTATCTTGTGGAACCTGCCGGACGTGGGGTTCGCATACGCAAGGTCTATCGCGTTCGACAGCTCCGCGCAGTTGACCTCCATGTCCATGGCGAACTTCATCGCCTCTTCCATTGTCTCCGTCCTGTCGGAGCAGATCTCGGCGTCGACCCGGTCGAGGATGCGGGACAGCGTGTCGATGTCCACGTCGATAGGCTGGAACGAGCCGGGGCTCTTCTTGTAGTCGGCCAGCGTGTCCGCCACTATCAGCATGTGCTGGCTCTCGTCGTTGCCGAGTGACGTGAACAGCCTCGCGGCCTCTTCGTCGTCCCTGAACGTATCGGCAATCCGCCTGTAATACCTTGCCATCCGGTCATCGAGCCCCTCGTACGCGTACAGTATGCTGAATACGCTCATGCTGTCTCCTTCGCGGCAGCCCTGCCGGATACGCGCGCCCGGAAGGACTCCATGTATGTGTAGAACACCGGCGTGATGTAAAGCGTAAGCACCTGCGAAACGACCAGGCCGCCGACGACCGCTACGCCGAGCGGACGCCTCGACTCCGCCCCGGCCCCGAAACCGACCGCGAGCGGGAGAGTCGCCATCAGCGCGGCCATCGTCGTCATCATGATGGGCCGGAACCTCACCATCGCGCCCTGGAATATCGCGTCGGCGGGGGCGAGCCCCCGGTTCCGCTGCCCGTCCAGCGCGAAGTCGATCATCATTATCGCGTTTTTCTTGACTATGCCGAGCAGCATTATTACGCCGACGAACGCGTAGACGTTGAGGTCGTAACCGAACGCCATAAGCGTCAGGAGCGCGCCGAGCCCTGCTGCCGGCAGCCCGGACAGTATCGTTATGGGATGTATATAGCTCTCATAAAGTATACCAAGCACGATGTATATTACAAGTATCGCCATCACGAGCAGGAGCCACAACCCCTGCGTCGAGGACTGGAATGCCTGAGCAGCGCCCTGGAAGCTTGTCGTTATCCGGGGCGGCAGCGTCTCCGAGGACGCCTGCTGGACCTCCCCGAGGGCGTCTCCGAGCGATACCCCCGGCGCGAGGTTGAACGATATGGTGACCGACGGTATCTGGCCCAGGTGGTTCACGGTCAGCGGCCCGACGCCCCGGCTAATGCCCGCGAGGGCGTCCATCGGGACGAGCCGCCCGCTGTCGGAGCGGACGTAAAGCATGGACAGCGCCGCCGGGTCCATCTGGTACTCCTCGTCCAGCTCCATCAGCACCCTGTACTGGTTGTCCGGGGCGAGTATCGTCGAAACCTGGCGCGTGCCGTATGCGTAATAAAGCGCGTCCTCGATGCGCTGGACGGACACGCCGAGCGAGGCCGCCTTCTCGCGGTATATCGTGACGCGCGCCTCCGGGTTGGCTATCTGGAGGTCGTTCGTCACGTCCTGGAGGCCGTGCAACTCCGACATCCTGTCCGTCAGCATGGCCGCGTATTTATAAAGCTCGTCCGTGTCCGGGCTGGTCAGCGTCCACTGGTACATGCTCTTCGACGACTGCCCTCCGATGCGCACCGGAGGCGGGTTCTGGAGGAAGACGTTCACGCCGGGCACGGCCGCGAGCCTGGGGCGGAGCTCCTGTATCAGCTCGTCCGCGCCCAGCTTTCGCTCCGCGCGGGGCCTCAGCCGCATGAGTATCCTGCCGGAGTTGGACGAGTCTCCGCCCACCCGCAGGTAGTACGACTCGACGTTCTCGTCCTTGCCCACGATCTCTCCGAGCGCGAGCATGTGGTCCTTCATCGCGCCGAAGGATATGCCCTGCACGGCCTCGACGTTGGCCGTGATGAAGCCGGTGTCCTCGGACGGCAGGAAGCCCATCGGCATGACCGTGAAGAGGTACAGGCTCGCGGCGAGCGAGGCCGCCGTAACGAGCATCGTCGCGGGGCGGTGACGGAAGACGAAGGAGAGGCTCCGGCGGTACGTCTCCAGCATCCAGGCGAAGACACGCTCGGACGCGGCGTAGACGCTCCCGTGCCTGACCTCGCCGGGGGCCTTCAGGAACCTGCTGCAAAGCATCGGCGTGAGCGTCAAGGAGACGACGCCGGACACGAGTATAGCCGAACCTATCGTGACAGCGAACTCGTGCAGGAGCCGGCCAAGTATGCCGCCCATGAACAAGACCGGTATGAATACCGCGACCAGCGAGGTCGTCATGGATATGATGGTGAAGCCTATCTCGCGCGAGCCGGTGAAGGCGGCCTTCATGGGCGGCTCGCCCTGCTCCATGTGCCGGACGATGTTCTCGAGCATGACGATGGCGTCGTCCACGACGAACCCGATGGAGAGCGTCAGCGCCATCATGGACAGGTTGTCCACGCTGTAGTCCAGCATGTACATCACGGAGAACGTCCCGACGAGCGAGACCGGCAGCGCAAGGCTCGGTATGACGGTCGCGGACAGGTTCCTGAGGAACAGGAATATCACGAGGACTACCAGGCAGAGCGACAGAAGCAGCGTGAACTTCACGTCCCGCACGGACTCCCGGATGGACTCGGAGCGGTCGTTGAATATGTCGAGCTTTATCGATGCGGGCATCTGCTCCGTAAACTCCGGCAGGAGCCTCCTGATGCCGTCAACAACCTCGACCGTGTTCGTGCCCGGCTGGCGCTGTATGGCGAGCATGACGGAACGCCTGTCCATGAACCAGCCCGCCGACTTGTCGTTCTCGACGGAGTCCTCGACCCGGCCAAGCTCGCCCAGGTATACCGGCGAGCCGTCCCTGTACGAAACGACGATGGGGCGGTATCCGGCCGCCTCGGTAAGCTGGCCGTTCGTCTGGACGGTGTACGAGCCGGACCTCCCGTAGAGCGTCCCGGTCGGCATGTTCACGTTCGCGCTGTCTATCGCGGAGGCGACCTCGTCGATGCCGATACCACGACCAGCGAGCGCCCTGGGGTCGAGTTCCACCCTGACCGCGTACTTCTGGGAGCCGAAGACCTGTACCTGCGCGACCCCGCTGACCATCGAGATTCGCTGTGCCATCGTCGTCTGCGCGAAGTCGTCCACCTGCGACAGCGGCAGGGTCGGCGAGCTTACTGCTATGTACAGCACCGGCCGGTCTGCCGGGTTGACCTTCTGGTATGAGGGCGGGCTCGGCATGTCGCGCGGCAGGAGGCGCGCCGCCTTCGCAATCGCCGCCTGCACGTCCTGCGCTGCCGCGTCTATGTCTCTTTCGAGCGCGAACTGTATGGTTATCTGTGTATTGCCGAGCGAGTTGGCCGAGGACATGGAGTCTATGCCCGCGATAGTGGAGAACTGCTTCTCCAGCGGCGTGGCGACCGCGGACGCCATCGTCTCCGGAGAAGCGCCCGGCAGGCTCGCAGAGACGCTTATCGTCGGGAAGTCCACGTTCGGCAGGTCGGAGACCGGCAGCTTCGTGTAGCCCGCGATGCCGAATATGACCACCGCCAGCATCACCAGCGATGTCATTATAGGGCGTCTAATGAAGAGGTCGGAGATGGACATTGATTCCTTGTAAGAGAAAAACTATGATAAAACGAGGGTCGTCCCCATAAAACCAAATCCCCCTCATTCCCCCTTTTTCAAAGGGGGAGGTGAAGTCTTGTCCCCACTTTGTAAAAGGGGGGACTACAGGGGGGATTTGCCTTTATCCGTCATTCCCGCGAACGCGGGAATCCAGTGACTTTTTCAATCTTCCCCCTCCCCACCTGCGGGGAAGGGGGGCAGGGGGGCTGGGGGTGTCTCTTCCAGTCTTCATCCCCTTTATGGGAGAGGGGTCAGGGGTGAGAACTCTGCTCCTATAGCCCCGCCTTAACCTCCACCGCCGTCCCCGGCACCAGTCGGAGCTGTCCGTCGGTAACTACCGTCTCGCCGGTCCTGACACCGGAGAGCACGACGGTGTACCCGTCCACCGTGCCGTCCGTCCCGACAAGCCTTTCCTCGGCCGTGTTGTCCGGCTTGACGACGTAGACGTACTGCCCCTTCTGGCCGGACAGTACCGCCGCCTCCGGCACGACCGTCGCCCCGGCGCGCGTGGACATAAGCACCGAGACGTCCACGAACTGGCCCGGCCAGAGCCTGCCGTCGGAGTTGTCGAAGACCGCCTTCAGCCTTATCGTCGCCGTCGCCGGGTCCACCGCGTTGTCTATGAACGAGAGACGGCCGGCGGCCGGCGGGCCGGGGTCGCCCGTGGGCCTCGCCGTGACGGAAAGGCGCGACCTCGCGTCCAGCCTGCGTACCTCCGATAGCGCGCCGCCCGGCACCGAGAACGTTACGTATATGGGCCGGAGCTGGTTTATCGTAACGAGGTCTGGCGCGTCGTTCGCCCTCACGACGTTGCCCATGTGCACGCCGATTGCCCCGGTACGCCCCGACACCGGCGCGAATATCCTCGTGTAGCCGAGCTGGACCTTGATGCGGCCTATCTCCGCCCGGTCCGCGCCCACTACCTCCTTCAGGGAAGCGGCGAGCGTCCTCGCCTGGTCGTACTGCTGGCGGGAGACCGCGCCCCTGTCGAGGAGCGCCTTGTACCTCGCCGCGTCGGTCTCGGCGTTCTCCGCCTCGACCATGTCCTCTGCAAGCTCGGCCTCCGCCTTCATCAGCTCCGCCTCAAGGGGCCTTGCGTCTATCGTGAACAGAAGCTCGCCCTTCCTCACGTCCTGGCCCTCGCGGAAGTGCACGCCGGTCACCTCGCCGCCGACGAGCGAACGGACGTTCACCGTCGAATATGCCTCCACGTTGCCAATCGCGGCGAGCGTAACCGGCACGTCCCGCGTCTCCGCCTTCGCCGCGAGCACAGGCGCCGGCTTCTTGTCCTTCTTCTTCTCGTCCTTCTTCGCGCAGCCGGTAAACGTCGCCGTGCACGACATGACGAGCATCAGGAGCAGTGCGCCAATCAGGCCGCCGGCAAGGCGGCGTCCCGCCGGGACGCGAGTGCTTTTCATCCAGGTCCTCCTAGGTATGCTTGTCCGCCGTCGCCGGGATGCCGCGCAATGTTTCGCGCGGATGCCCGGACGACCATTATACTACATGCGCCGCTCCGGAGTGCAACAAAAAAAGGCCCCATCCATGCCGGACGGGGCCTCTGACTGCTGACAAAGTCCAGAATCAATTGGATGACGTTTCAGAATGCCTGACGTCGTCCCGACCGAAGTGGAGGGACCCACAGTAAGTCTTTGATTGTAATAGAGCCAAGTCAAAGGTAGGTTCCTCGACTTCGCTCGGAACGACGGTCTTCGCTGCCCTATATTTTGCGACGGCGGTTTGTCAACGCTCCGAGGCCCCCTCCAAGCCGGACGCCTACCCGGTCTTCTTGAGCATCTCGGCGAAGACCCGCGCCACCTCGGGGTCGAACTGGCTGCCGGCGCAGCGGGCTATCTCCTCGACCGCGAACTCGAAACCGAGGGACTTCCTGTACGGCCTGTCCGCGGTCATGGAGTCGAACGAGTCCGCGACGCAGAGTATCCTGGCGAGGAGCGGGATGTCCTCGCCCGCGAGCCCGGCCGGGTACCCCCTGCCGTCCCACCGCTCGTGGTGGTGCCTTATTATGGGGATCATATCCTTGAACTGCTTTATCGGCCCCAGGATGTTCGCGCCCGCGTCCGGGTGTTTCCTAATCAGGCCGAACTCCTCGTCCGTCAGCTTCCCGGCCTTGTTGAGTATCTCGTCGTAGGTGCCTATCTTGCCGATGTCGTGGAGCAGCCCGCCCAGCCGCAGCGCGTCCAAATCCTTCTGGCCGAGGCCCATCCTGGCCGCGGTCATCATCGCGTAGTTCGTGACCCGCTCCGAGTGGCCCTTGGTCCAGGGGGACTTCGCGTCTATCGCCGATGCCATCGCGGTGACTACGCCTATGAACATCTCCTCGACGTCCGATATCAGGCGGGTGTTCTCGATGGCGATGCCCATCTGGCGGGCGAGGTTCTCTATGGTCTCCACGTCCTCCGGCGAGAAGCCCGCGACCCTGTAGCTGCCCACGTGCAGCAGGCCGAAACCCTTGTCCTTGCAGACTATCGGGACGAATATGTCGGACTTGATGCCGCCCTCCAGGAAAAACCTGTCCATGACCGACGGGTCGGGTTCGTCCGCGAGGTCCAAGCGGACGAGCGTCTTGCCGGCCTTCAGCGTCTGGTAGCCAGCGCAGTGGGCGAACGGTACGGTATCGCCTATGTTCATGCCCAGGCACCAGCCGTAGGCGAAACGGAGGACGCCCGCGTCATCGTCGGCCAGCAGGACGCCCGCGATGTCCGCCGGGGCGACCCGCCTTATCTGCGACAACGCGCCCGTCATCATCTCGTCCCGGTCGAGCGTGGAGAGTATCTTCTTGTCTATCTCGGAGAGTACCTTCAGCGTCTCGACCGAGCGGGCGAGCTCGATGCCCTTGTTCCGCGTCTCGGCGTACAGGCGGCTGTTGTCGTGCGCGACGCCAAGCTGTCTTGCGATGCCCTCGATTATCTCCGCCACGCGCGGGTCGTCCGGCAGGCTGTCGTGGTTTGTCAGGATGAACCCGACTACGCCGTCACGCACCGGTATCGGGGTCACGACCGCCTCCTTCAGCCGGAGCGGCCCTGCGTAGGCGGCGTCGATGTACATCGGGAGCGAGTCAGTGTCGAACCGGAGCGTCTTTTTCGCCGAGATAGTCATCCGGAACAGGCCTATGTCACTCGCCCTGCCCCTCATCGCGTGGAAGGACGTCTGGTTTTCCTCCGGGATCCCGGCCGCCTTCTTGGGGATCAGCATCCCGTCCCTCGCCAGGGTGAAGATGAAGACGCCTTTCGCGCCGGTGAACCTCAGCAGGAGGCCGGCCATGCTCTCGGCTACCTCGTCCCAGACGAGGTTGCCGCCCGCGACTTTGGACGCCTCCAGCAGCGCGCCGCTGACGGCGGCCTCGTTCTTGAGCGCCTCCTCCGCCAGCATCTGCTCCGTGATGTCTAAACCCATCTCGAGGATGGATATGGTCCCGTCGGAGTTTGTGAACGGGAAGTCGAACACGTCGTAATGCCTGCCGTCCGGCCCGCTCCACAGCCACTTGTGCGGCGACATGGTCTCCAGCGCCTTGAACGTCTCACACATCTCGCACGGCTTGGTGCGGCCGAATATGAACTCGTAGCAATGCC
Organism: Nitrospirota bacterium; assembly: GCA_016212105.1. GTDB lineage: Bacteria > Nitrospirota > JACRHJ01 > JACRHJ01 > JACRHJ01 > JACRHJ01. The sequence continues at coordinate 40,617 of JACRHJ010000028.1, forward strand.
TGCCGCCCGACTCGCCGAAGTACTCCCTGAATACGCGGTTGGCGAAGGAGACGCGGTAGTCGGGCGTCAGTATGCCAATGTAAACGGGGAGCGTCTCAAGGACGTCGTTGAACCGCTCGCGCTCCGCCTTCACCGCCTCCTCGGCGCGCTTGCGTTCAGTTATGTCCCTTGCGTAATGCACCGAGCCGATGAGCCGGCCCTCCTGGTCGTGCAGGGGCGAGACCGAGACGAGGAAGTATCCGCCGAGCCGCTCCTCGTAAATCTCCGTGGAATGCGGCTGTCCGTCCGCAAGCAGCAACTGGTGTGGACACATCGGGTGCGGCTTGTCCAGGCCGTGGACCTCCCTGTAGCAGGTCATGCCGATAGCGCCTTTCACGGTCGTCCCCAGCTTGTCCGCCATCGCCCTGTTCACGCGGGTCATCCGGAAGTCTGTGTCGAGGAGCATTATCGGGTCGGTGATGGCGTCGAAGGTCTGCTCCCACTCCTCCTTGCCCCGCTTTATGACCCCTTCCATGTGCGTGCGCCGCTTTTCCTGCTCGATGGACAGCAGCGCGAAAGACAGGTCTCCCGCAAGCTCGTCCAGCAGGCTTACCTCGTCGTCGTCGAAGAAGCCCGCCTCTCCGGAGTACACCATGAAGGCGCCGACTATTACTTCACCGTCAGTCAGCGGGAAGGCCGCGCTGGACAGGTAGCCGCGCGCAAGCGCGGCCTCCCTCCACGGCGCCATCGCGGGGTTTGTCGCGGTGTCGTTGTTTATGCAGTGCGTCCCGGTGCGTACCGCGGTACCGGTCGGCCCCCTGCCCAACAGCACGTCCTCGACGGTTATGTTTATGTTTTCGAGGTAACTATCCTCGCAGCCATGATAAGCGGCAGGCCTTACGGACCTCCCGTCCTCGTCCAGCAGGCCGACCCAGGCCATCCTGAAGAGGCCCCTGTCCACCGCGATGCGGCATACACCGTCGAAAAGCGACTTTCTGTCCGCTACCCTGACGATAAGCTGGTTTACAGACCTCAGGAAGGCGTAGAGCCTGTTGAGCTTTACCAGCGCCGCTTCCGCGTGCCTGCGGCCCCGCCGGACCGCCGCCTCGGCCAGCTCCCTGTCGATGGCGGGCGCGAGCCTGGACAGCCGGTCCTTCATGATGTAGTCGTGCGCCCCGGCCTTCATGCACGCGACGGCGGCCACCTCGCCTATGCTCCCGGACACAATTATGAAGGGTATGTCCAGGCCCTTCCCGTGCAGCAGTTCGAGCGCGGCCGGCCCTGAGAACCGTGGCATGGTGTAATCGCAGAGGACGACGTCCCACCGCCCGGATTCCAGCGCATCGGCAAACGCATCCGGGGTGTCCACCCTTTCATATGCGAGGTCATAGCCCGAACGTCTCAGCTCCCTCGCGACCAGCAGGGCGTCCTCCTCGGAGTCCTCGACCATGAGCGCCTTCAAACTCTTTTCCATGTCTTCCCCCGGTTACATCGTCGGCGGAACGTTCAGCAACAGCCAGTAAAGCCCTATCTGGCGCACCGTGTCGGAGAACTGGGTGAAGTCCACCGGCTTCCTTATGTAGCTGTTGCAGCCCAGGCTGTACCCCTTGATCAGGTCGGACTCCTCTTTGGACGACGTGAGGATTATAACCGGCAGCATCTTCGTCGCCTCGTTTTCGCGCAACATTTTCAGCACCTCTATGCCGTCCATCCTGGGCAGTTTCAGGTCCAGGAGGACTATCATCGGCAACTCGCTTATGTCGCGGCCCTCGTAACTTCCGGTGCCGAAGACGTAGTCCACCGCCTCCACGCCGTCCCTGGCGACGACCACCTCGTTCAGGATGTTGTTCTTCTTGAGCGCGCGTAGCGTAAGCTCCACGTCGTCGGGGTTGTCTTCCACCAGGAGTATCCTTTTGTCCTTCATGCCGCCTCCTTTAATATTGCCGGTACGTCCTGTCCTATCGTGAAGTAGAACGTCGCGCCCTTCTCAACCGCCCCTTCCGCCCATACCTTCCCGCCGTGCCGCGCAATGATGCGCTGGACGGTAGCGAGGCCTATGCCCGTACCGGGAAAGTCCGTGACGGCGTGCAGCCGCTGGAACGGCCCGAACAGTTTGTCGCTGTACGCCATGTCGAACCCCGACCCGTCGTCCCTGACAAAATAGGCCTGCCTGCCGTCTTTGACGGTGCCGCCGACCTCTATCCTCGCGCTTGCGTGCTTCGAGGTGAACTTCCAGGCGTTGCCGATCAGGTTGTCCATTACGACCCTCAGGAGCTGCGGGTCGCCGTCCACGGACAGCCCATCCTGTACAATCAACTCGACCTGCCGTCCGGCCTGCGTTTCACTCAGCCCCTCGGCGGCTTTCCGCGCGACGGCGCTCAGGTCCACGCTCTCCCGCTGCATCTCGCCCCGCGTCACGCGGGAGAGCTTCAGGAGGTCGTCGATGAGCTGCCCCATCCTCTGGCTGGCCGCGCGCACACGGTGCAGGCAGTCCCTGCCCTGGTCGTCCAGTTTGTCCTCGTAGTCCTCGAGCACGGCCTGGCTGAATCCGTCTATGCTCCGGAGCGGGGAGCGGAGGTCGTGTGAGACAGAGTAGCAGAACGCCTCCAGCTCCTTGTTCGCGGAGGTAAGCTGGGACGTGCGCTCTGCGACACGCAGCTCCAGTTCCTCGTTAATCCTCCTGACGGCGTCCTCCGCCTTCTTGCGTTCGGTGATGTCGCGCGTGACCTTCAGGAAGCCGCGCAGTCCGCCGTCATCGTCCTTTAACGCGGTGATGACAACATTTGCCCAGAAGGCCGAGCCGTCCTTCCTGACCCTGTAGCCCTCGTCCTCGTATCTGCCGGCCAGGGCCACCAGCTCAAGCTCGCGCGCGGGCTTCCCGGCGTCTCTGTCCCCGGCGGGATAAAAGCAGGAGAAATGCCTGCCAATGGCCTCGCTGGAGGTATAGCCCTTTATCCTCTCCGCGCCTTCGTTCCAGCTGGCAATATTGCCGTCCGGGTCCAGCATCACGATCGCATAGTCCTTTACGGCCTTCACCATCAGGCGGAACCGCTCCTCGCTTTTTATCAGGTCCTTCTCCGCAAGCCTGCGCTCCCTGGCCTCCGCCATCAGGTGCTCGTTGGTGACGGTCAGTTCCGCAGTCCTCTCATCCACCAGCTCCTCGAGCCGCTCGCGGTGTTCGCGCAGCTCGTCCTCTGAGCGTTTCAGCGCCCGCGCCGCCAGGACGAAAAAACCGACGACGAAGCAGAGGTTGACAAGCGTGGTAAGCGCGGCCCCGTATTCGCGCGTCACCAGGTCCCTGTCTCTCAGGTAAAGCCTGAACCAGCCGGTGGATATTTCCAGCGCAATTACGGCGGGCAGGAGCCGCCTGGCCAACAGCCCCGCGGCCCCCTCGTCAGAGACGACCTTCATGATCCCGTAGCCCGGACGCGAGAAGATTATGCCGAGGAACATAAGGACGAAGGCTATGGAGGTATGGACCGCTATGTTCGTATACCTCGCCAGCGGGACGAGCGGGATGGCCCCGTAAAGGGCGCTGATGACGCCGAGCAGGGAGAAGGCTCCCGCGACGGCCGTCAGCGCGTTGACGACGGCGAGTTTGCGGTCATCGCTGTGATAATAGAGCGCGACCCCGAAAAGGACGAAGTTCAAGGCGGTCACGGGCGACATCCTGCCGGGGTACGGCGACTGCGCGGTAACCTGCGGGTCGGTGAACAGCATCTGGTCTATACCAAAATCGATGCCGGCGGCATACTCCAAGGCGTTGAGCGCGCCGAGCGACACGGCTACGAGCGCAAGCGCCCGAGCGAATATAACCGGTGCGGAGGTCCCCTTGCCGCCGTATACCGTGAGAGTCGAAAGCGCGGTCCCGATGCATATGAACGAGACAGCCGTGTTCGCCTTCATCGAGACGTGGCCGGGTATGAGCACGGTCAGGGATTCGAGGCCCAGGGCCCATCCCGCGAGCACGGCCAGGCCGATGGCCGCGACCGAGATGCCGAGCCAGACGGACGCCCTTATGAAGGCGCCTTTGTTCAAGGCCGTTTCCAGTTTTGCCATGCGTCACCCTGACAGCGACGAGTTCCGTCGCGGGAAGTAATAACGTGCCGGTTGAGCGTATCCATGGAGGAGAGACATTTGGTGCGTAAAACTCGGTCGAGCTTTCCTGATAATATTATAGCACAATTATATTTATGCGCATCCCGGTCTGTAAAACATGTTTAGTTCGGGGCGCGCCCCCCGCCGCCCCGGACGAATCTCGCCGCATCCTTATAAAAAACATCAATAAAGTTGCCTCTGGCGGACTCTGTGGTATAATCAATAAATGCGGCGGACCAAAAAAACAACATGGCCATCCACCCGGAGGTAAGTTTATGCCCGAGCTGAGGAAAGACCCCATCATAGGCAGGTGGGTAATCATATCGTCCGAGAGGGGGAAGCGGCCCTCGGACTTCACGGACGGCGGCGAGCGCAAGCGGAAGGGCGGCTTCTGCCCGTTCGACATAGGCAACGAGCACACGACCCCGCCTGAGATACTGTCGTACCGCGAGGACGGAACCGCGCCGAATACGCCGGGCTGGAACCTCCGCGTCGTGGCGAACAAGTTCCCAGCGCTCCAGATAGAGGGCGACCTCAACAAGCAGGGCGAGGGCGTCTTCGACAAGATGAACGGCGTCGGGGCGCACGAGGTCATAATCGAGACCCCGCTCCACGACGCGACGCTCTCGACCATGGCCCTGAAGGACGTGGAGAACGTCCTGTGGGCCTACCGGGACCGCATAGTGGACCTCAAGAAGGACAAGCGCTTCCAGTACGTCCTGATATTCAAGAACGAGGGCGAGGCGGCCGGGGCGTCGCTTGAGCACTCGCACTCCCAGCTCATAGCGCTGCCCATCGTCCCCAAACGCGTCCGCGAGGAGATAGACGGCGCGAAGCAGTACTACGACTACAAGGAACGCTGCGTATTCTGCGACATTATAAGGCAGGAGCTTAACGCGGGCATACGGGTCGTGAGCGAGAACAAGGACTTCGTCGCGCTTGAGCCGTTCACGCCGCGCTTCCCGTTCGAGACCTGGATACTGCCCAAGAAGCACGACTCCTGCTTCGAGGACGCGAGGACGCACGAGTTCCCGTCGCTCGCGGAGATACTCCAGACGACGCTCAGGCGCATAGACAAGGTGCTGAACGTCCCGCCTTACAACTACATACTGCACAGCTCGCCGTTCCGCGAGCCGGACAACGACTACTACCACTGGCACATGGAGATAATGCCCAAGCTGACCAAGGTCGCGGGATTTGAGTGGGGCTCGGGATTTTACATAAACCCGACCGCTCCGGAGGAGGCCGCGAAGTTCCTCAGGGAGGCGAAGATATAGGGGCGCATGCCATGGTGTCGCCCCGTGCTTGACACGGGGGCCAGGAAGTTGCCTTGTCCGTCATTCCCGCCCCGGCTTTAGGCATACCGGGGTAAACTCCAGCGGGAATCCAGGAAGTAGATTTAATGTAGGGGCGGGTCCCCGTGCCCGCCCAGGTGTTAAAGGCAGGGCCGACACACGGGTCGGCCCCTGCATAAAAGCAGGTCCCTCCGATTCGGTCGGGACGACGGACTTGCATGTATTACCTCTGAATAGTTTTTGGGCCGCCTTTTTTCCAAAAAGGCGGGACTTTGCGTTTGTTGCGTTCCCCCCCAATGTTCTTGAATTAAAGGAGGCAAAAATGAAGGTAGCCCTAATTTCCCCGGAGGTCGTGCCGTTCGCCAAGACAGGCGGTCTCGCGGACGTCTCCGGCGCGCTGCCCAAGGCGCTCGCCAGGATCGGCGTCGAGGTCGCGGTCGTCATGCCCCGCTACCGGGCGGTGGACGAGAAGAAGTTCGGCCTGGTGCGGCACGCGCGGAAGGTCACGGCGAAGGTGGACGGCAGGGAGGTCGAGTCCGGCATCTTCGAGGGGAGCCTGCCCGGCGGGGTGAAGGTCTACTTCCTGGACAACCCGGCATACTACGGCCGCGACCAGCTATACGGCACGCCGCAGGGCGACTACCCGGACAACGCCGAGCGGTTCACGTACTTCTGCAAGGCGGTCCCGGAGGTCCTGAAGGCGGTCGGCTTCAAGCCGGACGTCATGCACGTCAACGACTGGCAGTCCGGGCTGGTGCCGCTGTACCTCAAGGAGTTCTACGGCGCGGACCCTGACTTTACGGGCACCGGCACGGTAATCACGGTGCACAACCTCGGCTACCAGGGCGTCTTCTGGGCGGAGGACATGCACCTGACGGGGCTCGGCTGGGAGCACTTCACCCCGGACGGCATAGAGTTCTACGGCAAGATAAACTGCCTGAAGGCGGGCCTTGTCCACTCGGACATAATAAACACGGTGTCGAAGACGTACGGCAAGGAGATCCAGACCCCGGAGTACGGATGCGGCCTGGAAGGTGTATTGACGGCGCGGGACGCCGACCTCTACGGCATAGTCAACGGCATAGACTACGACGAGTGGGACCCGGAGAAGGACAAGAACCTCGCGCAGAACTTCGGCGCGGGCGACGTGAAGGGCAAGCTCGCCAACAAGAAGGCGCTCCTGAAAGAGCTTGGCCTGCCCGCGACGGGCAACAGGCCGCTGTTCGGGATAATCTCCCGGCTCGCCGACCAGAAAGGCCTCGACATCCTGTCCGAGTCCATGGACGAGATGCTCGGGCTGGGCGTCCAGTTCGTCATGCTCGGGACGGGAGAGGAGAAGTACCACAAGCTCTTCACCGAGCTTGCGAAAACGAACCCCAGGCAGGTCTCGGTCAACATCGGGTTCGACGCGAAGCTCGCGACGAGGATATACGCGGGCACGGACGTATTCCTCATGCCGTCCCGGTACGAACCGTGCGGGCTGGGCCAGCTCATAAGCCTCAGGTACGGCACCGTGCCGCTCGTCAGAAAGACCGGCGGCCTCGCGGACACGGTCAAGAACTACAGCGTCAGGACTGGCAAGGGCAACGGGTTCGTCTTCACGGACTACTCGTCCAGGGCGCTGATGAAGGCGGTAAAGGCCGCGGTCGCCGCGTATGAGGACAAGGCGGCCTGGAAGGGGCTTGTCGAGCGCGGCATGAACGAGGACAACTCCTGGGAGCGCTCGGCCAGGGAGTATGTCAAGCTATACAGGAAGGCGATGGACAAGGCGGCGGCCAAGGAGGAGGACGCGGCGGCGTAGGGGCGTCCCTCACTCGGCGCGGGACGCCCGCACCTGATGCTGTCATTCCCGCGAAAGCGGGAATCCATTGTTTCCGTAGGGGCCGCACCAAGCGAAGCGCGTGTCGGCCCTTTCATAGAATTCCTGGACCCCCGTCTTCACGGGGGTGACGGTCAGGGCCGACCCGTGTGCCGGCCCCATAAACTTCCTGGACCCCGTGTCAGGCACGGGGCGACATGGATATTTCGGTTGTCATTCCCGCATCGCGGGAACAGATGTATTTGTAGGGCGCGACGCCCCCGGCGCGCCGGGTTTTTACTCGGTTGTAGCTGCCCCATTTATGGGGCGAATTTAAAACGCCCGATGAACCGGGCAGCTACATTGCAGTTGTAGGGGCGCAATTATTGCGCCCGCACCGATTTGTACAAAAGCAGATTCTTCGCTGCGCTCAGAATGACACCGTTTAATACAAAAGCAGGGCCGGCACACGGGTCGGCCCCTGCATAAAGGCAACTTCCTGGACCCCGTGTCAGGCACGGGGCGACATGTATAAAGAATCCGGGTGTCGCATGGTCACCTCCGAAAAGGTGGAACTGGAGATACTGAGCGAGGTCAGCAAGGTAGCCAACTCCACCCTCGAGTACAACGTGAAGCTGGAGAAGATCGTCAGTGCCATAGCCGGCAGGCTCGGCAGGGACGTCTGTTACGTCGTGCTCAGGGACCGTGACCGGGACACCCTCGTCCTGAAGGCGGCGGTCGGGCTCAACCCGGACTCCATAGACCGCGTCATGCTCCGGATGGGAGAGGGGGTAACCGGCTGGGCGGCAGAGCACAAGGAGCCGGTCGCGCTCGCCGTGGCGAGGGACGACCCGAGGTTCCGGCTGGTCAGGCAGACCGGCGAGGAAAGGTACACCTCGCTCCTCGCGGTGCCGATACTCTACGACCAGCGGTGCATCGGCGTCATGGCGGTCCAGACGGTCGAGCCGCACGAGTACTCGCAGGACGAGATAACGCTCCTGTCCACGATAGCGAACGACGTGGGCGGGATAATAAACTCCGCGCAGCTCTACCAGGACGCGAAGACGAACCTGGAGGCGCTGTCCGCGCTGTACGACGTCAGCCAGGCGCTGATGTCCACGCTCGACCTGCCGACACTGCTCGACAGGATAGCGAGGTCGAGCGCGGAGGTCATAGGCGCCAAAGGCTGCATCCTGAGGCTCCTGAACAAGGAGTCCGGGCTCCTCGAGATAAAGGCCTCGCACGGCTTCGCCGCGGAGCTTGGCAGGAAGACGGAGCTTCGCATCGGCGAAAGCATCGCGGGGATGGTCGCGGCCGACGGCAAGCCGATGCTCATCAAGGACGTATACGAGCACCCGGAGTTCCTTAACGCGACCGGGGCGGTGGTCCGCTCGCTCCTCTGCGTGCCGATGATAGCCAAGGACAAGGTCATCGGCACCATCGCGCTGTACGACAAGGAGGAGGAGGGCAGGCACGGGGAGCAGCCGTTCAACGACGACGACCTGCACCTGCTCACGACGCTCGCTACCCAGGCCTCGATGGCGGTCGAGAACGCGTTCATATTCGAGCGGGCGGAGGACCTCGCCCAGGAGAACGAGAAGAAGGCGGCCGAGCTGTCTTTCCTGTACGACGTGGCGTACGCGATGCGCTCGACGCTCAAGCTCGACCGGCTGTTGCACACCATCCTGACCGCGATGACCATAGGCGGCGGGATGAGCTTCAACCGGGCGATACTCTTCCTCGTGAACGAGAGGACGAAGACGATGCAGGGCATGCTCGGCGTCGGGCCGTCCTCGGCGTGGGAGGCGGGCGAGATTTGGTCCCGGCTGGGCGACCGGCCGGTGAACTTCCGGGAGTGGACGCTCACGGACACGGAGCTTGCCGCCCAGAACGAGTCCGCGTTCAACCGGATGGCGAAGAGCCTCAGGGTGTCCTACGAGGAGGAGACCGGCGTCTTCGCCGCCGCGATCCGCGAAAGACGCGCTATACTTATAGAGGACGCGGAGAAAGACCCGCTCGCCGGGCCGGACATACTGGAGCTTATGGGGGTCAGGAGCTTCGCGGCGGTCCCGCTCGTGGCCAAGGACAAGGTGACCTCGCTCGTCGTCGTGGACAACAAGTTCACCGGCAGGCCGATAACGATGGAGGGCCTCAGGTTCCTGATGATGTTCGCCAACCAGGCCGGGCTCGCCATAGAGGCCGCGATGGCCTACTCCAACCTCGAACGGACGAACCGCGACCTCAAGGAGGCGCAGGCGAGGCTGATACAGTCCGAGAAGATGGCAGCGCTGGGCGAGATGGCCGCGTCCATCGCGCACGAGATAAAGAACCCGCTGACCGTCATCGGGGGTTTTGCGACCAGGCTCGCGAGGAAGGCGGCCGAGGGCGACGAGGCCAGGTACGCGAGGATCATAAAGGACGAGGCGCTGAGGCTCGACAAGATATTACAGGAGGTGCTGGACTTCTCGCGCGACATGAAGCCGAACCTCCAGAAGAGCAGCCTGAGGGAGCTGTGCGAGGAGACGCTCGACATGTACGCCGAGCAGCTCCGGGAGAAGGGCATCAGGGTGGGCGTCGAGCTGTCGTCCGAGATGGGGGACGTGATGCTCGACCCCCAGCAGATGAAGCAGGCGGTGATAAACATACTGGCGAACTCGATGCAGGCGATGGAGGCCACCGGCGGGCGCGAGATAAGGATAAGGGCCTACCGGGACGCGGACGCGGACAGGATGGTCCTCGAGGTGGAGGACACCGGCGGCGGTATACCCGCCGACATGATGGAGAACATTTTCAACCCGTTCTTCACGACGAAGGAGAAGGGCACGGGCCTGGGGCTCGCGATAACCAGCAAGATAATAAAGAACCACGGCGGCGAGATAGAGGTCGTCAACAGGGAGGGCGTCGGGGCGACATTCAGGATAAAGCTGCCGCCCGTGCGCGAGGAGATAATAGACGATGTCGAAAGCGAAGGGTAAACCGTAAAGCCCCGCCTTCTTGAAAGAAGGCGGCCCAAGAACTTTTGAACGGGTGAGGAGTTGCACCCTGTTAATCCCGAGAAGGGGGTGACATGATGGGCAAGAGGATACTGGTGGTGGACGACGAGGAGAACATCCGCCAGCTCTACAAGGAAGAGCTGCTGGAGGACGGGTACGAGGTCTTCCTTGCGACGAACGGCGAAGAGGCCATCCGGATGGTGGACGAGGTCATGCCGGACCTGGTCACGCTCGACGTACGCATGCCGGGCATGGACGGCATAGAGGCGCTCCGCGCCATCAAGGAAAAGAACCGCGAGCTGCCGATGATAATGTGCACGGCATACCCGGAGTACAAGCACGACTTCGGCGTCTGGGCATCAGAGGCCTACGTGGTCAAGTCCTCAGACCTCAAGGAGCTGAAGGACGCGATAAAGAAGATACTCGGGACTTGAGCCATATGATCGAATACGCCGAGAAATTCGAGGACATCTTCGAGACGATGAAGGGCGGCGACACGCGCGAGCTTGCCACCGCGTGCGACCTCGTCGTGCGCTCCTGGAAGGACGTGCCCGTGGAGCCGCTGCTCGCGCTGAAGGCCCTGTTCAGCAAGGTCGGCCTGGAGGACAGGGAGGCGCACATAGACGAGGCGCTCGCGAGCATTGCGGAGAAAAGGCCGGAGCCCTTCACGAAGATAGCCACCGAGCCGGAGAGCCCGCTCTGGCTGTCCGCGGTCGAGGTACTGTCCCTTACGGGGGACGAGGAGTACCTGGACCTCTTCGTCAGCCTCCTGCCGCTCTGCCCCAAGAGGAAACTGCCGGGCCTGGTGCGCTCTATCGGGCGCTACCGGTGCGCCAAAGCCGCCGAGGCAGTATCGCCTTACCTGAACTCGTCAGACGAGGCGCTTTTCTTCGAGGCGCTGTTGTCTCTCGAGGACGACGGGGGGCCGGAGGCGCTCGCCTGCCTGAGGGCCGCGCGCGACGCACGGCGGCGCGAGGGCTCCGAGATGGCCGCAGTGCTCGAGAGGGTGGTCGAGAAGATGGAAAGGGCGGCAGGCGGGCCGGAAGGCCCGTCCGGCTTCGGTCAGGGTGCGGGCGGCGCGTCCGCCGGCTGACCGGCGACCGCCTTTTTGTCCTTCTTGGCCCTGTACATGAACGAGTCCGCCTTCTTGATGGTCGTGTAGAGGTCGGTCCCGTATATCGACGTGCCGAGCCCGTATGAAACGCTGAGGTTCAGCCCGAGCAGGTTCTCCGAGAGGTCCTTCGTCTCGTTCCATTCATCCGCCTGACGCTTGAACCGGCTGATGAGCACCTCGCCCTCCTCCGGCCCGCTGTGCGGGAGAATTATCACGAACTCGTCCCCGCCCACCCTCGCTATTATGTCCTCGTGCCTGGTGTTGTCCTGGAATATCTGCGACATCTTCTTCAGCAGTATGTCGCCCGCCTCGTGGCCGTAGGTGTCGTTCGCGTCCTTGAGGTTGTCGAGGTCGGCGTAGATTATCGTGTACGGCCCCCTCTTCCTCTTGTCGTTTATGTTCTTCTTCTCCTCGTTTTCGAGGTAGAGGTTCAGGTAGTGCTTGTTGTAGACGCCGGTAAGCGCGTCCCTGTTGGCCCGGCGCTTCAGCTCGTCCTCTTCCTTCCGCCTCGCTGTCGCGTCCGTGACTATCTGGAGGACGTGGGTGACGACGCCCTCGGCGTTCTTGACGGGTATGCTCTTGTTCTCCGTGACCACCGTCCTGCCCTTTATCTCCGTGGTGCGCGAGTGGGTCGCCTCCTTGCCGGTCTGGAACGCCTTCCTCGCGGCGCAGTCCTCAATGCAGACGTCGTCCTTGCCGCCCAGGACCTCGTAGCACTTGTGGCCGAGTATGTCCACGAGCGGCTTGCCGAGGAACTGCCGCGCGCCGTACTCGTTCATCTCGACGTAGGTCATGTTCGCGTCGAGGAGCGCGAGGAGAGACGGGACGTTGCCCGCGATCTTCCGCTGTATCTCTATCTGCCGGAGCAGCTTTGCGTTCGCCTCCTTGAGCTTGCGGGAAGACTCGACAAGCTCCTCCCGGCCCTCGACCACCTTCTTCTCGAGGTTCTCTGTGAGGTCCTTCAGCTCCGCCTGGGACCTCTCCAGCTCCAGGTTCTTGGCGAGTATCTCGGACTGGTGCATCACGTCGTCCTCGCGCAGCTTCCCGACCAGGACGCCGACCGCGCCGACGACGAATATGGAGCCCGCGATGAAGACGTGCGTGATGATGTTCTCTGGGGAGCTGAGCACGACGTCGCGGAGGTAGGCGGAGAAGGTTTTATCGCCGTGGAAGAGGTTGAAGTCCACGAGGGTGTACATGAGCGGGGCGGTGGCGCCCACGAGCGCGCCCGTCACGCCGTACTTCAGCTTCTCGCTCGTTTTTACAAGGGAGGTCATCTGGCAACCCGGATGTGGATTGAGGTTATCATAAGCATCCATATATTATAAAAGGTTGCGCGCTTTGTCAAGGAATAAGGGGCAGGGCCTAAAATTCAGTTGACAAAGAAAAAATCATGTTGTATGCTTTTTTAAAGAGAAAGCCTGCCACCCGCGGCATCTCCATACTTAGCGCCTCGTAGTACATCCAAGAACACAATAGGCTCGCAACAATCCAAGCAGCTTCAGCCTGTTTCAAATCAAGGGTAAACTTAGCGCCTGAACACCCCATTTCCCTTGTTTGGTTTCCGGACCTTTCGCATTATACACACGCCCTAAACAACAATTCAAAGGTGACGACTTCATGGACGAGCAGGTAATACAGATGAACATCGTGGAACTTAAGGAAAAGAACATCAGCGACCTCGCGAACATCGCCAAGGACCTGAAGGTCGAGGGCGCGAGCGGCCTCAGGAAGCAGGAGCTGATCTTCGCGATACTCCAGGCCCAGACCGAGAAGAACGGCCAGATATACGGCGCGGGCGTCCTCGAGACGCTTCCCGACGGCTTCGGCTTCCTCCGCGCGCCGGACTACAACTACCTGCCCGGCCCGGACGACATCTACGTCTCGCCGTCCCAGATCAGGCGGTTCAACCTTCGGACCGGCGACACCGTCGAGGGCCAGATACGCCCGCCCAAGGAGGGCGAGCGCTACTTCGCGCTGCTCAAGGTCGAGTCGGTCAACTTCGAGGCGCCAGAGGAGACGCGGGACAAGATACTTTTCGACAACCTCACGCCGCTCTACCCGGACGAGCGCATCAACATGGAGGTCATGGGCGACATGAGCACCCGCGTCATGGACCTCGTCACCCCGGTCGGCAAGGGTCAGAGGGGCATGATCGTCGCCCAGCCCCGCACCGGCAAGACCATGCTGCTCCAGTCCATCGCAAAGGCCATCACGAAGAACCACCCCGAGATAGTCCTCATCGTCCTGCTCATCGACGAGCGGCCGGAAGAAGTCACCGACATGACCCGCCAGGTAAAGGCGGAGGTCATCTCCTCGACCTTCGACGAGCCGCCACAGAGGCACGTGCAGGTGGCCGAGATGGTCATAGAGAAGGCGAAGCGCCTCGTCGAGCACAAGAAGGACGTCGTCATCCTGCTCGACTCCATAACCAGGCTCGCGCGGGCGTACAACACCATCGTCCCGCCGTCCGGCAAGGTGCTCTCGGGCGGCATCGACGCGAACGCGCTCCAGAGGCCCAAGCGGTTCTTCGGGGCCGCGAGGAACATCGAGGAGGGCGGAAGCCTTACCATCATCGCGACCGCGCTGGTGGACACCGGCTCCCGCATGGACGACGTCATCTTCGAGGAGTTCAAGGGCACCGGCAACATGGAACTGCACCTGGACAGGAAGCTCGTCGAGAGGCGCGTCTTCCCGGCGATAGACATCAACTCCTCCGGCACCAGGAAGGAAGAGCTGCTCATCGACCAGCTCACGCTCAACAAGATGTGGGTGCTAAGGAAGGTCCTGAACCCGCTCTCGACCGTCGAGTCTATGGAGTTCATGATAGACAAGCTCCGCGTCACGAAGACCAACAAGGACTTCATCGAGTCGATGAACAAGTAAGGGGCTATGGCCACACGGTTGTCATTCTGAGCAAAGCGAAGAATCTGCCTATATACAACAGAATGGGGCGCGGGAAACCGCGCCCCTTCCATTTGCAGGGGCCGACAGTCGTGTCGGCCCTGCTTTTAAAATCGCCCGATGAATCGGGCAGCTACAACCAGACCAAAAGAAAAGGGCCGACACGACGGCCGGCCCCTGCAACAAGGTATCTGACCTTTTTAATTTCAGAACCCCGCCGCCTTCTTCATCTCGGCCGGCGCAAGCTCTATGCCGAGCGCGCGGAGCGCCTCGGGCACGCCCTCGATGTAGCTCTGGTACATGGGGGCGAAGCCGGCCTCGTTCCTGGCCTTGACGTTCGACACCCTTATGGACGAGCCGAACGCCTCCGCCATCAGCTCGCCGTGGAGCTTGGCGAAGGTGTTGTAGTCCACCGTCTTGGGCGGCGCCGCGCCCATCAGGCCCGCGACGTAGTCGAGGAACGTCTTCTGTGTCACGGGGTGGTTGTCAGCCAGGCAGAACCGCTCGCCCAGCGGCATCCTGTCCACTATGCGCTTGATGCCCTCGGCCAGGTCGTCGATGTGTATCAGGCTGTTGTAGTTGACGCCCGCCTCCATTACGCGCAGCGTCCCGGCCTTGATACCGTCCACGATGTAGTGCTCGAACCAGCCGCCCGGACCGTATACCCATCCGGGGAAGACCTCGATGGTAGGAAGCCCCGCCTTCTTGGCCGCCTTGTCTATCGCCCAGTACGCGCCGCCTACCGGCCTCGCGAGGCCGACCGGGTCTACCGTCAGGACCTCGCTGCCCCAGCGGTCGCCGTGGTTGCCGAGCGCCGTGACATGGTAGGTCAGCAGTATCGCCTCCACCCTCGAATACCTGGTGGCATTTATCAGGTTGGTGACCATCTCCTTGTGCGCCTCGGACCTGCGCTCCGCATCCTTGATGGACATCGCCTCGTTCACCCGGAACGGGGACGACGCGCTGATGACCAGCTCGCAGTCCTTCACGCTGTCGGCCCAGGGCTCGGGGACGAGCAGGTCGCCGTGCACCGGGATGCCGCCCGCCCTCTTCACCATGTCGGCCTTCGCGGCGTCCTGGATCAGACCCTTGACGGTATGGCCCGCGGCCGTCAGCCTCTTAAGTACGGCCGAGCCGACGAAGCCGGTCGCACCTGTCAGAAATACCTTCATAACACACCTCCTGAAATCGCGTCGTTGATGTAACCTCGCCGCGGCGACTTTTCAGCCGTCTTTATTATATTATATCATTTCGGGGGCCGCGTACAAGCCGGCCGAGAGCGGTCACGACCGCAGTGCCACCCCCGCCCGACGGGCATATATGCATAAATATCTTGTTAATCAGGGCTAAATAGTGTAGCCTTGCAAGAGGGGCGATAACGCCCGTACGCATCAACCAGAACAACGAGGGAGTTACATCGATGAAGAGATTTTCCAGTCCGTGGGTAATGGGCGCGGCGGCTATATTTTCCGTGACACTGTGCATGCAGCCCGTCCCGGCTGCGGCCGAGGGCGCCGGCCACCACGGCGGCATGGGTTCCATGGGAGACGCAGGCGGGGCATCGATAGGGGAGTCGGTCATCTCCGGCAAGGTGGCCGAGACAATGAACTCGGGCGGGTACACATACGTCCGGCTTGAGAAGGGCGGCAAGGAGGTATGGGTCGCGGTCCCGGCGATGAAGGTCAAGGTCGGCGAGGAGATGGTGTTTTCGCCAGGCAACCCGATGTACGACTTCAACAGCCCGTCTCTCAAGAAGACCTTCGACTTGATCTACTTCTCACCGGGCACGGTAACGCTGCCAGGTACCAAGGCCGACACGAAGACAAAGGCCGCGGAGGGGGGCGCGAAGGCCAAGGGCGAGGCTGTAAAGGTGAACAAGGCCGAGGGCCCGGACGCCTATACCGTTGGAGAGGTTTATTCCGAGGCGGCCAAACTGAACAACAAGACCGTGAGGGTCAGGGGCAAGGTGGTCAAGGTCTCGCAGGGCATACTGGGCTCAAACTGGGTGCACGTGCAGGACGGAACCGGCGACGCGGCCAAGGGCACGGCAAACCTGGTCTGCACCACCGACGGCCTGCCAGAGGTAGGCGACGTGGTCGAGGTATCCGGCATCCTCTCCAAGGACAAGGACTTCGGCTACGGCTACAAGTACGACTGCATCGTCGAGAAGTCGACGATAAAGAAGTAGCGGCGCGGACCAATAAAGCTCATAACACCCCAGCCCCCTCTTAATCTTAAGAGGGGTTCATAATTAATTTTCAACGACGAGGTGAAGCGATGGGCGCAGGTCTCCCTGAAAAGTTCGACGGCGTGAGCGTTGTCCTGAAGGCAAACGTGTACTTCGACGGGAAGGTGGTCAGCCACACCGTGCTGTTCCCGGACGGCACGAAGAAGACGCTCGGCCTTATTTACCCCGGCACGTACAACTTCGGGACCGGCGCGCCGGAGAGGATGTCCTTCGTCGCGGGCTCATGCAGGTACAGGCTTGCGGGCCAGGACGCATGGTCTGTCTGCGCTGCGGGGAGCTTCTTCGACGTCCCCGGCGACTCTTCCTTCGACATCGCCGTCGAGGACGGCATAGCCGAGTACGTCTGCTCGTTCGGCTGACAATATCCGACATCTAAATAGAGCAACTTCCTGGCCCCCGTGTCAAGCACGGGGCGACAATAAGAGACCGTCATTCCCGCGAAAGCGGGAATCCAGCGACTTATATTGTGTTGCTGGGTTGGCCTGATGGATTGCCGGATAAATAAAGCGGCCCTGCGTTACCGGGGCCGCTTTATTGTATATTATCCACCTTTGCCCGGGCCTGGGCGCGGCTACGCCGCCTTCTCTTCCTTCATCATGAGCCCCATCCCGTCGATTACCTGGGCGAGCCCTTCCCGCCAGTCCGGGTACCTGAGCTTCAGGCCGAGCATGCGCGTCGTGCGCTCCGAGGACACCCTTGTGGAGCAGGTCATGGACTCGGCCGCCAGCTCGCCTAATGCTTGCGCGTAGGCATCGGGGTCGATTCCCCTCGGGGGCGGGCAGCCTATGAGCTTCGCGGCATAGCCGAAGAATGACTTCTGTGTTACCGGGTGCTCGTCGGTCAGGCAGAGCCTGGAGCCGGTCGGCACTTTGGCGGCGATTATGGACCATGCCTCGGAGACGTCGTCGATGTGGATGAAGCTCATGTGGTTGCCGCCGTCACCCGCGAGCCGGAACGAGCCCTCCCGCATCGCGTCGAGGGACCTGCCGAACCAGCCGCCGGGGCCGTAGGCCCAGCCGGAGAACACGTTGATGAGCGGGACCTTGGTCTTCCGGGACGTCTTGTCTATGTGCCAGTACGCGCCGGTTATCGAACGCTCGTAGCCCTTGGGGTCGAGGTCGCTGAACTCGTCCGCGGCCTTCTCGCCCGTGTCGCCATAGCCGAGGATACCGTAGTTCAGGGCGATGGCCCTGACCTTGCTCCCCTGCGCGGCCAGGAAGAGGTTCCCGGTCATCTGGCCGTGCAGGTATGAACGGCGCCTCGCGTCCGGTAAGGAGAGGACCTCGCCCATGCGGACCGGTGAGGACGCGCTGATGATGAGGTCCATCCTCGCGGCCGTGGACTTCCAGGTATCGGGTTCTAACAGGTCGCCCCGGATTATTGACGCGCCGGCCGCCTCGGCCGCGCCCGCGTCCGAGCCCGGCCGGACAAGGCCTGTGACCTTGTGGCCGTCCGCCGAGAGACGCCTCGTGATGGTTGACCCGATGAACCCGTTTGCCCCGGTTACGAAGATGTTCATTGCCAGACCTCCGCTTATAGCTTTTTGGTTGATATGCCTCCGGACATGTACTATAACAGTATAACAGCATTTTTTTATTCGGCAAGCAGGACAGAAACGGTGGTATTATGGCGTTTTGAGGGCCGGTCTGTTATAATATCAATACAGCAAGTAAGTAGGTCAATCAGACGATGCAAGATAAAGTCGCTGGATTCCCGCTTTCGCGGGAATGACGTGCAGTTAGGTGTCACCCCGTGCTTGACACGGGGCCCAGTGACTTTGCTCAATATTGTTGCCGTACTAATCGTGTAACCGGTATTAAAATAATAGCGTCCAAGGAGGAGTAATGCTAAAGGGAAACGAGTCGCTCTTGGAGTCGATACTCTTCGCGTTCGGGCTGGAGAAGGGTTCCAACGCGTTTTACGCGAAGGCCGCGGAGAAGGTGGACGATCCCAAGTGCAGGGAGTTCTTTAATGCAATGGCGGACGTCGAGCTTGGCCACATGGCCAACCTCAGGCTTATGTACTGCTCGATGGAGGACGATATGTGCCCGGTCTCGCTCGAAGAGTTCACGAGCACCATACCCGGCCCGTACGTCGAGGGCGGCAAGCTCCTGGAGAACGCGCTCCGCGAGCTCGACGTCGCCTTCATCGACGAGATGGACGCGATGAAGGTCGCGGTCCGGCACGAGGGCGAGGCCTACGGCTTCTATGTCAAGGCCGCGAAACGTATGGAGGACCCGATGGTCAAGGTCCTGTTCGAGAACCTCGCGGGCGAGGAGCAGAGGCACTTAAACGAGGTCTCGAAGCGGATGAAGGCGATGGGCGGGGAATAAAACCTGGCCTCTCACTGGGCAGGGGTGGGGGTTGGTTTAAGTGCAGGGCCGAGCAGAGCCCGTCCTGATCGTAGCTGAAGGATGTCGGCCCTTTTTATATCCCGGCGCGCCGGGGGCACAGCTTGCCCCGGTATGCCTGAAGCAGGGGCGGGAATGACAGGCAAGGGCGGATATTGCCTCGTCGCCCCGTGACTCGGGGCGACTTGCAACGAATGACATGGCGGGCACGGGGACCCGCCCCTACATTTTATTCGTATACAGGCGGATTCTTCGCTCCGCTCAGAATGACACCGTTATACCGGACACGTATCACGCGCCATCCCCCAGCACAACGTCCAGCGCCCTCTTCGCAGAGTCCGCCCTGCCGAGCCGGAGCGCGTTCGCACTGAGCGCGTCCATGCGCGCCGGGTCGTCCATTAGCATTCGCACCCGGTATATCAGCGCGTCCGGGTCGGAGGCCTTGACAGCCGCGCCGTTTTCGAGCAGGTAGTCGGAGTTACGCTCCTCCTGGCCCGGTATGGGCGACACGACAATCATCGGCAGCCCGACCGCGAGGCATTCGGAGGTCGTGAGCCCGCCGGGCTTCGTGACGGCAATGTCGGACGCGGTCATCAGCCGCTCGATGACGTTGGTGTAGCCCATCGGGAACAGGCGGCCGGGGTTCGCGTCAGCGACCTTCTGAAGCTCCGCGAGGAGCCCCGCGTTCCTGCCCGCGAGCGCGATGACCTGGAAGTCCCCGTCAATCTTCATCAGCTCCGCCGCCAGGGTCTCTATGCCTCCGACGCCCGCGCCTCCGGACATCATAAGGAGCGTCCTCTTCTTGGGGTCGAGTCCGAACTCGGCGGCGCAGGCCGCCCGGTCACGTCTCTCCCCGAAGACGGGCATGATGGGAATGCCGGTCGCGTGTACGGTGGACGCCGGTATGCCGCGCCGGGCGATGCGCCACGCGACCTCGTCGTTCGCGGCGAAGTAGCCGGATATGTGGTCGTACAGCCAGAGCGCATGCACGTCGAAGTCCGTCACCGTCACCCATACAGGTTTCGTGAACCGGCCCTTCCTGACCTTGCGGGAGAAGAGCTGGGCCGGCATGAAGTGCGTGCATATGACGTGGTCGGGGTCGAGCTGCGCGAGCGCGCTGTCGAGCTTCTTCGTGTTCAGGCGCTCGACGAGCCTCCAGAGCTGGTTGCCCGGGGAGTCCGGCCTTTCGTGGTCGGCCCTGTCATACAGGTAGCCCCATAGCGCGGGCGCGTCCTCGACGACCCTCATGTACGACTCGATGTAGACCTTCCTGAAGAGCCTGGGCACCAGCTCCATCACGTCCATGTGTACTACCTGCGCGTCCGGGTAGTACCGCTCCGCGGCGGCGGCGAGCGCCTGGGCCGCGCGCACGTGGCCCGCACCGGCGGACACGCTGAAGATGGCTATCTTTGTCTTGGACACGGGGGGCTCCTTCATTTAGCGCCGTCATTCCCGCGAAGGCGGGAATCCAGGAATTTGATAAATCCCTGGGCCCCGTGTCAAGCACGGGGCGACAATAGTTATGAGTTATGAGATGTTATCCCCTTCCCCGCCAAATGTCAAAATATTTGAAACCTTTTTGGGTTGTCAGTTTACCTGCTCTGTGGTATCTTATCGGCATGTCTAAACAGGAAATAAAGCTGGTCGCGACGAACAAGAAGGCCTACCACGACTTCTTTATCGAGGAAACGTTAGAGGCGGGCATCGCGCTCATGGGCACCGAGGTCAAGTCACTGCGCGAGGCGCGCGTGAACATGAAGGACAGCTACGCCCAGGTGAAGGGCGAGGAGATTTTCCTTGTCGGCTGTCACATATCGCCCTACTCGCACGGGAACATCAACAACCCGGACCCGGAGAGGACGAGGAAGCTCCTCTTGCACAAGTCCGAGATAAAGCGGCTCGGCGGGCTTCTGACGATCAAGGGCTATACCGTCGTGCCGCTGAAGATATACTTCAAGGGCAGCAACGCGAAGCTTGAACTCGGGATCGCCAAGGGCAAGAAGCAGTATGACGTGCGGGAGACCATCAAGGAGAAAGAGGCGGACAGGGAGGTCGCCAGGGCGCTCCGGGACAGGACGAAGGGGGCGGGGGAGCAGGGGCGGGAGTAACCGCTCACCCGATTGTCATTGCGAGGAGTCCCGCGTCTCGCGGGACGACGCGGCAATCTCCTCCATTGTCTGTCATTCCGAGCGAAGCCGAGGATTCCGCTGTTGCCTTATTAATAATTCGGCAATTATACAGGTCAATCAGGCAATACAATATAAGTCCCTGGATTCCCGCTGGAGTTTACCCCGGTATGCCTAAAGCCGGGGCGGGAATGACGGTCCCATTTTGTCGCCCCGTGCCCGTTCGGCTTCGATCAGGGCAGGCTTTGACACGGGGTCCAGGAAGTTGCCCTACTTGGTTGCCGGATTAATAATTCAACAGCAGGTCCCTCCACTACGGTCGGGACGACATGATATAAGAAGGAGCGGGCGCAATGAATTGCGCCCCTACAATTGATCGTATACAGGCGGATTCTTCGCGGAGTATACCCTGAGCGAAGTCGAAGGGCACAGAATGACAACGAAGAGGGCGGGCACAGGGACCCGCCCCTACATGAAAACAAGAGGGCCGACACGCTGACCGGCCCTTTAGGTTATCTCTATTACCAGTCTATCCTGCTCCCCTTCGCCTCGCCGAACATTATCGCCCAGCGGTCGAACGTGCGCAGCTTCGCCGGGCCGTAGGGCTCGATTGTCTTCCGCGCCTCCTCAAGCGTTATCTCCGTCAGCATCCTCTCCGGGTCCACTGGGAAGAACTTGTCCGCGAAGCAGATTATCTCCTCTTCGAGTATCAGTGGGAACATGTTGCGCGCGGGGAGCGGAAGACCCTTCGATATTATCTCTTCCTTCGTAAGACCCACGCCGACGTGCCGTTCGCAGACGAGCGCGTGGAGCGGGTAGCCCTCATCCTCCATTATCTGACGCCCGAGGTATCCGTGCGCGATGTACGGGTATTCGCCGGTGCAGCCGAGGTGCGGCGCTTCGGTCATGAATATGCCGACGTCGTGGAGCATCGCGGCCTCCTCGATGAAGATCTCGCCCGGCGGGAGCCAGTGCACCTTGGCCGCGATTGCGAGCGCCTTGTCCGCGACCATCCGGCCGTGCCGTGTGACGTAGTCGTGCGCCTTCGTGCCGGGCTCGTAGTAGGCGTCTATAATCTTTATCGGGTCGGGCCTGAGGCCGCTGTCTATCCCGGTTACGTCCTTTATTGTGGTCATGTGTTCCCTAAAAGCAAGAAGGGCGGCCACAGGGGGCCGCCCCTACATAAAGAAAGAAGAAGGGCCGACACATGGGCCAACCCCTGCATTTAAAAGCAGCCTATTTCTTGTCCGTCAGGCTGACCAGCCCCGGCAGTTCCTTGCCTTCGAGGAGCTGGAGCGACGCGCCGCCGCCGGTGGATATGAACGACATGTTCTCGGTCTCGCCGGCCTTGTGGACGGCGAGGTCGGTGTCGCCGCCGCCGACTATGGACAGCGCGTAGGAGTCCGCGACCGCGTGCGCGACGGCCATCGAGCCGCGCGAGAACGCGTCCATCTCGAAGACGCCCATCGGGCCGTTCCATATTATGGTCTTGGCGTTTCCGAGCGCCTCGGAGAAGAGCCTGACCGAGGCCGGGCCGATGTCGAGCGCCTTCCAGCCCGCTGGTATCTCCTGCGAGGTGACTATCTTGGTCTCCGCGCCGGGTGACATGCTCTGGGCGACGACGCAGTCCACCGGCAGGTAGAATTTTACCCCTCGTTCCTTAGCCTTGTCGGCGATGCGCAGCGCGATGTCGAGCATGTCCGGCTCGACCAGCGAGTCGCCGACCTCGTGACCCATCGCCTTGAGAAAGGTGAAGGCCATGCCGCCGCCTATGATGACCTTGTCCACCTTGTCCTGGAGGTTCTCTATCACCCCGATCTTGCCGGAGACCTTCGCGCCGCCGAGTATTGCCACGAACGGGCGGACGGGGTTGGCGACCGCGCCCTGGAGGTAGTCCACCTCTTTTTTCAGCAGGAAGCCGGCGACGGACTTCAATACGTGCTTCGTGATGCCCGCGGTGGACGCGTGCGCCCTGTGCGCCGTGCCGAAGGCGTCGTTGACGTAGTAGTCGCAGAGACGCGCGAGCGCCTGCGCGAAGAGGTCGTCGTTTTTCTCCTCGCCCTCGTGGTAGCGCAGGTTTTCGAGCAGGGCGACGTCGCCGGGCTTCATCGCGGCGACCGCGGCCTCGGTCTCCGTGCCGACCGCGTCGGGCAGGAACGCGACCTCGCGGTCGAGCAGCCTCTGGAGCCTCTTGGCGACGGGCAGGAGTGAGTACTTGGGGTCCTTCTTCCCCTTGGGGCGGCCCAGGTGCGAGGCGAGTATTATCTTCGCGCCCGCGTCTATCGCGTAGTTTATCGTCGGGAGCGACGACCGGATGCGGGTGTCGTCCGTTATGTTCATGTTCTCGTCGAGCGGGACGTTGAAGTCCACGCGGATGAATACCCGCTTGTCTTTCAGGCCCAGGTCTTCGATAGTCATCTTGTCCATGTCTGGCTCTCCTTGTGCGGTAAACTGGTTAGCGCTTCAGCTTGCCGGAGATGAACAGGACGAGGTCCCTGACGCGGCAGGAGTAGCCCCACTCGTTGTCGTACCAGGACATCACCTTCGCCATGTTCCCGTCCATGACGGACGTCAGCTTGGAGTCCAGTATCGAGGAGTGCGGGTTGCCGTTCAGGTCAATCGAGACGAGCGGCTCGTCCGAGTACTCGAGTATGCCCTTGAGCGGGCCCTCGGCCGCCTCCTTCATATTCGCGTTTATCTCGTCCGCGGTGGTGGCCTTCTTCAGCTCGACGACGAGGTCCACTATCGAGACGTTCGGGGTCGGGACGCGGATGGCGAGGCCGTCCAGCTTGCCCTTCAACTGCGGCATGACGAGGCCTATGGCCTTCGCCGCGCCGGTGGACGTCGGTATCATGGACATCGCGGCCGAGCGTGCGCGGCGTAGGTCCTTGTGCGGCGCGTCCTGGAGGCTCTGGTCGGCGGTGTAGGCGTGTATGGTGGTCATCAACCCTTTTACGATGCCGAAGTTGTCGTCGAGCACCTTGGCGAACGGGGCGAGGCAGTTGGTCGTGCAGGAGGCGTTCGATATGATGTTGTGCTTGGCATTGTCGTACTCGGCGTCGTTGACGCCCAGGACTATTGTCACGTCCGGCTCCTTCGCGGGCGCGGATATGATTACCTTCTTTGCGCCGGCCTCGAGGTGCTTGGACGCGCCGGCGCGCTCGGTGAACCGGCCGGTGGACTCGATTACGACGTCCACGTTCAGGTCCTTCCAGGGGAGAAGCGCCGGGTCCTTCTCGGCGTAGACCTTGAGCGGCTTGCCGTCTATGACTATGGTGTCGCCCTCGGCCTTTACCTCCGCCTTGAAGTTGCCGTGCACCGAGTCGTGCTTGAGCAGGTGCGCGAGCGTTGCGGCCGAGGTCAGGTCGTTTACGGCCACTATCTCGATGTCCTGTACGCCGTAAGACGCCCTGTAGACGTTCCTGCCTATCCTGCCGAACCCGTTGATTGCTACCCTGATTGCCATTGTTGTAAATCCCCCTTTCAGGATTTTAAGGATTGTCAGGTGAATTACCCGTGGTAAAAAGCGTGGACGCCGGACGTCTCCGACCGGCACAACCTGTGAAATATACAAAATCCGCGCCAAAAAGTCAAAGACTATTAGACGGGCTGGCCCGCCAGCCCCCTGTTTTTAGAAGAAAGGGTTTCAGCAGGGCATGCGTGTAATTATGCCAGATAAAGCGGGAAACGTAAAGGCGGGGGGATAATTGTCGCCCCGTGCCTGACACGGTGCCCAGGAATTAATCAACTTCCTGGATTCCCGCTTTCGCGGGAATGACGGTGTTTACCGTGCCCCGCACTATTTTGAACTTTTCTCTTGCATTCTATGATTATTTCATTATAATGAAATTGAAGACAGCGTGTTCCAATGTGAAACTATGGAGCGTTCCCAGATGCAACCCGACAAGCTCGACGGCGAGAAGCTGTACGTACAGCTGACCAACATACTGCTGGCCAGGATACGCTCGGGCGAGTGGCGCACCGGGAGGCAGATACCCACCGAGGAGGACCTCTGCAAGGGGTTCGGCGTCTCCAAGATAACGGTCAGGCGGGCGATAAACAACCTGGTCATGGAGGGCTACCTCGAAAAGATACAGGGCAAGGGGACGTTCGTAAGACAGAGCCCGTCCAGGACCGGCATGCCGATGAAGACCTCGCTTATCGAGTCCGTCTTCCTGCCCGGCGATTCCGGGGACATATCCGTTGTCGAGAGGAAGGTCGTGCATTCCGTGGACGACGAGGTTATAAGGCGGATGGGGCCGGTCATCGACCGCGACCTGTTCTACCTGGAGCGGATCCAGAGTGCGGAGGGCGTCCCGGTCCTGGTGAACGAGGTCTACGTGCCCCTGAGGGTCTGCCCGGAGATCATGGGGTGGGACCCCGAATCAGGCCCGTTCTTCGAGTACCTCCGCGAGCGCGCGTCCACGAAGATTACGGCCGTCTCGCAGACGGTCGAGGTCGGCAAGGCGGGCGAGCGGCTCGCGGGGCTTCTCAACTGCCGCCCGACCTCCGCCTGCATGGTCATCCACAGGCTTTTCACGTCCGCGGGCGACCTCGCGGTGGCGTACTCGATGACGACCGCGCGTGGCGACAGGTTCCATCTCGACTCCGAGTACAGCCTGATCCGATAACGGCCCGGGCACGCGATATGTGATTATAATGTTATATTGTAATGCATGTTGCAATAATACAAAAAGGATGTATCCTTGAGGTAGTATACTGAAAGGGGGGATAGTCAATGCCGGGCTGAACGGCCTGCTTCCGGACTCTTGCAAGGTATCATGGGGATTAAGGGAATACGACAGATCATCAGGAGGATATCGAGGTGAAAACATCAAGTCTTATTAAAAGCATCCTGCCGGCGGCGGCTGTGCTGTTCATACTGCTGGGCGCGTACCCGGCGGCCGCATCTACGGAGGCCGCTGCTCCGGCGCCGGCGGCGGAGGCCGCAGCCACGGCAGAGCATGCCGGCATGGCGATGGACCAGGCGGCCCCCGAGGGCCATGCCGCCGAGGCGGCGGGCGAGCCTGCCGCGGCAGACGCCGCGGCTGAGGGCATGCCCAAGTCCAGCATGCCCTGGTGGGGCTGGCCCGCCCTGCTGTTCGTGGTCACGTTCGTGATGGGCATCGCGGCGGTCCTCGCGGGCGTCGGCGGCGGCGTCCTGTTCGTCCCGATCATAGGCGGGTTCTTCCCGTTCCATATGGACTTCGTCAGGGGCGCGGGCCTGCTGGTCGCGCTCGCGGGCGCGGTCGCGGCCGGGCCGGGCCTCCTTAAGAGGAACATGGCCAACCTGAGGCTCGCGGTGCCGGTCGGGCTCATAGCCTCCGCCTGCGCCATCATGGGCGCGATGGTCGGCCTCGCCCTTCCGGAGAAGTATGTCCAGATAGGACTGGGCACGGTCATCCTGTTCATCGTCGCCATAATGCTGAAGGCCAAGAAGTCCGACTACCCGAACGTCCCGCAGGCCGACCCGCTCTCCCAGGCGCTCGCCATCAGCGGCATATACCACGACGAGGCCTCCGGCAAGGACATCGACTGGAAGATACACAGGACGCCGCTCGGCCTGTTCATGTTTATCTTCATAGGCTTCATGGCGGGCATGTTCGGCCTCGGCGCGGGCTGGGCGAACGTCCCGGTCCTGAACCTAATGATGGGCGCGCCCCTCAAGGTCTCGGTCGCTACCTCCAAGTTCCTGCTCTCGATAACGGACACCTCGGCCGCGTGGGTATACATAAACAAGGGCGCGGTCTTCCCGATGATAGCCGTCCCTTCCATCCTCGGCATTATGCTCGGCTCGTTCGTCGGCGTGAAGCTACTCGCCAAGGCGAAGCCCGCCTTCATCAAGTGGATGGTCATAGGCCTCCTGCTCTTCGCGGGCGGCAAGGCGCTGTCTAAGGGCCTGGGCATGTAGCTCCGGCGAGGCATGCACAGGGATATTCTGGTACAATAAATATAAAGGCTGGAGGTTGAAATGGCTGAATCGAAACAGAAGGCGTCCGAGGAGCAGCTGGTATACGCCGGTATCCTCGAGAAGGGCATGCAGCTGGGGCTGCTGGGCCTGATAATCACGTTCGTAATATACATGTCGGGCATACTGCCCGCGAAGATACCGGTGGACCAGGTGGGCAACTACTGGGGGATGTCCGTCCACGAATACCTTGCCGCGACCGGCATGTCGCCCGGCTGGACATGGGTCCGGTTCATCGGCAACGGGGACTTCATAAACTTCATCCCAATCGCCATACTCGCGGGCGTGACGATACTGTGCTACATGGCGGTCATACCGGTCTTCCTGAAGAAGAAGGACAAGGTATACGCGATAATCGGCACTCTCGAAGTGCTCGTCCTGGTCCTGGCCGCGTCCGGCGTACTCAAGGGAGGTGGACATTAATGTACAAGAAGATACTTTTCTGCACCGACGGCTCCGCCAACTCGATGTGCGCGCAGCGTGAGGCCATCAAGATAGCCAGGGAGTGCGGCTCGAAGCTCTACGTCCTGTCGGTCGTGGACCTGACCGACGAGTTCGAGGACCTGGCGCCCGGCCTCACCGAGAAGATGATAGCGAAGGCGAAGGAAGTCGTGGCCGGCGTGGCCGCCGCCGCCAAGGCGGCGGGCGTGGACGCGGAGGGCCTGGTCAGGGACGGAGAGGCCAACCGTATGATACTCGGCGCGGCGAAGGAAGCCGGCGCCGAGGCGATCATGCTCGGCACGCACGGCAGGAAGGGCTTCATGAACGCGGTCATGGGCTCCGTCACCCGCAAGGTCATCGCGGAGGCGCCGGTCCCGGTCATAGTAGTGCATTCGAAGTTCTGCGCGTTGTAGGCGTCCCTCGCGGGGCCGGGGATGCGGCCCGCCTGCCGGAGGGAAGCGTATTTATGAGGGGCGGACATATTGGTCCGCCCCTTTTTTCGCGCCTGGTTCCGGCGATGAATTCAACCCTTGACATGCCGCTATAAATAATCAATAATAAAACAATTATAGCATCTTTCTGTCAAGGGAGGTGACAATGTTCGGGAAGAAACCAACCCAGCTCCGTCCCCGCGACGATACCGGCATCAGCCACAAGCTCAAGGTCTCGTACTTCGTGGCGTCCATCATACCCATCCTCGTAATGACCTACCTGTACCTGAAGTACATCTCGCCCGAGGTGTTCAAGGAAGGCCAGGACGTCATAGCAATAGTCGTAGCCGTCCTCATGCTGCTCACCATCTCCCTGTCAGTGATGGGGCTCATGCTGACGAGCCGCGCGGCGAACGACTCCATCCACACCCTCCAGAAGCTGAACAACAGGATGGACAGCCTGCTCGACCTGACCAAGAACTTCCGGGAGAGCATGTACGTCGACGTCCTGCTCGACTCCATAGCGAACTCGGCAAGCCAGATACTTAACGCGGAGGCGAGTTCCATCCTCCTCTACGACGAGGCCGGAAACCTGCGGTTCGAGCATATAACAGGCGAGAGCGCGAACGCCCTCAAGGGCAAGATAGTCAAGCCCGGCGTGGGCATTACCGGCTGGGTCGCACAGGAGGGCAAGCCCGTGGTGGTCAACGACGTCGCCTCGGACCCCCGCTTCGCCTCCATGTACGACAAGGACAGCGGGTTCGTCACAAGGTCGATGCTGTGCGTCCCGCTCGTCATAGAAGGCGTGAACATCGGCATACTCGAGGTCATCAACAAGAAGGACGACGAGCCGTTCACCGAGCAGGACATGAAGATACTGTTCTCGCTCGCCGACCATGCCGCGCTGTCCATCAGCAGGAGCAAGAACTACGAGTCGTCACACAGCGACTTCATACAGGTGACGGAGATACTCGTCACCGCGATGGACTACCACGTCCCGGAGAAGAAGGGCCATGCGAGGCGGGTCGCGCAGTATGCCGTTAAGCTCGCCAAGGGGCTCGGCCTCAACGAGCAGGAGCAGAAGAGGATATACTTCGGCTCGCTCCTGCACGACATAGGGCTCCTGAAGTACAACCAGGACGACTACTGGGGTCTGAAGAAGTTCGAGATGCACCCGAACCTGGGCTTCGAGATGATAAAGGCAATAACCATATGGCAGCCGGTCGCGCCGCTTATACTCTCTCACCACGAGCGGTTCGACGGCAGCGGCTACCCGAGGGGGCTCGCCGGCAGCGAGATACCGCTCGGGGCGCGTGTTATCGCGGTAGCCGAGGTGTTCGACTCACTGGTCAGCGCCCGCTCCTACAAGCCGTCCGTCTCCTATACCGAGGCGCTTGAGGAACTGAAGAAGAACGCCGGCAGCCAGTTCGACCCCCACGTCGTCAGCATGTTCGTGTCCATCTTCCGCAAGGAGGACGTGGTCGAGTAGGCTTCCGCACAGTACGACGCAAATAAAAGGGCGTCCCGCCGGGGACGCCCTTTTATCGTCCGCTGATGCGGACGGCTATTTGGCGACCTTTATCTCCCTGATACAGGACTTGCCGTCGACGTCGAGGCAGTAGGCCTTGACCTTGGAGCCTACCGCAAGCTCGTCCATGGCCGCGCCTCTGGTCACGTCCTGGTAATACAGCGTCTTCTCTCCTGCCGCGGTCTTTATGACCACGGTCTTTCCGGCCGGGTCGAGCGAGACGACCTCGCCCTCCACCTCGCCAGGCTGCATCGATTTGGCAGCCGCCTTGCTGGCGAACACTGTCACTTTGTTCGCGCAGAACTTGCCGTCGCTGTCGAAACACTCCGCGGTCACATAGGAGCCGGGGGCTATCAGCCTAACTGGCAGCAACTCGCAGGCAAGCATCTTGGAGCCCGCCACGTTGGCCGGGGCGCCGCAGACGGATACCATATCGACCGTCGCGGCGGTCACCTTGATGGTCATCTTCTCGCCCTTGGGGTTGACGATGACCACCGTCTTGCCCTCAGGGTCGATAGATACAACCTCGCCTTCGAACGTCTTCGTCGGGGCCCCGGAGCCCGCTACGGATATTACCTCGACGGTCTTCGCGCAGGCCTTCCCCTCGAGGTCGATGCAGGTCATCTCGACGCTCATCCCCGGCTTGACGTCCTTGAAGCCGACGGTCTCGTCCTGGAAGTTGACGGTTTTGTGGCCAGCCTCAGTGTCGATTACAACCGTCTTTCCGGACGGGTCTATGGACACCACCTTGCCTGTTACCGAGTACTCGCCCCCGGCGAAAGACACCGCGGCCACCATGCAGGTAACGGCCAGCGCGGCCAACATCGTGTAAAGCGGCTTTTTCATGCTCTGCCTCCAAGTCTCTCCTCTTGCAAGAGGTGATAGGGGAAAAATACTGCATAATCCTCCATTCACTTAAAGTTAGCAATGGATATGTTATTTGTCAAGGAGGGCAAAAAAAGGCCCCGTCCTGAAGGGCGGGGCCGTGAAAAACGAGGTTATGAGAGGTTTATTACTTTACGTGGCACTTCGGGCAGCTGTCCGGGGACTTGACCGCGAAGGCCTTCTCGCCGTTGTGGCAGGCGCCGCAGTTCTTGCCGGCCTCCATGTCCGCCATGGTGAGCTTGTCGCCGCCCTTCTTCATCTTGAAGAGGCCGGGATGGCAGTCCGGGCACTTGAAGCCCTTCTTCTCTGTGTGGTTCTCGTGCGAGAAGACGACCTTGCCCTCATCACCGACGGCCGGGAACTCGACGTCCTTCTTGAGCGCGAAGCTGAGGCTCGCGAAAGAGAGGGTCATTATCACGGCCAGTGCGAATACAGTAAGCTTTTTCATCGTATGGTTTTACCTCCTTCCTCTTATAGTAGTGTTGCCTGTCTCTTCAGGTCCGTACTCTGTTGTTATTTTTGTAATATGCAATAACACTGCCAGACGAAGGCCCCGGCACGCAAATAAAGCCTGCGCGCCCGGTTTGGTAATTAGAAATATTAAGTCATAAACTCGAAAATGTCAACCTAAAACATCATGCCCGCACTCCCGCCGGGACACAAAATACAGCACAAAAACTGACATATGTCATCGCCGGGAGGCCGGGGTGGTGTATAATGGAACCATAAAACGGACACAAACGGCTGACACAGGCTATAATAACAGGAGGTGGAATATGACGGCTCTCATCAAGGTGGACAAGAATACAATAATCGGCGACATCGTGAAGTCCTGTCCGGAGGGCAAGGAGGTCATCCAGAAGTATTTCGGCACCGGCTGCTTCACATGCCCGGGCATCAACATGGAGTCCATAGGCTTCGGCTCGATGATGCACAACCTCGACCCGCAGCTCATCGTGGACGAGGTGAACGCCGCCCTCGAAAAGAAATAATATCAGGAAAGAAAAGCAGGTGTTCCGGCCCCCCGGACATCCCCGCACGACGGCCTCCGGCTCCCCTGCCTGGAGGCCGTCGTGCATTCCGCGTCCTTACGTCAGGTCAACTCCAAGAACAGCATAGCAGGCCAGGATGCCGGTACAGCCGGCAAACCCGGCGGTTCAGGTTATCTTCTTGCATTATAACGCAAATCCTGGCCAGTGAGCGATTTCGTGCATGCGTGGGCGCCGCTGTCAAATTATGCTCAGTGTCTGCGCGAATTTTCGCCACCCCAGTCGGAAAGCTGTCCAACATGCTGATTTGCCTGTGTATTTACAGGTGCGCATTTTTGCGAAATACTGCTTGTTAATAAATGGGGCGTGATGTATAATTACCGGTAAAACCAGACATCCGAGGCGGCTGATGCCCGTTTTTCATTATAGGATAGGGAAAGAGGACGGGAGTGTCCTCGACAAGGAAACGGAGGCGGAGAGCGAAGACTCGCTCAGGCGCGACCTCGAGGACTCGGGTTACCTGGTCCTTGAGATAAGCAAGCGCCGCGTTGCCGCCCTAGGCCAGGGGCTTGGCGGTTTCTCCAGGAAGCAGAAGTCTGAGGAGTTCCTGGTCTTCAACCAGGAGATCCTTGCGCTCATCAAGGCCGGTCTCCCCATAGTACAGTCGCTCGACATCCTTATGGAGCGGACGCCAAACCCGGGGTTCAAGGACGCGCTCGCGGACGTCAGGGCCGAGGTCAGGGGTGGCAAGGCGCTGTCAGACTCGATGGCCAGGCACTCCCGGTACTTTCCGGAGCTGTACTCGAACTCGCTCCGCTCCGGAGAGCGCACCGGCAGTCTTGCAGAGGTCCTGGAGCGGTACATCGCCTATCAGAAGCGGATGCTGACCGTAAAGAGAAAACTCAAGAGCGCGCTTACTTACCCGCTTTTCCTCATGGGTTTTACGTCCGGGGTCCTCGCGCTGCTCTTGCTGTATGTCGTCCCGGTTTTCTCGGAGATTTACGGGGACTTCAAGGGTGAGCTGCCGTTGCCGACGGTGATACTGATGAACTCCACCAGGTTCATCAAGAACTATCTTCCTCTTTTTGCAGCCCTTGCCATTGGGTGCTTCTTCATGCTCCGGGCATGGTACAGGACGGACAGGGGGCGTCTCGTGCTGGACGGCTACCTGCTAAAGCTGCCCCTCGTGGGCGGCCTGATAAAGGGGTACTTCATCAGCACCATGGCCCGCACGCTCGCCACGATTCTCTCTGGCGGCATACCCATGCTTCAGGCGCTCGAAATGGTGTCGAGGTCCGTCACCAACAGGGTGCTCGCCTCCAAGCTCAGCTACGCGCAGGAGAGGGTGCGCGAGGGAAGCAGCCTGGCGGGGGCGTTCGAGGAGACCGGCATCATGCCGGCCATGACCATACGGATGATAGAGGTTGGCGAGGCCACGGGCTCGCTCGAGGTGATGCTGGACGACATATCCACATTCTATGAGGAAGAGGTCGACGTCAGGCTGAACGGCATGCTTAGCCTCATGGAGCCGGTCATGCTGGCCACGATGGGAGTCCTGATAGGCAGCATAGTCGTAATCATGTACCTGCCCATATTTGAGCTGGCGGGCACGGTCAAATAATAGGTGATATAGTGGACGGCATGGAACCAGACGACAGGCTTCAGGACGCAGTGCAGGCGGTTGGCGGCACCGTACTGGTGGTCGACGACGAGCGTGACGTGCAGGCGGTCATCTCGATAATACTCGGGAAGGCGGGCTTCAGGACCATGACCGCATCCTCCGGCCGGGAGGCGCTGGACAAGGTGCGCGAGAACGCTCCGGACATCGTGCTGCTCGACTACATGATGCCCGGCATGAACGGCCTCGACACCCTGAAGGAGATAAGGAAGCTCCGCCCCGAGACGGCCGTGGTTATAGTGACCGGCCGGGGCAGCGAGTCTACCGCCGCTGACTCGATAAAGATGGGCGCCGACGACTACATAGCGAAACCCTTCGACAATGAAGGGTTAGTCGCGTCGGTAAAGAGGGTGCTGGGCGAGAGGCGGGAGAAGATGGCCGCCGAGCAGGAAGAGATGTCCATGATGTCGCGGATGGCCGGCAAGAAGCGCCTGGGCGACGTGCTCGTCGCCAAGTGCTACGCGACAGTCTCAGAGATAGAGGACGCGGTCGAACGCTCGGGCAAGCCCGGAAAGAGGATAGGCCAGGTGCTCGTGGAAGACGGCGTCATCTCGGAGGAGCAGCTCGCCAGGAGCCTCGCCTACCAGTACGGCGCGAAGTTCGTCAACCTCTTCAACTTCCACATAGAGCCTCGCTATTTCGAGTTCATATCCTACGAGCTGATGGATCGTTACCAGTTCGTCCCGTACGACGAGGAGGGCGGCAGGCTCGTCGTCGCGGTGTCAGACCCGTCCAACATCATAATGGTGGACGAGCTGGAACTGCTGCTCTCCCGCCCCTTGAGCATATGCGTCGCGACCAGGCAGGCAATAACCGAGGCGCTCAAGCGCAGCGAGGGCTCGCAGAGGGTGCTGAAGGAGGTCACGGAGGAGTTCAAGCTCCACCTGGTCAAGGAGACGGACGAGGGTGAGGAGACGCTCTCCATGGACAGGCTGGACGAGGAGATAAGCCCTATAATAAGGCTGGTAGACACCATCCTGTTCTCCGCCGTCCAGAAGCGGGCCAGCGACATCCATATTGAGTCCGACGAGAAGTTCGTCATAGTCAAGTACAGGATAGACGGGGTGCTCTACCAGGCGATGGACCCGATAGATTTCCGGTTCCACAGTACTATCATCTCGCGCATAAAGATCATGTCCGAACTGGACATCGCCGAGAAGAGGATACCCCAGGACGGCCGGTTCAAGATACGGTTCAAGGACAAGAAGATAGACTTCCGCGTCTCCATCATGCCGGCGATATTCGGCGAGGACGTGGTCATCAGGATCCTCGACAAGGAGTCGATCACCGCCGACCTGCACGAGCTGAGGCTGGAGAGGCTGGGCTACAGCGAGGACGACCTGAAGGGCTTCAGGAAGGCGATATCCGAGCCGTACGGCATGGTGCTCGTCACCGGGCCGACCGGCTCGGGCAAGACGACGACGCTCTACGCCGCCGTGTCCGAGATAAACTCCTCCGAGGACAAGATAATAACCATCGAGGACCCGGTCGAGTACCAGCTCCCCGGCGTGGTCCAGATACCGGTCAACGAGAAGAAGGGGCTGACATTCGCCAGGGGGTTGCGCTCAATACTCCGGCACGACCCGGACAAGATAATGGTCGGCGAGATAAGGGACTCCGAGACCGCCCAGATAGCGGTGCAGTCCGCGCTTACCGGCCACCTGGTCTTCACCACGGTGCACGCCAACAACGCCTTCGACGTCATAGGCCGCTTCACGAACATGGGCGTCGAGCCGTACAACTTCGTCAGCTCGCTCAACTGCATCCTGGCCCAGCGGCTCATCAGGACGATCTGCCAGAACTGCAAGGCGCCAGCCAAGATGTCCAGGCAGCTCATAGAGGACTCCGGCCTGGACTACGAAGAGATGGTACGCAGGGGTGTTGTCTTCTACGAGGGGAAGGGCTGCTCGGAGTGCAACGGGACCGGGTACAAGGGCAGGAAAGCGATCACCGAGTTCCTGGACCTCACCGACAGGATAAGGGAGATGATACTCGACAGGCGGCCGAACTCCGAGATGCAGAAGGTCGCGCTCGAGGAGGGCATGAGCACGCTCCGCCAGTCCGCGCTCAAGAAGGTCTTCGCGGGCGATACCACGCTCCGCGAGATAAACCGCGTAACGTTCGTGGAGTGACGATGTCGCTATTATTCGGTAGAGGGCCGGGCATCGGCCTCGAGGTCGGCCAAAGGGCGCTCCGGGCAGCGAAGCTCGCTGGGCGGACCGGCGAGAGGCGCGTGGAATGGGCGGGCGGCGTGGAGCTGCCACCCGGGCTCCTGCTCGACTCGTTCACCGAGCCGAACATAACCGACATGCAGGCCTTCGCGGATACCGTGAGGGGCGTCTTTTCCGGCCTGGGCCGCATGGGCAAGGGCGTGAACGTCGCGCTTCCGGACTACGTATCGAGGGTATCGATACTGGACTTCGACACCTACCCTGGCAAGAGCGAGGAGGTCGAGAAGATGCTCAGGTGGCGCCTGCGGAAGCTGGTCCCGTTCGACGTCGACCAGGCCGCCCTCCGGTTCCAGTTCCTGGGCAGGTTCGGCGCCAGGGAGAAGTTCGCGCACCGCTTCCTGGTCTCAATAATAAAGGCGGACATACTCGACCAGTACTCGCAGGCGTTCGGGCTCGCCGGGCTCAGGCCGGAACATATAGAGATAGCGTCTTTCTCCGTCTGGAACCTCTACCACGACCACATCCTGAAGGCGGCCGGCGGCGGGGCGAACTTCGCCCTCATGAACGTCTTCGACAGGAAGCTCACGGTCATCGTTTTCGACCAGGGCGTACCCCATTTTCTGCGGCTCAAGGACCTGGGCAAGGCCGGCTACGGGGAGGACGACTCCCGTCTCGACGCGTCGAGGGTGGTCAGGGAACTGAACGCCTCTCTCGTGTACTACAAGGAGAACTACGCCCAGACGCCGGTGGGGCGGGTCTTCATCACCGGCGATTCCGGTTGGGTAAACGGCATAGCAAATGACGTGAGGGAGAACTCCTCGCTCGACGCGACCGTCCTGGACCCCGGCAAGGTCGTGGACGGCTCCAGGGTGCAGTCGGCCCCCGGAGGGCTCCCCGCATACACGGCCGCGTGCGGCGCGGCACTGGAGCACTGAAGCATGCGCATAAGCATAAACTTCTCGCCCAAGGAGCATGTATACGTCAGGAAGGTCTACGCCGCGCTCGCCGTCTGCCTGTTTGCCGCGTCGTCGGTGTTCGCGGCCGGCTACGGCGCATACAGCCGCGCAGAGTCGCGGGTGGCGCCGCTGAAGGCGAAGGCCGGTTCGCTGGAGGCGGAAATCAAGGCTGTCGACCGCAAGCTGGCCGAGGCGAAGAAGACGGTGGACCCGTCGAGGTCCAAGTCGGACGCGCTCCAGGTCGAGTTCGTCAACAGCGCGATAAGGCAGAAGTCGTTCTCGTGGACCGCGTTCCTGAACAGGGTCGAGGGCCTGGTGCCGGACGGTGTCGGGATTACCGCCATAAGGCCCGAGTTCACCACGCTCAACGTCGAGATCACGGGCAAGGCAGACGGGATCGGCCAGGCGCTCAAGTTTGTCGAGGTGCTCACCAGGTCCCGGTATTTCGACGACATCCCGCCTGTATTCCATACCACGGAGGTCCTGGCGGACAAGGACGTCGGCAAGACCGTCCAGCAGTTCAGCATCAGGATACGGTACTACCCTGACGGGCGGCCAGGCGCTGCGCCCGTACCGCAAGAGGCCGGGACGGAAGAGGCCGGGACGGACAAAGACGCAGCAGGGGAGGGCGATTGAATTTGGGCCGCTTGGTCGAGACGGTTAAAAACAACAGGAAGATGCAGGCGCTGATACTGCTCCTGGTCGCGATAGTTGTGGCGGACGCCGGTTTTTACCTGCTCAGGGTGAAGCCCGCGTCGGGCATGGCGGTCTCGCTCGCGGAGAGGGCCGGCGAGCTCGAGAAGGAGCTCGCCTCCAAGGAGGCGGAGTATGAGCGGTACGCGGCTTACAAAAAAAGGATGGACGACGTGGAGAGGTTCAAGCAGGTGCTGCCGAGACGCTCGGAGTTCACCCAGGTGATTGACCAGGTCTACCACCTCGCCAAGGACAACCGGATGTCCGGCGCTTCGTTCGGCGCGGACACCAGGGGGTTGAAGCAGGAGGGCGACCTCGCGCAACTGTCCTTCTCGATGCCCATCAGAGGGAAGTACTCCGACGTCCGAAGGTTCATATACGACGTCGAGACGTCCGACCTCTTTCTGAACATACACAGCCTCGGCCTCTCCAAGGTGGAAGAGCCCGACCAGATATCCCTGACGATAGGGCTTTCCACCTACGTGAGGTTGTAGCGGGATGACTGCCAAGGACAGAAAAACGGCTATCGCCCTCGTGGTGTTGGCGCTGTTGTTTGCGGGATACTGGGGGTACGGCTACATAGCGGGCCGTGCGGACAAAAAGGCCCCGGCTGCGGCCTCCAGGAAACAGGCGGCCAGGGCGCCAGCGGTCAACCCGCCCCCGGCCGTGGCCCTCGGGCTTCTCGACAGGCCGCGGGAGGGCTACAGCGGGCCGTCCAGGAACATGTTCGCGCCGGTATACAGGAAGCCTGAGTTGACGAAGCCGTCCGCATCGAAGGCGCCTATAACGGTGCAGCCCGCGCTTCCACCGCCGCCACCGCCACCGCCTCCTCCGCCGCCGAAGTCCGCGAAGGAGCTGGCGGAGGAAGCCGCCAGGGCGGACATCGCCAAGTTCAAGGTCGTGGGATTCCTCAAGAGGAAGGGAAGGACTGACGTCTTCCTGTCGTTCGAGGGCGGCTCCTACGTGGTCTCCAAGGGCGACCTGATTGCCAAGGACTACTACCTCGCCGACGTCGGCAAGGACTACATATCGGTCATGTCCAAGGACACGGGCGTCGAGGTGAAGCTGAACGCCGACATCGAGGGCACGGGCAAGAGCAACCTGCCGCAGGGCCAGGGCGGGCCGTCCGGCCCCGGGACCCCGGCCGGCACGCCGGACAAGGGCCAGAAGAAGCGTGCCACGCCTGCCCCGGACGCCAAGGGGCGTGGCGGCGCCGGACCCGGGCGGAACAAGGGGTGGCCGCCGCCTAAGCCTGACGAGAGCCCGCTGGAGGACCTGCCTCCGGTCCCTGAACCCCTGGACATGAAAGGCTCGGGCTCCGTCAACGGCAGGGGGGCGACCGTACTGGCCCCGAAGGGCCTGGGCGGCAACTCCGTTAAAAGGAAGAGATGACAATCCGAAGGGGGGAGCATGGTTAGAGCTGCCAGATGGTTGGCGTTGATAATGGCCGCCGTGTCGCTTGCCGGGTGCGCGGGCGACATGTCCTTCAAGAACGGCGAGAAGTACGCGCTCGAGGGCGACTGGGACAGGGCGGTGGCCGAGTACCGGCAGGCCTTGCAGGACGACCCGGAGAGAGTTGCGTACAAGACCCGTCTGACCAAGGCGATGGACCAGGCCGCGACTGTCCATATCGAACGCGCGGCGTACTACCTCCTGGAGAAGAACCCGGACGCGGCGCTCTACGAGGCACGGCAGGCGCAGATGTACTCCCCATCCAGCGACAAGGCCCGGCAGCTTGCGGACCAGGCCGTGAATATGAAGGAAGTGGAGTCGCACATCTATGCCGGGCAGAGCTACCTTGCCGGAGGCCGCCCGA
The DNA here is from genome assembly GCA_016212105.1 of Nitrospirota bacterium. Taxonomy (GTDB): domain Bacteria; phylum Nitrospirota; class JACRHJ01; order JACRHJ01; family JACRHJ01; genus JACRHJ01. The sequence continues at coordinate 79,079 of JACRHJ010000028.1, forward strand.
ATGACGCAGTGGACGAGTTCTACAAGGCGCTCGACATCGACCCGGAGAACGCGCGGGCGAAGAACGCCATCGAGAAGATAACGAAGCAGAAGGTGGACCTGAGCGCGGCCGATGAGCTTACTCTCGCCTCCGACCAGCCGATAACGCTCTCCTTTAAAGACGCCAAGCTGAAAGAGGTGTTCGACTTCCTGTCCAAGCTCGCGGGCATCAGCATCCTCTTCGACGAGGACGTCAAGGACCAGCCCGTCACGGTGTTTGCCAGGGAGGTGTCCTTCAAGTCCGCCCTCGACCTGATGCTCGCGACCAACAAGCTCTTCATGAAGAAGGTGGACGACAAGACCATAATCATCATACCCAAGACCAAGTCCAAGCAGGACCAGTACCAGGACCTGCTGATAAAGACCTACTACCTGACGAACGTCATGGCCAAGGACATGGTCAACATCATAAGGACGATGCTCGAGACCAGGCGGGTGATGATAAACGAGCCGCTCAACTCGGTCACGCTCAGGGAGACCCCTGAGAAGCTGGAACTCGTCCAGAAGCTCATAGAGGCGAACGACAGGAAGGACTCCGAGGTCGTGATAGACGTCGAGGTCATGCTGGTTGACAGAAACAATGGTCTAAATTATGGCGTGGACCTCCCCAAGGGCGTAACCGCCTCATATCTGCCGGGCGGGCTGGCCGCAACGGCCTCGGAACTGCCAGCGTCGCATGTAGCTAATGTGAAAGACTTCTTCAGTGGCCTGAAGAAAAATGTGATCAAAGACAAAGTATGGATGGCATATCCGAGCATAACGGCCAACTGGTCCCAGACGAGAGACAACAAGGAGACGCTCACCAACCCGCAGATACGCGTCCTGAACAACAAGCCCGCCAAGATTCTCATAGGCAAGAGGGTCCCCGTGCAGACCGGCACCGTGGTGGCGACCGGCGGCCAGCTCTCGACCGCTTTCGAGTACAGGGACGTCGGTATAAAGCTCACGGTCGAGCCGAACATCGGCCTCACGAACGAGGTCACCCTCAAAACCACGCTCGAAGTCAGTGACATCGGTGCCAGCATCCAGATAGGCGCCGAGGGCAACTCTCAGCCAACGTTTACCACAACTACTGCCGAGACCATACTGACGCTCAAGGACGGCGAGACCGTGATCATCGGCGGCCTGCTCGAAAACATCAACAAGGACGCGATCAACGGCATAGCCGGCCTGATGGATGTCCCCATCCTCGGCAAGATATTCTCGTCGAACACAGTTGGCCCGAACAATAAGCGCGAAATAATCATGACCCTCACGCCCCACGTCGTCCGCTCGCGCGAGCTGCCGCCTCCTGGCGTCCAGGAGTTCTGGTCGGGCACGGAGGAGTCGTACTCGTCCAAGCCGATGTTCGAGGAGGCCAGGAAACGGGAAGCCGCGCCGGAGGACTCTGACGCTGGCGCCGGCGACACCGTACCTGTCGTGTCGGAGGAGCCGCGCACGCCGGTGACAGCGCCGTCGCCCTCTCCATCGCAGCCCTCGCCGGCCCCGGCCCCGGCCGTGCCGCCGCCGGCCGTGTCGCCCGCGCCTGAAGGGCCGCAGCCGCCATCGCCGTCTCCCGGCCCTGGCGCCGCCGCGCCCGAGCAGCCGGTGCCCGGCAGGCCGACCGTCCCGGTATCGGCAAGGGAGAGGATGACGCGCGTCGGCACACTCTCGTTCGCGCCCGAGGTCACACCTGTCGACGTCGGCCAGGAGATAACCATAGACGTCATGGCGACGGAGATGGACTCGGTCTTCGAGGCGCCGCTGTCCATAATCTACAACCCCAAGCTGGTCGAGTTTGTCAAGGCCACCGAGGGCGACTTCATGAACAGGGACAGGAAGCCGACGTCGTTCACCGCCACTGCGAACGACAAGGTCGGGTACATCGACGTATTCGTGACGAGGCTCGGCAAGGTGGGCGGCATGTCCGATTCCGGAAAACTCTTCTCGCTGACGTTCAAGGGGCTCGCGCCGGGCATAAGCCCGCTGGTCTTCAAACAGAACACGCTGAAGGACGAGAACAAGCAGCCGGTCCCGGCCGACCTCAAGACCGGCACGCTGTACATAAGGTAGGCTGCAGCCTGGCGTCGCCCCGTGCCTGACACGGGGTCCAGGAAGTTGGCTCTAATGACAAAGCAGGGTTGTAATGCTTCGTTGGCTGCACAGTAAAAAAGGCATGACCTTCGTCGAGCTTGTCGTGGTCATGGCCGTGATGTCGATACTCGCGTCCGTGGCGATGCCCATGCTCAGGGTCTCGGTCAAACGGGCCAAGGAGATGGAACTCAAACGCTCGCTGCGGGAGATGAGGGACGCGGTTGACCGCTACAAGAAGCTGTACGAGGAGAACAGGATAACGCGCGAGGCAGGCGGAAGCGGGTATCCGAAGACGCTCGATGTCCTGGTGGAAGGCGTCGAGATAACAAATACCGCTGCTGCCAAGCCGGGCGAGGTGCAGCTCCCGACGAGGGTGCGCCTTCTCAGGAAGATACCGGTGGACCCGATGACCGGGTCGGCGGAGTGGGGGCTGCGGAGCAACGAGGACGACCCGGAGAGCAGGATTTGGGGCGGGCAGGACGTGTTCGACGTATACTCGCTCGACGATGGGACGGCTCTCGACGGGACAAAATACAGCGACTGGTAACAGGTGAACACATGCTAAGGCGTCTTGAAGGGAACAGGGGCTTCACCCTCATCGAGCTGATGATCGTGGTGGCGATCATAGGAATACTCGCCACCATAGCTCAACCTATGTTCAAGACAGCGGTCAAAAAGTCCAGGGAGGCGGCGCTCAAGGAGAACCTCTTCAACCTGAGGTCAGTCCTCGACCAGTACTGCGCCGACACCGGAAACTACCCGGACTCCCTGAGCGACCTTGTCGACAAGGGCTACATCCGGGCGCTGCCGGTTGACCCGATGACCGGCAACAACGAATGGAACGTCGTGTTCTTCAGCGGGGAGTCCGAAACCGGAGAGGACTCCGGTGGCATCTTCGACGTGCACAGCTTCAGTGAGGAAGCCGGTCTGAACGGCGTGCCTTACAGTGAGTGGTGACGCCGTGCACAGCGTGGAGCGCGGCACGAAAAGGGCCTGCGGGACGGCCGGGTTCACCTACATCGGACTGCTGATAACCATCGTGATTATCAGTATATCCACGGCCGTGGTCGCCAAGTCCTGGAAGGTGACCATGAAGGTGGAGCGGGAGAAGGAACTCCTGTGGATAGGCAACCAGTTCAGGCAGGCCATAGGGCGGTACTACGAGGCGCTTGACGTGCCTTCGCACGCGGGCCTCAGGCTCTACCCCAAGGAGCTTAAGGACCTGCTCCAGGACCCGAGGAGCCCGGGCACCCACCGGTACCTCAGGAAGATCTATGCCGACCCGATGACCGGCAAGGACGACTGGGTGCTGATGATGGACGACAAGAACCATATCAAGGGAGTCCACAGCAAGAGCGACGTTGAAACGCTAAAACGTGACGGCTTCGACCTCGCGGACGAGAGCTTCGCGGGCAAGACCAGGTACTCCGAATGGGTGTTCGAATACGTGCCCCTGAACCCGGATCCGGGGACGCAGCCGCCGGGGAATGTTTTTCAGAATGTCACGTAGTGGCAACCGGCCCGGAGTGCAGGGCCAGGGCGTTATCGGCGCCAGTCAGGTGATGGTTTGATTATCCGCAGTCTGAAGACAAAGATAACCGTGATGAGCTCGGCCATACTTGTCCTGGCCATTGGCTTCGGGACCTGGGTCAACATCGACTTCCAGACCCGTCAGCTCCGGAAGCTCACCGAGGAGAAGGTGACGATCCTCGCGAACACCATCGAGCGCTCGCTGAACATTGCGATGCTCGAGGGCAGGAGCCGTGACGTGCAGAGGGTGGTCGAGATGGTCGGCACCCACAACAAGATTGGCGTCGTCCGGGTGCTGGACGGGGACGGCAACATCATTAGGTCGTCCAAGATAATAGAGATAGGCACCCAGTCCGGGATCGACATGACCGGCATCAACATCCTCGACGAGGAGAGCGTCCTGCTCGAGGACAGGAACGAGCATGGAGAGCCGGTGCTCAGGAGCCTCCGGCCGATACTCAACAAGCCGGAATGCTTCCACTGCCACGGCCCGGACCAGAGGCTGAACGGCATACTCGAGGTGGACGTCTCGCTCGCCGAGATGCACGGCGAGGTGGACAGGCTGCAGAAGACAATGGTCGTGTGGGCGCTCGCGATTACGCTCGCGCTCGCGCTCGCGCTCTCGGCGCTCCTGTCCAGGCTGGTGACGAACCCCATCACAGACCTGATGAACACCATGTCGAGGGCGGAGGAGGGGCTGGACGTCCGGGCAAAGGTGGCCTCCGAGGACGAGCTTGGCCGTCTCGCGCACAGCTTCAACTCGATGATCATCAAGCTCAACAAGACCAAGAAGAAGGTGGAGAAGCTACACTACGAACAGATGAGGAAGGCCGACCGGCTCGCCACCGTAGGCGAGATGGCCGCGGGCATAGCCCACGAGATAAAGAACCCGCTTACGGGCATCGCCGGGGTGGTGCAGATACTCGGGCGGGACATCCCGGCGGAGGACCCGAGGAAGCCGATTATAAAGGAGGTGCTGGAGCAGATAGACAGGCTGGACAAGGCGGTCAAGAACCTCCTGTCGTTCGCGCGTCCGCCGATGCCCAACCTGACGTCGGTCAACATCACCATGCTGATGGAGAAGATAGCCGCGTTCCTGACGCCGCAGTTCAACAAGAACAGGGTCAGCCTGACGAAGCAATACACGCCGGGCCTGCCGGAGATTTCCGGGGACCCGGAACTGCTCCAGCAGGTGTTCCTTAACATAATGCTGAACGCGAACCAGGCCATGCCGGACGGCGGGGAAGTAAGCGTGTCGGTCGGCACGGAGTTCGTGCCGGGTTACATGCTGCACAGGGCGGGGGTGTGGGAGGACAGGGACGAGGCGGAGAAGGAAGGCGACAGGCACGAGGTCGTCTGCGTCCGGATTTCCGACAGCGGCAAGGGCATAACCCAGGACAACATGGCAAAGATATTCAACCCGTTCTTCACGACGAGGCAGCAGGGCACGGGCCTCGGGCTGTCCATAACGCACAAGATAGTGGAGCAGCACGGCGGCGGGATTGCCGTGGACTCCGAGCCCGGAAAGGGCACTACGTTTATTATATACCTCCCGGTGGTCAGGGAGGGCATCACCGCCGGGGCGGCGGCTTGACGGACGGCAGGCAACCAATTTCCAGGACCAAGAGGTATTAATGGAGAAGGCCAAGATACTCGTAGTCGACGACGAACACCTTATCAGGTGGACTCTCGAACAGCACCTCGGGAAGGAGGGGTACGAGGTACACACCGCGGAGAGCGGCGAGAAGGCGCTCGCGATGGTGTCCGAGATCTCCCCGCACCTGATGCTCCTCGACAACCAGCTGCCCGGCATGTCCGGCATCGAGGTGCTCGGCAAGGTCAAGGAGATGGACAAGGACGTCATCGTCATCATGATAACCGCGCACGGCCTCCTGGAGACCGCGGTCAAGGCGATGAAGCTCGGCGCGTACGACTACCTCTCCAAGCCGTTCAACCTGGACGAGATAACCATCTCGATAAAGAAGGCGCTCGACACCGTCTCGATGCGCGAGGAGCTGCGCTTCCTCAAGGAGCAGCAGAAGAGCCACTTCAAGTCCAGCAACATCATCGGCAAGAGCCGCGCCATCCAGCACGTCCTCGAGATGATTAACAAGATAGCCCAGTCGGACGCATCCACCGTGCTCATTCAGGGCGAGTCCGGCACCGGCAAGGAGCTTGTCGCAAAGGCCGTGCACATGAACTCCGCCCGCTCCGACAAGCCTTTCATGGCGATCAACTGCGCCGCGCTGCCTGAGAACCTGCTCGAGTCCGAGCTGCTCGGACACGAAAAAGGCGCGTTCACCGACGCCAAGACCCTAAAGAAGGGCCTGCTGGAGCTTGCCGACGGAGGCTCGGTATTCCTCGACGAGGTCGGCGACATGGCCTACGCGATGCAGGCCAAGCTCCTTCGCATACTCGAGGACAGGACGTTCAAGCGGGTCGGCGGCGTCAAGGACATATCGGTCGACGTCCGGATAATCTCGGCGACCAACCAGGACCTCAAGAAGCTCATGGACGAGGGCGGGTTCAGGAAGGACCTGTACTACCGCCTCCAGGTCGTCCCCATATACCTCCCGCCGCTCCGTGAGCGCAAGGAGGACGTCCTCCCCCTGGCCAAGTACTTCATAGAGCAGTTCAACGGCGAGTTCCACAAGGACGTCAAGGAAATCTCCGAGAAGGCGCGCGAGTTCCTCGTCAGGTACGACTGGCCGGGCAACGTCAGGGAGCTCAAAAACGTCATCGAGCGGGCGATGATACTGGAGAGCGAGGACATCCTGCTCCTCGAACACCTCCCGATAGAGCTTGTCTCCGGAAACCTGCCGCCCGCACCCTCGGCCGCCGCGACCGGCTTCAACATACCCAAGGAGGGGCTGTCGCTCGACAAGGTCGAGGAGGAGCTGGTCAGGCAGGCGCTTGCCATCGCGGCCGGCAACCAGTCCAAGGCCGCCGACCTGCTCGGCGTGCAGAGGGACGCCTTCCGCCGCCGCATGAAGAAGTACGGACTGATGTAGGGAGTACCGGCTTGAAAAAATAGCCCGCCGGTGATAAACTTCATATATCGTAACCAAACAGGCGAACTTCCTGGACCCCGTGTCAAGCACGGGGCGACGCGTAACTGCCGGTCATTCCCGCGAAGGCGGGAATCCAGGAAGTCGCGGTTATATTTTTTGTATCGGCCTATCCGCCCGCCCGCCGGGCACGGTTCTTGCAATCGTTATCACCAACAGTATCGGAAGGAGGTGATCGGATGAAGAAGATAAAGTACACGAAGCCCCTGGTGGTGGCCAGCTCGAGCGTGCACCCCTGCTAAGGGAAGCCAGCGGTTTCAAGACCTTTGCAAGGCCCGCGTATCATAACGGGGCCTTGCTTTTTTTTGCCCTCGTGGTATCATGGAAGCAGGTATTTCGGGGTTTTCGTGCCGGCAGTTCCACGGGAGACGTCTCTATGACAAGACTTGCAGCATTCCTCCTCGCGCTATTATCGTCCGTATTTATTGCCTTGCCCGCCCTCGCCGCCGGGCCCAGGATGGAGCTCGACCCGCCTTCCTGGGAGATGGGCGAGATATACCAGTGGACAAACCCGTCCATAACAATCAAGATAAAAAACACCGGAGATGCCCCGCTCAATATTAAGGGCGTCAAGGCCTCCTGCGGCTGCACCGCGGTAGTCATCTCGGAGCGGATCATCGGCCCCGGCAGGGCCGGGGAGATGAAGATAGACTTCGCCTCGTACAACTTCTCCGGCCCGGTGAACAAGGTAGTCGTCCTGTCCACGGACGACGCAGCCGCGCCGGACAGGGCGCTCAGGATAAAGGGCCTCATTAAACCGGACAGGTCCGCGATAGGCTCAGTCGAGCCGGCGTACCTGGACCTGGGCATCGTCGCCCCATACGAGACGCGGTACTTCGACGTCACCATAAAGAACAGCGGCAACGACGACCTCCGTATAACCGGCATGGACATGCCGGAGGGTTTCTTCCTGGACTCGGCCTACCCCGGCGTGGTCGCGCCACTTTCAAGCCAGCCCGTCCGCATAGGGTACAAGCCGTCAAAAGACAGCGGCCCCATAGACGGCGAGGTCAAGGTGCTCATCTCCCACGCCGGACAGGACAGCCTGTGGATGAGGGCGGTGGGCTATGTCGGCGAGTCGGCCAGGGGGGCGGACGCGCTGATAGTGACGCCGACCCGCCTCACCGTACAGCCTGGCGCAGGCCCAGTACAGATGGAGGTCACGCTCAAGAACTCCGGCGGGGACGGCATACTTGTCGAGGACGCGGACGTCTCGTTCGACGGCGCGACGGCCAGCCTTTCGACGAACGAGCTGCTGCCCGGCGGGACAGGGACGGTGGGCGTTACCCTTGTCCCCTCGTCCCTGAAACAGGGTGCCAGAGGATACCTCTATATCAGGGTCGGTGTGCCTGTTATCGTACCTGCCGCACCCGGCGACGGGGCCCCGTCGGCCGGGCCGGACGATGCGGAAGTCGCCCCGGACGGGTCGGACAGATGACCGCGCGCCGCATCGTCATGACGGCGATAGCCGCGCTTTTACTCTCCATTTGCCCCGCGCATGCCGCGGGCCCGTGGCTGTCGCTCTCCGGCGGCAGCTCCACTTTCACATCCCAGGACCGCACGGTCTTCCCGGTGGACGTCCCGGCGGTCAGGGCGTCCGTCGCCATACCCGGCGAGGGCAAGAGGCGCGCCGAGTTCGTCTGGCGCGACCCAGAGGGCCGGGTCTACTCCGACGAGTTCAAGATGCTTTTCCCGGACAAATCAAGGGGTGCCGCAGTCGGCTGGGACGAGCTTGCAGTCTCGGGCCGCGAACCGTCCGATATGCCGGGCTGGTGGACGCTCGATGTGATAACCCCTGGCGAAACTCTGTCAGTCAGGTTCCTCCTGACGAAAAACCGCCAGGAGATAGTCCTCGTCAGCGGTGCGAAGGAGAAGAGGCTCGAATACCTGTTGGGGCTCCACCTGGACGACCCGGAAAGCGTCGAGGCGATTAAGCTCGGGCTCACCGACCCGGACGAAGAGGTCAGGGCGATGGCGGTCAGGGTCCTCCGTGCGGCCGACGCCCCCTGGGGCATCCAGCTCCTGCTTGCGATGGAGGACGACCCTGCCGCGCAGGTCCGGGCGGCGGCGGCCGGCGCGCTCGCGGGGAAGCGCGGGGGCATAGCCTTCGACGCCCTGAAGAAGGCTTCCGGCGACGGCAACCCGGCGGTAAGGCGGCAGGCCGCGTCGAAGCTCCCGGTGGACGGCTACGAGCCGGAGTCGGCGGACCTGCTCGGCGTGCTCGTCAGGGACCCCGACCAGCTTATAAGGACTATAGCGCTCGCCTCGCTCGCGGGCATGCGGGGCGAGGCGGCGGCGAAGGCGCTCAAGGAAGGCTTTGCCGTGGACGACCCGTCGTTTCGACGTGGCGTACTCGCGGTGGTTATCGACCGGGGCGGGCCGGGGATGTACGAAACGCTCGTCCGCGCCCTGGACGACAACGAGCCCGCGATCCGGCTCGCCGCGCTGAAGGCGCTGGGGACGGACGCGCCGTCCGTCTCTGACAGGATGGCGCTCGACCCGGACGAAGAGGTCGCGCTGGAGGCGATGGGCTCCGTGAAGGGCCCGGACGGGCTCGCGGGCGCGCTGGCCTCGCAGCACCTGTCCGTCAGGAATAAGGCCGTATCCGGCCTGTCGGCGCTCCCGGACGGGGAGGGCGCACCAGGCCTCGCGCTCGCATTGAAGGACGGCGACGAGGGAGTAAGGACTGCCGCGCTGAACGGCCTCATACGGGCCGGCCGGGCCGGCGAGGCGGGCGTCGCTGCCGCGCTCGATGACCCGCTCCCGGAAATACGCCTTACGGCAGCGAACGCGCTCTCGGTCTCGGGCGGCAAGGAAGCCGACACGGCCATGACGGACGCGCTCGGCGACGCCGACCCGCGCGTCAGGGCGGTAGCCCTGACATACCTTTCGGCCCGTGGAGGCGCCGGACTGGCGGACGTCCTTGCCCGGTTCTCTTGCGACCCGGACCCCGCCCTGCGTAAGGCCGCCCTCGGCAGGCTGGCCCGGCTCGGTGGCTCAGGGGAGACGTCGCCTGCACTGGCGAGGTTCTACGACTGTGGAGACGCCGAGACCAGGGCGATGGTTGTCGCGGCCCTCGCGGACGGGGACGGCGCCGGGGCGGCCGGCGTGCTCGGCAGGGCGCTTGCCGACACCGACGCCGGGATACGGAGGAGGGCCGCGGATGCGCTCCTCGACATGGGCGAGTCCGCGAAGCTTTCCGGTCTCGCGCTCGACCCCGACCCGGCGATGAGGCGGCTCGCCCTGAGGGCCATGTCGGATAAGCCGTCCGATGAAATGCTCCCGGAGCTTGCGTTGCTGATAAAGGACGAGGACGAGTCTGTGCGCGAGCTTGCGGCCGGCGTCCTCGGCGGTATACCAGGAGACGAGGCGGGCAGCCTTATATCGTACCTCGCGGACGACCGTACCGGCGCGGGCGACAAGGCGAGGAGGCTGCTGCTCGGTAGGCGCGACGCGGGTTCGGCCGCCGGGCTGGGCGTGATGGCCAGGACCGGCGACGACAGGGACCGCCTTACGGCCCTGGCCGCACTCGCCGGGGTACCCGGCCCGGCATCGGACGACGCCCTTTACGCCGCTTTCGCCGCTGGCGGGCAGGCGGTGAGGCTTGCCGCGCTCGGCTACCTCGCGGGCAGGAAGGCGGGCACGCTCGAAAAGGCGGCCACGGAAGGCGTGAAGGACCCGGACGCCAGGGTCGGGCTTACGGCGCTCGATGCGGCAATGTCCCTGCCCGGCAGCGGGCGGGACGCCGTATGCGCCGAGGCGCTGTCGTCGCCGGTCCTGGACGTCCGGGAGTCAGCGCTTCTCTGGTTCAAGGACAGGGAAGGCGAGGCCGCGGCCGCTTGCCTGATGAAGGGCCTTGAAGACCCGTCCGGGACGCTCAGGGCGCTGGCCCTCGGCGCGCTTGTCGCGCGCGACGGCGTGGACCTGGCCCCACGGCTCGCGGCGCTCCTCGCGGACCCGGAGCCGGACGTCAGGAAACTCGCGGTAAGGGCTGTGTCGCGGCTCAAAGACGCAGATGAGGCCGCAGGCCTCTTCGCGGCTGCGGTGGACGGGCCGTTCCCGGACACCGCGGACGACGCGACGGCCGCGCTCCTGCCGTACGGCGACCCACGCGCCCTGCCCGCCTTCAAAAGGGCGTTTGCGGCGGGACGCATGAGGCGGGAGGTACTGGACGGGATGGCGAGGGTGCCCGGCCAGGGAGGCACGGACGCGCTCGCATATGCATACGGCGAGTCCGGTGACGACGAGCCGCTGCGGCTTGCCGCAGCCGGATACCTCGCGGCACGGGGCGACGGCGCCCTCGCCGCGCTGGAGACAGCGCTCGACGACCCGTCCGGGAAGGTGCGCCAGCTTGTGATAACGTCATCCACGGGGCTCGGCGCGGAGGCCCGCGTGAGGCTTCTCGGAAAGGCAATGCGTGACCCGGTCCTGGACCTCAGGAAGCTTGTGGCCGACGCGCTCGCGGGCATCGGGACGGAAGGCTCGGACGAGGCGCTTCTGCCCGCGCTGGACGACATATACCTGCGGGACAACGCGCTCGCAGCGCTCATCGGACGCGGCCCGGCCGCGCTCGGCAGGATAGCCGGCAGGCTTAAGGACGTAAGGGACGACGTGTACCGCGCGGCCCTTGTCAAGGCGCTGGCGGAGGCCGGGCTCGTGACTGACAGGCTGGTTGAGCCTCTCGATGACCCGGCCGGCGGGGTGCGCGCGGAGGCGGTGCTCGCCCTCGCCGGACGAGGCGGCGTCGAAGCCGCGGCTGGGCTCCTGTACGCAACCGGAGACGCCGGACCAGGCGTGGGCAGCATGGCGGCGGAGTCTCTGAGGGGCCGAAGCCAGGAGGAGATTGCCGGCGCGGCGGTCAAGCTCATCGATGACGGGCGGGCGAGGGCGGCCTCGTTAGGCTTCGCCACGGGAGTGCTGAAGGTGTCCGGCCTCCTTGTTTCAGTAGTGCGGAAGATACCACGGGAGCGCACGGACCTTCTGGCGGCCGCCCTCGGGCCTCTGCTTCAGAGGCGGGCCCCGGACGACGCGGCCGCGCTTGCTGAGGGCCTGAAAGTCCATGAGCCGTCCATGCGGGACAACATCGTCAAAGCGCTGGTATCCGTGGACGGCCCCGAGGCCTCAATGCGGCTCCGCGAGACATACACTGCCTACAATGGACTGAGGCCGGCCATAATAAGCGCTGCCTGCGCGTACGGGCGCATCGGAGACGTCATAGGCATGGCGCTGGCCGACGAGGACCCGTCGAACCGCAGGGCGGGTGCCGCATGCATGGGCACGCTCTCCGAAGGCGGGCTGGCCGGCGCGCTCGGCATGGCAATGAAGGACCAGGACGCCGAGGTCAGGCTGTCCGCTGTAAGGGCGGCGGCTGGCGCGGGCAGGACGGACTTGGTCGCGGGGGCGTCCGGGGACGCGTCGCCCGAGGTCAGGAAGGCGCTCGCCGAGGCACTCGGGGCGTCCGGACGCGCGGACGCGGCTGGCATACTCGGAATGATGGCGCGGGACGCCGGCCCGGCGGCGGCCGCGGCTGCGAGGGCGCTCGAAGTCCTGGGCGTAAAGGTGCCGTCCAAGGTATGGGCAACGCTCTACACGGCTGCGGGCGGCTCGAAGGAGGTCAGGCTGAACGCCCTGAACGTCCTGGCCGGGCGCAACGAGACGGGCCTGGCGGGCCTGCTCGCCAGCGCCCTGAAGGACCCGGACAGGGACGTGCGGGTTTTCGCCGCGGACGTCCTCGTGGCTAAAGGCCCGGAGGCACTTCCGTCGGTGCACCCGCTCCTTTACGAGGTCGGCGCGAGGACGGAGGCACTCGGCGTGGTCGGCAGGGTGGCTGACCCGTCATCTGATGCAGAGATACTGCGCGCGATGCCCGGCATGGACGACGCAGACAGGCTCGCCGCCGTCGACGCGCTCGGAAGGACAGGCGGCCCGGCCGCGGCCGGCGAACTTGCGAGGCTTTACGCCGAAGGAGCACCGGTATATAAGAAGGCTGCGGTCAGGGCGATGGGCGGACTGAAGGCCGGGGTGGCGGACGAGAGGGTCGTCACGGCGCTCGGAGATGCGCTTGTCAGCGAGGACCCGGCGTTCAGGCTTTATGCGGCGCGCTCCGCAGGCGCCTTGAAGGCCGCCCTGTTGAAGGATGCTCTCTCCTCGCGTCTGAAGGTGGAAGGCTCAAGCCTGGTCGTTTCGGCTATCGAGGAGGCTCTGGAGGCGATTGACCCGCGGCGGGAGCCTGTGGAGCCGGAGCCTGCTCCCCGCCCATGAAGGGTGCCCACAGTTCGCGGAGCGCCTCCGCCTTCTGGGTTATAATCATCTTCGCGTGCGGGTCGTCGGCCTTGTCGGCGGCCAGCTTGTAGGTGTCGAGCGCCAACAGGACCCTCTTGTCGCCCGCGTAGGCATCGGCGAGGCCGTCCAGAAACCCGGCCAACGACTTCCTGTCGTCCACCGGCGTAAGAGATACCGCCTTTTCATATGCCTCGCGGGCCTTCTGATACATGCCCGCCCGCGTGTAAGCCCCGCCCAGCTTCCCGTAGTTGAACGCCCCGTCGAAGCCGAGCCCTATGACCTTTTCCACAGCCTCCGCCACCTTGTCGTACATCTTCTCGGACTCGTAGACTTCGTACAGGACGTCGTAGCTCCGGGGGTCCATTGGGTTTACCTTGATGGCGTCCTTGACGCATACCTCGGCCGCCCAAGGCACTTCATTGTCCAGCAAGGCACGCGCGAATACGAAGTATTGCGGGTAGTAGCCCGGGTCTAGGGAGACCGCCATGTCAATTTCGTTCTTCAGGGGGTCGAGCGCCTTCATACGGTTGAGCGCGCGGGCAAGGTCGAAGCGCAGCGACGCGTCATCCGGTGCGAGCTTTACCGCCTCCAGATAGGAGTCAAGGGCGTCATCCATCTGGTAGAACGTGTCATGGTACATCGCCTGGGAACGAAGCTCCCACTGCCTGAGCGGTCCTGACACCAGCCGGTCCGGCGAGGTAAGCCAGGCCTTGACATACCCGCCGGCAAAACGCATGTCAAGCGGGACCGTACCCAGCATGGTGGAGTTGGAGATAACCGCGCTGGCGACCTTCGGGACCCTCCTGCCCAATATCTCTACCGTACCCCCGAACCGGTCGAGGAAAGGGGTCTTGACCTCGTTTTCGTAAGTTTCAGAGAAGAACGACAGGTCTACCAGCAGGGCCGCGCCGCCGGGAATATTCGGGAGGTCCTTGATACTACATATATAAAACTGGACGCCGTTCAGCCTTCCCTCTATGGAATAGTCGGTGCGCTTGAGTGCTTCGACCTCCGCCTCAGCCACGCCGATATCCATGAGGTAGCCCTTGAAGCTGTCGAAGTCTTCGTCACCGACCGGCTTCTTCGAAGGTGGCACCCAGTAGACCTTGCGGATAATGCCGGCGCGGTGCGCGGCGGCAAGGAAGTTCTGCGAGTATACAGGGTACTTCCTTGAGGCAGGGTAGTCCGGTGAGAGCAGGTTGGCCCAGTCCCGTTTCTGCAACAGACTGTCAACAAGGGGCAGCAATCCGTCAGGGATGGGCGCGATGCCTGGTTCGGACCCCATCAGGAGAAGGGTGGCACCCTTGACCCCTGACTCCGTCCATACCCTCAGCGCCTCCTGCGGCATCTCGACAACCGTGGTCGGGACTGCCGGGACGGCGGCGCCGGGCCCGCTGTCCCGGCTGCCGGCGCCGGCCTGAGCGGGAAGATAAAGGGTTAACAGCAGCGAGGCTGCAAGAAGGCGTAATTTCGGATATTTCCCCATGCGGCTAACGTATCATTTTAAGCGCCAATTGTCAACAACCAGGCGTCAGGGCACTTGTACTTGAACCGTATATTGTGATAAAATATAATGTAATAGTGCAGAGTGTTGACAAACCCCTGTCTCAAGATAACAAGGCAACGAATACCGTCGTTCCGAGCGAAGTCGAGGAACCTACGTTTGACTTGGCTCTATTACAATCAAAGACTTACTGTGGGTCCCTCCACTTCGGTCGGGACGACGTCAGGCTTTCTTAAACGCATTCCGATTGATTAGGGACTTTGTCAGCAGTCTGAGTGATGTGCATATGTAGTCGATACGTGCGCACGACTGTCGAGATGCCAAAGGCAGCGCGACCCGCCGATGCAACAAGGAGGGAGAGGGATGTCAACGTCCAGGATTGCGGCCGCTGTCGCGGTTGGCCTATTCACGGCGCTTCTTTTCGCCGCGGGTCCCGCGTACTGCGGGGAGGCCCAGGCGGTGGCCGGGCCGTGCATAGAGGCGCTCCCGGCTATGTTCGACTTTGGAGAGGTCGACGAGGGAGAAAACCCGAAGGCCACCTTCACCATCAGGAATATGGGCGACGCGGAACTCGTAATATACGACACCAAGCCATCCTGCGGCTGTACGCTGTCAAGGCTGAGCGCAAGCCAGCTCGCACCCGGCGAGACCGCCACCATAGTCGCGGAATACAGATCCTGGAACTCCAGCGGAAAGATAAACAAGTTCATAGAGGTCCGCTCCAACGACGCCAGCAGGCCTCTTTTGTATCTCGACATCACCGGCACGGTCAGGCCAAACCCCGGCCTGCCGGGCGTCCCTGGCACGTGAACCGGCCGGGGCCGCGCCCCCTTGAGGCCGTGCGATATTGAAGGGCATGCCCGGATATTTATCCACCGGATTATTAATCCGCCCATGCCTGGGGGTTCTGGCCTGGCTCTTGCATTCAAATATGTCATGTGGTATGCTGTACGGGTGCCGCAGTTGTCTTGTCAATATATTTTCAGGAGGGGAAGGAAATGAGACAGTCGAGGTTGGTTTCTCTGTTGGCCGTAATTTCGCTGGTTGTATTGCTGGCGGCCTCCGGCACCGCCCTTTGCGAGGACATCCCCGTAAAGCAGCCGAAGATAGAGGCCACGCCGGCCTCGTTTAATTTCGGAGAGGTCAAGGAAGGCGAGAAACCTGCCGTGAAGTATACACTCAAAAATACCGGGAACGCCGACCTCATAATATATGAGGCAAAACCTTCCTGCGGCTGCACAGTCGCGAACCTCAGCTCGAAGAAGCTCGCACCCGGCGCCACCGCAACACTCGAGGCCGTGTACAACTCACACAACGCGAGCGGCGCCATACACAAGACCATCAACGTCAGTTCGAACGACCCCAAGACGCCCAATATCAGCCTCGGGATCACTGGCACAGTAAAGGCCGAGCCCGCCCCGGACATCATGCTCGACGCCTTTAATGCGGTCAACCTGAAGCTTGCTCCCGGCAAGGCCGAGACGCGGGCGATAAGGGTGTCAAACCCGGGCCAGCTCGACCTCAGCATCACGGAGATCACCGCATCTCAGGGGATAACGGCCAGGATAGCCGACGTCTACGTCGAGGCTGGCAAGACGGTCAAGCCGAGCCTTGTAATCAAGCCCGGAGAGACCCGTGTCCTCGACATCACCATAATACCCAATACGACGGGCGGCAACTTCCAGGAGGTGCTCACCATCCGGTCGAACTCCAAGAGGAGGTCATCCGTCTCGTTTGTCGCCAACGGCGTGGTCGGGGGATAACACCGCAGGGTCGTAAACCTGTCCAGACGCTGGAAGCGGCCGTGCCGGGTTACCCCGCGCACGGCCGTGCACTTATCAGGCATAGCAAGAAGGTACAATGCTGGAAGACATGCGGAACATCCTGGGGGTGGTATGGGACGGCCTGATGAACATGGGCTGGTACATTCTGCTTGGCATAGCCGTCTCCGCCCTCATAAAGACCTACAAGCTCGACAGGCGGCTCTGGGCGGTCCTCAACCGGGGCGGCAACTGGGTAATCGTCCTGGCCGCTTTCGCCGGCGTATTCTCGCCGCTGTGCTCCTGCGGCATACTACCGATTGTCGTGACCCTCATCGAGGCGGGTTCGCCCATAGGGCCCGCGTTCGCGCTCCTGATGGCCTCGCCCATCGTTGACCCCGCTTCGGCCGCCGTAAACTACGCCGCGCTCGGGCCGGGGCTTACCGCCGCAAAGGTGTCCGGCGCGCTCTTCATGGGGCTCTTCGCGGGGTTCTCCGCCAAGTATCTTACCACGGCCGGATGGCTTCCCGCGGAGGTATTCTCCGGCGGCCCGAGAAAGGGCTACTGCGACGCCAAGGTTGACCCCGCCGCCCCGGCAAAGGTGCCTATCGACACCGTCCTCGCCGACCGTAAAATACCGTTCTTCTTCGCCCGCGCGAAGGACACGACGCTCCTCGTCGGCAAGTACATACTCCTCGCCCTCGTAGTGCAGGGGGTCATCGAGACTTACGTCCCGACCAACTGGATATACGCGGTCGCGGGCGACCACGGCGGCATGGGCGTGGTGTACGCCGCGCTCCTCGGCCTGCCGCTGCCGGTAAACGGCCTGACCGTGGTGCCAATCCTGAAGGGCCTGATGCATAACGGCATGGGCGCCGGGCCGGCCGTCGCGTTCCTTATCGCCGGGCCGGTCTCGTCCATACCCGCGATGCTCGCGCTCCTCGGCATGTTCAGGAGGCGTGTGTTCTACCTGTACATGGCGGTTGGCTTTACGGGCTCGGTGTTCCTGGGCTTCCTGTTCCAGGCGGTGTTGGGCGGGTAGGTGGAGGCCCCTCACTGATAAAGACCTCAGTGGAGACCCCTCACCCCAACCCCTCTCCCGCGAGGAGAGGGGATTTGATACAGGCAGATTCTTCGCTTCGCTCAGAATGACAACCTGAGGCGAGGCTACCGAGGTTACATGACCCGATTGCTCGTCACAGTTGCCCTCGTCCTCGCCGTCACCGCGACGGCCATCGCGCACACCGCCTCGAACAGGTTCTGGGGCGAGGTGCCCGTGGACATGCTGCTGTCCGGCGACGCGCTTATCGTCAAGCCGCTGGTCGTCGCGGACGACGTGACACTGACCATCGAGCCGGGCACCGTCGTCCGGTTCGAGGGGTCGAAGGACGGCGGGAACCGCATCGTCGTCAAGGGCAGGCTCGTCGCCGTCGGCACGAAGGGGAAGCCCATCCGGTTCATACCCAAGGACGCGGAAAGCGGCCCGTGGTACGGGCTGGAGTTCGCCGCAGGCGGGGGCGGACGAATCGAGAACTGCATTATAGAGGGTGCGACAAAGGGCATCGTGGATGAAGGGAAGAAGGTTTCGGTCAAGGGCGTGAGCTTCGTTAAACCGTCTACGAAATAGACGGACAACGAGCCGTTTCGCCCTCAACTTCATAACGCCCCCCGGCCCCCTCTTATCTTAAGAGGGGGAGGAAGAGGTTGAGGCCAGATTTCATATTTTAATGCCGGAGCAGTAGACGGGTTGCGGAGGCGTTCGATGCGCGGGAAGATATACTTTGTCGGCGGCGGTCCGGGCGACCCTGCCCTCATCGCCATGCGTGGCATGGAGCTGCTGAGGCGCGCGAAGACGGTGCTCGCGCCGGGCTTCTTCAAGGATACCTACAAAGAGCACCTCGCGGGCAAGGAGGTCCTTGAACCCTTCGATTATCACCATGCGGAGCTTGTCGCGCGTATCGACGCATGCCTCGACAGGGGTGACGACGCTGTATTCCTCGTGCCGGGAGACCTGGCGGTATTTTCCCCTGTGCAGTCCATAATCGACTACTTCGGCGAGTCCGCGGAGGTCGTGCCGGGCGTCAGCACGATGAACGCGGCCTCGGCCGCGCTGAAGCGCACGTTCGACCTGCCTGGCGTCTCGCACTCGACTATAGTGACGTCGCCTAAGACCATCACCGGTAGCCCGGACTCCATATCTGACCTCTCAAGGCACCGCTCGACGATGGTGCTGTTCATGAACAACAAGCCGGTCGAGGAGCTTGTCGCCGAGCTGTCCGAGGGCTACGCCCCGGATACGCCGGTCGCCGTAATTTACAATGTCAGCCTGCCGGGCCAGGAGATACTGATGTCGAGGCTCTCGGCGCTCGCGGCCGACGTCGACCACGGGCGTTTCCGTGACGAGGACGTCTTCAAGCTTGTAATCGTCGGAGGCGTCCTGGCCGCGACAGAGGACCCGTCCTGGTGGGACAGGCGCAAGGACACGCGGGACGCGCGGCATGCGGCGAAGAAGAAATAGGCACCAAAATAGGCAAACTTCCAGGACCCCGTGTCAAGCACGGGGCGACAGATAACAGGGGTGGACGCGATAAATCGCGCCCATGCAAGAATTATATACAGGCGGATTCTTCGCTTCACTCAGAATGACACCTTAAAGGGCAAGACAAGGGCCGACACGACGGTCGGCCCCTACGAGAATTGAATACAGGCGGATTCTTCGTTTCACTCAGAATGACACCGTTAATGCGAAAACAATAATCCATGCCAAAGCCCGAAAAAGCCATATACACGACGTCCCTCGCGGGACTGAGGAAGGCCGGACCCGGCTACACACGCGCCTATTTCGGCGCGGAGTTCTGCCAGTGGCGGCTGCCGGGACGCGCGGGCCTTGCGGGCGCGATCGCCCTCGCGGAGGGGCGCGGCATGTCCTTCACCCTCGTCACGCCCTGGGTGACGGACGAGGGCATCAGGAGGCTGAAGGCGCTGTTCCGTGTTCTGACCGGGGCGGGCATGAAGGAGGCGGAGGTAGTCGTAAACGACTACGGCGTCCTTACACTGCTCAGGGAGGAGTTTCCGGGCCTCGCGCCGGTGCTTGGGCGGCTGCTCGTAAAGAGAAAATGCTGCCCGAGGATACCCGGCATGCTCGAAGGCCTGCCGGACGCGGGGCGGGAAATCTACCTGCACGCGGGGATGGAAGACCCGGTCGCGGCGGGGCTCATCAGGGGCTTCGGGGTGAAGCGGGTGGACATGGACGTGCCGCTCCAGGGCCTCGCGCCCGACCTGAAATCCGCGGGCCTGAGGGGCTCGGTATACACGCCGTACGCCTACGTCACGACGACGCGCCACTGCCCGGCCTCGTTCGACGGCACGGGCTGGCAGGCGTTTGAGGGCTGCCGGCTGAAGGGCTGCCTGAAGAACGTCCTATCGCTGACAAACCCCGCGCACGAGGCGAGGCTCCTGATGCGGGGCAACACGCAGTTCGTCGAGAACCGGGAGCTGCCCGAAGGCCTCGCGGCGATGGGCATAGACCGCATAGTGTACATGGAAGACGTGCCATGAGGATACTCTCCCCGATAGACCGGCTGGACGAGGTCGGCCCGCTCGTGGACGCGGGCGTGGACGAGCTTTACGGCGGGTTCGTGCCCGGCGCGTGGCTCGGCAGGTATTCCATCATGGGCTCGACCAACCAGAGGTTCTTCCCCGGCGCGCAGATAAAGACGGAGCCAGAGCTTGCGAGGCTCATATCCGATGCCCACCGGCGCGGGGCGAGGTTCTACCTCGTGATGAACTCGCAGTTCTACACAGGGCCGCAGTACGGAGAGCTGCTGGACCAGGCGCGCCGGGTGCACGCGCTCGGCGCGGATGGCTTCATCGTTTCGGACATAGGCCTTATACTCAGGCTCCGGGATGCGATGCCGGACGCGGAGCTGCACCTCTCCACGCTCGGCACGGTGTTCAACGGAAGGAGCGCGGCGTTCTTCGCCGGGCTCGGCGTGAAGCGCATGGTCTTCCCGCGCGAGCTTACCGTGGCCGAGATGGCGGGCATTGTAAAGGCCAACCCCGGCTGCGAGTTCGACGCCTTCGTACTCATCGGAAAGTGCCCGAACATAGAGGGGTATTGCGGCTTCACGCACAACAGCCCGGAGCTTGTCTGGCCCTGCGAGGAGGCGTACAGGGTAGAGGCGGTAAAGGGGGTAAACGGCGTGGACGGCATAATCAACGCGCAGATGGGCTGGAGCCGGATAAACCGGCGGCAGGCATGCGGGCTCTGCGCCGTGTCCGGGCTCGCGGGCGCGGGCGTCACGGCGCTCAAGCTCGTCGGCCGCGGCGGGCCGACGGCCATGAAGGTCAAGGTGGCTGGGGCGGTGCGCAGGATGCTCGACCTGGCGGAGAACGCGCCCTCCGGGCATGAGACGCACGCCGCCGCGCGTGAGCTGTACAGAGAGATTTTCGGCCGCGGCTGCAACCCGTACATCTGCTATTTCCCAGAGGTCTGGCGCCGGGAGGGGTAGGCGGTTTTCTTGTTTGATTTTCCGGCCCGTTCTGTGGTATCTTTTACGGGCAGATCCAAATTATCCGAAACTCCAAGGGGACCCACCATGAAGAGGTTGATTTTTGTAGCCGCGTTATTCGCGGTATTCGTCGCGGCAAGGCCCGCGTCATGCGCCACACTCATTGACCGCGTGGTCGCGGTGGTCGGCGACGACGTCATCACGCTGAGCGAGCTGCAGGGCGAGATGGCGACCGCGGCGGGCGAACTGAGCCAGAGGCTCAGGGGCGAGGACCTTGCCCGCGAGATGGACAGGCTGAAGCGGGGCACGCTCGACGGCCTGATAGACAGGCGCCTCCAGGTGCGCGAGGCCAGGCTCCAGGGCATCGAGGTCGCGGACGAAGAGGTAGACGCCGCGATTGACGACATCATGCGTAACAACAAGATGGACATGCCGGCATTCGTGGACGCGCTCGCGGGCGAGGGTTACACGATGGAGGACTATAAAAAGAACCTCTCCGACCAGCTCACGATAATGAGGCTCGTCGCAAGGGAGGTCAAGTCCAAGGTCTCCATCAAGGAAGAGGACGTCGAGGCCTACTACAAGGCAAACCCGGCGAGGTACAGCAACCCCGAGTCCATCAGGGTCGCCAACATAGTATTCCCGGCCAAGAATGGCGACATGGACGGCGCGCTGAAGAACGCGGAGGCGGCGAGGGCCGAGATAGCGGCGGGCACGCCGTTCGAGGAGATGGCCGCGAAATGCACCGGCGACCCGGAGGGCGCGAAGAAGTGCGTGCTCGGCACGTTCGGGCGCGGCGAGCTCGCCCCGGAGCTGGAGGCGGAGGCCTTCGCCCTGGGCGAGGGCGAGGTCAGCAGGCCGCTCAAGACCGCGACCGGCTACCAGCTTGTCAAGGTCATGTCAAAGACCGCCGGCGGCCTCAAGCCGCTCGCGGAGGTCCACGACGCCATCGTGGACGACATCAGCGGCAAGAAGGGCGAGGAACTGTTCGCCGGCTGGCTGCAGGGGCTCAGGAAGAAGACCTACGTGGAGATACGCGACTGACGCTTGCGGGCCGCGTGCTCCTGGTTGATAATCGTGCGGGGCGCGGCATGTACGCGCCCCGTTTTTATTATTAACACGGCAATTGGATGCGTCAATCAGGCAATTCAAAGTAAAGTCGATAGATTCCCGCTTTCGCGGGAATGACGGGTTATAGCGCGTCTCCCCGTGCTTGACACGGGGTCCAGGAAGTTCGCCTTGTTAGTTTAAAGACATGGAAGTTTTTGGGCCGCCTTTTTTCAAAAAGGCGGGACTTTTCAGGAGGCTCTTATCAAAACTCTCAGATTGAAGAAGAAAGAAGACCGCCGCATACGCCGCGGCCACCCGTGGGTTTTTTCCAACGAGGTGGAGACGCCGCTTCCGGGCTTCGAGCCGGGCGAGCCGGTGGTGGTCGAGGACTACTTGGGCAAGCCGGTCGGCACGGGCTACGTCAACCCGCGCTCGCTCATCGCGGTCAGGCTCGTGTCCAGGAAGGTGGAGGAGGTAGGCCCAGAGCTGATACGCGAGAGGGTGCTGGCAGCGCGGGCCTTCCGCGACAGGCTGTACCCGGGCCGGGACACGTACCGGGCGTTTTACTCCGAGTCGGACTTCCTGCCGGGCCTGGTGGTGGACAGGTACGCGGGCTGGCTCTCCGTGCAGTCCCTGACGGCGGGCATGGAGCGGATGATGCCGATGGTGCTCGACGTCCTCGGGGAGGTGTACGGGCCAGATGGCATCGTGTTGAGGAACGACTCGAAGCTCCGCGAGATGGAGGGGCTTCCGCTCGTCAGGGAGGCCGTGCGCGGGACTTACGACGGCCCGGTCGAGGCGGGCTTCGCGGGGCTCCGGATGATGGTGGACCTGATGGAGGGGCAGAAGACAGGCTTCTTCCTGGACCAGGTGGACAACTACTCGCTGCTCGGAAGTATATCCGAGGGCGCCAAGGCGCTCGACCTGTTCTGCCATACCGGGGCTTGGGCGATCTCGGCGATGAAGGCGGGCGCGGCCGAGGTCACGGGCGTGGACTCATCCGCGCAGGCGCTCGGCGTGGCATATGAGAACGCGGGCCTGAACGGGGCCGGGGACTCCGTGGAGTTCGTGAAGTCGGACGTCTTCGACTACCTCAAGGGGCTCGGAGGGCGCAGGTTCGACGTCGTCGTCGTGGACCCGCCCGCGTTCGTCAAGAGCCGGACGAGGATTGCGGAGGGACTTAAAGGGTATACCGACCTGAACGTCCGGGCGATGAAGGCGGTCCGGCCGGGAGGCTTCATGGTGTCCTGCTCGTGCTCGCACCATGTCGACCGCGAGACGTTCCGGGAGATGCTCCGGCTCGCGGCCTCCGGCGCGGGCAGGACGGTCAGGCTCCTCGAGATGCGCTCCCAGTCGCGCGACCACCCCGTGCTCCTCGCGGTGCCGGAGACGGAGTACCTGAAGTGCGCGCTGGTGCAGGTTTTGTAGGGTGAGGTTTTGACGTCACCCCCGCGAAAGCGGGGGCCCAGTGAAGCTGCCCTTGGTTGATTTCACATGCAATGAAAGTCGCTGGATTCCCGCTTTCGCGAGAATGACGGAACAAGCACAACATGAACACACCCGAACCCTCCGATAGCGTAGTGACGGCCAAAAGGCCGGGCCGCGCATGGCCCATGGCCGGGGGCCTCGGCCTTCTGGCCGGGGCTGCCCTCGCGTATTATATCGGGCTGTTCGGGGGCGGCTCGGGCGCGCCGGAGATGTTCGGAGGCTCGCTCCTGACGGTGTTCGCGGGCTGGTCCGGCGCGTTCGCGGGCGGGGCGTACGACTGGTTCCGGCACAGGCGCTCGCCGTTCGAGCCTCTTCTTCCGGGAGAAACGTTCGGCTGGTACTACAGGAAGAGGTACTGGTTACGACTTTCTTGTACCTTCGCGTTCGGCTGGCTTTTGTTCGTGGGGTTCGCGGTTGGTCTGGCGTTACTGATAGGCGCGAAGGCCGAGGCGGAGGTGTTCTTCACCCGCCCCGGCCTGTTGCTCGTTCTGATATTCGTTGCCGTCTTCGGCGCCGAGGGCGCGCTTGTAGGCGGCCTGGTGGACCTGGTCCGCCGGGTCAGGGGCGGGGGCCGCTGAAGCCGCCGGCCCGCGAGGGGGTGGCTTGCATGACTTGCGCGGCCGGCCCCGTCACTCCCTGATGATGCCGAGCAGTGTGGCGAGCCCGGCCACCTTCTTCTCCTCCATCTCTCCGATGGCCTCCAGCAGGCTGCTCCCGAGCGGCTCCATCTTGAGCAGACGCTCCACCCCCATCAGGAGCTTGGGGTTGTCGCTCAGGCTCCTCAGTGTCTCGTCCTCGCAGCAGTCGCGGCGCGAGACGACGGCCCCGGCGTAGTCGTGGGCGGGCGGATGCGGCGACGCCTTTCTCTGGCCCCTGCCGGTCAGTATCCAGTCGATACTCGCGTTGGTGATGGTGGCGACCCCCTTGAGGAAGGACAGGGAGGGCTTGGTCACGCCGTTCTCCACCTGGGAGATGTAGCCCTGGTCGCAGCCTATCCTGGTCGCCCAGTCCTTCTGCCTGTCCTTGCCCCTGAGGTCCCGTATCCTGGCCCCGATCTCGTCGTAAGCGAAAGTCTTGCCCATCTTGCCTGGTACCTCCCCTTGCATGCAACATACATGGCATAACAGAATACGCGGCTCCTCCGCCGGAAGCCAAAAAGTATCGTCGTTATATTATGTGGCGGAAGGCCCCGCGAGTTGCTCGCGGGGTACTGCTCGATGACGGCCCCTGTACTGTAATGCCTGCCCAGGAGTCCACGTTGATCAGGTAACAGATATTAAAACATGTCGGGCAATAATACCTTGTGACGCACCGCCGTGTCAATAATTATGATGCGCAAAAACCTGCCGCGCCATAATAAAACGGGGCGGGTACGCGTATCCTACCGGCCCGCCGGCTTGAACACCGCTATGCCGAGCGGGGGCAGGGTCAGCGAAAGGGAGTGCAGCCGCCCGTGACACAATATGTCCTCGGCCTCCACCCCCCCCATGTTCCCCTGGCCGCTCCCGCCGTAGTCGGGGGAGTCGCTGTTCAGTATCTCCCGCCAGTAGCCGCCATGCGGGACGCCGACCCTGTACCCGGTGCGCAGCACCGGCGTGAAGTTCAGGACGACGAGCACTGTGTCGGCCGGGTCCTTGCCCCTGCGGATATAGCTGATGACCGAGCTTTCCCAGTCCCCGAAGTCAACCCACTCGAAGCCGTCGTGGTCGAAGTCCTTCTCGTGGAGCGCGGGCTCGGAGCGGTAGATGCGGTTCAGGTCGCGCACCCAGCGCCTGACGCCGTCGTGCGCGGGGTAGTCGAGCAGGTTCCAGTGCAGCGACGACTCGTGGTCCCACTCCTGCCACTGGCCGAACTCGCCGCCCATGAACACGAGCTTCTTGCCGGGCTGGGTGAACATGTACCCGAACAGGAGCCGGAGGTTGGCGAACTGCTGCCATTCATCTCCGGGCATCTTGTCCTTCAGGGAACGCTTGCCGTATACCACCTCGTCGTGGGAAAGCGGCAGCATGAAGTTCTCGGTGAAGGCGTACAGTATGCTGAACGTGAGCTGGTTGTGCTGGTGCTTCCTGTATACAGGGTCCTTCGAGAAGTATTCGAGCGTGTCGTGCATCCAGCCCATGTTCCATTTCATGCCGAATCCCAGCCCGCCGACGTACGCCGGGCGCGAGACCATCGGCCAGGCGGTGGACTCCTCTGCTATCATCTGGATGTCCGGGTGGCGTTCGTAGAGCACCTCGTTCATCCGCCTGATGAAGTTCACCGCCTCGATGTTCTCCCGGCCACCGTACTGGTTGGGTATCCACTCGCCCTCTTTCCTGCCGTAGTCGAGGTAGAGCATCGATGCGACCGCGTCCACCCTGAGTCCGTCGGCGTGGAACTTCTCGACCCAGAAGAGCGCGCTGCTGATGAGGAACTCGGAGACCTCGTTCCTGCCGTAGTTGAAGATGTAGCTCTTCCATTCAGGGTGAAAGCCCTGCTGCGGGTCGGCGTGCTCGTAGAGGTGTGTGCCGTCGAAGTAGACCAGGCCGTGCGCGTCCGAGGGGAAGTGCGACGGGACCCAGTCGAGTATGACGCCGATGCCCGCCTGGTGGAGGGTATCGACAAGGTACATAAAATCCTGGGGGGTGCCGTAACGGCTGGTCGGAGAAAAGAAACCTGTAACCTGGTAGCCCCAGGAGCCGTAGAAGGGGTGCTCCATGACCGGCATCAGCTCGACGTGGGTGAAGCCCATGTCGCGGACGTAGCCTGCGAGCAGGGGCGCAAGCTCCCTGTACGTGAGCGGGCGGTTGCCCTCCTCCGGGACGCGCATCCATGAGCCCGTGTGGAGTTCGTAGACGGAGTGCGGCGCGTTGAGCAACATGCGGTCGCGGCGCGCCTTCATCCAGCCGTCGTCGCCCCAGCCGTAGTCCAGGTCCCAGACGACCGAAGCGGTGTCCGGCGGGGTCTCGCAGTAAATGCCAACGGGGTCGGCCTTGTCGGCCATGTGTCCGAAGTTGGATATGACGTGGTACTTGTACTTAGCTCCCTTGCCGACGCCGGGTATGAAACCCTCCCAGATGCCGCAGGAGTCCTCGCGCGCCTTGAGGTAATGTTTGCAGCAGTCCCAGCCGTTGAAGTCGCCCTTTACCGAGACCTCGCGCGCGTTCGGCGCCCAGACCGCGAAGTGCGTGCCGTCCGGAGATGCGTGCGCCCCAAGCTTCTCGTAGAGGCTGAAGTGCTGGCCCTGCTTGAACAGGTATATATCGTAATCCGTGAAGACCGAACTGTCGTAGCGGATTTTACCGGCCTTCATCAATATCTCTCTGCTCCTTCATATATGTCGGCTCTGGAATGGTCATGGGACGGGGATAGTTCAAATTTCAGGATAACCGATAGATATAATATCAGTAATCCATGAAATATTCAAGCTTTTGCTTGGATGGGGGGAAAATATGGCGCCGCCGCGGTACGTAGAAACACCGCGGCGTGCATGCATCAGGTGGAACTGGCGGCAGGGCATGAGGGCGGCCGGGGGCTAACCCAGTATGAGTCTGCACCTCTCGCCGACCGCCCGGGCCTCGTCGGCCCCGATGAACAGCCGGACCATCTTCTCTATCCTGACGCAGGCGGTCCTTATAGCGGCCGGGTCGCCTCCCGCCTCGTCGAGCGTCTTGTCCATGCGTGACAGGAATATCTGGCTCGCGGAGCCGCCGAGCACGTCGATGACGGCGTCCTTGATACTGTCAACACGCGTTTCCATGGCGTCCTCCTTTTCCATGCGGCCGGGACCACTAAACCCGGCATTAATGCAGGGACTGTGTCATGGACACGATATTACAGTATATAACGAAAACTGTCAATTACCCGAAAGTATTAGTTTTCACTATTTTTGTATATTATTAACCCGGTGGATATTTAGTGCAATCCATCTCTATTTGTGATATAGTGTCGGTCATGGAAAAGACCGACGCACGCAAGTTAAACAAAGCATCAAAGTACGAGCTTCGCAAGCAGGTAATCCGCCTTCGCAATA
>JACRHJ010000030.1 GCA_016212105.1 Nitrospirota bacterium
CCTGAATGCCCCTTATTCCACTATCTCGGCGACGACTCCGGCGCCGACGGTGCGGCCGCCCTCGCGGATGGCGAAGCGCAGCTCCTGCTCGCAGGCTATCGGCATGATTCGCTCGACCTGCATCGACACGTTGTCGCCGGGCATTACCATCTCCACGCCCTCGGGGAGCTTCACAACGCCCGTCACGTCCGTCGTCCTGAAGTAGAACTGGGGACGGTAGCCGTTGAAGAACGGCGTGTGCCTGCCGCCCTCTTCCTTCGTCAGGATGTACGCCTCAGCCTTGAACTTCGTGTGCGGGTTGATCGACTTGGGCTGAGCCAGGACCATGCCGCGCTCGACGTCGTCATTCTTCGTGCCCCTGAGCAGGACGCCGATGTTGTCGCCCGCCTGGCCCTGGTCCAGAAGCTTCCTGAACATCTCGACGCCGGTCACGACCGACTTCTGCGTCGGACGGATGCCGACTATCTCGACCTCCTCGCCGACCTTGATAACGCCGCGCTCAACCCTGCCCGTCACGACCGTGCCGCGACCGGATATGGTGAACACGTCCTCGACAGGCATCAGGTAAGGCTTGTCTATCGCGCGCTCGGGGGTCGGGATGTAGCTGTCGACCGCGTCCATCAGCTCCCATATGCACTTGAACTCTTCCGCGTTCGGGTCCTTCGACGCGGACTCGAGCGCCTTCAGGCCGGAACCCTTGACGATTGGGATGTCGTCGCCCGGGAAGTCGTACTTCGAAAGAAGCTCGCGAAGCTCAAGCTCGACAAGCTCCAGGAGCTCCGGGTCGTCGACCATGTCAACCTTGTTCATGAACACGACGATGTAAGGCACGCCGACCTGACGCGCGAGAAGGATGTGCTCCCTCGTCTGCGGCATCGGGCCGTCAGCCGCCGAGACGACAAGTATCGCGCCGTCCATCTGAGCCGCGCCCGTGATCATGTTCTTGACGTAGTCCGCGTGGCCCGGGCAGTCGACGTGCGCGTAATGCCTCGCGGTCGTCTGGTACTCCACGTGGGCAGTCGCTATCGTGATGCCCCTCTCGCGCTCCTCCGGGGCCTTGTCTATCATGTCGAACGCAGTGAACGTGGCCTGACCCTTCAGGGACAGAACCTTCGTTATAGCCGCGGTCAAGGTCGTCTTGCCGTGGTCGACGTGGCCTATCGTGCCGACGTTGACGTGGGGTTTCGTACGCTCAAACTTTGCCTTTGCCATGGAATCCCTCCTTGAAAGATAAGCAGCCTTATCAGTTTTTTACTCGCCCTTGACCTTGGCGATTATCTCTTCCGCTATATTCTTCGGCACTTCTTCGTAGTGCGCGAACTGCATGGTGTATGTCGCCCTGCCCTGCGTCGCGGAGCGGAGCGACGTCGCGTAACCGAACATCTGGGAGAGCGGGACCTGAGACTGGATGACCTGTGCGTTGCCCCTCGGCTCCATGCCCAGTATCCTGCCGCGCCTGGAGTTCAGGTCGCCTATGACGTCGCCCATGTACTCCTCAGGTACGACTACCTCAACCGAC
Source organism: Nitrospirota bacterium (assembly GCA_016212105.1). GTDB lineage: Bacteria > Nitrospirota > JACRHJ01 > JACRHJ01 > JACRHJ01 > JACRHJ01. Next base: position 1,520 of record JACRHJ010000030.1, read on the forward strand.
ATGACCGGCTCCAGAAGTACCGCGCCTGCCTTCCTCGCGCCTTCCTTGAAGCCCATCGAGCCGGCTATCTTGAAGGCCATTTCCGAGGAGTCGACCTCGTGGTAGGATCCGTCGAACAGCGTTACCTTGACGTCCACCATGGGGTACCCCGCGAGCACGCCGCCGTCCATCGCCTCCCTGACGCCCTTCTCGACCGCCGGTATGTACTCCCTCGGGATTGAGCCGCCGACTATCTTGTTCTCGAAGATGAAGCCCTCGCCCGGCTCGGACGGCTCGATGTTGAGCCATACGTCGCCGAACTGGCCGCGGCCGCCGGACTGGCGCACGAAGCGGCCCTGCTGCTCGACCTTCTTCCTTATCGTCTCGCGGTATGCGACCTGCGGCTTACCGACGTTCGCGTCCACCTTGAACTCGCGCATCAGCCTGTCGACGATGATGTCGAGGTGCAGCTCGCCCATGCCGGATATGATAGTCTGGCTGGTCTCCTCGTCGTTCTTCACCCTGAAGGACGGGTCCTCCTGGGCGAGCTTGCCGAGTGACATGCCGAGCCTCTCCTGGTCGGCCTTGGTCTTGGGCTCTATGGCGACCGAGATGACCGGCTCCGGGAACACCATGAGTTCGTGGATGACCGGGTGCGCCGGGTCGCAGAGCGTATCGCCCGTGGTCGTGTTCTTGAGGCCAACCGCGGCGGCGATGTCGCCCGCGTAAACCTTGTCTATGTCCTCGCGCTTGTTGGCGTGCATCTTGAGGATGCGGCCGACGCGCTCCTTGGAGTCCTTGTTGGCGTTGTATACGTAGGAACCTGCGGCCATTACGCCGGAGTAAACCCTGAAGAACGTGAGCTGGCCGACGAACGGGTCGGTCATTATCTTGAAAGCGAGGGCGGAGAAATGGTCGCTGTCGTCCGCATTCCTGACTACTTCCGTCTCGGTGCCCGGAAGGATGCCGGTTACCGGCGGTATGTCCAGCGGGGAGGGAAGGTAGTCTATGACCGCGTCGAGCAGGGGCTGCACGCCCTTGTTCTTGAACGCCGTGCCGCAGATTACCGGGGTAATCTTAAGCCCAATGGTGCCGGACCTGAGCGCGGCCATTATATCCGCCTCGGATATGTCCTCGCCGCCCAGGTACTTCTCCATGAGTGATTCGTCGACGTCCGAGAGGGACTCTATAAGCTTCTCGCGGTACTCGGCGACGATGTCGGTCATGTCCTCCGGGACGTCGCTCTCCGTGTACTTCGAGCCCATCGTCTCGTCGAGGAAGAGGACGGCCTTCTGCTTGACCAGGTCGACGTGGCCCTTGTACTGGTCTTCCCTGCCTATCGGGAGCTGGATGGGCACCGGCTTCGCGCCGAGCCTGTCCACCATGCTCTTGACCGAACGGTAGAAGTCCGCGCCTACACGGTCCATCTTGTTCATGAAGGCGATACGGGGGACGTTGTACTTGTCCGCCTGGCGCCATACCGTCTCGGACTGCGGCTCGACGCCGGAGACCGAGTCGAAGACGCAGACCGCGCCGTCGAGGACGCGCAGCGAACGCTCGACCTCGATGGTGAAGTCGACGTGGCCGGGCGTGTCGATGATGTTTATCCTCTTGCCCTTCCAGAAGCACGTCGTGGCGGCGGAGGTGATGGTGATGCCCCTCTCCTGCTCCTGGACCATCCAGTCCATGACCGCGGTACCCTCGTGCACTTCGCCTATCTTGTAGGAGACGCCCGTGTAATAGAGGATGCGCTCGGTGGTCGTGGTCTTGCCCGCGTCGATGTGCGCCATTATCCCGATGTTACGGGTATTTTCCAGCGAATACTCTCTCGTCAACTTCTTAGCCTCCAACGGCTCGCCATTTCAGCTGCGGCCGCGTAAAATCAGCTTATAATCTGTCCAGGGGGCCGTGCTGTCACATCAACCCGACACGCGGTCAGTTACCGCATGCCCCATTTCGGCCCGCCTTAAATACAACGAGCCCGACCCCAAAGGACACCAGCCCCCTGGTCAGGCCCGATGTGATACTACCACCTGTAATGCGCGAAGGCCTTGTTGGCCTCTGCCATGCGGTGGGTGTCTTCCTTCTTCTTTACCGTGGCGCCCGCGTTGTTGGCGGCGTCCATCAGCTCGCTCGCCAGCCTCTCGCGCATCGTCTTCTCGCCGCGCTTCCTCGAGTAGGTGATAAGCCACCTGAAGGAGAGCGCGAGGCGCCTGTTCGGGCGGATGTCCACCGGGACCTGGTAGGACGCGCCGCCGACCCTGCGCGACTTGACCTCGACCGCCGGCTTGACGTTCTCGACCGCGGACTTGAAGGTCTTGAGCGGGTCGCCGCCCGTCTTGTCCTTTATTATGTCGAACGCGCCGTAGACGATGCTCTCGGCGACAGACTTCTTGCCCTGCTCCATAAGGCAGTTCATGAACTTGCCCACGAGCTTGTTGTTGAACTTGGGGTCCGGCAGGACCTCCCTTTTGGGAACTTCCCTTCTCCTCGGCATATCCTTGTCTCCCCCGCTTAGGCCTTAGGCCTCTTGGCCCCGTATTTGGAGCGGCCCTGCATTCTCTTGGCAACGCCCGTCGTATCCAGGGTGCCGCGAATTATATGGTACCTGACGCCCGGAAGGTCCTTGACCCTGCCGCCCCTTATCAGGACTATTGAATGCTCCTGAAGGTTGTGGCCGACGCCCGGTATGTATGTGGTAACTTCCATGCCGTTCGTGAGCCTGACCCTGGCGACCTTGCGGAGCGCGGAGTTCGGCTTCTTGGGCGTGGTGGTGTATACCCTGACGCAAACGCCCCTCTTCTGGGGGCAGGACTTGAGCGCGGGGCTCTTGCTCTTCTCGGCCGCCATGACCCTGCCGCGCCTTACTAACTGGTTAATCGTTGGCACTTAAACCCTCCGGAACCTGGTGCGCTTTAATTCGCCTATAAAATTCAAGCAGTTAGCTACATTGCCGGTATCAGCCAAAAACCTGCGGATTATAGCAGACTGCTCCCCCCAATGTCAAGCATATTTTATTATAACAAACAAAAAGGCCGGGACGCCCGGCAATTACACCGGACGCCCCGTCTTGTTTCATTCTCGTACACCTTTAACCCGCCTCGACAGTCTCCGCTTCCGCCTCCGGAAGCTCCATGTCCTTGGGTAGGGCGTAGGTCTCGCGGTACATGCTGATGCCGGTGCCCGCCGGGATGAGGCGGCCCATGATGACGTTCTCCTTGAGGCCCAGGAGGTGGTCTACGTTGCCGTTTATCGCGGCCTCCGTCAGGACCCTCGTCGTCTCCTGGAAGGAGGCCGCCGATATGAAGCTGTCCGTCGAGAGCGACGCCTTGGTGATGCCGAGCAGTATGGGCTTGCCGACCGCGGCTATCGCCTTCCTGAAGTGGGCCGGCCTCGCGCCCCTCGCCTCCAGCTTGTCGTTGACATCCTCGATGAACTTGGGGTCCACCAGCTCGCCCAGCAGGTAGTCGGTGTCGCCCGGGTCCTCTATCTTGACCGCCTTCACGACCCGATCGTTCTCCTCGACGAAGGCGAACCTGTCCACCTGCTCGCCGATGAGGAACCTGGTGTCGCCCGCGTCCTCCACCCTGACCTTACGGAGCATCTGGCGGACGATGACCTCTATGTGCTTGTCGTTGATCGACACGCCCTGGAGGCGGTAGACCTGCTGCACCTGGTCCACGAGGTACTTCTGGAGTTCCTTCGGGCCCATGATGTCGAGGATGTCGTGCGGGTCGACCGAGCCGTCCATGAGCGGCTCGCCCGCGACCACCCAGTCGCCCTCGTGGACGTTGACGTGCTTGCCCTTGGGGATCAGGTACTCCTTCTCGTCGCCGAGCGCGCCCTTGACTATAACGCGCCTCATGCCCTTGACGAAGCCGCCGTACTCGACCGCGCCGTCTATCTCGGAGATGACCGCCTGCTCCTTGGGACGCCTGGCCTCGAACAGTTCCGCGACCCTCGGCAGACCGCCGGTGATGTCCTTGGTCTTCGTGGTCTCGCGCGGTATCTTGACCAGTATGTCGCCGGGGTTGGCTATGTCGCCCTTCTCGACGAGGATGTGCGCGCCGGCCGGCAGCAGGTAACGCGCGACCGCGTTGGTGCCCGGTATCTTCGCCGTCTTGCCGGACTCGTCCTTTATCGATATACGCGGGCGCATGTTCGCCGGGTAGTCGATGATGACCTTGTGGGAAAGGCCGGTGGTCTCGTCCACCTCCTCGCGCATCGTGGAACCCTCGACGATGTCACCCAGGGCTATCTTGCCGCCGACTTCCGTCAGTATCGGCATGGAGTACGGGTCCCAGTCGACCAGCGTCTGGGTCTCCTTGACCTTCTGCTTGTCCGAGACGTGGAGGTTCGCGCCGTATGTAATCATATAGCGCTCCTTCTCGCGGCCGGAGGCGTCCCTAATGGCGATCTTGCCGTTCCTGTTCATGACGACGATGGAGCCGTCCGCCTTCTTGACGGTGTGGAGGTTTATGTACTCCACTATGCCGTCGTTCTTCGCCGAGAGCTTGGTCTGCTCGACGACCTTCGACGCCGTGCCGCCTATGTGGAACGTACGCATCGTAAGCTGCGTGCCCGGCTCGCCGATGGACTGCGCGGCGATGATGCCGACCGCCTCGCCCAGGTCCACCACGTGTCCGCGGGCGAGGTCTCGGCCGTAGCACATCCGGCAGGTGCCCCGCCTCGTGTTGCAGGTCAGGACCGAGCGTATCTTGACCCTGTCTATGCCCGCGTCCACGACCTTCTTCATCAGGTCTTCGGTTATTTCGGTGTTGGCCGGGAGCAGCGTGTCGCCCGTTACCGGGTCGAGTATGTCGCCCGCGGTGACGCGGCCGAGTATGCGCTCGTCGAGCGGCTCGATGATCTCGCCGCCCTCGACCAGCGGGGAGACTACGATGCCGTCGAGCGTCCCGCAGTCAACTTCCGTTATTATCACGTCCTGCGCGACGTCGACGAGCCTCCTGGTAAGGTAGCCGGAGTTCGCCGTCTTGAGCGCGGTGTCCGCGAGGCCCTTGCGCGCGCCGTGCGTGGATATGAAGTACTCGAGGACCTTGAGGCCTTCACGGAAGTTCGCCTGGATCGGGGCCTCGATGATCTCGCCCGAGGGCTTGGCCATGAGTCCGCGCATGCCGGCGAGCTGCCTTAGCTGGGCCGCCGAGCCTCTCGCTCCGGAGTCGGCCATCATGTATATGGAGTTGAACGCCCGCTTCTCGGAGGCGGAAAGCCCCTCGACCTCGTCGTCGATGCCCAGCTCGGACATCATCTCCGTGGCTATCGTCTCGGTGACCGACGCCCAGATGTCGATGACCTTGTTGTAGCGCTCGCCGTTGGTTATAAGGCCGTCGGAGTACTGCTTCTGTATCTCCATGACCTGCTTCTCTGCCGCGGCGATCATCTCGCCCTTCCTGTACGGGATGTGCATGTCGTTCATGCAGATGGAGATGCCCGCCTCGCAGGCATACTTGAAGCCGATGTCCTTCAGGTTGTCCATCAGGAGGACGGTCGCGCGCGCGCCTGCCTGGCGGTAGGACGCGTCTATGAGCTTCGCTATCTCCTTCTTGGACATCTCGCGGTTGACCAGGTCGAACGGTAGGCCCTCCGGGAGTATCTCGCTCATTATGACACAGCCGACCGTCGTGGGGACCATCTTGCCGTCTATCTTCACCTTTATCGAAGCGTGCTTGGCCACGACCTTGTGGTCGTAGGCTATCCTGACCTCATCGCGGCTTGAGAATACCATGCCCTCGCCCCTCGCGCCCGGCCTCTTCTTGGTCAGGTAGTAGCAGCCGAGGACCATGTCCTGCGACGGCACGGTGATAGGCCTGCCGTTCGCGGGCGAAAGGATGTTGTTGACCGAGAGCATCAGCACCCTGGCCTCGACCTGCGCCTCAATCGAGAGCGGCAGGTGGACGGCCATCTGGTCGCCGTCGAAGTCGGCGTTGAACGCGGTGCAGACCAGCGGGTGGAGCCTTATGGCCTTGCCGGAGACGAGCACCGGGTCAAAGGCCTGAATGCCCAGCCTGTGGAGCGTCGGGGCGCGGTTGAGCATGACCGGGTGCTCCCTGATCACTTCCTCAAGTACGTCCCAGACCTCCGGGCGCTCCTTCTCGACCAGCTTCTTGGCGGACTTTATCGTCGTGCAGTAGCCCTTCTCCTCGAGCCTGTTGAATATGAACGGCTTGAAGAGTTCGAGCGCCATCTTCTTGGGCAGGCCGCACTGGTTGAGCTTCAGCTCAGGCCCGACCACGATGACCGAACGGCCGGAGTAGTCCACGCGCTTGCCGAGGAGGTTCTGGCGGAACCGGCCCTGCTTGCCCTTGAGCATGTCGGAAAGGGACTTCAGCGGGCGCTTGTTGGGACCCCTGAGTATCCTGCCGCGCCTGCCGTTGTCGAACAGGGCGTCCACCGCCTCCTGGAGCATCCTCTTCTCGTTGCGTATAATGACGCCGGGGGCCTTCAGCTCCTCCAGCCTCTTTAAGCGGTTGTTTCTGTTTATGACGCGCCTGTACAGGTCGTTCAGGTCGGACGTCGCAAACCTGCCGCCCTCGAGCGGGACGAGCGGGCGAAGCTCCGGCGGTATGACGGGCACGACGTCGAGTATCATCCACTCCGGCTTGTTGCCGGACTTCCGGAAGGCCTCGACGACCTTCAGCCGCTTGGTCAGCTTCTTCTTGACCGCTGACGAGTTGGCCGTCTCGATCTTCAGGTGCAGCTCGGCCGCGAGCGAGTCGAGGTCCACGCGCCTCAGGAGTTCACGTATCGCCTCGGCGCCCATCTCGGCCTTGAAGCGGCTGGTGTACTCCATGAAGAGCTTTCTGTATTTATCCTCCGTGAGAAGTTCCTTCTCATTGAGCGGCGTGTCGCCCGGGTCGATGACGACGTAGGACTCGAAGTACAGAACCTTTTCGAGCTGCCTGAGCGTCATGTCGAGCAGGTTGCCTATCCGGGACGGGAGCCCCTTCAGGAACCATATGTGCGCGACCGGGGAGGCCAACTCAATGTGGCCCATCCTCTCGCGCCTGACCTTCGACTGTATGACCTCGACGCCGCACTTGTCGCAGACCACACCCCTGTGCTTCATGCGCTTGTACTTGCCGCAGTTGCACTCCCAGTCCTTTATCGGGCCGAATATCTTGGCGCAGAAAAGCCCGTCCCTCTCCGGCTTGAAGGAGCGGTAGTTTATCGTCTCGGGCTTCTTTACCTCGCCGTGGGACCACGAGCGTATCTTCTCGGGAGACGCGAGCTTTATCTTGATCGCGTCGAAGGTTACCGGTTCCCTCGGCTTTTCGAACAGTGTGTAAAGGTCGTCCAATCCATACCTCCATCAGACGGTTAACATCTATGTCAAATACGAAAATCTAAAGTCCCGCCTTCTTGCAAGAAGGCGGCCCAAGAACTATTAACAGGTAAACGGCCGGCGGATGAACCGCCGGACTTCCTTGACCCCGTGTCAAGCACGGGGCGACAGATTTTGTCTGTCATTCTGAGCGGAGCGAAGAATTGCATCCCGCTTTTATGTAGGGGCCGACCCGTGTGTCGGCCCTCGCCTTTGACTGTCTTTGCGAGCGTAGCGTGGCAATCTCAGTTCTTAAAGGAGGAGATTGCCGCGTCGCTTGCGCTCCTCGCACTGACAAACAAGAGGGCGGGCACGGGGACCCGCCCCTACATTACCCCCTACGCCTCCACGTCCTCCAGAAGCTCGACGTCGAGACACAGGCTCTGGAGCTCCTTGATGAGGACGTTGAACGACTCCGGAAGGCCCGGCTCAAGCGTGCTCTCGCCCTTGACAATGGCCTCGTATATCTTTGCGCGTCCGGTCACGTCGTCGGACTTCACCGTCAGGAACTCCTGCAGGCAGTAGGCCGCGCCGTAGGCCTGGAGCGCCCAGACCTCCATCTCGCCCAGCCTCTGGCCGCCGAACTGGGCCTTGCCGCCGAGCGGCTGCTGGGTGACGAGCGAGTACGGGCCGATGGAGCGCGCGTGCAGCTTGTCGTCGACCAGGTGGTGGAGCTTGAGCATGTACATGTAGCCCACCGTGACCTTCCTGTCGAACTCCTCGCCGGTGCGGCCGTCACGGAGCGTTACCTGGCCGGTGCGGGGCAGTCCCGCCTCCTCCAGCATGTCCTTTATCTGCGCCTCCGTCGCGCCGTCGAAGACCGGCGTCGCTACGTTTATCCCCAGCGTCTTCGCCGCCCAGCCCAGGTGCGTCTCCAGTATCTGGCCGACGTTCATTCGGGATGGGACGCCGAGCGGGTTCAGGACGACCTCGACGGGCCTGCCGTCCGGCATGAACGGGAGCTCCTCCTCGGCGACTATCCTGGAGACGACACCCTTGTTGCCGTGGCGGCCTGCCATCTTGTCGCCGACGGACAGCTTGCGCTTCATGGCAATGTATACCTTTACGAGCTTTATGACACCAGGCGGCAGCTCGTCGCCCTTACGGAGCCTCGCAACGCGCTCGTTGAACAGCGCGTCGAGCGAGCCCATCTGGTCGAGCGCGTGCTCCTCGATCTCGTCCAGCCTGTCGAGGACCTCTTCCTCCTCGAACGATAAGGAAGCTATCTCGTCTCCGGAGAGCATGTCGAGGAGCTCCTCGGTGACCGGCTTGCCCTTCGCAAGGACGGTCTTGCCGTCCGCGTCGACGAGCTTAACGGCGGAGGTCCTGCCCAGGACGGCCTTCTTCATCTTCTTGACCTTTTCCTCCTGGATGATCCTGACCTCTTCCTGCTTGTCGCGGTCGAGCCTGTCTATCTCCTCGTCCTCGATGCTCTTGGCGCGGTCGTCCTTCTCCACGCCCTTGCGCGAGAATATCTTGACGTCCACGACGGTGCCCTCGACGCCCGGCGGGACCGTAAGCGATGCGTCACGAACGTCGCCGGCCTTCTCGCCGAATATCGCGCGCAGGAGCCTCTCCTCCGGGGTCAGCTGTGTCTCGCCCTTGGGCGTGACCTTGCCGACCAGTATGTCGCCGGCCTTGACCTCCGCGCCAATCCTGATTATGCCGGACTCGTCGAGGTCCTTCAGGGCCTCGTCGCCGACGTTCGGGATGTCGCGCGTGATCTCCTCCTGGCCAAGCTTCGTGTCCCTGGACTCTATCTCGAACTCCTCGATGTGTATCGAGGTGTAGCGGTCCTCGCGGACGAGCTTCTCGGAGATGAGTATCGCGTCTTCGTAGTTGTAGCCGCCCCAGGGCATGAACGCGACGAGGATGTTCTGGCCGAGCGCGAGCTCGCCGCCGTCGGTCGCCGGGCCGTCCGCGAGCACCTGGAACCGCCTGACCTTCTGTCCGGCAGAAACGAGCGGCTTCTGGTTGATACAGGTGTTCTGGTTCGAGCGGTAAAACTTTATCAGCGTGTACACGTCCAGCGGGGACGGGTTCTCCGCGTTTATCTCCTTCTCGTTGGCGCGGACGACTATCCTGTTCGCGTCGACGCTCTCGACCGTGCCGCCCCTTTTGGCCAGGACGATGACGCCTGAGTCTCTCGCCGCGACCTTCTCCATGCCGGTGCCGACGACGGGGGCGTCGCACCTGAGAAGCGGGACCGCCTGCCTCTGCATGTTCGAGCCCATCAGGGCGCGGTTCGCGTCGTCGTTCTCGAGGAACGGTATGAGCGCGGTCGCCACCGAGACGATCTGCTTGGGGGAGACGTCCATGTACTCGATCTCTTCCGGGCTGACCATCCTGAACTCGCCGCCTTCACGGGCGGAGGTGCTGTCTATGGTTATGACGCCCTTTTCGTCCATGGGCGTGTTGGCCTGGGCTATGACGAAATGCTCACCCTCGACGGCCGAGAGGTAGTCTATGTCGGTCATCGCCCTGCCCTTGGTTACCTTCCGGTACGGGGCCTCGATGAAGCCGAACTCGTTCACGCGGGCGTATGTGGCGAGCGAGGTGATGAGGCCGATGTTCGGGCCTTCAGGCGTCTCGATCGGGCATATCCTGCCGTAGTGGGTCGGGTGGACGTCCCTGACCTCGAAGCCCGCGCGCTCGCGGGTAAGGCCGCCCGGCCCGAGGGCGGACAGCCTGCGCTTGTGCGTTATCTCGGCCAGCGGGTTAGTCTGGTCCATGAACTGGGAGAGCTGGGAGCTGCCGAAGAACTCCTTTATCGCGGCCGTTACCGGCTTCGCGTTGATGAGGTCGTGCGGCATGATGTTCTCCAGGTCCTGGAGGCTCATCCGCTCCTTTATCGTGCGCTCCATCCTGACGAGGCCGATGCGGAACTGGTTCTCGAGGAGCTCGCCGACGCTCCTGACCCGCCTGTTGCCCAGGTGGTCGATGTCGTCCACCTCTCCCTTGCCGGTCTTGAGGTCTATCAGGTAGCGTATGACCTCGATTATGTCCTCCTTCGTCAGGACGCGGTTCTCTATGTCCACGTCGAGGCCGAGCTTCTTGTTCATCTTGAGCCGGCCGACGGGCGAGAGGTCGTAGCGCTTGTCATTGAAGAACATGTTGTCGAAGAGCGAACGCGCCATGTCGAGGGTCGGGGGCTCGCCGGGGCGTAGCCGCCTGTATATCTCGACCATCGCCTCCTCGGGGGACGCGAGCTTGTCGAGCATCAGCGTCTCCCTGAGCGACGGGATGAACCTGATGCCGTCTATGAAAAGGAACTGCGCGCCCGGCTCGCCCTCGCCGAGGTTCGCCTTCTGGAGCTTCACGATGGAGTCGGTGGTCATCGTCTCGTTGCCTTCGACTATGACCTCGCCGGTCTGCGGGTCGAATATGTCGCTTACCGCGACCCTGCCGACCAGCTCCTCGACCGTGATGGGTATCTCGTCGATGCCCGCGTCCTTGAGCTTCTTGAGCGCGCCCTTGGTAATCTTGTTGCCCTTCTTGACGATTACTTCCTTGTCCTTGCCCTTCTCGGCGGATATGTCGAAGGCCGCCTTGAGGCCGACAAGTATCTCCGGGTTGACCTTGCGGGTGAACCCATTCTTCTTTATCTTAATCTCCTCGACGGGGTAGTAGGTCCTGAGGAGCTCCTCGTTGGAATACCCGAGCGCCTTCAGGAGGACGGTCGCCGGAAGCTTCCTGCGCCTGTCTATCCTGACGTACAGGAGGTCCTTGACGTCGAACTCGAAGTCGAGCCAGGAGCCCCTGTAGGGTATTATCCTTGCCGAGTAGAGCACCTTCCCGGAGGAGTGTGTCTTTCCCTTATCGTGTGTAAAAAATGCGCCGGGAGAGCGGTGCAGCTGGCTGACCACGACCCTCTCGGTGCCGTTTATGATGAACGTGCCGTTCTCGGTCATGAGAGGCAGCTCGCCCAGGTATATGTCCGCGCCCTCTTCCTTGGCGTACTTGAGGCGCCTGGTGCCGGTCTCCTCGTCCTTCTCCCAGGCCGCGAGGCGCACCTTTATCTTGAGCGGGGCCGCATAGGTTGTGCCCCTCTGGAGGCACTCCCTGACGCTGAACTTCTGCTCGCCGATGGAGTACTCGACGAACTCGATCGTGAAGGTCTCGTTGAAGTCGGCTATCGGGAATATGGAGTTGAATGCAGCCTGAAGCCCTATGTTCTTCCTCTCCGGCGGAGGCACGTCCTCCTGGAGGAACCTCTCGTAGGAACTCTTCTGGATGTCAATTAGGTCGGGGATGTCGATGATCGTGGGGATCTTCGCGAAGTCCCGTCTCTCCTGTCGCATCTTCGGGTAGGCCATCTACTCTCCTTGAGTCTCTTGTTTTCGCCCTCACGGGCGGTTTGTCCGCAGACTCCTATAAACGCAAAAAGGCCGCCGGTCCCGCGCGGGCGGTTTCTCGCCCGCGCGGGACCAACAGCCGAAGACTACTTTATCTCTACGCCCGCGCCCTGCTCTACCAGCTTCGCCTTCATCGACTCGGCCTCTTCCTTCGACAGGCCGGTCTTCAGCTCCTTGGGGGCGCCGTCGACAAGGTCCTTCGCTTCCTTCAGGCCGAGGCCGGTCAGCTCGCGGACGACCTTGATGACCTGTATCTTCTTGTCGCCGGCGGACGAGAGTATCACGTCGAAGGAGGTCTTCTCCTCCTCGACAGGGGCGGCCGCGGCGGCCGGGCCGGCGCCGGCGACAGCGACCGGGGCGGCGGCGGTGACGCCGTAACGGTCCTCGAACTCCTTGATGAACTCGCTCATCTGGAGTATGGTCATGTTGTCTATGAACTCAAAAACCTGATCCTTGGTAACCGACATTTGTTAGCCTCCATGTATAACGTGGTGTCCACGTTTTGTTGTCTGAAAATTGCGGCCTCAAGACGTGTAAGGCCAAACCGGACCGGCCATTCAGGCCGACTTAACCCTGTTCCTTCTTGTCCCTGAGCGCGGTAAGCGCGAAACCGAACCTAGCGACCGTGGCCGAGAGGAGCCTTGCCATCTGCGAGGCGGGGGCCGAAAAGCTTCCGGCCATCTGCGAGAGGAGCGCTTCCCTCGAAGGAAGCGACGCGATAGCCTTGAGGGCGTTCTCGTCCGCGAGCTGACCTTCCACAAGGCCTACCCTGATAACCAGCTTCTTCTGCTTCTTGGCTATCTCGGTGAGTGCCTTCGCGGGCGCGACTGCATCGCCGAATCCCATCGCCCAGCCGGTCGTGCCCTTGAGGTACTCCTCCAGCTTTTCGGCCGAGGTGCCCTTCGCGGCGCGTATGGCGAGCGTGTTCTTTATGACCCTGTACTCTACCTGAGACTTCCTCAACTCGTTACGAAGCTCGGTTATCTCGGCCACGGTCATGCCCTTGTAGTCGGTGAGCACCGCCGACTTCACCGTCTCCAGTTTGCCGTGCAGCTCGTCGATCAGCGACTGCTTGTCTTTTTTCTTCAATATGAATCCCCCTTTCCAAGTCGAAAGACAGGGACGATTATATCGTCTTGTCCTTTTGTCTCGGCAGGATGGCCAGTTCGCCAATTAAAGTTTGGGGTTGTCAAGATACGGTACCGGCCTGAAACCGCCTTCCCGTCCGCCCCGCCCGACCTGCTGTCTTCGACTCAAGATTTCGTTCGGCGAAGGGCTAGGCCCTTCGCCGTCGACCTAAGGATCACCCCACTCTGCCCTCCCCCCTCAAGGGGGCGGGTAAAGCGGAACATAAACAGTTAATTAAGGCAGGAGGCTCGAAATCTGGGCCAGGTCAACCTTTATGCCGGGGCCCATCGTGGTCGAGACGCCTATCCTCTTCATGTACCTGCCCTTGGCGGCGGAAGGCTTTGCCCTCTGGAGCGCCTCGAGGACGGCCATCGCGTTCTCGACGAGCTTGGCAGCGTCGAAAGATGTCTTGCCGACGCCGACGTGTATGATGCCGGCCTTCTCGACCCGGTACTCGACCTTGCCGGCCTTGATCTCCTTGACCGTGCGGCCGACGTCCATCGTGACGGTGCCGACCTTGGGGTTAGGCATCAGGCCGCGCGGGCCGAGCAGCTTGCCTATCTTGCCGACGGTGCCCATCATGTCCGGAGTGGCCACGACGCGCTCGAAGTCGAACCAGCCGCCCTGTATCTTGGCGACGAGGTCGTCGCCGCCGACAAAGTCTGCACCCGCGTCCTCGGCCTCCTTGACCTTCTCGCCCTTGCAGAAGACCAGTACCCTGACCGTCTTGCCGGTGCCGTGCGGGAGCGAGACCGAGCCCCTGACCATCTGGTCGGAGCGCTTGGGGTCGACGCCGAGGTTGACAGCGAGGTCCACCGACTCGTCGAACTTCGTGTAGGCGCACTCCTTGGCGAGCGCCATCGCTTCCTCGATTGTGTACGACCTGCTCCTGTCAACCTTCGCCTTGCTTGCCTTCTGCTTCTTGTCCTTCATCTTATCCTCCTTAACGACATAATGGCAGGCGCACCCCTGCGGCCTTCGAGAAGCCCGGAACCGCGAAATCACGGTATAGCTCCCCTGCGCTCGCCTGGATGGCCCACCTGTCTCCCGCCTGGTTGTCTGTCGCGCCGGCTGGCGGTGGTTGCCGGTGACGAATATAAATAGTCCAAGTCGCTGGATCCCCGTTTGCACGGGGATGACACCCTAAGTCCGTCATTCCCGCGAAAGCGGGAATCCAGTGGCTTAGATAACCTACGCCGAGACCTCTATGCCCATGCTGCGGGCGGTGCCCTCGACTATCTTTATCGCGCCCTCGATGTCGACGGCGTTCAGGTCCTGCATCTTGGTCTGGGCTATCTCCTTCACCTGGGCGGAGGTAACCTTGCCGACCTTGTCCTTGTTCGGCTTGCCGGAGCCCTTGACGACGCCGGCCGCCTTCTTGAGCATCTCGGAGGCGGGCGGGGTCTTCAGGACGAATGTGAACGTCCTGTCGCTGTAGATGGATATGAGGGCCGGGACCACGCCCTCCATGCCCTGCGTCTGGGCGTTGTAGTCCTTGCAGAACTGCATGATGTTGACGCCGTGCTGGCCTAGGGCCGGGCCGACCGGAGGAGCGGGGTTGGCCTTGCCCGCCGTCAACTGCAGCTTTACGAAACCGGTTAATTCCTTCTTTGGCATGTCGATACTCCTTGGTATTAAAAACGTACTACGGAATTATATATATTAAATGCCTGAGCTTACGCTGACGCGCTGTCCTGGCGCCCCGTGGCATCTTGTCGCGCTATGCCTTCTCGACCTGCAGGAAGTCCAGCTCGACCGGCGTCGCGCGGCCGAATATGGAGACCATGACCTTGAGCTTGCCCTGGTCGAGGTTGACCTCCTCGACGGACCCGGTAAAGCTCACGAACGGCCCGTCTATTATCCTCACGGAGTCGCCGCGGCTGTAGGCCGCCTCGCGCTTGGCGGGCGTGGTGCCCTCGTCCATCTGCATCCGGATGAGGTCCACCTCTTCCTCGGTTATCGCGGGCGGCTTCTGCTTGTCGCCGACGAAACCGGTGACCTTGGGCGTGTCCTTGACGAGGTGCCAGGTCTCGTCGTCCATCTCCATCTCGACCAGTATGTAGCCGGGGAAGAACTTGCGGTTGGAGGTGCGCTTCTTTCCGTTACGCAGCTCGACTACCTCTTCGGTCGGGACAAGTATCTGGCCGACGCGTTCGGTGAGCCCGGCTGACTTCGCCCTCTCCTCTATGCTGGACTTGACCTTTCCCTCGAAACCGGAATAGGTATGTACAACATACCATGCCTTTGACATCTTCTCTCCAGACCTGCGTATGATGGTTAGCCGGGACTACTTGAATATCTGCTTCATGACCTCGGAAAGCCCCAGGTCTACCACGCCGAGGAAGGCGGACACGACGACGACGGACAGTATGACCACGACCGTCGCCCCCACGACCTCCTGGCGGGTCGGAAAAACGACCTTGCCAATCTCTTCCCTGGACTCTTTCAGAAACTCAACCGCATTGTTAAGCATGTTCGGCATCGGGTACTCCCCCTGTGCATTCGCGGGGCCAGGCATACCGCAAAAAAGCGGGTATCCACCCGCCCGCATGGCCCCATCCATGTCCCGTCAGGCCCGGAAGGCCGGATAAACCGTCCCCCTTTGGGCCTCCACACTCCCGACTCCCCGCCTGACCCGCGTGGACCGCCCGGATATGACTCGCCGCGCGCAAAACGAGCGGCGTGAAAGTTCTGGCAGGCCAGGAGGGATTCGAACCCCCAACACCCGGATTTGGAGTCCGGCGCTCTAACCGTTAGAGCTACTGGCCTGCAAGGTTGTTAGGCCTTTGTCTCCTTGTGGGGAGTATGGACCCTGCAGAACTTGCAGTACTTCTTCAGCTCAAGCTTGCCCGTCGTGTTCTTCTTGTTCTTCATCGTCGAGTAGTTGCGCTGCTTGCAGGTCTGGCACGTAAGCAAAATTATGTCCCGCATCTCGTTTGGTGCTCCAATCTCAGGATTTATTTACTACATTTTGTCACCCCCGTGCAAACGGGGGTCCATTTTGACTTGATGCACTTCAATGGATTCCCGCTTTCGCGGGAATGACAACCATATCGTCAGCCCCACCCTTTAATCCCCCTCTCCTCGCGGGAGAGGATGTTGGGGTGAGGGGTTTCCTTATTCCACTATCTCGGCGACGACGCCGGCGCCGACTGTGCGGCCGCCCTCGCGGATCGCGAAGCGCAGCTCCTTCTCGCAGGCTATCGGCATGATTAGCTCCACCTGCATCGACACGTTGTCGCCGGGCATGACCATCTCCACGCCCTCGGGAAGCTTCACCACGCCAGTCACGTCAGTCGTCCTGAAGTAGAACTGCGGACGGTAGCCGTTGAAGAACGGCGTGTGCCTGCCGCCCTCTTCCTTCGTCAGGATGTACGCCTCAGCCTTGAAC
>JACRHJ010000029.1 GCA_016212105.1 Nitrospirota bacterium
CCGACGCGGGCCTGAACTACGTTAAGGTCCTGGTCAAGGACGGCCCGGCCGGCGTCATCAAGCAGCTGCCGGTTGCATTAGAGGTTTCGGCGGACAACGACAATGACGGCGTTGCATACGCGAGCGACAACTGCCCGGCGTCGGCCAACCCCAGCCAGGCCAACTCCGACGGCGACGGCCTGGGCGACGCATGCGACGCATGTCCGCTGGATGCGAACAACGATGCAGACGGTGACGGAATATGCGGGAATCTTGATGCGTGCCCGGCTGACCCGGCCAACGACGCCGACGGAGACGGCGTCTGCGTCAACATTGACAACTGCCAGATGGTGGCCAATGCAAGTCAGACCGACGCCGACGGCGACGGGCTAGGCGACGCCTGCGACGTCTGTCCGTCTGACTCGGCCAATGACTCCGACTCCGATGGCATGTGCGGCAACGTCGACAACTGCCCGAATATAGCGAACGCAGACCAGGCTGACAAGGACGCAAACGGCGTCGGAAACGCCTGCGACGTCCACTGCGCCAACGCAGTGCTGGACGCCGACGAGACCGGCGTGGACTGCGGCGGCGTGTACTGCCCGGCCTGCGGAGGCATCAATGATGCCTTGAAGGCCTGGGGTTATAATTCAAGCGGCCAGCTCGGAGACGGGACCAGCGCGAGCAAGTCTGCACCGGTGCAGATAATTACAGGCACGACCGCTGTAGCTGGCGGAAACAGTCACACTGTTGCGCTCAGGTACGACGGGACAGTCAGGACCTGGGGCTGGAACGGCTACGGCCAGCTTGGCGACAACAGCACTGTCAGCAGAAACTTCCCGGCACAGGTTGCCGGTCTTGACGGAGTGGTTGCCATAGCCGGCGGTAATTATCACTCGGTGGCCCTGAAGTCGGACGGCACGGTCTGGGCGTGGGGATATAACGGTTATGGTCAGCTTGGAGACGGCAGTACGACCAACAGGTATACGCCGGTACAGGTAAGCGGGCTTACAGGTGTTACCGAGATTGCCGGCTGCGGTGACCACACTCTGGCGCTCAAGTCAGACGGCACCGTCTGGGCATGGGGCTACAACAGCAACGGAGAACTCGGCAACGGTACCAATACGACCAGTTCGATACCGGTCCCGGTTAGCAACCTCACTGGTATTACTGCTATAGCATCCGGATTTCATTCCTCGATGGCGATTGCGGAAGGCGGGGCGGTCTGGGCATGGGGGCATAATTACTATGGCCAGTTAGGAGACGGCACGACAACCGACAGAAACGCACCGGTGTCCGCAAGCGGCCTGACCGGCGTGACCGCCATAGCCTGCGGGTATTATCATGCGCTTGCGATCAAGTCGGACGGCACCGTCTGGGCATGGGGCAATAACACATACGGCCAGCTCGGGAGCGGCAATACCTCGTCGAGGTTGTACCCGGACCAGGTAAGCCTGCTGGACGGCACTACCGATATCTCCGGCGGATACAGCTTTACGATTGCCGTCAAGTCCGACGGTACGGTATGGGCATTCGGACGCAACAACTACGGTCAGCTTGGCAACCCAAATACCGCGAACCTTCTGACGCCGGTTCAGGTCAACCTGGTCGCGGGCGCGAAAGCCGTGGAGTGCGGCCAGTATCACACGCTTGTTATCACCTCGCAGGACTACGACAACGACGGAGTGTTCGACCCTGCCGACGACTGTCAGTATCTCGCTAATGCCAACCAGGCGGACGCTGACGGCGACGGCGTCGGAGACGCCTGCGACAACTGCCCAATTGCGTCCAATGTCAGCCAGACAGACTCCGACTCAGACGGACTGGGCGACGCTTGCGACGCCTGCCCGCTCGACCCGGCCAACGACGCGGACGCTGACGGGGTCTGCGGCAACGTGGACAACTGCCCGGCGGCGGCCAACTCCAGCCAGACCAACTCTGACGGCGACAGCATGGGCGACGCCTGCGACGCCTGTCCGCTGGACGCGAACAACGACATCGATGCTGACGGGGTCTGCGGCAATGTGGACAACTGCCCGACAGGCTTCAACCCCGGACAGGAAGACACGGATACGGACGGTATAGCCGATGCATGTGACGCCTGTCCGGTTGATGCGACTAACGATGCCGACGCGGACGGTGTCTGCGGCCTCTCGGACAACTGCCAGTCGGTGGCAAACCCCGGACAGGCGGACATCGACGGCAACGGCGTCGGCAACGCCTGCGACGTCCACTGCGCGAACGCCGTCTGGGACGCGGATGAGACGGGCATCGACTGCGGAGGCGCGGACTGCGCTGCATGCCCGGACTGGGTGGACGATACCACCGTGAAGGCATGGGGATATAACTATTACGGCCAGCTTGGCGACGGGACGACGACGAACAGATACACGCCGATCCCTGTAAGCGGCCTTAGTGGCGTGACAGCCGTAACCGGCGGAACTGGGTTCACTGTGGCGCTCAGGCCGGACGGCACGGTATGGGCATGGGGCTACAACGGTCAAGGTCAGCTCGGCGACGGCACTACTACATACAGGTCAACCCCTGTCCATGTCGGCGGACTTACCGGCATTACCGCCATAACAGCCGGATTCCACATGGTGGCTCTGAAATCCGACGGTACTGTCTGGACGTGTGGAGCCAACCCCAACGGCCAGCTTGGCGACGGCTCCACGACGGAAAGACATACCCCTGTCCAGGTAAGCGGGCTGACTGGCGTGACGGCAATTGCTGGCGGAGATTACCATACGGTGGCCCTGAAATCCGACGGTACTGTCTGGACATGGGGAAGGAACTTCAGCGGCCGGCTTGGCGACGGCACCACCACGGATAGATATACCCCGGTCCAGGTAAGCGGGCTGACTGGTGTGACGGCCATTGCTGGCGGGGCCGAGCATACGGTCGCGCTAAAGTCCGACGGCACTGTATGGGCGTGGGGCGCGAACAGCTACGGCCGGCTCGGAGACGGCAGCACAACGAACAGATACCTGCCGGTGCAGGCAAGCGGCCTTACCGGCGTGACGGCCATTGCTGGCGGGAACTACCATACGGTCGCGCTCAAGTCGGACGGGACTGTATGGACATGGGGCTCTAACCAGTATGGCCAGCTCGGAGACGGCTCCACCACGGACAGATATACCCCGGTCCAGGTAAGCGGGCTTTCCGGTGTGACCGCCGTCGCTGGCGGAACTTCTCACACGGTAGCGCTCAAGTCCTATGGCAGCGTATGGGCATGGGGGAGCAACAACATTGGCCGTCTTGGCGACGGCACAACCACCAACAGGTATGTACCTGTACAGGTAAGCGGGCTTGCATATGTTACCGCGATAGCTTGCGGAGACAGCCACTCTGTTGCGGTCACCTCTATAGAGTTCGACGGCGACGGCGTGCTTAACGCATCCGACAACTGCCCGACTGTCGCCAACCCCGGCCAGTCTGACGGCGACGGCGACGGCATAGGAGACGCCTGCGACGCATGCCCTGCCGACCCGGCCAACGACTCCGACTTTGACGGTGTGTGCGGCAACGTGGACAACTGCCCGGCTACATACAACCCCGAACAGTTGGACCAGGACTTTGACGGCATTGGCAACGTCTGCGACACGGACGTGGACAACGACGGCGTGTTGGACGCCTTCGACAACTGCCGGATTGTGGCCAACCCGACCCAGGCGGACGCAGACTCAGACGGCATAGGCGACGCCTGCGACCCGGATTTGACACCTGTGTCGTGCATCGTCTGCCACAGCAACGTGGGCTTAGCAACAATGGCCGGCAGGCGCAGCATGCAGGAGGAGTTCACCCGCGCATCGCACCACATCGTCGCGTCGTCCTGGCAGAATATACAGCCGGCCGACTGCGCGGCCTGCCACGCGGAGGGCAACGCGGACGGTACAATTAACCCGACGTACCACAAGCAGATGCCGGGCCAGCCGGTCTACCTGAAGGTATACGGCACGTTCCCGGACGTGGTCGACATCGTGTCTTACAAGGCGTTCAGGAACAACTCATCGCTTTCCCGGGTCTGCCTCGGCTGCCACAGCGACACGAACAAGACAGCGACCCCGTACTCGGACGGCAGGAACCCGAACACCTACGCATGGGACTACAACTCCGTGAAATCCAAATGGGGCAACAACGGCACGACCCCGTGGGGCAAGTTCAGCTCGAAGCTTTACAACGTCGTCCCGGCCGACCTCGTCGACAAGGCGTACAGCCCGCACGGAAATACTCCAGCGAACGAGCGCGTGGTCGTTGTCAACGAGACAATCGGAGCGTCCGGCGCCGACTCGCCGGCGACATCGCGGCTCGAATGTTACGACTGCCACAACTCGCACGGCTCCAAGACTACGGGCGGCACGTCCTACGTAAGCGGCAACGCGGCGGGCGGCATATTCATCAACAGGAGCACGGTAAGGAAGTACGCCCCGGCGGGCGGCGGCAGTTCCGACACGAAGAACGTCTATGCGGCGGATGCCGACCTCTGCTTCGACTGCCACATGGGCGACGACGACACCTCGCCTAAGAAGTACACGACGCTGGGGCTGCTGGACGGACAGAGGGTGACAGGCTACTACGACCGCACCGGGACGACGTGGACGAGCGAGGACGCGTCCCGCTGGTCCACGGCCGACACATGGCGTGGCAGTTTCGGTTTCAAGGACGCGCCCTTCAAGGGCGGCCATTTCGGGAAGTCCATAGGGTACATGCAGACCGGCGTCCCGGGCACGGCTGTCGGCGGCCACTGCGTGACATGCCACGACCCGCACGGCGTGGCGGCGACGGTCGACTACACAAAGCCGGTAAGGACCATCGGCTCCACAAACGGCGGCCCGGTGCTCTCCGGCACCTACACCGGCGGGTCGAGCGAGTCCGCGGTATACGTTCTCCAGATAGTCGTGGGCGGGGCAAAAGGGATCGCGACCTACCGGGCCTCGTCGAACGCTGGCAAGACCTGGGGGGCCACGGCCTCGACAGGCACGGACTACACAGGCAACGGGTTAACCGCCGTCTGGGCGGAGGCCACATATGCCACGAACGACACCTGGACGTTCGAGGCCGGGCTCGACGAGTCGTTCATGGTGCCCGCGCTCAAGGGCACATGGATGCACACGCCTTACAAGGAGGACCGCCCGCCGAGGAACAATTACGTGGCCGACACCACAGGCGGCACGGCCCGTCTCGCGGGCATAACCAACGCCGACGACTATACTTCCTACGGCCCGGCCAGTATGCCGACAAGGCTCTGGGACGACTTTGTAGGTGGTGGCACGAGCACAAATAAAACTTACAGGGCGGTGGGAGGCCCGGCCCCGAGGGCCAACCCGGATTTCCGTACAGGCAGCTACGTGCCTGGTTACAATATTGTAGAAATTCAGGGCGACGGCTTCGGCAGGGGAGGCGCGCGCGTATTCTACGGGTACAGCACTGCGACTGTCACGCGCAAGGGCTGGAACGGGTACTTCATAGACGAGAACACCTTCGGCACTACGACGCTCAAGGGGTACGGTCAGAACATGGCGTACAGGAACATGTCGAGCGTGAACGCGGCGTCCGGCAGGCCGGGCAACTTCGCGGGGCTCTGCCTCCAGTGCCACGCATGGGCGAAGAACTCAGGCCTGGGGCTGAGCAACGTGACGTCGGCCAACCTCGCGTCCGGCACCGCCCGCAGGCAGACTCGTCCGCACGAGACGGTTGCCGGCATGGGTATTATAACCGCCGACATCTTTATACGAGATGTGTACCCCGGCTCCACCAATATGGTCCAGTATTCCATGCACGGGATGACCTATAATTCTACCGACGGGTCGGGCTATCCGGGGCCTGGTACGCCGTCTGGAGTGTCATGCACATCTAGTTCAGATATAACATCCGGCCCGGATGGCAGAATGCACTATTACCGCTGGGGCGTGAAAAGCTCGCAGTCCACGTCTGGCACTTTACAGGCTACATACCACCGGTTCCCGTGCAGCAAGTGCCACACGCCGCATGTGTCGAAGCTCCCGAGGCTTCTGAAGACAAACTGCCTCGACAACGACAACGTCGGAGTGGCCCACACGACGATGTCATTCGTGACCAGCGGCACGACTCTACCCGGCAACTTCGGCGCGACGCTTCCGGGCGCGCTGGTCAGGGGTACACACTGCCACAGCACGAAGATTGGCTCTCATAACGGCAGCAACGCCTACTACCCCGGCGGCTGGAACAACAAGACGCCCTGGTAGCGTCCGGACGATACGCTTGTGAACACGCGGGCCGCGGAGAAATCCGTGGCCCGTTTTGCCTTGACCTCAGCACATCCTTGCTATACGATTATGTCTATGCGTAAAAAAATCCTTGTCATAGAAGATGAGCCCTCCATCGCCGAGAACATAACCTATGCCCTTGCCACCGACGGGTTCGAGCCGGTATGGTGCGGCACGGGACAGGAGGCTATGGTGCGGCTGGGCGGGGGCGGCTTCGCGCTCGTCATCGTGGACATCGGCCTACCGGACGTGAGCGGGTTCGACCTTGCGCGCGAGATACGCAGAACATCACCGATACCTCTCATATTCCTTACGGCGCGTTCCGACGAGATAGACCGTGTAGCCGGGCTGGAGCTTGGAGCCGACGACTACATCACCAAGCCGTTCAGCCCGCGCGAACTGACCGCGAGGGTCCGCGCGATACTGAGGAGGGCTGGGGGGAACGGAGAAGCCCCCCCCGTGGATACCAACAGGGTTGCAGCACACTTCCGTATCGACGAGGACGGCAGGAAGATATCCTACCACGGCGTCCCGCTCGACCTCACACGCTACGAGTACCGCCTCCTCCTGCACCTCGTAAAGAACCCCGGCCGCGTTTACAGCCGGGAGCAGCTGATGGACCGGGTCTGGGAGGAGCCGGAGATGAGCGTCGACCGCACCGTCGACACGCACGTCAAGACCTTGCGCCAGAAGCTCAGGGCGGTGCGCCCGGACGAGGACCCCATCGTCACGCACAGGGGCGAGGGCTACTCCATCAAGGCGTCCAGATGAGTATCCGGACACGCATATTCATAGGCTTTATAATCGTCGTCTTCGTAGGGTTTTCCGCGCTACTATACTGGTCGCTCGACGACTTCAAGCCCCAGTTCCGGAAAGCGACGGAGGAGCCGCTCGTTGACGCGTCCCGCGTCCTGGCGTCCCTTGCCACTACCACCGCGAAGGACGGGCGGGTGGACGTTCTTCTGTTCCGCGGGCTGATGGACGACGCGTACGCGCGTCCGTTCTCGGCCGACATATACGGCTTCGTCAAGACTGGAGTGGACTACCGTGTATACATCACGGACATCTCTGGAGTAGTGATATTCGACTCGCGCGGCGGACTCGACGAGGGGAAGGACTACGGCCGGTGGAACGACGTGAAGCGTACTCTCCAGGGCAGGTACGGCGCGAGGACCACGGAAGAAATACCTGGCGACCCGTCCACGAGCGTCATGTACGTCGCCTCTCCGGTAATGATTGCCGGGAAGCTGGCCGGCGTGCTGTCCGTCGGCAAGCCGACCGTCAGCACGAACCGGTTCGCCGAGGACGCGAAAAAGAACATAACCCTGATAACGCTGGTCGTAGGGCTGTCCGTGGTGCTGGTCGGCATGTTCATATCGTGGCGTATCACCGCGCCCATAAACCGGCTGACGGACTACGCAAGGGCCGTGCGCGACGGCGAGCGCGTCACACTCCCGGAGCTTGGCGCCGGCGAGACGAGGGAGCTTGGCGAGGCGTTCGAGGAGATGCGCGCCGCGCTCGAAGGCAAGGAGTACGTTGAGAACTACGTCCAGACACTGACGCACGAGATAAAGAGCCCGGTCTCAGCCATACGCGGCGCGACTGAGCTTCTGGCGGAGGAGGACATGCCGCCGGAGCTGCGGGCCAGGTTCCTCGACAACATCCGGGCCGAGTCCGAGCGCATCAACGTCGTCGTCGAGCGGCTCCTGCTCCTGTCGTCTCTCGAAAAGAAGACTCGTCTCGACGACGTGCAGCGGCTCGACATGGCCGATATTCTTGCCGGAATAAAGGAGAGCCTGCACCCGCTCCTCAAGGCGAAGCGTATCAGCCTCGACGTCTTGGACGAAGGCGACAGCGGTTTCGAGGGCGACCCGTTCCTCGCGCGTCAGGCCGTGCTGAACCTCGTCCAGAACGCGGTAGACTTCTCGCCCGCGGGCGGGACAATTACCGTTGAAGCCGCCGGTCGTGACGGCAGCGTCGTCCTTACAGTGCGCGACCGGGGAGAGGGCATACCTGAGTACGCGTCCTGCCGGATCTTCGAGAGGTTCTACTCGCTCAAGCGGCCCGACACCGGCAAGAAGAGTTCCGGCCTCGGGCTGTGCCTCGTCAGGGAGGTAGCGGCCCTGCACAAGGGCAGTGTGGAGCTGGCCAACGCGCCTGACGGCGGCGTGATAGCGACGCTGATACTGCCGCGCAGGATTATCTGATATTAATCCGGCAGCATCATATGCAAACAATGCAAGTAAGAAAAGTCACTGGATTCCCGCTGGAGCCTGCCCCGGTATGTCCAAAGCCGGGGCGGGAATGACGTGTGATTGTTCGTCGCCCCGTGCTTGACACGGGGTCCAGGAAGTTCGCCTATTCAGGGGGTTCCTATCATACCCGGCAATCATCGGCTGTACTTCATAACGCCCCCTTCCCCCTCTTATCTTAAGAGGGGGTATTACGGTTGAAGCCAGTATACACGTATATAACCCTGCTCAAATCAGCCGCTTCACGCAGTCTTCACTTCCAATTCATCTCCACGTCATACCTGTATCACATTGCCGCGTTATGCTTCTGGTCATAGACAACACCCATCCGGAAAAGGAGGCATGTCATGACAGGAAGGATAATAGCGGTAATGTTGATATTCGCCGCGACGTCGGTGGCCTGGATGTTCCTCGGTACGAAGACGACAGCGAGGACGAACGAACTCGACGGCAGGCTCAGGGGCAAGGTGGCGGGTCTCTGGGGCAAGGCCCAGGTGCAGGAGGCGCCGAGGATAACATACCACTACAAGAAGGAGGAGACGAGGAAGGAAACGGTGCTTGGCAAAGACAACAAGGTCGAGTCCGTCAAGACGTTCGTAGACGTGGTCGACGTCTGCAAGGCGCTCGACCTGGACTCGTCCAACATAAACGTCGCGCTGAGGCTCGACCACAGGAAGAAGGGGCTCCTCTGGTACAGCCTGTACGGCGTGGACTTCTCGGGCCGGTACACTGCGACGAACCAGTCGTACCCGGACGGCTGGTTTCGGATAACCATGCCGCTCCCGGACGCAAAGGCGGTTTACGACGACTTCAGGTTCATGGTGAACGGACGTGAGGTCGCATTCACAAAGGGCGACATCAGCACCTCGACCGAGCAGGGGCTGATAACATACACCCTGCCAGCGAAGGCCGGGGACTCAATCGTGTTCGAGACCGGATACAGGTCTCAGGGGATGGACAGGTGGCTCTACGAGTTCGGCGCGGAGGGCGTGAGCAAGATAAACAACTTCAGGCTCGCCATGAAGACCGACTTCGAGGACATCGATTTCCCGGACAGCTCGCTCTCGGCCACCACGAAGGCGAAAAAGGGCAACGGCTGGGGCCTGACATGGGAGTACAAGAACCTGATATCAGGCTACTCCATCGGGATGCTGATGCCGGAAAAGATCAACCCCGGCCCTCTCGCAAGCTCCATTAGCTACTTCGCCCCGGTCTCTCTCCTTTTCTTCTTCACGTTCATATTCATAGTCTCCACGATGAAGAACATCAGGATGCACCCGATGAACTACTTCTTCCTCGCGGCGGCGTTCTTCGCGTTCCACCTCCTGTTCTCCTATACCGTGGACCACATCAACATATACCTCGCATTCGCCATATCCTCGTTCGTCTCTGTGTTCCTCGTGGTCAGCTACATGCGGCTGGTCGTGGACCCGGGCTTCGCTGTGACGTACGCCGGCATATCGCAGGTTATCTACCTCGTGTTCTTCTCGTACGCATTCTTCCTCGAAGGCTTCACCGGCCTGACCGTCACGATAGGCGCGATATTCACGCTGTTCGTCCTGATGCAGATGACCGGGAAGGTGGACTGGGAGGAGAAGTTCAAGCCGAACGGGACGCCTGTGAGGAAACCCGCAGTCAACCCGGCAGGCGTCAGGACCGCGCCGCCGAGTGCGGAATCATAAGACCCACCCCCACCCCAGCCCTCCCCCTTGCAGGGGGCGGGAGATTGGTCGAAGCCAGATTTGATATAACCCTCACCCCCGGCCCCTCTCCCACTGCGGGGCGAGGGGTGATTGGTTGAGGCCGATGGTTTTATATAAATACCTGTTCGAATCTTCCCCTCCCAGCATAGGGAGGGGATAAGAGGGAAGGGTAGGTTTTTGCAGGGTAGGGGGGCAGGGGGTGTTTTAGGGCGTGGGCCGACACGCGGGTCGGCCCCAACATAATAATCAAACCATAAGGTGCCACGATGAAGATAAAGCTGATCTCCCCGCGCATGACGCTTCGTCCGATGGACTCGGAGTTCAAGAGGCGGATGTCACCGTCGCTCGCGCTTCTCGTCCTCGCTGCGCTGACGCCGCCGGAACACGAGGTTTACATCGAGGACGAGAACGCCGGCAGTATAAACCTAAACGACAGGCCGGACCTGGTAGGCCTGACTTGCAGCGTGGATAACTTGCAGCGCGCGTATGCGATAGCGGACCATTACAGGGCGCGCGGCATTCCGGTTGTGATATGCGGTACGCACGCGAGCGCGAGCCCGGAGGAGGCTGGGCGTCACGCGGACGCGGTCTGCGTCGGCGAGGCGGAGGAGGTATGGGAGTTCATCCTCGCCGACGCCGAGATGGGAAACCTGATGAAGACCTACAGGAGCCCGGGGCCGATTAAACTGGCGGGCTACACGTCGTCCGGGCGCGACGGCTGACGCGCGCTTTTTCCCCGTTTTGGCTTGACCTCCGGCTGGCCTTGATATACGATTACGCGTATATTGTCAACGTTCAAGGAGGCGGGCATGAAAGTCGTCGCATTCAGCGGAAGCGCGCGCAGGGACGGGAACACCGCGATACTCATCAGGCAGGTATTCACCGAGCTTGAGAAGGAAGGCATTGAGACCGAGCTTGTCCAGCTCGCGGGCAAGAAGATTCGCGGCTGCACCGCGTGCTTCAAATGCGCGAAGAACAAGGACAGACACTGCGCGGTAAAGGGCGACGTCCTGAACGACTGCATAGACAATATGCTCGATGCGGACGGGATAATCATCGGCTCTCCGACGTATTTCGCGGATGTAAGCTCCGAGACGAAGGCTCTCATAGACAGGGCGGGCATGGTCTCGCGGATGAACGGCGACATGTTCAGGCGCAAGGTCGGCGCGGCTGTAATCGCGGTCAGGCGGGGAGGGGAGATACACGCCTTCGACACCATCAACCACTTCTTCACCATCGGCCAGATGATTATTCCGGGCTCGATATACTGGAACATGGGCATCGGCCGCGAGAAGGGCGAGGTCGAAAAGGACGAGGAGGGTATGAAGACGATGACCGTCCTCGGGGAGAATATGGCCTGGCTGATGAAGAAGCTTGCGTAGCCATGAGTCGTGAAATGGTGATGTAGATACCGCATACAGCAATCTATTGAAGACGGATAATGGTTGTGGTATAATATGAAAGTTTTTGGGCCGCCTTTTTACTAAAAAGGCGGGAAGTTGTACTCTTTTGTATTGCAGGTGTATGCAGTGTCCAAATCCGACTCGTTCGCCTTCGCGGTAATCTCCATAGTAATCCACCTCTGCGCATCGGTGTTCATCACGGGCTATTACGGCCCGTCCGGCTCCGGCACGTCGCGCGAGAAGTTCATCGAGGTCGGCGTCGTGCGGACGAAGCCGGCCGAACCGCCCGCGCCCGTCGAAGAGGTGAAGCCTGAGGCCGAGAAGGTCGCGGTCCCGGAACCGGACGCGGTATCCGTCGCGGAAGAGACGCCGGTGGCACCCGTCGCGGAAACACCTCCGGTACCCGAGGCCGCCGAGCCGACGCAGGCTGCCGCCGGACCGGAGTCTGGCTCCACCGCTGAGCAGCCGTTCGGCATAGCCCTGCCGCTCGAATGCCAGCGCCCGCATTCGGGCTTCCACGTCCGGAACCTGTACCGGAGTCCGTACATGGAGGAACTCGGCGCAACCGGCGAGGAGATGCTCGACGACGTGCCTATGATAAACTTCGGAGAGGTGAACGGCCCGGCGATAGCAAGCTTCTATGAGCCGGAGTACCCGCCGCTCGCGGCAATGTACGGCATGCAGGGGCGCGTCATCCTGAGGGTATTCCTCGACAGCTACGGCAACATCCAGGAGGTGCTCGTCCTGGAGTCCGCCGGGAGCGTCCTCGACGAGGCCGCCGTCATGGCGGCGGCGAACTCCCTGTACCACCCGGCCAGAGACGGCGGCATGCCCATCTCCTGCTATACGCTCCTGCCCGTGAACTTCGAGCTGGGGCAGTTCAACAACTGACGCCCTGCCCGCCATCCCGTGCACGGGCCGCCTTCCCCGCACAGCCGGTTCCAGGTTGAATTCGACCAATTATTCCCGCGCAGGGTGCATTCAGGCACAAATGGCTTGCATTATCGGCCAAATGGCTATAAAATCCCTGTTCGGGGCTTTTCATGCCGCCGGCATTCGGTCATAATGGATGAGGTGGTATGAGGGCTCTGGTAACAGGCGGTACGGGCTTCATCGGCAGCCACCTCGTCGAGGCCCTGCTGAAGAGAGGCGACCATGTCAGGTGCCTCGTGCGCGACCCGGACAGGCCTAAGTGGCTCAAGGGCCTGGACGTGGAGCTGGTGCGGGGCGACTGCGCCGACAGGGACAGCCTCAGGGGCGTGACCGAAGGCATGGACTACGTCTTCCATGCCGCGGGCCTGACCAAGGCGGTGCGGCCGGAGGAATACTACACGGCCAACGGCGATGGCACGCGCAACATCGCCGAGGCGGCCGCGCGTGACGGAGCCGGGACGCTCCGGAAGTTCGTCCTGGTGTCCAGCCAGGCCGCGATGGGGCCCTCCAGGAAGGGCGAGCCCAGACAAGAGGACGACCCTCCGGAGCCGGTTTCTGACTACGGAAAGAGCAAGCTCGCGGCTGAGACATACGCGCTCGGGTACAGGGACAGGATGGACGTCGTGATAGTCCGGCCTACGTCCGTATACGGCCCGCGCGACACGGACATCTTCACTTTTTTCAAGATGGTCAAGTCTGGCATCCGGACCACCTTCAAGGACGAGCGGCAGGTCTCGCTTTGCTACGTGGACGACCTTGTGGACGGGATACTCGCGGTGGCGTTCGGGGACACCCGGAGCGGCGAGGCGTTCTTCATAGCCGAGGCCAGGCCGTACACCTGGGACGAGATAGGGCTCGCGTTCGCGGAGGCCGTCGGGACTAAGCCGGTCAGGGTTGTTCTGCCGGTGCCGCTGATGGCGGTCGTGGCGGTAATATCAGAGGCGGTCTCGGCGTTCACGGGCAGGCCCGCGCTCCTGAACCGACAGAAGATAGCGGAGATAAGACAGCGGTACTGGGTCGTGGACGTCACGAGGGCAAATGAGAGGCTCGGGTTTAACGCTGTACATGGTATCGCCGACGGGGCTAAGATTACCGCCGACTGGTACAAGGGCCAGAGCTGGTTATAACGATAGCAAGGCATACTGAAATTATACATAACGGAGGTAGGTCGGTTTGGATATATTTGACAAGTGTACACGCTTTACCAGGGTCAGGGACCTGAGGGCCGCGGGGGAATACTACTATTTCAGGAGGATAGACTCCCCGCAGGATCCGGAAGTCACGATAGCAGGCAAGAAGCTTGTCATGCTCGGCTCGAACAGCTACCTGGGCCTGACAAACCATCCGAAGGTGAAGGAGGCCGCCTGCGAAGCGATAAGGAAGTACGGCACCGGCTGCGCGGGTTCGAGGTTCCTGAACGGCACGCTCGACATACACGAGGAGCTTGAGGGCAGGTTGGCGAAGTTCATGCGCAAACCTGCCGCCGTCACGTTCTCCACCGGGTTCCTGACAAACCTCGGCACAATATCCGCGTTGGTCGGCAAGGACGACGTCGTAGCGATAGACAAGCTCGACCACGCCAGCATCATAGACGGCACCCGTCTCTCCTTCGGGGACGTGAGGAAGTTCAAGCACAACGACCCGGCAGACCTCGACCGTATACTTTCTCGCGGGAGCGACCGCGCCAGTATGGTCGTGGTGGACGGCGTGTTCTCGATGGAAGGCGACATCATAGACCTGCCCGGCGTTGTCAAGGTAGCCAGGAAGCACAGTACGCGTGTTATGGTCGACGACGCCCACGGCATCGGCGTACTCGGCAAGGGTGGTCGTGGTACCGCCGAGCATTTCGGCCTCGAGGATGACGTTGACATCATTATGGGCACGTACAGCAAGTCGCTCGCGTCCATTGGCGGTTTCGTCGTCGGCGACGTGGACGTCATAGACTACATAAAGCACCACGCGCGCGCCCTGATATTCTCGGCCAGCCCGCCGCCCGCGTCCGTCGCGTCCGTCATAGCCGCGCTCGACATCATCGAGAGCGAGCCCGAGAGGCGCGAGCGTCTCTGGGAGAACACCCGGAAGATGCAGAAGGGCTTTGTCGAGATGGGCTACGACATCGGCGTGAGTGAGACCCCTGTCGTCCCGGTCGTAGTCGGCGAGGACATGACCGCGTTCATCATGACGGGACGCCTCCAGGAACTGGGCGTCTTCGTGAACCCGGTCGTAAGCCCCGGCACGCCGCCCGGCCGCGCCCTCATCCGCACGAGCTACATGGCGACGCACACCGACGAGCAGCTCGACCGCGTACTCGACATATTCGAGAAGGTCGGCAAGGAACTGGGCATACTCCAGCCGAGGCACGTGTAGCTCTTCGGTGTCATTCTGAGCGAAGCGAAGAATCTGCCTTTATCCGATGACCTGCATGGGCGCAGTTTACTGCGCCCACACGTTGCTGTAGGGGGCCGACCCGTGTGTCGGCCCTTCTTTTGATGTCGATTCCCGCGACAGCGCGAACCAAACCGAGGCCCTCACGCAAATGCAAAAGATCGGACGCAAGATATACCACATGAGCGGCGGCCTGATAATGGTCGCGGCCTATGCAGCGCTCGGAAGGACCAGCGGCCTCGCGTTTCTCGGCGGGCTGTTCCTGGTGGCCACGGCGATAGACGTCGCACGGCTGAAGACGCCGGCGTTCAACGAGTTCATGTACGCGCACTTTTCCCGCTTTATCCGCGAGTCGGAAAAGGACAGGTTGACAGGCACCCCGTGGTATGTCCTCGGCGTTCTGCTCGCCGCGGCCCTGTACGACCTGCCGGTCGCGGCGTATGCAGTCGCGTTCCTCGCGTGCGGCGACGTCGCGGCGACTACGGTAGGGGAGAGGTGGGGTACGATTAAGATTTCCGGGGTGAAGTCGCTTCAGGGGACGTTGGCGTTCATCGTGGTCGCGTCGCTGGTCGGCATGGCAATATCGATGGCGTGGTATCCGGTAAGCCCGGCGGTGTTCCTGACGGGTGCGCTGGTCGCGGCCATTGTGGAAATCCTGCCGCTAGGGCTGGACGACAACCTGACTGTGCCCGTGGTGTCCGGCGTGGTGATGGAGGCGATGATAGCGTCCGGGTTCTGAAACCTGTTTATTATTAAAACGGCAACAAAATAGGCAAACTTCCTGGACCCCGTGTCAAGCACGGGGCGACGAACAAGCGCGCGTCATTCCCGCCCCGGCTTTAGACATACCGGGGCAGGCTCCAGCGGGAATCCAGGGACTTTTCTTACTTCGCATGGTTTGCATATAATACTGCCGGATTAATTATGTAGGGCGCGACGCCCCCGGCGCGCCGTTGGTTGTTGTCTTGCACGTCAGCCTGTCATAAATCCTGTCCCCCGCAAGCACGCATACCGGAGCGAGGATTGCGCCCGCAAGCACGTCCACCGCATAGTGGTAACGCAGGTAGACCGTCGCTATTATAAGCCCCGTGATAAGCGGCAGGCATACCCAGAAGTACCACCTCCTGTATCTCCAGGCATAGTAAAGTATTATCAGGACAATCTCCGTGTGACCTGAAGGGAACGCGTCCCGGTTCTCGCCTTCGAGCATGTTCAGCGTCCCGTCTATCGCCGAGGCGAGCGGCCCGCGCATAAGGTCGTGCGTGAATGCGTCCGGTATGAAATAACGCGGCCCGAGCGCTGGCACGAGTATGTACCCGACGTATGATACGAAAAACCCGAACACTATACCGAATACCGCGCGGTCGAACCTGTCCTCCTCGCCGTTGAAATAGAGCATCAGGCAGAGAATAACCGGCAGGAAGTAGTAAGACGTGTAGCAGAGCTGGAGGATTGTCGTGAGGACGGGCGTGACGAAAAGGCCCATCCACTCGCCGGGGTGCACACCGAACAGCATGAGGTCCAGCCGGGCGAGGAGCGCGTCCTTGTCCGGCGGGTTGATGTAGCCCGTCATCTTACCCATGCTGTCGAACGAGAACAGGACGACGAAGATTGGGAGGAGTACGTTGGCGTATCTCAGGATATGGTTGCCCGGCCAGTACTGGCGCGCAAGAGACGAGGCCATTACGAGCAGGACGGCTCCCGCGAACCTGAGCAGCAGGACTCCCGGTTCCGGAAAGCGGGCATGAAAGACCGCCGTCAGCACGGAGAGCAGCAGGACGAAGGCTATGGACAGGGCGTCAACCGGCCTTATGCAGTACCGCCTGGTCATGGTGTGCAGTAGTCCGGTTGTCAGCGGCTTGCCACGTTCAGGCCGAAGTCGACCGCGACCTCGTCCACGATGTCCTTGCCCACGACGTTGCGCTTGGTCAGGTAGCCCTCGAGCAGGGCGTTGTCGCATAGCGTGTTTATAAGCCTGGGTATCCCCTTGGAGAAGTAATGCACCGCGTGCACGGCGTCCGGCGTGAACAGCTCGGAGGCGCTCCCGGCAATCTTCAGGCGGTGCCTTATGTACTCCTCCGTCATCTCCGGGGTGAAGGACTTGAGCCTGTACTTGACGGCGACGCGCTGCTTGAGCGGCTCGTCGAGCGACAGGACTTCCTCCAGTTCAGGCATCCCGAAGAACACGAAAGACACGAGCTTGCCGCCGGGCACTTCGAGGTTCAAAAGCCCTCTGAACTCTTCCATTATCTCGCGGGAGTTCAGCATCTGGGCCTCGTCTATAAGTACGACAGCCTTCTTGCCGGAGTCGTGTATCTCTATCAGGCGGTGGTAGACCTTGGCGAGGATGTTGACCTTGTCTTCCGGTATCTCCTCGACGCCGAGCTGCATCGCTATCTTCTTGAGGAGCCACTCGGCGGTTATCGCGGAATGGAGCACCACCAGCAGGGCGGACTCGTACTCGTCCTCGCCCAGTTCGTCGAGCATCCTGCGCGCCAGGGTGGTCTTGCCAGTCCCGATGTCGCCGACGAGTATCGCAAGCCCCTTCATGGTGCTTACCGCGTACTTGAGCCTGAGCAGCGCCTCTCCGTGCTGGGAGCTGTTGTAGTAGAACCTGTTGTCGATGGAGTTGGTGAAAGGCTGCTCGTTCAGCCCGTAATAGGCGAGGTAGTCCATTAACTGTTCTCCCTGTTACAGATAAGAAACCCTGCTCTTCTTGGGGGTTGGGGTAGTCTTCTCCTGCTGCTTGGGCTGCTCCGGCGCAGGTTCCGGTTCTAATTCCTGCACGGCTTCATCGTCGGGAACGGAGATGTCCTCAATGTCGGAAGCGCCGGCGCCAAGCTCCCGCAGCCGGTCCGCGACGTCACGGAAGCCGGGGTCTTCCTTTAGCAGGCCTTCGAGGATGGAGCGCGCGTTGGCCTCGTCCCCGGAAAGCTCGTAGGCCGTGGCCATGTCGTACCTGAGGCCCATGTACTCCTCTTTCGCCCTGCCCCTGACGGACAGGCCCTTGTTGAAGAGGTCGATTGCCTTCTGGAACTCGCCCTTCTCCATGTAGCAGAGGCCGAGCATGCTGGCGCAGTCGAGCGTGCGCGCGGCGTCCTTCGACGCGAGCGTGAACTCGTTCAGCGCCTCGTCGAGCATGCCCATCTCCTTGTATGCAATACCGAGGTTGTAATGCGTCTCGTAGTCTTCGGTGCCGAGCTGTTCCTCGACGCCTTTCTTGAACTCGTTGAACACAGCTTCGAGGTTCTTGTCCTCGAACGACTCGGAGGTCAGTGCCTGGAAGTCCGAAACCCCGTCGTCCAGTTCGTCCCGCAGCTCGGCGGCGAGGTCGAAGAACCCGACCTCGTCCGCCGTCACGGCCTCTTCATCCATCACGGCCGGCGGCTCAGGCGCAGGAGGCGGCGCGGGCGGCGCCGGTTCTGGCCTTTCCTCTTCCCCGAAGCCCATGTCCATCTCACGGAACGCCGCGTCAAGTTCGTCGTCGAGCGCGCTGAACTGGTCGGCCTTGACAGGTTCTGGTCTGGCCGCCTCCACTGGCGTCTCGCGGACCTCGCCACGGATGTTGTCTATGTCCAGCTCCTCGAAGCTCGACTCGTCGGCCGGTCCGGAATAGGCGGGAGGCATCTCCGTCGCGGGCTCGAATTCGGGCAGTTCCGCCGCCTGTTCCGTATAGCCTATGGTTTCCTCTCCGGCCTCCCTGGTCTCCAGGCCGAAGAACTCCGACTCGGCCGGGCCTGACGGCAGCGAGCGCAACCTGTCGAGCGCGGCCTCGTTGCCGGGGTCTTCGGCGAGGATGCCGAAATATATCTTACGCGCCTCGTCGATGAGACCCTGCTGTATATAGAAGGCTGCCTCGGATATCTCCTCGGCATACCTGTCGGCGACCGCCTCCTTCATTGTCGCCATCGGGTCACGGGATACGGGTTCCTCGACGGCGCTGGCAGTCTCCGCCGGCGTAGCGGCCTGGACTGGTTTCCGCGGGCCGGAAAGTTCATTGAGGCATTCAAGCCTGATCTTGAGCTGGCTGTTGCCGGGGCTGATGGAAAGCGCCTTGGTCACGACCTGCCTTGCGTCGTCGAGGAGGCGCTTCTCCATAAGCATGTCGGCAAGGTCTATGGACGTCCTCATGTAGCCGTCCACGTCACCTTCCGCCTTGTACACCTCTATGAGCCTGTACCTAAGCCCGGTGTCGGACGGGTATTCCTTGACAAGCTCGTAAAGCGAGTCCATCGCCTTGTGGGAGAGCCCGTACTTTATGTAGACCTCGACCTCCGCGAGCCGGTCCTCGAAGCTCGGCGGGAACGCGGCCTCCGTCTCCTCTGCCTGCCTGGCGAGCGCCTCCACGTCGGCCAGGTCCGGGCTGGACTGCCTGATGACCAGCTTTACCTGCTGGTCGTGTAAATCCGTCTCCTCGTGCGGGACCTCGTATAGCCCCGGTTCGCTCTCCACATCGGTTTCCGCGCCGAATATGTCGAGACCGCCTATCTCTTCGGCGGCGCCGAGTTCGGCAGCGCCCTCCTGCGGGGTCATGCCAAGGTCAGTGAAACCGCCGGCTTCTTCCCCGAGGTCGAAGGCCGGGAACTCGCCGCCGGTTTCGGTAATATCGTATGTTGGGGCTGGAGGCTCCTCAGGCGAAGCCTCCGGAAGCTCGTATGCGGGGGCGGACGGTCCTTCTGGAGCCTCTGGAATCTCGTACGAAGGCGCGAACGGCTCTTCGGTTTCAGGCAGTTCGAAGACGGCGCCCGCCTGTTCCTCATCCGTGCCTCCTGAAATGTCGAACTGCCCTACGGTACCCGCCAGGTCGAACCCGGCTACAGTCTCTTCTGCCACTGGCTCGGCATGCTCGTCCGCCAGGTCGAACGGTGACGCCGCCTCGTCCAGTTCGAAGATGGACGGGCCTCCCGCAAGGTCTTCCGGCAGGGGCTCGTCGGACTCATCAGCGCCTCCGGCCTCCTGGAAACCGAACGTGTCCCCGCCCGTCTCCATATCGAAGACAGGTGCCTCACCAATCCCGAAGCCTTCCTGTTCCGGAAGCTCGAATGCCGGGGCTTCCGGCGTGTACGCCTTCGTTGTGCCGGATATCTCGGTGGAGGCAGGCCAGGAGGATTCCTCGGACGGAGCTTCAGGTTCCGGCGGCTGCGGAGCCGTCAGTCCCGTCCCGCCGGAGCTGATGGACGCTATCCTTTCCTTCAACACGGTGTCGTCGGGACTGTTTTCGAGGAGCTGTCTGTATATGTTGAGCGCCTTGTCGGCGGCTCCGGACTCGAAATAGACGTCCGCCATCTCGCGGTTGACGCGGTCGACCTCGCTGTCCTGGCCGAGCTTTTTATATACGTCGGCCAGAAGCCTTCTTGCCTCGACGCTGTCCGGTTTCTGAGAAATAAAGTTCTTGAGCAGGACCTCTGCCTTGTCGAACTCGTTCTTGTCGAACAGGCTGTCGTAGAGGGAGCTTGTCTCCTTCCACGCCGCCGTATAGTCGCCGGACTTGATGTGGACGTCTATCAATTGTGAGCGGTAATCAGGGTTTGCCGGAGATGCCGCTATCAGGCCCTGGAGCAGCTCCTCGGCCTCCTCGTACCGGCCGGCGCGGAGCAGTGAGTCCGCAAGCAGGCCGGAGACCTGCGCGTCGTTCGCGTCGATGTTTCGTGCGTCCTGGAACTTTATTATGGCCTCGCGAAGCCGGTTTTCCTTGAGGTCGAGGATGGCCGCGTTCTTGATGAAGTCAAGGCGGTGCGAACCTTTCGGCGCGGCCTTGTCAAGGAAGTCCCTGGCCTCGCGGTACTCGCCCTTGGCGATCTTCGACTCCGCGAGGTCGATGTATTTGCTGACCGCCTCCTTCTCCATGCCCTCGGATGTGTATAGGTCGGCGAGCTTCTCGGCCAGTGCGAGGTTGTCGGGGTTGAGGTCGCAGAGGATCTTGTAGACGTCTATCGCCTTGGCCTTGTTGCCCTGCTTGCTGAAATAGGCCGCGGCGGCGAGGTAGTACTCGTTCGCGCTCCCGAGCATCTTGCGCTCGGCGTTCAGCTTGCCCATCAGCATGAGGACGTCGACCTGGTCGGCCTTGAGGTTCAGGACCTTCTTGTAAAGGGCGATAGCCTTGAGGGTGAAGCCGTCCTTGTTGAGGATCTCAGCCGCACGCTTGAAGGACTCGATAGCGGCGTCGGTGTCGTTACGCTTGAGGTACAGGTCGCCGACGGCGTTGTGTGTGGTGGCGTCGTTCGGGGTTTCCTTGAGGATTTTGTCGTACTCGGCTATAGCCTTGTCGAACTGCCCCTTTAGTGCGAACTTCAG
Source organism: Nitrospirota bacterium (assembly GCA_016212105.1). Lineage (GTDB taxonomy): Bacteria > Nitrospirota > JACRHJ01 > JACRHJ01 > JACRHJ01 > JACRHJ01. The sequence continues at coordinate 21,195 of JACRHJ010000029.1, forward strand.
GGCGTCTTTAACTATCTTGCTCTTGTTCAACACGGCTGTACCCCAGTTTAGGCGCAAAAATGCTTACCCAAAATTACCACATTTCACGCTGCCGTGTCAAGAAAGAAATGGTCCTCAAACTGTTGAAAATAAAAGGACAAAGCCCTTGAAGCCGCCGGTTTGTGTTTACAAACGCGGCAGTGTATGGTATATGTTGGCTGTGCGTACAGAAAACGGGAGTTGACGTACTCTCATAACCATTAAGGCGGCGCGCGTTGAGGGGAACAATGGTCAAGATAGCAGGGTTGCTCGTCGTAGGGGTATGGCTTGTAATGGCGGGTACGCTGATAAAGGGCGGCCCAGCCGATACGCCGGCCGCATCCAGGGCTTCGCTTCTGTCCGGGGAGCAGTGGATGGGCATATACCTTAACGGCAGCAAAGTCGGTTACGGGTCCAGCCGGGTCGTCAGCAATAACGACGGTTACGTCCTGACGGGTGACATGGTGATGACGTTCAACGTCCAGGGGGCTATTACGTCTATCCACTCACAGGAGACGTCCGAGTTGGACGCCGGCCTCAGGCTCAGGCGTTTCGACTTTTCTATAAAATCCGGTCCTGCGGACATGGCCGTCAAGGGCGTGATGTCAGGGCATACACTGAGGCTGGAGGTCGATTCCGGCGGCACGAAGCGGACTTCCGAGGTCGAGCTGGACGAACTGCCGATGACCACCGATATGGACCTGTATTTCAAGTTGAACGGTTTTGAGGTCGGCAGGAAATACCGTGTCCCGTTCTTCAACACCACCAACCTCGTAAGTGAGTACATGGACGTTCTGGTCGAGGCCGAGGAGGAGGTCAAACTCGGGGGTGAACTCATACCCGTCTACAGGGTCAGCGCCGAGATAAGCGGCGTCCACGCGACGTTCTGGACAAACCAGGAGGTTGGCACAATAAAGGCGGAGGGCATCATGGGCCTGACGTTCATCCGCGAGACGAAGGAACAGGCGATGCGTAAACCGGCAGGCGGCTACCAGCCCGCGGACATCATCGCCATGAATTCCATCAAGGCGTCCGGGGCAGTACCGGCGGACCCCAGGTCCGTGACGTACATGAAGGCCGAGCTTGCCGGGGCGGACCTTTCCGGCCTGGAGATCGACGGCCATGGCCAGCGCTTCAAGGACGGCATCATCGGCCTGGTCGAGGTAGAAAACGGGGACGCACGGGTGGCCGGTCCGTCACGGCTCCCGCTGACCGGGCCGGGCCTCGACGAGTACCTTGAGCCTACCCCGTTCGTCCAGGCTGACGACCCTGCCATCAAGAGGAAGGCGGCGGAGATAAACGGCGGTGAAAAGGACGCATTAAAGGCCGCACGGAAGCTTTCGGACTGGGTGTTCCGCTCCATAAAGAAGCAGCCGGCAACCGGCGTGCCGAGCGCGGCCGAGGTGCTGGTCAGCCTCACCGGCGACTGCAACGAGCACACCGCGCTCTATACCGCGCTCGCCCGCTCGGCGGGTATCCCTACGCGGATGGCGGGCGGCATCGTGATGATGGACGGGCGGTTCTACTACCACGCATGGCCTGAAGTCTACGTCGGTGAGTGGGTGAGCATCGACCCTACGTTCGGCCAGTTCCCCGCGGACGCGACGCACATAAGGCTCGTCGAGGGCGGGCTGGACAAGCAGGTTGTCATCGGGAAGGTTATAGGCAAGCTGAAGGTGGAGGTGGTGGAGAGCAGGTGAGTGCGAGATGTCATTGTCGCCCCGTGCTTGACACGGGGTCCAGGAAGTTAATGGAGGAGATTGCCGCGTCGCTTCGCTCCTCGCAAAGACGGAATTGTAGGGTGGGCATTGCCCTCCAAGTACAAGAATGGCCGACACGACGGTCGGACCCTACAAATCGGATGGGCGCGATTAATCGCGCCCGTTATTATTTCAGTATCACGCCTGTCTTGTAGCTCCAGAGCGCGAGGTCCATTTCGTCCATGTCTATGCCGGTCTCGGCGCAGAACTCTCTCAGCCGCTCCTCGATGGCGAGGTACTTCTTGCGGTTGTTCGGCCGCTGGTTGTCCGGCAGGACGCCAAGCTCGAACAGCATGTTGACTATGTGCTTGTCGAGGATTGCGTAGCCCTTGTACCCGATGTTGCGGAGGAAGTGGCTCGCCTCCTTGTAGCCGATGCCTTTTATGCCGGGGTTCGCGGCGAAGAAGTCGCGGCGCTCCTGAAAGTCCGTCAGCGAATCCAGCTTGTCCTTCAATTTGAAATTGCACTCGTGCTTCAGGTACTCGCGTGTGTGTATGATGTACGCGGGGCGGACCCGCCAGAACCTGTACCGCCCGCAGAGCGCGTTCTGTATTCCTTCGAGGTCGGCGTTGACAACCTCGTCGCCTGCGGCCTCTATGCACGTTATGCCCATCTTGGCCGATGTGTTTGCTGTGAGGATGCAGAAGCACAGCTCCTTGAAGATGGCGATGTCGCCAGCCTCGTACACCTTCGGGAACTCGGCGAGGCGCGCGCGGATTTCGTCCTTGCGGGATTCGTAATGGGTAAGGAGGTCTGGGATAGTCATTCTATAAATCGTCCTTCTCGTTGCCGTTCGCGCGCCTGCCCAGGAGATATGCCTCGATGAACCCGTCCAGGTCGCCGTCCATCACGGACGTGATGTTGCCGACCTCGTGGCCTGTCCTGTGGTCCTTGACCATCTGGTACGGCATGAAGACGTAGGAGCGTATCTGGCTCCCCCAGGCGATGTCCTTCTTCTCGGCGTTCACCTTGTCCATCTCGGCCTCCTTCTTCTTCACCTCGAGGTCGTAAAGCCGCGACCTGAGCACTTTGAAGGCCTTGTTCTTGTTCTTCAACTGGGAGCGCTCGTCCTGGCACTGGACGACGATGTTCGTCGGTATGTGCGTTATGCGTATCGCGGACGAGGTCTTGTTGACGTGCTGGCCGCCCGCGCCGGACGCCCGGTACGTGTCGATCCGCAGGTCCTTCTCGTCTATGTCTATGACCACGTCGTCCTCGACCTCGGGGTATACGAAGACGGACGCGAAGCTCGTGTGGCGGCGCTTGTTCGCGTCGAACGGGGATATGCGGACAAGCCTGTGGACTCCCGCCTCGGACTTTAGATACCCGTAAGCGTTGACCCCGTTGACCTCGAACGTGACGGACTTTATGCCGGCCTCGTCGCCGGGGAGGTGGTCGATCAGCTCTGTCTTGTAGCCGCGACGCTCCGCCCAGCGCAGGTACATCCGCATCAGCATCTCGGCCCAGTCCTGGGACTCCGTGCCGCCCGCGCCGGGGTGTATGGTGAGCAGTGCGTTGTTCCTGTCGGTGGGCCCGGAGAGCATTACCTCTATCTCCGCCGCGTCAACACGCCCGGCAAGCCCCTTGAGGTCATTCAGGATGTCGGGCAGGAACTCGGCCCCGTCGTCCTCGGCGGACAGCTCGACCATGACCTTGATATCTTCGAGCGATTTCTCCAACGAGCGCCAGGTCGCTATCGGGGATTCGAGTGAGGTCTTCTCCTTCATCAGGACCTGGGCCGAGGCCGCGTCGTCCCAGAACGACTGGGCGTCCATCATGCCTGTGATTTCCGTTATGCGTTTTTCCTTGGAGGCGAGGTCAAAGATGCCTCCTCAGGGCGTACACCCTTTCCTCAAGGTCGGTTATCTCGCGCTGTATCTCGTCGATCTCGATCATTTGGCGCTCCTATTGCTTTATGTAGGGACCGACCCGTGTGTCGGCCCTCTCTTGCTCGTCATTGCGAGCGAAGCGTGGCAATCTCAGATTTAAAAGGCGGAGATTGCCGCGTCGCTTTCGCTCCTCGCAATGACAACATTCGGCGCGCCGAGGGCGTCGCGCCCTACAAGCGCCCGATGAATCGGGCAACTACAACTTCCTGGATTCCCGCCTTCGCGGGAATGTCGTGATTAGAAAACCCGCGCTGAGCAGTACACACAGGTACGCGAAGACGTCCCCGTACCGCGTATAGAAAGTCTTCTCAGTAACCAGCGGGATCTCCGCGGTGAGGGCCGTCCTCGTGAATATCACGGTCCTGGCCGCAACCTCTCCGGTTGGGAGTATTATCCCGGTGATGCCGGTGTTCGCCGCCCTGACCATCGCGCGCCGGTTTTCGACCGCGCGGAAGACGGACATGTTGAAATGCTGGTACGGCGCGGCCGAGTCCGCGAACCAGGCGTCGTTCGTGATGCTTACCAGGAAGTTCGCGCCGTTGTCCGCGAACCTGCGCACAAGCTCCGGGAATATAACCTCGAAGCATATCGCGGTGCCGAACCTGCCCCGGCCCGCTTCGAGGACGGTGTACTCCGTGCCCCGCCCGAAGTCGCCGATGCTCGTGACCATCTTGGAGACGAACGGCAGGAGCGTCTTCATCGGCACGTACTCGCCGAACGGTACGAGGTGCATCTTGTTGTAACGGCCGGCGACCTCACCGTCAGCCGACATAAGATACGCGCTGTTGAAGTCGAGGAACTTATCTTCAGCCGGCTCGCCGACGGACTCGTATGCGGGGCTGCCGGTAAGGAGGAACGTCCCGGCCTTTCGTACCGTTTCCTGAAGCTCCAGCCGCCTGGGCATGTCCTGGAAGTAGAACGGCGTCGCGGTCTCGGGCCATATGATGACGTCCGGGCGCGAGTTCGCGGCCTCAAGTGTAAGGCTCCTGTACGCCTCTATTACCTCGTCCTGGTATTCCGGGTCCCACTTGTGGAACTGTTCGATGTTGCCCTGGACGAGGGAGACCTTGTATCCTTTGCCTCCGCTGTCCGGCGTGTACGCGGCTTTGGCCAGCCGGTATCTTCCGTAACCAAGCACTGCCGCGAGGATCAGCGCCGCTGCCACGGGGTACGACAGCCGTTTCAGGCTTACAGCCTCACCTGTCATCCGCATGGATATTATATACGCAAGGGCCGCGTTAATCAAGACTATCAGGGCCGAGACGCCGTACACGCCGGAAATGTCCGCGACCTGGATAACCGTCAGGTTACTGTGCTGGGAATAGCCAAGCAGGTCCCACGGGAAGCCGGACAGCGCGTAGTTCCTGACGAGTTCGAGCGAGGCCCATAACGCGGGTGCGGCGAAGACCGCGGCTCCCGCGGACCTCTCGCGTACTGCACCGAAAAGCCACGCGAAAAGGCCGACGTATAGCGCCATGTATGCGGAGAGCAGGACAAGGAGCGGGATGGACACAATGTACGGCAGGCCGCCGTAGTTGTGCATGGTGTTGATGACCCAGTATATCGAGGCCGTATAGAACGCCATGCCGGATGCGAAGCCGTATTTGAACGCGAGGCGGCCCGGCTTTCCGGAGAGCGAGACCAGAAGGGGGGCGAGGGCGGCCCAGGCAAGAAAGGACAGGTCCGCCTTCGGGAACGACAGGGCGAGGAGGATACCGGAAACGGCGGGCAGGATATACCCCAAGCGGCTACTCACCGCCTTTTTGGCTCTTGAGCCATTTCAGCATCGCCTCGCCCATTGTGCCGGTACCGGTTGGCGGCTCGGGAGACTCCATGCGCGCCGGCTGAGCGGGTCGGCGTTCCTGCTCCGGGCGTCTTTCTCGCGGCGGGCGGTCCTGCCTCGGCCTCGGAGACGGGGCGGTGCGAGGCCTGTCAGCGGGACGCTGGGGCTGGGCCTGTCTTTCCGCGGGACGCGGGGCTGGCCTCTCGGCCTTGCGTGCGACGGCCTCGGAGAGTTTGAGGACGGAGTGGCGGTATACCATGCGCATCGGCTCGCCTTCGAGCACGATGACGTAGCCGTCGAACTCCTTTATGCGGCCGGTCAGAGTCGTGCCGTCCTTGAGCGTCAGGCTCGTGTCTTTCTTTCCGGCCGCGAGTTCGTCGAGGGCCGTGTCGAACTGGTTTGTACGCATGTCGTTATCCCGTCCGCCGCCTGTAGCCGGGGCCTATGGAGCTGAGGCCGTGTTTGTATATCAGTACCTGGCCGCGGCTGGTCCTGATGGAGAGGGTGAAGCTGTCGAAACCCTCGATGACGCCGCGCAGCTCGTCTCCGTTCATCATGCACAGGAGCGCAAGGGTCTTCTCCTTGACGAACCTGTCGAGAAACTCGTCCTGAACCCGGGAGCGCATGTTGTCCAGGTCCGGTCCTGTCTCCGCACGGAAGAAGTCCTCAGGAAGTAGCGGCTGCGCAGCCGAGAGGTACTGCACTTCCTTTTTGGGTATGGTGTACTGTACGCCTTCCGACATCAGCGTGATGTCGGAGCGGCCGATATGCGACAGCGTCCCGGAAATCCTCTCGCGGCTGGAAAGCGAAAGCCTGAGGGCGGCGCCCGCCTCGACCGCTGAGCCGAGGAAGGACTCTTCAACCTTGAGTTCGTTCTTGGTCATGGGTAAATTATAGATAATAGGCCGGAGATTTGCAAGCGGTTAATTGGGCTGTTTCTTCTCGCGTTCGGCGATGGACTTCAGGTCGGCCGATTCGAGCACCTCGACGAGCCTGGTCTGGGCCTCGACCCAGACAGGGTGGACAGGGCATTCGCACGACCTGTCGCACGCCTTGTGGCTGATGAGGCAGACGTTGAGGGCTATCTTCTCCTCGAGGCATTCGACTATCTGACGTAGGTTAATGTCCTTGGGCGCGCGGGCCAGCGAAAACCCGCCCTTGACGCCCCGGAAGGACTTGACTATTCCGCCCTTCGTGAGGATCTGCATAATCTTCGCCAGAAACTTCTCCGGTATGTTCTGGCTTGCGGAAATATCGCTGATCAGGCAGACCTTGTCCGGCGGCTGCCCGGCAAGGTACACCAGCGCCCTTATCCCGTAGTCCGCGGCCCTTGTTAGTTTCATAGTGCTCCGGTGCAGGATGTTCGGCGAGCTGCATCCTGCCTTGCTTCTGTTTCGGTTATGTGAAAGAACTCTGCTACTGTGTGGCGCAGTCGGTGCATTCGCCGTAAAACTCCAGACGGTGGCGGCTGACCTTGTGGCCTATGTTCCTGCCCACCTCTTCGTTCAGGTGCTCGAACATCGGGCTCTCGACGTCCCTTATCCTGCCGCAGTGCTCGCAGGTGAAGTGGTAATGGTACGAGACGTTTCCGTCGAACCTGCTGAAACCCTTCCCGAAGTTCAGCTCCAGGATCTCGCCCTGGCTCTTCAGGATATTGAGGTTCCTGTACACCGTCCCGAGGCTTATGTTCGGTATCTTCTTCTTGACCTTTTCATAGACCCAGTCGGCGGTCGGGTGCGTATCGGTGCCTTTGAGCACATCCAGTATGACCCGTTTCTGCCTGGTCATGCGATGCTTTATGGAGGGTTCGCTGTTCATGACCGAGTCCTTGTGTCTTTGGGGGGAAGACTATCCTTTGGCATGATTCTATCATATATAATACAGCGATTGCAAGGGTGAATGCGCTTTACATTAAATTTCCATTATGATAATATCTGCAACTCAAAACAGGGGAATAAACGGGCAGATGACAGACATACATTTCGGCACGGACGGCTGGCGCGGGGTAATCGCGGAGGACTTCAACATCGCGAACGCAAGGAGTGTCGTCCAGGCGATAATGGGCTATATCGGCGCTTCGCCTGGTGGCGGCCGGGTCGCAGTGGGATACGACAACCGCTTCATGTCCGAGGTCTACGCGAGGGCTGCCGCCGAGATAGTCGCGGGTAACGGCGGGACGGCGCTGGTATCCTCCGCTCCCGTCACCACCCCCATGCTGTCCCACGCCGTAAAGTCAGGCGGGTGCGCGGGGGGCGTCATGGTGACCGCGAGCCACAACCCCTGCATCTACAACGGCATAAAGTTCAAGGCCTCTTACGGCGGCTCGGCGACGAAGGATATAGCCTCCGCGATCGAGGCGCTCATCGGCAAGTCGCGGCCCGCCATGCTCCAGTACGACAGCGCGCTCGCAGCCGGCAAGGCAGTCGAGCGCGACTTCTTCCCGGGGTACCTGGAGCACCTCCTGCGCTCCGTCGATACCGAGACCATCGGGCGGAGCGGCATTCGGGCGGTCGTGGACTGCATGCACGGAAGCTCGGGCCATTACGCGGCGCGGTTGTGGGACTCGCTCGGGCTCGAAGCCCGCGTACTCCACGCCGGGCGCGACCCGTACTTCGGGGGCACGAACCCGGAGCCGGTCGAGGCCAACCTGTCCGCGCTTGTCGAAGTTATGCGCGGAAACGGATATGACTTAGGCATCGCACTGGACGGGGACGCGGACCGCTTCACCGTGGTGGATTCGGACGGGTCTTTCGTGACCCCGCACCAGGTGTTCGCGCTCCTTATGATGCACCTTAGGAAGAACAGGAAGCTGGACGGCCTGGTCGTGAAGACCGTCTCCACCAGCACGCTTATAGACAGGCTCGCCGCCGACCTCGGGCTGAAGGTCGTCGAGACGCCGGTCGGTTTCAAGCACATCTGCGCGCACATGCTTAACGAGGATGTCCTGATAGGCGGTGAGGAGAACGGCGGCATCGGCTTCAAGGGCTACCTGCCGGAGAGGGACGGCCTGCTCTCATCCCTGATGCTCGTCGAGATGATGGCGGCAGAGGGCAGGGGGCTCCGGGAGCTTCTTTCAGCACTGGAAAAGCGGTACGGCCCGCACTGCTACAGGCGGCTCGACCTGAAGCTTTCCGGCCCCGTCCAGGAGCCGCTCTGCGAAAAGATAAGCGACAGGGCCGCCGAGGTGTACAGGGACTTCGGCGTCAGACAGGTGCGTGCATTCGACGGCGTCAAGGTACTGTTCGACGACGGCTCATGGATACTGTTCAGGCTGTCCGGCACCGAGCCGCTCCTCCGCGTATACTGCGAGGCGGGGGACCCGTCGAGGCTTGAACTGCTGCTCGACCGGGCAAAGGAGGCGTTCCTTGGGTAGAGTAGCGATAGGCGTGGACGTCGGCGGTACGAACCTGCGGTTCGGCATCGTCTCCGAGGCCGGAAAGGTCATAGCGCGCTCGCGGGCGAAATCGGACGCGCACCAGGGCGTGGATGCCGTCATCTCCCGGATTGACAAGGGCATCGCCGGGATGCTGAAGCGGGCGGAGAGGGACGGCCACGTCCCCGCCGGCATAGGCGTCGGCGTGCCCGGCATTATATCGCTCCCGGAGGGCGTGGTCAGGTTCTCGCCCAACCTGCCGGGCTGGGAGAATTTTCCGCTTCGGGACAGGCTTCAGCACCACTTCAGGCTGCCCGCCATCATCGAGAACGACGCCAACGCGTACGCCCTCGGCGAGGCGTGGAAGGGGGCAGGTGTGGGTGTTGAGAGCCTTGTATGCCTCACTCTTGGCACCGGAGTGGGTGGCGGCATCATCCTCGGCGGCGAAATATGGCGCGGAGTGGACGGCATGGCCGGAGAGGTGGGTCATGTCACAGTCGTCCCCAAGGGCAGGAAATGCCATTGCGGGAACAGGGGCTGCCTGGAGGTCTACGCATCCGCGACCGCCGTCGTCGAGCGGGCGGGCGAGGCGCTTTCGCTCGGGACAAAGAGCTGTCTCGTGGACTGCTTCCCCAGCGGCCTGACCGCTGCGGACGTGAAGCATGCGGCCGACACAGGCGACGCGCTCGCGCTCCGGATGTACCGGGACGCGGGTGTTTACCTCGGCATAGCCATCGCAGGGCTTATAAATCTGCTGAACGTCGAGCGGGTCGTCATAGGCGGCGGGATGGCCGGGGCGTGGGACCTGTTCATCGGCCCTCTCCGTGCGGAGGTCGCAAGGCGGGCCTTCGACGTGCCCGCGAAGCGGTGCGAGATCGTGCCGGGCATACTCGGCGACGACGCGGGGATGGTCGGGAACGCGGGGCTGGTTTTCAGGGGATAAGGCTTGACTTGGCACCCTGCCGGGTGTATATTTATCCATGTATTACTTATGTTTATGGGTGCCGCGCATAGTTTGGCGTGATGGATGGAATAGCGAGGTGACATCGTGGCTACAAAGACAGCCGACCTGATATCTATGGTCGAATCGTTGCCTGTGGATATGAAAACCGCATTGGTCGAGAGGCTTCTCGACAGCCTGCATCCGTCCCAGAAAGAGATAGACGCTTTGTGGGCGAAGGAGGCTGAAAAGCGGGTCGAGGAAATCAGAACGGGCAAGGTTAAGACCATCCCCGGTGATGAGGTATTCAGGGAGCTCAGGAAAAAATATTCCAAATGAAATACTCCTTCCATCCCGACGCCAGGAAAGAGTTCATTGAAGCGACTGACTATTATGAAGGTTGCCGCACGGGGCTCGGCGTGGAGTTCTATAAGGAAGTGTTCTCGACTATTCAGCGTATTCTTCATCTCCCTTCCGCATGGCATAAATTCTCTGAAAACACCAGAAGGTGCCAGACCATCCGTTTCCCGTTCGGGGTGGTCTATCAAATAATGGAAGACGAAGTCGTAATCGTCGCGGTCATGCAGTTGAACAGGAGGCCTGGGTATTGGAAGAAGAGGGTAAAGACACCTACAGCCCTGTAAAACCTACCCTTCCCTCTTATCCCCTCCCTGTGCAGGGAGGGGAAGATTGGTTGAAGCAGTTAATATAAATAAACCTGGCCTCGACGAATCTCCCTCCCTCTGCACAGGGGGAGGGCTGGGGTGGGGGTGGGGGTGGGGGTAGGTTTTCATATGGAGGCCCGTATGCGCAACGCTCGGTTTTACCGGATGCTTGGCGGGATGGTTTTCGCGGCGGTTATCGTACTGATTTTGCCAGTGGCCTATGCAAGTCAGAGCGAGGTTAAAGAAATTCAGTCGGATAGCAGTGGTGTTGATGATAGTAGTCATAAGTCTATTAAGTATGAGTTCGGTAGAAGGGGCGAAGCCAGAGAACGCGTCATGGAGCAGCCGACAGTTAAGGTTCTCATGCCTTCCGAAGAAGAGGTAAGGAAGCATAACGAGGAAACTTCTGCCAAGCCAAAAGGTTTACCTCCACGGCCAGTCTCCGAAGAGGAAATTAAGGCAAGTGGCGTTCGATTTGATCCGCGTATTGGTAAATACCGTCCGCTTACAGATGAAGAGAGAAGGAATTCAGGCAGAGAGCTTCCTGGCACGCGAGTGCACATAGGTCCGAACCGCAAACCCCAAAGACCCCGGCAGATGCCAATCGGTGCTCCAATATATACTCCGGAGCAACAGAGGCAGGCTGAAGAGGCAGGCCCGCCTCCTGTACCTGTAATAAGACAGAGGTAGTGAATAGGGTGGGCGTCGCCAACCCTATTTCATTCCCCATGTAAATTATATTTCATCAACACCCCAACAATCCCGCCCGCCTTTTAACAATTCTTTTGACATTCCACAAGAATAGTTATAATATACAAAGTTCAAATATGAAAACTACATACATACGAAATTTCAGCATAATCGCGCACATAGACCACGGCAAGTCAACGCTCGCGGACAGGCTCCTCGAAACCACCGGCACGGTCACGCAACGCGATATGACCGAGCAGGTCCTGGATGACATGGACCTGGAGCGGGAGCGCGGCATAACGATCAAGGCGCACGCGGTCCGGGTCATGTACAAGGCGGACGACGGGGAGACGTACATCCTGAACCTGATCGACACGCCGGGCCACGTCGACTTCACGTACGAGGTCTCGCGGAGCCTTGCCGCCTGCGAGGGCGTGCTCCTCATCGTCGACTCTACGCAGGGGGTCGAGGCGCAGACGCTCGCCAACGCGTACCTCGCGATCGACAACAGCCTCGAAATAATACCGATAATCAACAAGATAGACCTCCCGAGCGCGGACCCGGAGCGGGTCAGGGATGAGATCGAGGACATAATAGGCTTGGACGCCTCCGAGGCGGTCCTCGTCAGCGCGAAGGAGGGCATCGGCGTCAAGGAGACGCTCGAGGCCATCGTCAAGAAGATACCCCCGCCGATAGGCGACCCCGACGCCCCGCTCAAGGCGCTGATATTCGACTCCTGGTTCGACAACTACCAGGGCGTCATAATACTCGTCAGGGTCGTGGACGGCTCGGTCAGGAAGGGCACACGCATAAAACTCTTTTCGAACGAGAAGGTATTCGACGTCCTGGAGGTCGGTTACTCGACGCCCAAGCTGCTAAAGTGCGACGCGCTCGAATGCGGCGAGGTCGGCTACATCATAGCGGGCATCCGGAAGGTCTCGGACTCCAAGATCGGCGACACGGTGACGAACGCGGACAGGCCCGCGGCCGAGCCGCTGCCGGGCTACCGCGAGGTAAAGCCGATGGTCTTCTGCGGGCTTTACCCGACGGACACCAAACAGTACGAGGACCTGCGGGACGCGCTCGAAAAGCTGAGGCTGAACGACTCTTCGTTCTCCTACGAGCCGGAGACCTCTCTCGCGCTCGGCTTCGGCTTCCGTTGCGGATTCCTCGGCCTATTGCACATGGAGATAAGCCAGGAGAGGCTGGAACGCGAGTTCTCGCTGTCGCTCCTTTCCACCGCGCCGACCGTCGTGTACAAGGTCACGAAGGTGGACGGCGAGGTGATCATGGTGGACAACCCGACAAAGCTCCCGGAGCCGACCAAGATCGCGGTAATGGAGGAGCCGTTCATCCTCGCCACGATGATGGTCCCGAACGAGTACATCGGCGCGATACTCTCGCTCTGCCAGGAGAAGAGGGGCATACAGAAGGACATAAACTACCTCGACCGGGACAGGGCAATCGTGACCTACGAGCTGCCCCTGAACGAGGTCGTGATGGACTTCTACGACAAGCTGAAGTCCATGAGCCGGGGCTACGCATCTCTCGACTATGAGATGATAGGCTACCGTGAGTCGAACCTCGTCAAGCTCGACATACTCCTCAACTCCGAGATTGTAGATGCCCTGTCGCTCATCACGCACAGGGACAAGTCGGCGATACGGGGCAGGGAACTCTCGGCGAAGCTCAAGGAGCTAATCCCGAGGCAGCAGTACGAGGTCATAATCCAGGCCGCGATAGGCAGCAAGATAATAGCGAGGGAGACGGTCAGGCCGCTCCGTAAGGACGTCACGGCGAAGTGCTACGGCGGCGACATCACGCGCAAAAGAAAACTCCTCGAAAAGCAGAAGGAAGGCAAGAAGAAGATGAAGCAGCTGGGGTCGGTCGAGATACCCCAGGAGGCCTTCCTTGCCGTGCTGAAGGTAAACGATTAGGTAAAACAACCCCCACCCAACCCTCCCCCCTTAAAGGGGGAGGGCTTGCACCTTTAAACCCCTCGCCCCTTGCGGGAGAGGGGCGGGGGTGAGGGGGATATGATTAGGGGGCTGATTTGTCGCAGTTCGACGAGTACGGTGTTGACACTAACACCGTCCACCACAAAAAGTCGGTGCTCAGGGAGTACGTCGAGGCTATAGTCGTCGCGGCAATCCTCGCGCTGTTCATCCGGACGTTCCTCGTTCAGGCGTACAAGATACCGTCCGGCTCGATGGAGGACACGCTCCTTATAGGTGACCACCTGCTGGTGAACAAGTTCGTCTACGGGACGAGGGTGCCGTTCACGGACAAGAAGTTCTTTCCCGTGAGGAGCCCCAAGCGTGGAGACATACTGGTCTTCAGGTTTCCGGAGGACGAGAGCAAGGACTTCATCAAGAGGATTATCGGCACGCCCGGCGACGTCGTCGAGGTTATCAACAAGATGGTGTACGTCAACGGCAAACCGATTGACGAGCCGTACACTGTCTACAAGGACTCCGAGGTCCTGCCAAGGGAGCTTAACAACCGGGACAACTACGGCCCGGTCAAGGTTCCGCCCGGCCAGTACTTTGCGATGGGCGACAACCGGGACAGGAGCCACGACAGCAGGTTCTGGGGCTTCCTTACTGAGGGACAGGTTGTCGGCGAGGCTATGGTCATATACTGGTCATGGGACACGGACGACGGCCTGGTGCGCTGGGGCAGGATTGGCAGGGTCGTCAAGTAGACAAACATGTTATACTGGAGGTACTGGATGGCACTGGATGAAAGGGGCGGTTCAACTTCATCATCCCTAATATACCTGCTTATCGCCACCATCATAATATATGGGGTAGTCAAGCTTGTGCCGCCTTACATGGACTACTACGCGATGGAGGACGAGATCAGCCAGCAGCTGAGCCTTGCCCAGATAAATACGCAGGATGTAATATATAACGACCTCAAGTTGAAGATGGACGAGCTTGATATACCGGTCGAGTCGGATACCATAACCCTGTCCCGAGACCACAAAGGCACCCTTACTGTGGACATCTACTGGACGACTACCGTTGACTTCGGGTATGGGTTCGTCAGGGACTTCCCGTTCGAGATAAGCGTCTCCTCCGGAGAGACTGAAGAGGAATAAATCCGGTGCGCCGTCAAATTCCTTGACATTGCCGCGCATCTGTAATATCATATCGCCGTGTCCGATTTAGGCGTCTCTTTAAACTAGTCCAGTGAGGCTAAGAAGGGGGCAGGGTTGTACCAGTTTGAATATTTGCCGGTGGAATGTGTGCGCCGGTTTGTACGCAAGTTTCACGAACAGTTTGCGGTGTAGACAGCTTTCCGCTATCGCGGGAGGCTTTTTTTTTGCCCGAGGAAGCATACAGTCCAGATGGAGGCCGATTTGCCAAGGGTCAAGGCAAGGATAATGAACAAGGAGGCGATAGACCGCGCCCTGGTCAGGATTGCCCACGAGATACTCGAGCGGAACAACGGCACGGACGGTCTCGCGCTCGTCGGCATCCGTACCGGCGGCGTGCACCTCGCCAGGAGGCTCGCCGCCAACATCAACCGCATCGAGGGCGTGGACGTACCGCTGGGCGCGCTCGACGTCACGATGTACAGGGACGACCTCGCGTCGCGCGGCAAGAAGATGCCGCTCGGCAAGACGGACGTGACGTTCTCGGTCAAGGACATGAAGGTCGTACTGGTGGACGACGTGCTGTACACAGGCAGGACTATACGCGCGGCGCTCGACAGCATCATGGACCTCGGCCGGCCTCAGCAGATACAGCTCGCGGTGCTCCTCGACCGGGGCCACAAGGAGCTGCCCATCACCGCGGACTACGTCGGCAAGAACGTACCGACATCCCGCAAGGAGGCGGTCAAGGTCCTGCTTACGGAAGAGGGCGGCTCCGACGAGGTGGTCATCATGGATCTGGAAGGCGGTGAGTAAACATGCCCCTTAAACAGAAGGACCTGCTGGGCATAGAAGGGCTGGACAGGTCAGACATAGAGCATATAATAGCGACCGCCGACTCCCTCAAGGAGGTCTCCACCAGGGACATCAAGAAGGTCCCGGCCCTCAGGGGCAAGACCATCGTCAACCTGTTCTACGAGCCTTCCACGAGGACGCGCACGTCCTTCGAACTTGCCGGGAAGCGTCTCTCGGCCGACGTCATAAACATGTCCGTCTCGACCAGCAGCGTTGTCAAGGGCGAGACGCTCCTCGACACCGTGATGAACATCGAGGCGATGAACTCGGACATAATCATCATAAGGCATTCCATGTCAGGAGCGCCGTCCCTTATCGCGAAGGAACTGAAAAGCTCTGTGATAAACGCGGGAGACGGGGCGCACGAGCACCCGACCCAGGCTCTGCTCGACCTGTACACCATAAAGGAGCGGCTCGGCCGGACGGACGGACTGAAGGTGGCGATAGTCGGCGACATAGCCCACAGCAGGGTGGCGCGGTCGAACATCCTGTGCCTGAACAAAATGGGGGTTGAGGTCCGGGTCTGCGGCCCGGCGACGCTCATCCCGGCGGGGATCGAGGAAATGGGTGTAGAGGTTTACTACCGTCCCGAGGAGGCGCTCAAGGACGTGGACGCGATAATGATGCTCCGGATACAGATGGAGCGGCAGGGGAGCGGGCTCTTCCCGGGTGTCAGGGAGTACTCCCGGCTGTTCGGGCTGAACGAGGCGCGGGTTCGTCTCGCAAAAGAGGGAGCGATAATCATGCACCCCGGTCCAATTAACCGGGGCGTGGAGATCTCTCCGGCGGTCGCGGACGGGCCGTATTCCGTGATACTCGACCAGGTGACAAACGGGGTGGCGGTCAGGATGGCCGTCCTATACCTCTTGAGCGAGGGGAGGGCGTAACTCAGATGAGCATCCTGTTAAAAGGAGGCCGGGTAATCGACCCGGTTTCCAATATAGACAAGGTCATGGACATACTTGTCGAGGGCGGCGTTATCGCCGAGGCCGGCGACCTCTCGAAATATTACAAGTCCAAGGATATTGAAATATACGACGCGTCCGGCAAGGCCGTCACGCCGGGCCTTATAGACATACACGCGCACCTCAGGGAGCCGGGCTTCGAGTACAAAGAAGACATTGCCTCCGGGACGAGGGCGGCGGCGGCGGGCGGCTTCACGACTGTGTTCTGCATGCCGAACACGAACCCCGTGAACGACAACCGGGCGGTGACCGAGTACATCCTGAAGCAGGCGGCTGAGAGCGGGGCCTGCCGTGTAATCCCCATCGGGGCCATAACCAAGGGCTCATTGGGAGCCCTTCTCACCGAGATGGGCGACATGTCGGAGGCGGGCTGCCCCGCGTTCTCGGACGACGGCAAGCCGGTCGCCAGCTCCGAGGTGATGCGGCGCGCGCTCGAATACGCCAAGACCTTCGGCCTGACGATAATATCGCACTGCGAGGACCCGGCGCTCTCCGCCGGCGGGGTGATGAACGAGGGCGCGGTCTCTACCCGTCTCGGGCTGAAGGGGATACCCTCCGCCGCCGAGGACGTGATGGTCGCGCGCGACATCGAGCTGGCGAAGCTCACCGGCGGCCGGCTTCACCTGGCGCACGTCAGCACGGCCGGCTCGGTCGGGCATGTTAGGCGCGCGAAGGCGGCCGGAGTATCCGTCACGGCCGAGACCTGCCCGCACTATTTCACCTTGACCGACGAAGCCGTTTCGGCATATAATACGAACTTCAAGGTCAACCCGCCGCTTCGTACGGCGGCGGACATGGAGGCGGTTATATCGGGGCTTGCCGATGGTACGCTCGACGTCATAGCCACCGACCATGCCCCGCACGCCGCGTCCGAGAAGGCGGTCGAGTTCGACCTCGCCCCGTTCGGTATATCAGGTTTCGAGACCGCCCTTGCCCTGTCGCTTCGCCTCGTGGAAACGGGCAGGCTTTCCCTCAAGGAAGTCATCGAGAAGCTTACAGTCAACCCCGCGAAGGCGCTGGGAATGGCGGTGCCGTCGCTTGCGCCGGGTGCGCGCGCGGACGTCACCGTCATAGACCTGGGACTTGTCAGGACGTTCGACCCCGCGGACATGCTCAGCAAGGGGAAGAACACGGCGTATGCCGGGATGACGCTGACCGGCTGGCCGGTCGCGGTGATGTGCGGCGGCGCGTGGACATTCAAGGCATGAAATTCCTGGGCCCCGTGTTATTTGCGGCCTTGATGCTCGCTGCCATATGCGGCCAGGCACTTGCGGCGGAACCGCCGCACCTGAAAAATCAGGATGCATCATCGCTCAAAAGCGTAATAAACCCGTTCACGTTTGTCGTCATTGGCGACAACCGGAGCGGCGGTAAGATATACGGAAGTCTTGTAAAGGAAATCGCGGGTGAGTCGCCTGCTTTAGTCGTCAATACCGGGGATACCATATTCAGGTCCGGTAGCGGCTCGCAGTGGGAGGAGTTCGTCGAACTCTCCGCACCGATAACGACGCCGTATTTCATCGTGCCGGGTAACCACGAGGTAAGCGGGAAGCGGTCAGAGTTACTGTTCAAGTACAGGGTGCGCCAGCCGGGCAACGAGCTTTACTACAGCTTCACCGCAGGCAACGCCCTGTTTGTAGTGCTCGACACAGAGGAGCCGGACAACGAGGCGAGGATAACCGGCGAGCAGTACAACTGGCTGGAAGGCGTTCTGAATGCCTCGCGTGAAAAATTCAGGTTCGTGTTCATGCACAGGCCGATGTACCCCGTAAGGGGAGTCGGCCGCCACTACAAGGACAGCATGAACAGGTTCCCGGCGGACCGGGACAGGCTCGAAGCTCTGTTCGAGAAGCACGGCGTGGACGCGGTCTTCTGCGGCCACGAGCACATGTACCAGAAGCAGAAGGTTGGCGGTATATACCACATAGTCACGGGCGGGGGCGGCGCGCCTCTTTATGAGAAAGAGAGTGACGGAGGCTTCCACCACTATGTAAAGGTCACGGTCGGAAATGGTTCCGCCGAGGTCAGCGTCATCGGCCTGGGCGGCGATATAAAAGACAGTTTCACGATACCAAAGGGACGTTAAATGAAAAAGGCAGTATTGGCGCTCGCGGACGGGAAGTACTACGAAGGCTGGTCGTTCGGGGCCGAAGGCTCGGCCGGCGGCGAGGTAGTGTTCAACACCTCGATGACCGGATACCAGGAGATTCTCACGGACCCCTCGTACAAGGGGCAGATGGTCATCATGACATACCCGCTCATCGGGAATTACGGCGTCTCGCCGGAGGACGTCGAGTCCGGGCGTCCGTGGGCGGAGGGCTTCATCGTAAAGGAGTACAGCGAGTACCCGAGCAACTGGCGCAGCCAGGGGAGCCTCGACTCGTACATGAAGAGCTACGGCATCGTCGGGATACAGGGCTTGGACACCCGCGCCCTGACCAAGTACATACGCGACAACGGGGCGCAGCAGGGTATCATATCCACGCTGGACATCGAGCCTGCTGAGCTGTGCAAAAAGGCGGCCGCCCTTCCGAGCATGGCAGGCCAGGACCTCGCGAAGGAAGTCACCTGCGCCGCGCCGTACAAGTGGGTCGAGACGGAATGGGACCTCGAAAATGGCTACGGCGAGGTGGTTCACCCCAAGCTCAAGGTGGTGGTCTACGACTGCGGCCTGAAGAGGAACATACCGAGGATACTCGCCGGGCTCGGCTGCGACGTGACCATCGTCCCGGCGACGACGTCGTGGCAGGACGTCATGGCGATGGAGCCGGACGGTGTCATGCTCGGCAACGGCCCGGGCGACCCGGAACCGCTTACATACGTTATCGAGAACGTCCGGCAGCTTATCGGGAAGGTGCCCATCTTCGGCATATGTCTCGGCATCCAGCTCCTCGGCCTGGCACTGGGCGGCAAGACGTATAAACTGAAGTTCGGGCACCACGGCGGGAACCAGCCGGTAATGGACCTGACCACGCGCAAGGTCGAGATAACCTCGCAGAACCACGGCTTCGCGGTGGACGTGGACTCCATTCCCGGCGACATCGTCGAGCTGACACACATAAACCTGAACGACAAGACGGTCGAGGGCTTCCGCCACAAGGAGCTGCCCATCTTCGCCGTGCAGTACCACCCGGAGGCAAGCCCCGGCCCGCACGACTCGCACTACCTGTTCGACAGGTTTGTTGCGATGATGGAGATTGAGAAGCTGAAGAAGGCAAGCGCGTAAGACAGCAGTATGTTGCCATCATATCTGAAATTAGACCGCGCGGAACTCGAACGTCGCGCCACGAAGGCCCATGAGCGCCTGAAGAAGTGCGACATCTGCCCGAACAACTGCGGTGTCGACAGGCTCGCGGGGCAGGTTGGATTATGCCGTGCTGGCGCGGACGTCGAGGTCGCGTCCTGGAACCTGCACAACGGCGAGGAGCCGCCGATTTCCGGCGAGCGCGGCTCCGGGACGATATTTCTCAGCCACTGCACGATGAAGTGCGCGTACTGCCAGAACTGGCCGATCAGCCAGAAGGGCAACGGGAAGTCTACCGACGCATCCGGTTTGGCCGGGATGATGCTGGAGTTGAAGTCGCGCGGCGCGCACAACGTGAACTTCGTCACGCCGACACATTACATGCCGCAGATACTCGAAGCCCTGTGTATAGCGGTTGATGGCGGCTTCGACCTGCCGATAGTCTGGAACACGAGCGGGTACGAGGTGATGCCCGCGCTCAGGCTTCTCGACGGCATAGTGGACATATACCTCCCGGACATGCGTTACGCATGCGACAGGCAGGCTAAGAAGTACTCCGGAGTCAAGATGTACTCGGCGTACAACCGGGCGGGTGTCAAGGAGATGTTCCGGCAGGTGGGCGACCTCGTCATCGATGCGGACGGCATCGCGGTTCGCGGTCTGATAGTCAGGCACCTTGTCCTGCCCGGCGGCATATCCGGCACCGAGGAGATAATGAAGTTCCTGGCGGAAGAGGTCTCGCTGGGCGTCCACATCAGCCTGATGGACCAGTACTTCCCGGCTTACAGGGCCGAGACGATGCCGGAGTTGGCCCGCAAGATTACGCCGGAGGAGTACCAGACGGCGATGGACATAATGGAGAGATACGGCCTGCACGAGGGGTGGGTGCAGGAGCACGTTTAAGAGCAGGGGTTAGGGACGAGGGGCTAGGGGCTAGCAGGCAAAGGCCATGAAACTCCCGAGGGCGTGATGGATTTTGTGTAGGGGCGGGTCCCCGTGCCCGCCCTCTTGTACGTCATTCCCGCGAAGGCGGGAATCCAGGAAGTTGATAATTCCTGGACCCCGTGTCAAGCACGGGGCGACAGGTTGATAAAGGGCCGACACGACGGTCGGCCCCTAAAATAAGGTAGCAGTCATAAATAACCTGAGGTTTTAATGCCGAAACGCACCGATTTAAAGAAGATCATGATAATAGGCCCCGGCCCGATAATCATCGGCCAGGCCTGCGAGTTCGACTACTCCGGCACACAGGCCTGCAAGGCGCTGAAGGAGGAGGGCTACGAGGTCGTCCTCGTGAACTCCAACCCGGCGACGATAATGACCGACCCGGAGATGGCGCACAGGACATACATCGAGCCGATACGCCCGGACGTGGTCGAGAAGATAATCGAGCGCGAGAGGCCGGACGCGCTGCTCCCGACGATGGGCGGCCAGACCGCTCTCAACACCGCCGTCTCGCTCGCAGAGATGGGCGTCCTCGCCAAGTACAACGTCGAGCTGATAGGCGCGAAGCTCCACGCGATAAAGAAGGCGGAGGACAGGGAGGAGTTCAAGGAGGCTATGCGGCGCATCGGGCTTGAGCTGCCCAGGTCCGGCTATGCGCACTCCAAGTCCGAGGCGATGAAGGTCGTCGCGACCATCGGCTTCCCGGCGATCATACGCCCGTCGTTCACACTCGGCGGCACCGGCGGCTCCGTCGCATACAACATCGAGGAGTTCGAGACGCAGGTTGACTGGGGGCTTCAGGCCTCGCCGTCCCACGAGATACTCGTCGAGGAGTCGGTAATCGGCTGGAAGGAGTACGAGCTCGAGGTTATGCGCGACATGAAGGACAACGTCGTCATCATATGCTCGATCGAGAACCTCGACCCGATGGGCATACACACCGGCGACAGCATCACCGTCGCGCCCGCGCAGACGCTGACCGACAAGGAATACCAGATAATGCGGGACGCGAGCGTCAGGATCATACGCGAAATCGGCGTGGACACCGGCGGCTCGAACATCCAGTTCGGAGTGAACCCGGTGGACGGCAAGATGGTCGTCATCGAGATGAACCCGCGTGTCTCCAGAAGCTCCGCGCTGGCGTCGAAGGCGACCGGCTTCCCGATAGCGAAGATCGCAGCGAAGCTCGCGGTCGGATACTCCCTCGACGAGATAACAAACGACATAACCCGCGAGACGCCCGCGTCGTTTGAGCCGACGATAGACTACGTCGTGACGAAGTTCCCGAGGTTCGCCTTCGAGAAGTTCCCACAGGCCGACCAGACGCTGACCACGCAGATGAAGTCGGTCGGCGAGGCGATGGCGATAGGACGCACGTTCAAGGAGTCGCTCCAGAAGTCGCTCCGTTCGCTTGAGATTGGCTCCTACGGTTTCGAGGGCAGGGACGAGGACCTGGACACGATAAAGAACGCGGTCAAGACGCCGACCTGGGACAGGCTCTGGCTCCTGGCCGAGGGCTTCCGGAAGGGCCTGTCCATAGAAGAAGCCTACGAGGCGACGAAGATAGACCCCTGGTTCCTGAACAACATAAAAGAGATTATCGACTTCGAGAAGAATATAAAGGACGGGGCGGCAAGCGGCTGGACGCGCGAGCTTATGAGGCGCTCGAAGGAACTCGGCTACTCGGACAGGATGCTCGCGGGTCTTACTGGCAGCACCGAGGCTGACGTCCGGGCGACACGCAAGGGCTTCGGCATCGAGGCCGTATACAAGACGGTGGACACATGCGGAGCGGAGTTCGTCGCATACACGCCGTACCTTTACTCGACATACGAGCAGGAGTGCGAGGCTAATCCGACGGACAGGAAGAAGGTGATAATCCTCGGAGGCGGCCCGAACCGTATCGGCCAGGGCATCGAGTTCGACTACTGCTGCGTCCACGGCGCCTTCGCGCTGAAGGACGACGGGTTCGAGACCATCATGGTCAACTGCAACCCGGAGACGGTCAGCACGGACTACGACACATCGGACAAGCTGTACTTCGAGCCGCTCACGTTCGAGGACGTGCTCTCCATCATAGAAAAGGAAGACCCGTTCGGCGTCATAGTCCAGTTCGGCGGGCAGACCCCGCTCAAGCTCGCGGTACCGCTTGAGAAGGCGGGCGTAAGGATAATCGGCACGCCGCCGGACTCCATTGACCGGGCCGAGGACAGGGAACGCTTCAAGGAGCTGCTCCAGAAGCTGGGCCTCAAGCAGCCGGACAACGGCATAGCCTGGAGCGCCGCCGAGGCCGAGGAGTCCGCCGGCAGGATAGGCTACCCGGTCATCGTCAGGCCGTCCTACGTACTCGGCGGCCGCGCGATGGAGATATGCTACGACAAGGAGAGCCTCGCCCGGTACATGGTCCACGCGGTAAAGGTATCGCCTGAGCACCCGATACTTATCGACAAGTACCTCGAGGACGCGGTCGAGGTGGACGTGGACGCACTTTCCGACGGCAGGCTGGTCGTCATCGGCGGCATAATGGAGCACATTGAGGAAGCGGGCGTGCATTCCGGTGACTCGGCCTGCTCGCTGCCGCCGTTCTCACTACCGAAGGATATTATCGACAAGATTTCCAGCCAGACAAAGGCGATGGCCCTGGAGCTTGGCGTCATTGGCCTGATGAACGTCCAGTTCGCCGTAAAGGGCGGAGAGATATTTGTGCTGGAAGTCAACCCGCGCGCATCCCGCACCGTGCCGTTTGTCAGCAAGACCATAGGCGTGCCGCTCGCCAAGATCGCCGCGCGCGTCATGGCCGGGAAGACGCTCGAAGAGATTGGCTTCACGAAAGAGGTCGAGATAAATTACACGGCGGTGAAGGAGGCGGTCTTCCCGTTCTCGAAGTTCCCCGGCGTGGATACGATCCTCGGCCCAGAGATGAAGTCCACCGGCGAGGTCATGGGCATTGACGACGGCTTCGGCAAAGCCTTCGCCAAGGCGCAGTCCGGGGCGGGCTCGCACCTGCCGAACGCGGGCAAGGCGTTTCTCAGCATCAAGGACCACGACAAGAACGCCACCCTCGTGGAGATAGCGAGACAGCTCCTCGACCTCGGCTTCAAGATCGAGGCGACCGGCGGCACTGTAAGGTATCTCGCGGAAAACGGTATATCTGTCGATATGATCAACAAGGTCAAGGAGGGCAGGCCTCATATCGTCGACCACATAAAGAACGGCGAGATATGCATGGTAATCAACACCGTGTTCGGGGCCGAGTCCCAGCGCGACTCGTACAGCATAAGGCGCACCGCACTGACCCAGAGCGTGCCGTACTTCACGACGCTGGCCGGCGCGAAGGCCGCTGTCAGCGCGATAAGCTCGAACATCAGGAGCGAGTGCTCCGTGAAGACGATACAAGAGTACCATAAGGACAGGGGATAGTAGTCAGGGGGTAGGTACTGGCAGGTGCCAGAATCACGATAGTCTCTTTGTAGGGGCCGTACCAAGCGGAGCGCGTGTCGGCCCTTTTTTCCATGTCGCCCCGTGCTTGACACGGGGGCCAGGAATTATGAACTTCCTGGATTCCCGCCTTCGCGGGAATGACGGATAGCGATTTGCAAATAACGTAAAGGAGCAGGAAATTCAGATGGCCGAAAAGATGCCGATGACGAAGAAGGGCTACATAAAGCTCCAGGATGAACTCGACCGCCTGAGGAAGGAGGCAAGGCCCGCCAACATCAGGGCTATCGCGGAGGCGAGGGGACATGGCGACCTCTCCGAAAACGCTGAATACCACGCGGCGAAGGAAGAGCAGGGCCACATAGAGGGCCGAATCCAGGAGATACAGGGGAAGCTCGCCCTTGCGAACGTCATAGATACCAGCAAGCTGTCCAACGAGAAGGTGGTGTTCGGCGCGACGGTGACGCTGCTCGACATGGACTCCGAGGAGGAGAAGCGGTACACCCTCGTCGGCACCGACGAGGCCGACCTCAAGGACGGCAAGATCTCGACCATATCGCCGGTTGGCAAGGCGCTCCTCGGACACAAGGTCGGGGATACCGTCACCGTCCGCGTCCCCGCCGGCACGGTCGATTACGAAATCCAGGACATCTGTTTCGAGGACTGATGCAGGCGACCGTCACAAGCAACGAAAACATATTCGGGAGCTACTTCCACCTGGAGGTTGCAGCGAAGGGCATCGGCAGGAAGGCTGGGCCGGGCACGTTCTACATGCTCAAGGTCGCTTCCGGCACCGACCCGCTGCTCCGCCGCCCCATCAGCCTGCACAGGGTCGTCTCCGACGACGCGGTGCGGTTCCTGTATAAAAGTGTCGGGCGCGGCACGAACATCCTCGGCCGGCTCGTGCCGGGCGACTCGCTCGACATCATCGGCCCGCTCGGGAACGGGTTCAAGGTGGGAAAGTCCGTGAAGCTTGCGATGCTCGTCGCTGGCGGCATCGGCGTCGCGCCTCTGCTCGGCCTGGCCGAGCACATAATGAAGACGCGCACCGACGTTACAGTCGTCGCCTTCATCGGTGGCCGGAGCGAGGAGGACCTGCTCGCGATACAGGAGTTCCGCGAGCTTGGCGTGCGCATGTACCTCTGCACCGAGGACGGCAGCCTCGCCCGCTGCGGCATCGTCACGGACACAATCGAGGAATATATCAAGCGGTATGCGCCGTCCGGCACGAAGGGCTGGGAGATGTTCTCGTGCGGCCCCAAGGGGATGCTTCGCGGTGTGGACGCCATTGCGTCCATGCACAAGATAAAGCACCACGCCTCTTTAGAGGCCAACATGGCCTGCGGCGTCGGGGCGTGCATGGGCTGCGTCGTCAGCATACTCGACAGGAAGGCCGGCGTCCCGGTATACAAGAAGGTCTGCGACGACGGGCCTGTGTTCGATGCGGAGGATGTGGTTTGGTAGGAATGTCGTGAGGCGTGTTCGTGTTTCGTGTTCGTGTAGAAACGGTGTCATTCTGAGCGAAGCGAAGAATCCGCCTGTATCCAATAATAAAGCAGGGCCGACACACGGGTCGGCCCCTACATAAAAGCAAAATCGATATGACTAAACGCAAAACAACCACCCCGCCAGAAAAACAGGTCTCCCTCGCGGTCGAACTCGGCCCGCTGAAGATGAAGAACCCGGTCTGCACAGCGTCCGGGACGTTCGGGTACGGCGAGGAGTACTCGCGCTACTACGACCTCTCGAAGCTGGGCGCGATCACCGTGAAGGGGCTCTCGCTCAAGCCGCTCCAGGGAAACCCGCCGCCCCGCATCTGCGAGACCCCGTCCGGCATGCTGAACGCCATCGGCCTCCAGAACGTCGGCGTAGACGAATTCATACACAAAAAATTGCCCTTTCTTCATAGATATGATATAAAGGTAGTCGCCAATATCTTCGGAAACACGATAGAGGAGTACGAGGCGGTCGCGGCGAGGCTCGACAGGGCTGCCGGAGTGCATGCGATAGAGGTCAACATCTCATGCCCGAACGTCAAGAAAGGCGGGATGGCCTTCGGCACGGACCTCGACTCTACATACGACGTCCTGAAGGCGGTGAGGGGGGCGACCGGGCTGCCGGTGCTCGCAAAGCTCTCGCCGAACGTGACCGACGTAGTGCCGTTCGCGGTAAAGGCTGCGGAGGCTGGCGTGGACGGGCTTTCGCTCATCAACACGCTACTCGGCATGTCGATAAACGTCAAGACACGTAAGCCCAGGATTGCAAATATCACCGGTGGACTGTCCGGCCCGGCGATACGCCCGGTCGCGATCAGGATAGTCTACCAGGTCCACCGTGCTGTGGGTTTGCCTATACTCGGCATGGGCGGTATAATTAATTCTGACGACGCAATCGAGTTCATACTCGCCGGGGCGACTGCCGTGTCCGTCGGTACGGCGAACTTCGTAAACCCGACAGCCGCGTCAGACATCGTTGACGGCATAAAGAAGTACATGATTGAAAACGACATCGCCGACATACGCCAGCTCGTGGGCAAGGTTGACATCCCTGCATAAGCGGGGGGCTGCCGTTCTCGCTATGTTGTGTCTGGCGTTGGCCGCGGGATGCGGGTGTGTGTCCGCGCACGCCGGGGATGCGGCGGGAATCACGGCGGAGGCATCCACGGGTAACCCCGCCGGCGCGACCGTCATGGACAACAGGCCGGCAGACCTGACCGTGTTCTTCACGAGCGACACGCGCGGTATGCTGAGACGGTGCGGGTGCGCCGAGGGCCAGCTTGGCGGCCTGTCCGCGCGTGCGACGTACCTGAAGACCAACAGAGTGCCCGGAAGGACGCTGGTACTCGACGGCGGGGACACGCTGTTCGACAGCCTGTTTTACCCGGACGACATGCGCGAGTTCTACCGGATGAAGTCCGGTACGGTGCTCGAAGCATTCAAGCTTACCGGGGTGGACGCGGTCTCAGTCGGGGATTACGACTTCGCGTACGGGCCGGAGTTCCTGATAAGTCTCGCGGACGAGGAGAAGTTCCCGTTCGTCAGCACGAACATGCTGTTCACGGACGCGGGCAAGACCTGTCCGCCGTTCTGCACGTCCGTGATAAAAAAACTGGACGGCGTCGATGTTGGGATTGTCTCGGTACTCGACGAGAGCTTCCCGTACGCGAGCTTCCCAAAGTGCTTCAAAGGCGTGGTCCAGTCCGAACCGGCCGGGGCAGTGAAGGCGGAGGTCGAGAAGCTTCGCGGCAGGGCCGGGCTGGTAATACTTCTCGCGCACATGAGCGTGATGCCCGTGGAGGAGCTTGCGGCCGGTATGCACGGCGTGGACTTGATTGTCCAGGGCCACAGCCAGGAACATCTCGAAGAGCCGATAAGGGTTGGCGATACCATCATCGTCAAGGGCTTCACGAAGGGCAAGTACATAGGCCGGCTCGACCTCTGGCTGTCAGTGCCGGACGGGGACGGGCGGCGAAAGGTAGCCGATTACAAGTACTCCGTGGACGGCCTCGACGAGTCCATACCTCCGGACATGGAGGTCGAGTCGTTAATATCGGGGTACCGCGCCAGGCTTAAAGAACGGGCCTTCGTCTACAAGCGCGAGCTTGGCGACAACTCCGGCGGCTACGCGGGCGTGGACGTCTGCAGGCAGTGCCATGCCGCCCAGTACGAGAACTGGTCCAAGACAAGGCATGCTGGCGCGTTCGCCGACCTGGTAACTACCTCCGACCAGTTCGACCCGGAATGCCTGGCCTGCCACACTACCGGATATGGTTTTGTAACTGGATACGATGTCCTGACCGACAGGGCGGATTTGAAGAGCGTCACCTGTGAGGACTGCCACGGCAGGGGGACGGGCCATGTGGAGTCGAAGCGTGGCGGGCAGGCCGCGCATGACGACGTAGTCGTCCGCACCGTGACGGCGGAGAAATGCATGTCCTGCCACGACGAGTACAACAGCCCGCACTTCCAGTACGAGCCGTACAAGGATATGGGCGGCGCGCACCGGGGCGGGGATAGCCGTTGACGTCATTCCCGCGAAAGCGGGAACCCAGCGACTTTGCATTCTGGTAGGGGCCGTACCAAGCGAAGCGCGTGTCGGCCCTTCATAAAATTCCTGGACCCCGTGTCAAGCACGGGGCGACAAATTAAGAACGGGCCGACACGCGGCCCGAAAAACGGGCCTTGGTACGGCCCCTACGAAAGACACAGAGGAACCTTGGACCTTCCAAAGAACATTATAGCGCTTACGACCGACTTCGGGACGTCAGACTATTTCGTCGGCTCGATAAAGGGCGTCATGCTCGGCATCAACCCGAACGCGAAGATAATCGACGTCACGCACGACATACCCTCGCACGACATCTGGAGCGCGGCATACATACTCGGCATGACGTACAAGTATTTCCCGCAGTACTCCATCCACCTCGCGGTGGCCGACCCAGGCGTTGGCAGCGCGCGCCGCGCAATCATGGCGATAACGGACAAGCAGTACTTCCTTGCCCCGGACAACGGCCTGCTATCTTTCATATTCGAGGACCCGGACTTCTCGCGCGTGATACACATAAACGCCGAGCACTACTACCTCCCGGTGGTCGGCTCCACGTTCCACGCTAGGGACATTTTCGCGCCGGTCGCAGGCTGGCTGTCAAAGGGCGTCGAGCCGGAGAAGATGGGCGACGAGATAACGGACTACGTTCGCTTCGCGGTACCGAAGCCGAAAAAGGAGGGTGAGACTGTCCTCTCCGGTGAGGTGGTGTACATAGATAAGTTCGGCAACTGTATCACCAACCTGCACTTTGAGGACATCCGCACCATGGCGGAGTCCACTGGCTCGGGCTCGTATTCCATCGCATTCAAGGAGACGGCGGTGGACAAGCTGTCCCCGTTCTACGCCTCTGTAAAGAAGGGCGAGCACGGCATCGTCGTGAACGGCAACGGCTACCTCGAAATATTCGTCAACCAGAGCGACGCGAGGCGCGTGCTGGCCTTGAAGCGCGGTGAAAAGATCAGGATAACATTCTAAGCGGTCTGTTTTTATTGCATTGGGAGGTGGTAATGTCTGCCAAGAAGATCCTTGTGGTCGACGACGAGATGCATATCGTACGCATCGTGAAGTACAAGCTGGAGACGGCGGGCTACCATGTCATCTCCGCCTTGAACGGCACGGAGGCGCTCAAGATGGCGAGGGAGGAGAAGCCCGACCTGATATTCCTCGACATAATGATGCCGGGCCTGAACGGCTACGAGGTCTGCTCGCAGCTCAAGAACAGCCCTGAAACCAGGAACATAATAATAATCATGCTGACCGCGAAGGGCCAGGAGTCCGACAAGATAAAGGGCCTGGAGGTCGGCGTGGACGAGTACATAACCAAGCCGTTCAGCCCGCAGGACCTGCTCGACCGGACGAGAGATTTACTGGGTTAGATGTAAATGAGAAGTTACAAGGTACTGACCTTCGGCTGCCAGATGAACGAGCACGACTCCGAGAAGATGTCCGGACTGCTCGCGGCCGAAGGCCTCATGAAGTCCGACACGGCGGAAGACGCCGACCTCATCATAATCAACACGTGCAGCATCAGGGAGAAGGCGGAGCAGAAGTTCTTCAGCGAGGTAGGCAAACTGAAGGAACTGAAGGCCGCGAACCCCGGTCTCGTCATCGCCGTCTCGGGATGCATCGCCCAGCAGGAGGGCAGAAAAATCCTGAGGCGCGCCCCGCACGTGGACCTCATCTTCGGAAACCAGAACATCAAGGACCTGCCGGACCTCATCGCCTCGCGCACCCGTGGCAATAGGGAGGTTCGCACTGACTTCCCGGAGGCGTACGAGCACGAGCTTCTGCCCGCTGTGCGTACCGGCACCGTGTCGTCGTTCGTCAACATCATGTTCGGCTGCGACAACTTCTGCAGTTACTGCGTCGTCCCGCACGTCCGTGGCCGGGAGAAAAGCCGAAGGCCATCCGACATCGTCGCGGAGATTACGACCCTCGTGGCCGGCGGTTGCCGTGAGGTGACGCTCCTCGGCCAGAACGTGAACTCATACGGGCGCGGACTCGAAGGCACGGATGCATGCACGTTCCCGGAGCTTCTTGAAATGGTCGACGGCATCGATGGCCTTGAGCGCATCCGTTTCGTCACGTCGCACCCCAAGGACCTCTCCGACAGTCTGGTCGAGGCGATGGCCCGTCTACCCAAGGTCTGCGAGAACATACACCTGCCGCTTCAGTCCGCGTCCGACTCCGTCCTCGCCGGGATGAACCGGAAGTACACGTTCGCGTCGTACATGGAGAAGCTTGGCAAGCTCCGGGCCGCGATGCCGGGCATTACCCTTTCTACCGACATCATCGTCGGCTTCCCCGGCGAGACGGAAGAGGACTACCGGATGACTGTGGATGCGCTCGAATCAATCCGGTACGACAGTATATTTTCGTTTAAGTACTCGGAGCGTCCGAATACCAAGGCGCTCAAGATGCCCGGCCACCTGCCGGAGGGTGTCAAGTCCGCGAGGCTCGACCATGTGATCGACCTCCAGAACCGCATCACCGAGGAGAAGAACGCCGGTTGCGTCGGCAAGACTTACGAGGTTCTGGTCGAAAGGCCGGACAAGACCGGCGACGCCGGACGGGTTTCCGGAAAGACGCGCGGCGGGAAGATAGTCAACTTCGCGGGCGGCGTCTCGCTTGTCGGCAGGCTTGTGACGGTGCGGATTACCGAAGGTAAAAAACATTCGCTGGTTGGGGAGATGGTGTAGGTATTCGCTTTTATGTTGTCATTCTGAGCGAAGCGAAGAATCTGCTTGTATGTTTTAGATAGTAGGGTGGGCACTGCCCACCGTGATTTACGTAGGGGCCGTACCAAGCGAAGCGCGTGTCGGCCCTGCATTAGATTGTCATTGCGAGCGAAGCGCGGCAATCTCCGTCCTTAAATGCTGAGATTGCCGCGTCGCTTACGCTCTTTGCAATGACACCATGAATACACGGCGCGCCGGGGGCGTCACGCCCTACATGCTAACCACGAATCATACCCTCACGACCAGCACAGGGCAGCCGACCAGGCCGATGACCTTCTCTGTCACGGACCCCATCAGGAGCCTCTTGAGACCTGTCTTCCCGTGCGAGCCCATGATTACCATGTCAGCGCCACGGTCCTCGACCATCCCGGCGATGGACTCGGCGGGGCTGCCCTCTATCACGGCGATGTCTACCTTGACGCCGGCAGCTTCCGCCCTTGCCTTTACGGATTCGAGCAGGGCCTTCGCGCGCTGGATCAGCTTCGAGACCGCGTCCGGCGCCTCTGCCTGAAACTCCTCGTTCACGTCCACGACCGAGACGGCATGTATGCCTCCGCCGAAGGACTTCGCCAGGTCTATGGCGCGCTCGACCGCGGCGTCGCTGAACCTGGAGCCGTCGGTCGGAAGTATGATGTTCTTCCAGCCGACCGATGCGTTTCTTGGAAGGACGAGGACGTCACGGTCGGTGTGGCCGATGACCCTCGCGGTGACGCCGCCCATCAGCGCCCGCTCCAGCCTCGCCTTGCCGCGCCTGCCCATGACGATGATGTCGCAGTTCTCGGCCGAGGCCACGTCCACTATCCTCTCGTAGGCCTCGCCCTGCTCCAGGTCGGTGATGATCGAGCCGCCCTCGGACCCGGCGATGGCCTTCGCCTCGGCGAGGAGTTTTTCCCCTGGGCCCTTTATCGCTGCCTCGATGTTGCCGACGCCGACAAGCTCCAGGTCGCCCTCGTATGACGGCACGACGGCCACGACCTTGACCCAGCACTTCTCCGCCTGTGCGAGCCTGATTGCCTGCCTGAGCGCGTTACGGCTCGACTCCGAGCCGTCGAACGCGACGAGGATTTTCCTGTACCTACCCATGTATAAGCCCCTCTTGTGCTATAGCCCTCTTCTCCTCCTGCTTGCCGACGTACATCGCGCGGAGGACTATGAACGCTCCGAGCGCGAGCGCGAATATCATGATACCGAAGGAGACGTCCTTCATCATCTTCATCGTGCCGTCCTCTATCGTGGCGATAAGCCCCAACTGGGACATATAGACCGGGACCATCAGCGCCCTGCTGAACAGGACTATCGTCATGATGCTGCCCATGACGACCTTGATCATGTAGGGCTTGACGTAGGTCGTGCCCATCGCGCCAAGCTGTATCCCGAAGAGCGAGCCGGCGAGTATTATCATCGCGAGGCGTATGTCGACAAGGCCGTGCATCGCGTACTTGAACGAGCCGCCGAGTCCCATGACGAACGCGATTACAAGCTCGGTCGCGGATGCCATCATGCTCGGTACGCCCATGACGTATATCATGGACGGCACTCCGATGAAACCGCCGACGGCTATCGTCGCCGCGAGCATGCCGGTAGCGAAGCCGAGCGGCAGCGTGAACAGGATCGAAATCTTCGCGTCCATGCTCTTGAAGTATACCATGGTGCCAGGGATGTTGATGGACTGCACCCAGACAGCGAGCGGGCTCTTCTTCTCCTCGGCGTTGGTGTCTCCGGACTTGTAGGTCTTCCACGCGTCCCACATCACGAAGCCGCCGACAATCGCGAGTATCACGACGAATGCCACGCTGACATAGAGGTTGGAGCCCGCGTCGCCGTAGGCCGCCTTTATCTTCTCCTGTATGTGTGCGCCGTAAAGCACGCCAGCCTCGGCCGAGACGCCTATGATGACGCCAAGCTTTACGTCTACCTGGCCGTACTTGGCGCGTTTTATGGAGCCGATGAGCGCCTTGGGGAACTTGTGGCACATGTTACTTGCCACAGCCACGAGGCCGGGCACGCCCAGGCTCATCATGGCCGGTGTAAGGACGAACGCGCCGCCTGAGCCGATGAACCCGCTTACGAGACCGCCGACGAAGCCCACCGCGAAGAGGTACAGTATGGTCGCGGTGTCGAGCTGTATGAAGTTTGCCGCCTGGGCCGCTATGTCATGCATTATTTGGCCTCCTTTTTCTTCTTGGAGGCCTCGACACCGAACACCGTCCAGAAATGGCCCGTGAACGAGCCGTGCACTATCGAGAACGCGAATGCCGTGACTATCGGCAGGAGCGCGTACAAACCACCCCTGGCGAATGTCCCGTTCAACATTTCCTGGTTCGTGAGGAGCATGTAGTACATCGCTACCGAGACCGCGCCCCAAAGGACCGCCTGGACAAACGGCTTTTTCCTGGGGCCGTGTGAACTACCCATTTCTATTACCTCCTGATGAAGTCGCTGATGATTATATCGTCATGTCGTTATGATGACTATATGCACGGGACTGCCCGGCCCGGCGGGTTACGCCGGGCGGGACATCGCGTCGTCGCAGACGCCGCCGTAGCACTCGTCGTCCGTGTGCCTGTCCTCGGCCATGATCTTCATGGCGGTGCCGGCGTCGCCTTCCTCCGCGAACGCGGCCGCTGCGAATATGTCTTCTATCTTGTTCCAGAGCTTCATCTGTCTACCTCCATTGTTGTTATCTATCACTGCTACATACTCGGTTGCCCGTCATTCCGAGGCCCGCATCCGGGGCCGAGGAACCTGACCTACTCTTTAAGAGCCACAGGCAGATTCTTCGCTTCGCTCAGAATGACACCCTGTAACTACAGATGTCATATTCTCTTGTGCTACCCTCCTTCGCCTTCGAGCGCCTGGCGCGCCATCGTTACGACAGGCCTCGATACGCTCGATACGAGCTTCTTCAGCTGTTTCGCGGATACCTCCCCACGGCCCGCGACCGTCGGCCCGAGGAGCACCATGTCTATAACCGGGTACTGCCTTATGAAATCGTTTACGGCGTCCACTATCTTCGTGCCGGCCGTGTAGACCTCGACCGAGACGCCCGACATCCTGCCCCTGTTCATAAGCTGCGACATCCTGTCGTCCTGGCCGGCGTCCAGCCTCTTGATGCCGGACTGGAGCAGCCCCTGCTCAGTCCCGCTGCCGTATTCCTCGGCGAATGTCACGGCGGTCATAAGGTCGTCGAACCTCTCGGACAGCCGCTTCTCGTGCACGACCAGTACGCACAGGTCCTTGTCCAGCGTCCTGGAGAGTTCGACGGCGTAACCGAAGGCGTCATCCAGCCTTTCGTCGTCGAACGTTGCAAACAGAAGCCGCTTCCTTCTCATCATATCCTCCGGGTGTATTTATTCCCTATACACCCGTTATATATAGCAAGAAGGATGCCAGATTATAACATGTTGATTTTATTGCGGATTACAGAGAGGAGGGGCGAAACTTGCGTTTCATTATGAAACTGCGCTGAACGGTCGTTTTCTTTTTTGAACATCACTCGCCCTTGAGGAGCCTCCACAGGGACGTCCGGGATATCCCTAGAAGCTCGGCCGCCCTGGATTTGTTGCCTCCGAGGGCGTCCAGGACCTTGCCGACGTACTCCTTGTTCATCTCGTCGATTGTCCGGATCTTGTTCGGCTCTATGGTTTCAATCTGAAACATGGTCAGCGACTGAGGGAGGCTTTCCGGCGTAATCAGGTTCCCGGACTCCAATATTATCGCCCTTTCAACGATATTTTCCAGCTCGCGGACGTTTCCGGGGTAACTGTAGTTCTTCAGGACGGTCATGGCCGGCTGGGTGAACCCGGTCAGCTTCTTCCCGTGCTTGGGCAGGTGTTTCTCCAGGAAGAACCCGGCGAGCGGCTCAATGTCCTCCTTCCTCTCGCGGAGCGGTGGTATGAAGAACTCCATCACGTTTATACGGTAGTACAGGTCCTCCCTGAACCTCCCGTCGAATATGAGCGCCTTGACGTTCTGGTTGGTCGCGGCTATGAACCTGACGTCCACCTTTACCGGCTTAGTCCCGCCGACACGGTAGAACTCGCCCTCCTCGATTACCTTTAGGAGCTTGGCCTGGAGGTTCGAGGTCATCTCGGATATCTCGTCGAGGAACAGCGTCCCGCCGTCCGCGATCTCGACCAGGCCCTGCTTCATCCTTATCGCGCCGGTGAAGGCGCCCTTCTCGTGGCCGAACAGCTCGCTTGCGAGGAGTTCCTCTGTCAGGGTCGCGCAGTTTATGCCGAGGAACGGCATGGACTTCCTCTTGCTCACGTAATGTACTATCTTGGCCAGAAGCGACTTGCCGACGCCGCTCTCGCCGGTCAGCAGGATGTTGCAGTCGGAGTCCTTTATGCCGCCGATGACGTTCAGGATCTTCTTCATGTTCTCGCTTCTGGCGATAATGGACACCTTCTTGTCCATGCCGAGGAAGGCCTTGAGGGCGACGTTTTCCCTTTTTAACGCGCCCTGCTCCCTGATCTTGTTCACCTTGAGCACAAGCTCGTCGAGGTCGTACGGCTTTGTGATGTAGTCGAACGCCCCCTTCTTCATCGCCTCGATCGCGGATGAGATGCTGCCGAAGCCGGTCATGATGATGACCTCGGCGTCAGAGCACTTCTCTTTTATCCGGTCGAGAAGCTCAAGACCGGTCATGCCCGGCATCTTTATGTCCGCGAGTACAATGTCGAAACTGCCGGCCTCGAACTTCGACCACGCGTCCCTGCCGTTCTTCACTCCCGTGACGTCATAGCCCTCCTTCTGGAGGGTGTTCACGAGGTGCTTGAGCGTTATCTCCTCGTCTTCCGCGACGAGCACGTTCATTGCCATATTAAATCATTCCTTTTTGTTAGCGGTCTCATCCAATTACTCCCCCCTCTTAAGATAAGAGGGGGGCCTGGGGGGCGTTATGACGACTCCAGCTGCTTTGGCAGTATAATCGTGAACGTCGTCCCCCTGCCCGGTTCGCTCACGACGGTTATATCCCCGTTATGCTTCTTTATTATGTTGAACACTATAGCGAGACCCAGCCCGGTACCCTTGTCCTTGGTCGTGTAGAAAGGCTCGAAGATGTTTTCGAGCGACTCGCCGCCGATCCCCTTGCCGCTATCAGAGACCTTTATCTCGACCACCGCGTCTGTGTCGATTATATTGACCGTCAGACGGCCCTGTCCCTCCATAGCGTCTATGGCATTGGTGAAGAGGTTAATGAACACCCGCTCCATCTGCTCCGGGTCCGCGGTAATGACCGCGCCTTCGAGCGGTGAGTTCATGCTGAAGTCCACACCCCTGGTGCCGTAAGCGGTGGTCGTGCCGAGGAGCCGGTAGACCGCGGC
The DNA here is from genome assembly GCA_016212105.1 of Nitrospirota bacterium. GTDB lineage: Bacteria > Nitrospirota > JACRHJ01 > JACRHJ01 > JACRHJ01 > JACRHJ01. The sequence continues at coordinate 56,975 of JACRHJ010000029.1, forward strand.
GGCGGCCTCGGCGAGGTCGAACGGACGCATGTTGGGCTCACGCCCGCGCGCGTATTCCAGAAGGTCGCCGACGATCCGCTTCACCCTCGCCGTCTGGCCGAGTATGTCGCCCACGACCTCCTTGACCGCCGGCGAGCAGTCGCTCCCGGCCTCTTTCTCCAGCACCTGCGCCGAGATGTATATGTTGTTGAGCGGGTTGTTAAGCTCGTGCGCGACGCCGGATGCGAGCGTGCCGATCGCCACCAGCTTTTTCTGGTGCAGCAGCTCGGCGTTCTTCTTGTTTATCTCTTCCTCGCGCTGGGACAGAAGCTCTTCCATATGGTCGAACTTGCTCATCAGCTGGCCGACCTCGTCCGTGCCGCGCCAGTCCTCGTGGCCAACTGCCTTGTAGGGCTCCGGCCCCACGCCGGTCATGTCCATCGCCTCGGACAGCACCTTGAGCCTCTTTGTGATGCTGCCGACGAAGTAGAATTTCGTGCCTATGCCGACAATAAGGAACAACGGGAACAGGACGAAGATGCCGGTCTGGGATATGCTTATCATCCGGTCGACGTGGTCGCGGGCGGATTTGTCGTACTCCTTGGCGACGAGGATTATGTCCTCGCCGTTCTTACGGAGCCGGGTAATCTCCGCGCCGAGCCCCCTGAGGCTCGTGATGAGCCTATCGTCAGGAGGCAGGCCGAACACTTTCTCCAGAAGGTCGGCAGCCTCGCCCGGCCTCTCCATGAAGGTCATCCTGATATATGGGAAGAATTTCGGGTCGCCGTGCCCCGACCGCATCTTCCTGTCGAGTTCCTCGCCGATGAAGCCTATCTCGGACTGTATCGTGTCGAAGCCCTTCTCGTAGTCGTCCACCAGGTATTTCAGGCGTGCGAGCGTGCCGGACTTGTCGTCATTTATGTTGTCGCCCACAAGGCCGTGCAGTTCCCGAATGTATCTGTGTACCTCCTGGGACTCGAAACCGGCCTTTTCCGGGCTGTACATCAGGAAGTTCTTCTCGTGGCGGCGGAGCTGGAGCGATTTGCTCCTGAGCGTGTCGGTCAGTTCGAGGTATCTGATCTGCTGTTTAATCTCGATGAAGTTGACGTACTCGAAGATGACGAGGCTCGCTATTATCGAGGAGCTTATGAGGAAGCCGATGGCTATTTTTTTCTTGAGGGACATTGGTGCTGCCCGCCTGTTTGGCTCAGACACAAAGATTATAATGATATATTATAGTATTCCGGCGGGGCGGTTGCAAGGCAATTGTGAGGAGAAGCGCTGAGCCTGGGATTTTGGAAACAGCGAAGTTGCAACAGTCCAGATAGGGTCCCATATAATCAGCCGTCCGCATGATGTATGTTGTTATGGACATTGCCGCGAAAGCATGGCAGAATAACCGGCATGCCGTCGTCATTGTTTTCCAACCTGTTGCAAGGAGAGACGCACATGAATAAACTCGTGTACCTGCTGTCGGCCGTTGCCCTCGTCTTCGCGCTCGGATGCACGCCCAAGGAAAGCCCGGAGGACACGCCGCCCCCGCCACAGGCTCCTCAGGGCCAGGCCGATGCGCTGCCCCCGGACGCATCGGACGCCGGGGAGGCAGCACCGGCCCAGCCAGTGCCCGCGGGCAAGATAGTAGAGGACTACGCAGCCGGAGTAACTACAGCGCCCGGCAAGGCGCGCTCCGCCAACGCCAAGGTTGAGATGGCGGCAGTGCAGACCGCTGTCAGCAGCTTCCAGGTAATGAACGGACGGTACCCGTCTTCGCTCGACGAGGTGAGGGGGGACATGCAGCCCGGATTCGACATGAGCCCGTACAACTACGACCCGGCGACCGGGAAGGTTAGCCGTAAATAGGGGCCGCGCCAGTTGAAGAAACTGTCCATACTTTTTGCCCTCGTCTTCTTCGCGTCCACGCTCCCCGGCTGCCTCGGCATGGTAGAGGGGATGCGCTCGCGGAGGCTCCTCGCCGAGGAACATGAATACCTGCGCGATGAAGAAACAGGCATACTGAAGGGCGCCGAGCCTTTCCGCATAGACGGGGCCGACACGCGTAAGGCAGTGCTCCTCATCCACGGCTTTTCCGGCACCCCATATGATATGCGCGGCCTGGGTGAGCACCTTGCGGCCCACGGCTACACCGTGTACGCGCCGCTCCTCAAGGGGAACGGCACGTCCGCACGGGACCTTGCCGCGACCGGCTGGCGGGACTGGCTCGAATCCGCCGAGACCGCATACGGGGAACTTTCCGCGAAATATGAAACGGTATACGTCGTCGGACACTCCATGGGCGGCGACCTTGCCATAAAACTCGCAGCGGAACACGAAACCGCCGGAGTGGTGCTCCTCGCACCGTGCATATTCTACAAGGGGGGCTACGGCCCCATACCAAAGGAGTTCGCCGTCAGGTGGCTGACATATTTCATGGCGACGGACTATATCGTCAAGGAGATGCGTAACCAGACATGCGAGCCGGCAGCGGCGGACGGCAGGCCTACCTACAGGCTTTACCCTATCACCGCGCTCAGGTCGTTCGTTGAGCTTATGGGCAGGACGCGCGCCGCGCTTCCCGGGGTCTCCGAGCCGGTGCTCGTCATCCAGTCCATGGACGACGACCTGGTATCGGATGACGGCCCGGCATACGTCTTGGAGCACGTCTCGTCCACGGACAGGCGCGCGGTCTGGGTGGACTGCGCGAAGCACCTTGTCACGCTCGACGGGTCGAAGGACGAGGTGTACCGGGAGACGCTGGAATTCGTCGAGGGGCATTAGTGAAGACACATCACCTCCAACACCCGCTCCCGCAACGGATAAGTGCAACACGTAGGGCCGGGTGAGGGGTAATGAAGTTCTCCCACTGCTGGGAGAGGGGAAATAGCGGAATCAGATTTATCTTGATTTTCCGCCCGATATGTGTATAATAGCAACATCGCGGCCTTATGTTTGCCGCACCCCACATTCGTCATCGCGCTTACCTGACTTTTTCAGCCACACCTGAAAACATCGCAAAGCACTGGCTGGCGGATACAATGCGCCCGGTCATTACCGTGCTATCTTAACAAAGGAAATAAAATGACTTTCAGTGAACTCGAACTATGTCCCGCGCTCCTCAAGACCATCGAGAAGAGCGGATACACTACACCCACGCCCATCCAGGAGAAGGCGATACCGCCCGCGCTTAACGGAAAAGACGTAATGGGCCTCGCCCAGACCGGCACCGGCAAGACGGCGGCGTTCGCGCTGCCCATCCTCCAGCGCCTGATGAAGGGCCCCAAGGGCCGCATACGCACCCTCGTCGTGGCCCCGACCCGCGAGCTCGCGGAGCAGATATACGACACCTTCGGCATGCTCGGCAAGGGCACCGGCATGAGCGGCGCCACGATATACGGCGGCGTCGGCATGATGCCGCAGATACAGAAGCTCAGGCGCGGCGTCGAAGTCGTCGTGGCATGTCCCGGCAGGCTGCTCGACCACCTCGGACGCGGCACGATAGACCTCTCGCACGTCGAGACGCTCGTCCTCGACGAGGCGGACCGCATGTTCGACATGGGCTTCCTGCCGGACGTGAAGCGCATCATATCGTACCTGCCCGCGGGCAGGCAGACGCTGTTCTTCTCGGCCACGATGCCGGACGACATAAGGAAGCTCTCGCACGAGATACTCCGCGACCCGGTCACGGTCCAGGTCGACCTGACCGCCCCGGTGAACTCCGTCTCGCACGCGCTCTACCCGGTCGGCCAGCACCTCAAGACGGGCCTGCTGATGGAACTCCTGAAGCACACCGACACCGAGTCCGTGCTGATATTCACCCGCACGAAGCACCGCGCCAAGAAGCTCTCCGAGCACTTGGAGCGCCACGACTACCGCGCGACCTGTCTGCAGGGGAACCTCTCGCAGAACAAGAGGCAGGAGGCGCTCGACGGCTTCCGTAGCGGCCGCTACCAGATACTCGTAGCGACCGACATCGCGGCGAGGGGCATCGACGTCTCCAGCATCTCGCACGTCGTGAACTACGACATGCCGGACACCGCCGACGCCTACACCCACAGGATAGGCAGGACGGGCCGCGCCGCCAAGACCGGCGACGCGTTCACGTTCGTCTCTCCCGAGGACAACGACATGGTGCGCACGATCGAGCGCGTGCTCGGCATGAAGATCGAGAGGCGCAAGATAGAGGGCTTCGACTACGGCGTGCAGGCGCCGCCGAGGTCCGCGGAACCGCCGCGCGGCGGCTACGGACAGAGGCGCACTTCGGCCCCTTCCACCACCGCGAGGAAGCCCGGCGAGTGGAGGCCTTACGCCCCCAAGTCCGAGGGCCAGTACCCGGAGCGCAGGCCGGCGACCGCGTCGCACGGACCTAAGTCCGAGTCCGGCGCGAACTCGCCGAGGCACCCGTCGCAGCGTCCGGCCCAGGCCGGCGGCAGGCCGCCGATGAACTCCGACCGCAGGTCGGGGCAGCAGCCCAGGCAGGGGAGATAGGTTCGCAAGAGCCCTCACCCCCGGCCCCCGTTCGGCTTCGCTCAGGGCAGGCTCTCTCCCACAAGGGGCGAGGGGGGAATTGTAGGGTGGGCTACGCCTACCAATAGCTTGTCATTCCCGTGAAAACGGTAATCCAGTGACTTGAACTTAGACGGGCCGCGACGGTTGTCGCGGCCCTTTTGTTTTTGCATGTCTTTGCGAGGAGCGACGCGACGCGGCAATCTCCTCCTTTGTGTATCAAGGCAGGGCGGGCACGGGGACCCGCCCCTACATTAAGAGCATGATGGGCCGACACGCGCTTCGCTTGGTACGGCCCCTACAAGTGGAGACCCCTCACCCCCAGCCCCCTCTCCCGCGAGGAGAGGGGGATTAGATATAACAAACCGCTTGCATTTTACGCCGATGCATTGTATTTTCTTAATGAGATGGTTTTGATTCGAGAGGAGAACATGGGCGTTGACGATAAGGTCATAGAAGAGGTTGTCGGGCGGATCCTGAGTGTGGCGAGGCCGGAGCGGATAATCGTCTTCGGCTCAGCGGCGACGGGGCAGATGACGCGCGACAGCGACATAGACCTGCTTGTCCTTGAGGACGCGCCGGGGAATGCGCGCGAGGAGAGGCTGAGGATTCGCCGTGCCTTGCGGGGCATGGGTTATCCGTTCGATATAATCGTGATGGCTACCGAGCGGTTTGAGGAAAGCAAGGGAGTTATCGGCGGTATCGCTTACCCGGCCAACAAGTATGGCAAGGTGGTGTATGGATCTCTTTGAAAACATCAAAGGTAGGATGACCAAGAGAGTCTGTATTAATACTCCAGACGAATTAGATATTCTTTCAGCAGTGTGGATTCTATCATGCAACGATGAAAATCCCATTATTACTTATGAAGGCATTAAGCATCGTCTTGACCTGTCTCCTGATTTTAAAATTGAAGAACTCATACATTGCAGGGGTGAATTATTTAGACGGAAGATTCCAACACGTCCTCTTGAAGTATGGAAACAGGAAATGCGGGAAGGCAAGCATATTCCATCTTGGATAGCTGATATTGAGAATGAGACTGAGCGACAAGAAAAAATAGATAGTATAACAGGGTTCTCTCCCACTTTGTGTGGGTAGAAGTTAGCGTTTAGTATTATACTCTTCTCCTGAGATAGACTACAGGAGGAGATTCATGAACGAGAAAGACCTGTTTGGTTTGGCCCTTGGCCTTTCGTCGCCCTGGTACATCGA
>JACRHJ010000031.1 GCA_016212105.1 Nitrospirota bacterium
ACGCTTGCCATTACCAGACTTCTGTGCAATCCTCTTCATGGTGGCTCCTTTCTGTGGCTATAATGTTCTTCTTGGCGGAAAAACACTTTACCACGTTTGGAGCCACTTCTCAATTTTCAACTAAGATTAGCACACTATCCGATACGTGGAAGTAGGGTAGTCATGACGAAGCTACCCGGAGTCAGCCACCAGCGGGCGGTCAAGGCATTCGAGAAGTCATCCTGTCCCGTTCCATCATATTCCCACCTCATCTGTTAATCGTATTATTATACAGATACGACTTTGTAAATCAAGCAAATATGCTTTCCCCTGTTTCATGCCCGCCAGCCGGAAGAGGGCTGCCCTGAACAAACAAGGGCCGCCCAACATGGCGGCCCTTGCTATCAGCAATGGATATTAGTCTGTAGGGTGGGCACCGCCCACCGTCTCTTCTAATACTGCTCTCCTCGCCTCACGGGGACGCTATGTTGAACGCCAGATTTTGCCTGGGTTCCATGTTCAATTATCCGCCCATGTTTTTCACTACGCAACTTTATTAAAACATTCTAAGCACGGAAAGTCAACATTGCTCTTGACTACTTCCCCGCATATCTCTATACTTTCAAGGACTTTTTATAACCAGAAAGGACGGAAAATGGAAGAGGAACACGAGCTTATACAGGTGCGCAAGAAGAAGGTCGAGGACCTGCGCGCCATGGGAATAAACCCTTACGGGACGCGTTTCGACGTCAAGGACAGGGCCGCGGACATTCACGCGGGCTTCGGCGGACGCGACAAGGACGCCCTTGAGGCGGAAAAGGTATCAGTCGTCGTCGCGGGCCGCATCGTCGCATTCCGGAGCTTCGGCAAGGCCGCCTTCGCGCACATACAGGACGTGACCGGCCGGGTCCAGGTCTACATGAAGAAGGACGTCCTCGGCGAGGAGCAGGCAGCGCTCATGAAGCTCCTCGACATAGGCGACCATATCGGCGTCGAGGGCACGCTCTTCCGCACGAAGACCGACGAGCTGACCATCGAGGTTACGAAGCTGACGATGCTGTCCAAGTCGCTCCGGCCCCTGCCGGAGAAGTGGCACGGCCTGACCGACGTCGAGACCCGTTACCGCCAGAGGTACGTGGACCTAATAGTAAACCCCGAGGTCAAGCAGACGTTTATAACGAGAAATAAAATTATAAAGGCGCTAAGGCGCTTCCTCGACGAGAAGGGGTTCCTCGAGGTCGAGACCCCGATGATGCAGCAGATACCGGGCGGGGCGACCGCGCGCCCGTTCATCACGCACCACAACGCGCTCGACATGGATTTATACCTCCGCATCGCGCCGGAGCTGTACCTCAAGCGGCTCATCGTCGGCGGCTTCGAGCGGGTGTACGAGCTTAACCGCAACTTCCGGAACGAGGGGATATCCATCAAGCACAACCCCGAGTTCACGATGATAGAGTTCTACATGGGCTACGCGGACTACAAGGTCCTGATGGAGCTGACCGAGGAGCTTATCACGTCCGTGGCGATGGAGACGAAGGGTACGCTCAAGCTGACCTACCAAGGCGACGAGGTTGACCTGACCCGCCCCTGGGCGCGGATGTCGATGGAGGAGGCAATAGCGAAGCACACCGGCGCGCCGCTCGACGACCTCAAGGACCTGGGCAGGGCGCGCGCGGTGGCGAAAGCCAACGACGTCCATATCGCCCCGGACATGTCGCTCGCCAAGGTCGTGAACGAAATCTTCGAGAAGACGACCGAGTTCAAGCTGATCAACCCGACGTTCATCACCGACTACCCGGTCGAGCTGTCCCCGCTTTCCCGCAGGAACGACGCCAACCCGGAGCTTGTCGACCGGTTCGAGCTTATCGTCGCGGGCCGTGAGATGGCGAACGCTTTCTCCGAGCTGAACGACCCCGTGGACCAGAAGGGCCGGTTCATGGACCAGGTGGCCCAGCGTGAGAAGGGCGACGTCGAGGCACAGTTCATGGACGAGGACTACGTCCGGGCGCTCGAGTACGGCATGCCGCCGACAGCAGGCGAGGGCATAGGCATTGACCGCCTCGTGATGCTCCTGACCGACTCGGCATCCATCAGGGACGTCATCCTCTTCCCCCAGCTCCGGCAGGAGTTCAGCTCAATTAGAAATGCGGTCACGGCTGTCCCAAAAGACGGGGACGACGCATAGATGTCATACTCTGTCTTCGTCGCGCTAAGGTACCTCAAGGGCAGGCACCACAAGGCGCCCATCTCGCTCAACACGCTCATCTCCATAGGAGGAGTCGCGGTCGGCGTGATGACGCTGGTCGTGGTGCTGTCGGTCATGAGCGGGTTCGAGGCCGACCTGAAGCAGAAGATTCTCGGCACCAACTCGCCGGTTATTGTGACCAGCTTCGAGGACACCGGCATAACGGACTACGACGACGTTGTGGCGAAGGTGGAAGGCATGCCGCACGTCGTATCCGCCACGCCGTTCACGTACAACGAGGTGATGCTGACCTCGCCCAGCGGGGTCTCGGGCATTGTCCTGAAGGGCATCCGCCCGAGCACGGAGGAAAAGGTAACAGACCTCAGCAGGAACATCGTCGAGGGCAGCCTCGGCAGCCTGACGAAGCCTGGCGACGTCCCGGGCATAATCATAGGCAAGGAGCTGTCGCTCGGCCTCGGCGTCCGGATGGGCGACAAGGTCAGCGTCGTCTCCCCGTTCGGCACGATGACCCCGATGGGCATGATGCCCAAGCTCCGGGAGTTCGCGGTCACCGGCATATTCGACACGGGCATGTACGAGTATGACTCCAAGCTCGCGTACGTCTCGATACCGGAGGCGCAGAGGTTCTTCGGCATGGGAGACGCGGTCAACGGCCTTGAGCTGAAGATTGACGACCTCGACCTCTCCGGGCGGGTAGCGACGGACGTGCAGGACAGCCTCGGCTTCCCGTACCGCGCCCGCGACTGGCAGCAGATGAACAGGAGCCTATTCTCGGCTATCAAGCTCGAAAAGCTCAGCATGTTCGTGATACTTGTCCTGATTATAATCGTCGCGTCTTTCAACATCGTCAGCACGCTCACAATGATCGTCGTCGAAAAGGCGCGGGAGATAGCGATACTCAAGTCCATGGGCGCGACACGCGCTGGCATCATGAAGATATTCATGATCAACGGCACGGTTATTGGCGTGGTCGGGACGGTAATAGGGCTTTCCGGCGGCTATACCCTGTGTTACATTCTCCAGAGCACAAACCTGATAACCCTGCCGTCCGACGTGTACTACATCGACCACCTGCCGGTGCGGATGGACCCGGTGGTCTTCGCAACCGTCGCGGCAGCGGCGATACTGATCAGCTTCGCGGCGACACTCTACCCGTCCTGGCAGGCGGCCAAGCTCGACCCGCTCGAGGCGCTCAGGTACGAATAGGGGCAAGCTCCGGCGGGAATCCAGGAATCTGTTTTTAAGGTAGGGGCCGTACCAAGCGAAGCGCGTGTCGGCCCTGCCTTGTATTTACTGTAGGGCGCGACGCCCCCGGCGCGCCGAAGGTTGTCATTGCGAGCGAAGCGTGGCAATCTCAGTTCTTAAAGGCTGAGATTGCCGCGTCGCTTACGCTCCTCACAATGACACAGTATAGACATAATACTACGGCTGGCCCCTGTATTGGCACCCCCGTGAAAACGGGGGTCCATTTTGACTTCATGCATCACAATGGATTCCCGCTTTCGCGGGAATGACAACAAAAACAAGAAGGGCCGACACACGGGTCGGCCACTACATAACAGCAAGGAGGCAACATGAGACGTCTATTGTTCTCGGTAATGATATGCTTCGGCCTGCTCGCACTCACCAACCCGGCGCACGCCGAGGAGAACAGGTTCGCGCTTACCTCGCACACCGGCAACCTCATACGCGGAACAGTCTACAAGTACAGCGGCGCGGACAGGACCGGCGTCGTGACGATAAGGCTGCTGTCGAAGCTGCCGGGCGAGTCCCCCATACTCCGTTACGACTTCGACATGATGTACGGGACGATCGAGGGCACACTGTACAGCTACCTTATGGGCGATATAGCCGAGATACAGTTCATGCCCATCGAGGACGGCGAGCAGCCGGCCAACATCATCCTGAGAAACGGGCTTGCCCAGAGGATTATCCTCTCGACCCGCGACAAGTCCATCATAGGCCCGCTGAACCTCACGCTCACGGAGGTCATGGTCGAGACGGACGGGTACGGCGAGAACTATATCACCGGAGGCGACGTGCAGAGGATAGTGTTCGACGCGCCGGACAAGGTCAGGGACAGCGACATGGAGAGGCTGGTATCAGACCTCGGAGGCGCGCTTGCCGTCGGCAGGCGGGACAAACTGGTGGACGAGGAGTTCCTGAAGGTGCTGGAGAACATACAGTCCCTCATGAAGTCGAGGCTGGGCGATGGCAAGAAGGAATAAACCCAGAGGCAGGCCGAGGGGCGGGAAGTCCGGCGGGTCCAGGACGCTGTTATACGTCCTGCTCGCCGCATCCCTGCTGGCCGCGGCCGTTATCGTATCCGGCGGGGACCTGTTCCGATGGTTCGGAGAGAAGTACGCCGAGACAGGCGAGCCTGTGAAGGAGAAGTCCGAGGAACTCGGAAAGAAGGCGGACGAACTGCAGGAGGACGCGAAGCGGAAGGCGGGCGAGCTTCAGGAAGACGCACTGAAAAAAGCATCCGGCGTGAAAGAAGACATCGGCAGAAAGATTGGCGGCAATGACGATAAATAGCGGGTCCATGGTAAGCGTCCGGGGGCTGTCCAAGTCCTTCCGGGCGGGCGTGGCAGAGGTCAAGGTCCTCCGGGGCATAGACCTCGACATAAACAAGGGCGAGATCCTGTCAGTCGTCGGCGCGTCCGGCGTCGGGAAGAGCACGCTGCTGCACATACTCGGCGGGCTGGACAGGCCCGCGTCAGGCTCGGTGGAATATGCGGGCCGCGACATATTCAGGATGGCCGAGACGGAGCTTGCATCCTTCCGGAACAGGAACATCGGGTTCGTCTTCCAGTTCCACCACCTGCTCCCGGAGTTCGACGCCCTCGAAAACGTCATGATGCCCATGATGATAAACGGGGTCGGGCGGACGGAGGGCGAGGAGCGCGCCAGGAGGCTCCTGTCGGAGGTCGGCCTCACCGGAAGGCTCGACCACAGGCCGGGCGAGCTATCCGGCGGCGAGCAGCAGAGGGTTGCGATTGCGCGGGCCCTCGTCATGGAGCCTTCCGTGGTGCTCGCGGACGAGCCCACCGGGAACCTCGACACTCATACCGCCGAGTCGGTACACGACATGCTCCACGACATAAACCGGAAGAAGGGCGTCACGTTCGTCATAGTGACACACAACGAGGGGCTTGCGGAAAGGGCGGACAGGGTCATCAGGATGGTGGACGGCCGTATAGTGGATGGGGTTTAGTCCTTCTTGCGTGTATTCGGCACCTTGACAAGGACTTCCTCGAGCGACGTTATCCCCTGGCTTACCTTCTCGATCGCATCCTCGAACAGCGACTTGGCCCCGTGCTCCGCGGCCTCGTCCCATATCTCCTCCTCGGACGCGGACTTTGCGATGAGCCGCCTCATGCGGTTCGACAGCGGGAGGAACTCGAACACGCCTATCTGCCCGTAGTACCCGGTAGTATGGCAGTGCGGGCATCCGGAACCCTTGTACGTAGTCTTCAGGCCGCCGAACCCCCCTCCCGTCACACCGCAGAGGTCCTCGTCCGGCACCTTGCAGTTCGGGCATATCCTCTTGACAAGCCGCTGTGCAAGCACGCAGTTGAGCGACGAGCTGACGAGAAACGGCGGGACACCCAGGTCAATAAGCCTGGTAACAGCGGACACGGTGTCGTTGGTGTGGAGCGAGGCGAGCACGAGGTGCCCGGTAAGCGAGGCCTTGATGGCTATGTCCGCGGTCTCGTAGTCCCTTATCTCGCCCACCATTATGATGTCCGGGTCCTGACGGAGCACCGAGCGGAGCACGGACGGGAATGTCAGCCCGATGACGTCGTTTATGCCCACCTGCGTTATGCCGTCAAGCCTGTACTCGACCGGGTCCTCGACGGTTATGACGTTCTCGATCTCGGACTTGAGCTGCTGGAGTATCGCGTACAGCGTCGTGGACTTCCCGCTGCCCGTCGGGCCGGTGACGAGGACAAAACCCTGCGGGTGGCTCAGTATGTCTATGAGCGGGTCCATTATGGCGTCCGGGAAACCTATCTGTGCGAGGTTTACCAGCCCCTTGCTCTTGTCGAGAAGCCTGATAACGACCTTTTCGCCGTAGAGCGATGGGAGGGTGGAGATGCGGAGGTCCACCTCCCTGTCCGGCAGCCTCAGCTTGCTGGTCCCGTCCTGCGGCAGCCGCCTCTTGGTTATGTCCATGTCGGATATTATCTTTATGCGGGATATTATAGAGTCCTGCACGCGTTTCGGGAGCTTCAGGACGTCACGCAGCTCGCCGTCCACCCTGTACCTGACGACGATGTTCTCCTCGCGCGGCTCGATATGTATGTCGGACGCCCTCATCCTTACCGCCTCGACGATCATCATGGTGACGAGCTTTATGATGGGCGGCGCCTCGCTCATCTTGTAGAGCGAATGGACGTTTACTACCTTGTCGTCCTCCTTCTCCTTCAGGAACTCGGCGTTGTCGTACGACTTGACCGTCTTCATCAGGTCGTATATCTTCTCCTCGACCTGGTAGCACCTCTCAATCCCGGATACTATGTCCGACTCCGTGGCGACGACGGGCACCACCTCGAGGCCGGTCTTGAACTCTATCGCGGCAAGTGCGTCGCTGTCGAGCGGGTCGGACATGGCGAGGGTCAGCTTCTTGTCCTCGATGTACAGGGGCAGGACCATGTGCCTCTCGGCGTCCTCCTGTGTGATCATGGTCAGGAGGGCTTTCGGGACGTGGACGTCCTTCAGCGAGACCGTCGGCAGGTCGAGCTGGTGCGACAGCGCCTTGGCCACCTGCTCGTCGGTCACGAACCCAAGCTCGCGGAGCACCTTGCCAAGCCGCTTCTTCTTGGCCTTCTGGAGGACAAGCGCCTCCTCGACCTGTTTTTCGGTCAGCAGGTGCTCCTTGATGAGCAGTTCGCCGATCTTCTGTCTAATCATCGCTGCCCATACCCATGTTGGGATACCATCATATTAGTTGTAATTATAGCATATTGGATTGCGCGTAAGACAATTCGGCCACGGCTCATGGCCTGTCATGAAGTCATCTGCTTCCGGATATTAGGCACCTTCACCATTACCTCGTCCACCGTTGTTATACCCTCGACCACCTTGGCCATTGCGTCCTCGAAGAGGGTCCTGGCGCCGTTTGCCATTGCCTCGTCCCAAAGCTCGTCCTCGGATGCGCCCCGCGCTATCATCCTCCTCATCCTGGGGGTGACCGCGAGCAGCTCGAACACCCCGACCTGTCCATGGTAGCCGCTCGAACTGCACTTGTCACACCCTGCGCCCTTATAGGAAACCGGCAGTACAGGAAGGCCCGCATCGCTCAGGGTCAGGCTGTCCTCTTCCGTGTTGTCCTGGATACAGTTCCGGCATATCCTCTTGACCAGCCTCTGGGCAAGCACGCAGTTTAGAGAAGAGCTGACGAGAAACGGCGGCACTCCCAGGTCTATAAGCCTGGTGATGGTAGAGATCGTGTCGTTGGTATGGAGCGTGGAAAGGACCAGGTGGCCGGTGAGGGCAGATTTTACCGCTATGTCGGCTGTATCAAAATCCCTTATCTCGCCCACCATTATTATGTCAGGGTCCTGCCTCAGTATGGACCTCAGCACCGCAGGGAAGGTGAGGTTTATCGCCTCGTTTACCCCGACCTGCGTGATGCCGTCCAGGCGGTACTCGATGGGGTCTTCAACGGTTATGACGTTCTCTATCTCGGACTTGAGTTGCTGGAGTATCGCGTACAGGGTCGTGGACTTTCCGCTGCCGGTCGGGCCCGTAACCAGCACGAACCCCTGGGGCTGGCTTATTATCTTCAGCAGAGGCGCCTCGATACCATCGGTTAAACCGACATGCGAAAGCGTCACGAGCCCCTTGCTTTTGTCGAGCAGCCTTATTACGATCTTTTCCCCATGCAGGGAAGGAAGCGTGGATATCCTCAGGTCGACCTCCCTGTCGGGCAGCCTCAGCTTGCTAGTGCCGTCCTGCGGGAGACGCCTCTTTGTGATGTCCATGTCGGATATTATCTTTATCCGGGATGCGACCGAGTCCTGTACCCTCTTGGGGAGCTTCAGTACGTCCTTGAGGTCGCCGTCAATTCGGTAGCGGACCATGACCAGTTCATCGCGGGGCTCTATATGTATGTCCGACGCCCTCATCCTGACCGCCTCGACGATTATCATCGTCACGAGCTTGATTATTGGCGGGGCCTCGCTCATCTTGTATAGTGACTGGATGTTTACAACCTTGTCCTCGATGCGCTCCTTCAGGAACTCGGCATCGTCGTAAGCCTTGACTGTCCTCATCAGGTCGTACACCTTCTCCTCGACCTGATAGAACTTCTCGATTCCGGTCACTATGTCCGACTCTGTGGCTATGACCGGCGTAATCACGAACCCTGTCTTGAAACGCAGCTCTTCAATGGCGTTGTGGTCCAGAGGGTCTGACATGGCGAGTGTAAGCGTTTTGTCCTGCACGGATACCGGGAGGGCCATATATCTCTCGGCGTCGTCCTGCGTTATTATGCTTAGCAGGTCGCTGTCCGGCGTGATGTCCCTGAGGGCGATAGAAGGCAGGCCAAGCTGGTGCGACAGGGCATACGCCACCTCCTGTTCAGTGACAATTCCAAGCTCCTTCAGTATCTTGCCGAGGCGCTTTTTCTTTGCCTTCTGGAGTATCAGCGCCTCGCTCAACTGTGATTCGGTCAGGAGGCCCTCCCTGATGAGGAGGTCGCCTATCTTCTGTTTAATCATGGGAATCCCCTTATGACATGTAAACAGCCAGATCATGGTTTACGGCGCTATAACAGTTCGATAAGCACCCTGCCGCCCTGAAAGTTGACCTCGACGATACGCCCCCTGACTTCCTTCCGGTCGCCGAAAATGCCCGTAATCCTGAGCATTTCGCCCGCGACCTCAATCCTCGCGACGGATTCGAGCAGTACCTCGTCAATGCCCCCGGCCCTGATGTAAGCGTTGGTCTCGCACATTTGGCAGCCTCCAGCTCGATATATGTCTATAATCAATATAGCATATGTTCGCGCTTCATGGGTGCCGGACCGATACTCCTTGAAAAACATGCCGAAATGGAGTATAAAGTAAGACGTATTCTCACCCACGTATCGACAGAGGAATCAATGCATCACAGCGGATTCGTACACCTCCACCTGCACACCCAGTACAGCCTGCTCGACGGGGCAAACAGGCTGGGCGACATCATAAAGAAGGCCAAGGAGTTCGGCATGCCGGCCCTTGCCATAACCGACCACGGCAACATGTTCGGGGCCATAGAGTTCTACCAGAAGGCGGAGAAGGCCGGCATAAAGCCGATCATAGGCTGCGAGATGTACGTCGCGCGCGGCAGCCGTTTCGACAAGACGCCCGGCGGCGCGGGCGAGGCGGCCTACCATCTCGTCCTCCTGGCCCGGAACATGGACGGATACCGCAACCTGATGAAGCTTGTCAGCATCGGGTATACCGAGGGCTTCTACTACAAGCCTCGCATCGACAGGGACGTCCTCGCCCAGTATTCCGGCGGGCTGATAGGGCTTTCCGCGTGCCTGAAGGGCGAGGTGCCGCACCGGCTCCTGTCGGGCGACAAGTCCGGCGCCGTGGAGGCCGCGCTCCATTACAAGCACATATTCGGCCCGGAGAACTTCTACCTCGAAATCCAGGACAACGGGCTGGAGGAGCAGAAGACGGTCAACACGCTCCTCGTCGAGCTGGGCGAGGAGCTGCACATACCGCTCGTGGCGACATCAGACTGCCATTACTTCCGCAAAGAGGACGCCAAGGCGCACGAGGCGCTGCTCTGCATCCAGACCGGAAAGACGATGTCCGACGCCTCCCGCATGAGGTTCACCACCGAGGAGTTCTACTTCAAGTCCCCGGACGAGATGCGGAGCGCGTTCGAGTTCCACCCTGAGGCGATAGCCAACACTATAAAGGTCGCGGAGCGGTGCAACCTCACCCTCAAGTTCGACGAGTACCACCTCCCCCACTACGAGGTGCCAGCGGGTTTCACCAAGGAGTCCTACCTCGAAAAGCTCGCACGGGAGGGTCTTGAGAGGCGGATAACCGAGTACGAGGCATCCCTCAAGAGGGACCTCGACGTCTCGTTCAAGGGTGCGGAGGCCGAAAAGACCGTAGCCGCCACGATTGACCCCATACCGTACAAACTGAGGCTTGAGACCGAGCTGAAGATAATCGAGTCCATGGGGTTCGCGGGCTACTTCCTCATAGTCTGGGACTTCATCAACTACGCCAAGGAGAACGGCATACCGGTCGGACCCGGCAGGGGCTCGGCGGCGGGGAGCCTCGTCGCCTACGCATTGCGCATCACGGACATCAACCCCCTGCCCTACGGCCTGCTGTTCGAGCGGTTCCTGAACCCGGAACGCATATCCATGCCGGATATAGACATCGACTTCTGCATGGACAGGCGCGACGAGGTGATACGTTACGTCCGCGAGAAGTACGGCGAGGACCACGTATCCCAGATAATCACGTTCGGCACGATGCTCGCCAAGGGCGTGATACGCGACGTCGGGCGCGTCCTCGACATGCCGTACGGCGAGGTGGACAAGGTCGCCAAGCTCGTCCCGGACACGCTCAAGATAACGCTCGCCGAGTCCGTCGCACAGGAGCCGAGGCTCAAGGAGCTTATCGACACCGACCCGGGCGTCAAGGGGCTGTTCGAGACCGCGACGGCGCTCGAAGGCCTGACCCGCCACGCCTCGAAGCACGCGGCCGGGGTCGTCATATCCGAGGAACCCCTGACCCACTACGCCCCGCTGTACAAGGACACCAACGGCGACATAGTCACACAGTACGCAAAGGACGAGATAGAGAAGATAGGACTGGTCAAGTTCGACTTCCTGGGCCTCAGGACGCTGACGGTCATAGACAACGCGGTCAAGATAATCAACTCGCACCGGGCGGAGGGCGAGGAGCCGTTCGATATCCGGCTCCTCCCGATCAGCGACCCCAGGACATACGAGATAATCGCCGCCGGGGACAACTCCGGGCTCTTCCAGCTCGAGTCTTCCGGCATGCGCGACATCATCATGCGGATGAAGCCCAACTGCTTGGAGGACCTGATAGCGCTCGTCGCCCTGTACCGCCCCGGCCCGCTCAAGTCCGGCATGGTGGACGACTTCATAAAGAGGAAGCGCGGGCTGACCCCCATAGCATACGACCTGCCCCAGCTTGCCGGGATGCTCAAGGAGACCTACGGCGTCATCCTGTACCAGGAGCAGGTCATGCAGATAGCCGTCGAGCTGGCCGGGTTCACGATGGGGCAGGCGGACACGCTCAGGAAGGCCATGGGCAAGAAGCAGCCGGAGGTCATGGAGAAGCAGAAGGCTATCTTCATGAAGGGCGCGGTCGAGCGCGGCATCAACGAGAAGAAGGCCGAGGGTATCTTCGACCTGATGGCGAAGTTCGCCGAGTACGGCTTCAACAAGTCGCATTCCGCGGCCTACGCGCTGATCACCTTCCAGACCGCGTACCTGAAGGCCCACCACCCGGTCGAGTTCATGGCGGCGGTCCTGTCCTCCGAAATGGACAACACGGACAAGATAGTCAAATACATAACCGAGTGCCGGGACATGGGCATCGGTATCCTGCCTCCGGACGTGAACTCCTCAAGGGCCTCGTTCACCGTCACGAAGGACAGCATCCGGTTCGGCCTCGCCGCCGTCAAGAACGTCGGCCACTCGGCCATCGAGTCCATCATCGAGGCGAGAGAGAAGGAAGGCGCGTTCACGTCCATCTACGACTTCTGCGGCAAGGTGGACCTCCGCCGCGTGAACAAGCGCGTCCTCGAAGGGCTTATCAAGTGCGGGGCGTTCGACTTCACCGGGGTCCCCCGCGCGAGGATGATAGCCGCGCTCGACTCCGCGATGGAGACCGGCGGCAAGCAGGCGAGAGACCGCGAGGCCGGGCAGGCGTCCCTGTTTGATATGATGTCCGGTGTGCTTGCCGGGCCGTCCTCAAAGGAGACGGTAAAGGAGGACTACCCGGAGGTCCCGGAATGGAACGAGGGCGAGCTGCTCGCCAACGAGAAGGAGACGCTCGGGTTCTACATCACGGGGCACCCGCTCGCGCGCTACGAGAAGGAGGCGCGCCGTTACGCGCAGAACACCACCGCCGAGCTGATGGAGCTGTCCGAGGGACGCGAGGTCAGCATCGTCGGCGTGATACACGCGAAGTCGGTAAAGTCCACGAGGAAGGGCGACCGGATGGCGATACTGAACGTCGAGGACCTGCACGGCACGGTCGAGGTAGTCGTCTTCCCGGAGCTGTACAAGGCCTCGGCGGAACTGCTCGACTCCGAGGACCCGCTCTTCGTCGCGGGCACGCTCGACAAGGACCAGAAGGGGCCCAAGATAAAGGCGACCAGGCTCACGTCTCTCGCCGAGATGCGCGAGAAGCTGACCGGCCGCGTGGACATACGGCTGACCGCTACGGGGGCGACCTCGGACGACCTCATGCGGCTCCGCGAAGTCGTCCAGAGGCACAGCGGGAACTGCCCGCTGTATCTAAAAATAATGATACCGAAACACGGGAACACGCTGCTTTCGATAAGGGCCGAAAAGGGGCTTTCCGTAAGCCCGACAGAGGCTATGGTATACGAGGTGGAGCACCTGCTCGGGCACGGCTCGGTCTCGTTCGGATAGGAGGACGGTTTGGCATACAACTACCTTGAATTTGAGAAGCCGATAGCGGAGCTTGAGGCCCGCATCGAGGACCTGCGGCTCGCCGCCGGGACGAACATGGACGTCGAGGAAGAGACCGGCAAGCTCAGCCAGAAGGTCGAGGACTTGAAGGAGAAGATATTCTCCAACCTCTCGCCGTGGCAGAAGACGCAGGTCGCGCGCCACCAGGACAGGCCGAACGCCGAGGACTACATAAGGCTCCTCACCCGCGACTTCATGGAGATGCACGGAGACCGGGGCTTTTCCGACGACCCGGCGATTACCGGCGGCATGGCCTGGTACGACGGCAGCCCCGTGATGCTCATCGCGCACAACAAGGGTCGCATGACCAAGGACAAGATAATGCGCAACTTCGGTATGCCGCACCCGGAGGGCTACCGGAAGGCGCTCCGGATGATGAAGATGGCCGAGAAGTTCGGCCGGCCCATCATCACGCTCATCGACACCGCCGGGGCGTACCCAGGAATCGGCGCGGAGGAGCGCGGCCAGAGCGAGGCCATCGCGCGCAACCTCCTCGAGATGTCCGCGCTTCGCGTCCCCATAATCGCCGTCGTCATCGGCGAGGGCGGCAGCGGCGGCGCGCTCGCGCTCGGCGTCGGGAACCGCGTCCTGATGCTGGAGCACTCGATATACTCCGTCATATCGCCGGAGGGCTGCGCCGCGATCCTGTGGAACGACGGGGCGAAGGCGGCCGAGGCGGCGGAACTGTTACGGCTCACCGCGCAGGACCTGCTCAAGCTGAAGGTCATAGACGAGATAATAAAGGAGCCGCTCGGCGGTGCGCACCGGGACGTGGACGCGACCGCGAAGGCGCTCGACAAGGCGCTGAAGAAGCACCTGAAGGAGCTTGTGAAGATGTCGCCGGACGAGCTTGCGGAAGACCGTTACGTGAAGTTCCGCGCGATGGGGAAGTTCGTAACCGCGTGATGGACATACTCGTGCTGACTGCCAGGACCGAGAAGCGGCATATCGCGTACGTCAACTTCATAATCGAGGCGTACGACGGGATGGCCGTCGTGCGTACCGCCGACGCGGAGTCCGGCCTGATCGAGATACTCGTCGCGCCGGACTATAAAGACGACTTTATGCGGCTGGCGGAGGCGTTGGGGAAAGAGGTGGAGTTTAAGGTGATGTGATTTTGCTGTCGTCCCGACCGAAGTGGAGGGACCTGCAGTTGACTCTGTTATTAAAGGGATATTGTATTCTGGCTCATGTTCAGATACAATTGCTCTTAGAGGTGAGTTCATGAAGAACCAGTTCACGGTAATCATAGAGCGGGACACGGAGAGCGGCTGGCTGGTCGGCGAGGTAGTCGAACTGCCCGGCTGCTACACGCAGGCCCCGGACATGGCCCAGCTTGAGGTCAACATCAGGGAGGCCATAGCGGCCTATGTCAAGACGGCCGACAAGGACGAGCCGATGCCGGAGTTCGTGGGGGCCGTGAGGATGGAGGTAGCCGTTTGACGCGGCTGCGACTTCTCGCCTTCAGGGACCTCGCCAGGATCGCCGAGAAGGCAGGTTTCCATCAGGTCCGGCGTGAAGGCAGCCACAACACCTTCCGGCATGACGACGGCAGGATTATCGTCATCCCCGACCACGGCAGCCAGGTTATAGTCAGGCCGCTCCTCAAGAAGATACTTCGGGATATGGGGCTTTCCAATGAAGACTACAACCGGATAATCGACGGGTTGTAGTCTCCTCGTCGCGCCGGACTACCGCGAGGACTTCATGCGGTTGGCGGAGGCGTTGGGGAAAGAGGTGGAGTACAGCATTCTGCCCACACCCTGCCCTGCCCCGATACCAGGTTGATTAAGCGAGGTGGCAACGTGAGCAAGAAAAACCCGTATTTAGGTTCATCAATAGACGACTTCCTGCGCGAGGAAGGCATACTGGACGAAGCAAAGACCGAAGCGGCCACCCGCGTGATCTCGTGGCAGATTGCCGAGGAAATGCGCAAGAGGGGCATCACCAAAGTGCAGATGGCCGAACTCATGCACACGAGCCGCACGCAGGTTGACCGTATCCTGAAGGCCAAGGGTAACGTGACGGTCGAGACGCTGCAAAAGGCCGCCGCGCTCGTCGGGCGCAAGCTGCACCTTGAACTGGTTTAGAACCGTCGCGCTGGATTATAAAGAAAATTAGGGGGTGGGGATGGAGACCATTAGGACTTCAAGACAACAATTATTTAAAGTCGACAAGTGTCCCGCTTGTGGAGGAAGCCATAGTTACAATCTGACTACAGTGATTGACGAATCCATCGGTGGTATGTTCATGATGACTCTTCGGACAGAAACGGTGGCTTGCTCCCTGACATGCCCAGCCAAGGGAGTACCTATAGTCATCGATGTACCGGTTACTCTGGTTAGTGGCCAATCGCTCGTACAGGTAAGATAATGAAGCAACAGCAAACACCTTCCATTGAAGCAAGGATCCCGACTCAAACGGAGCTTGCTTTGTTAGAATACGGCAAGCAGATAATGCTCAAATCCTCTGAAACAGCCACTGACTTCCACAAAACAATGTTGGGAGTGAGTGCCACTTTCGGAACCATGATTACAACTGTGACTCCTGTACTTATTTGGGGTGACAAGGATGCAATAATTCCCATGCCAGAAGGTTGGCTTTTGATTGTGCCTTCGCTCTTAATGCTTTTGAGTACTGTCGCTTTCGCGCTCGGGTATTATCCGCGATACCTAAAATTCAATCCCAACGTCGTCGACGATGTCCGAAGGGTTCGTGATCGGATAATTGCGACTCGTAGCATGCTGGCCGGTGTTGGGATAGGTCTCTTCTGTTCGGCTCTACTCAGCTTGACATTCCTCATTTTGTGGCTAAGAACGGCATAGCAACACTATAACCCCGTAACATGATAGTTATTATTCACACTCATTTTTTTACCGAAACCAAAACGGGCACCCAACCGGGTGCCCGTCTCCATACAAATATCGCTATCACCACAAACTCTTCAACAACTCCCCCACCCCCTCCTCAATCTCCGACTCCCCTTCCGAATGCCCGCCGGACGAGTCCCCGCCGTCCTGGTACTCCCCTTCGGAGGGAGCCGCGTCCCGCGCGTCCTGCGGGACGTACTGCTGGTAGTCCTCGTAGTTCTGCGTACCGCCGGCCTGCCCGCCCTGATACGCCCCGCCGGAGTAACCGCCGACGCCCATCCCCGGCATGTCCATCTTCGTGAACCCCTTGGGCACCTCGTACAGCGAGTCCTTCGACCCGTCGCCAAGCTTAATGTTCTTGTACTGGAACTTGTCCCTGCCGTCCAGGCTCTCGAACTTTATCACGACGTCCTTGAGGTCTGTCGCCATCCACGCGTACCCGCCCTCGTCCTTCCCGGTATCCGCAGACTTCATCGTCACCCGGTACTTCTTCGTCGGGTGCCCGTCAATCTTCTCGTTGGCGATGAACTTCATATCCGCCTTCTGCTCCGGGTTGTTGACGGCGTAACGCGCGTCCGGCTTGAAGGACATCTCCATGTACATCTTCTCGGAGGTCATCACGGTCCAGGTCAGCATCCTGTCCGGGCGGACTATCTGGACGCCCCCGCCCGCGTCTTCCATCTCGTAGCGCTGCTTCGCGCCCTTCTGGTACAGCTTGAAGCTGGCCGTCCCGCCTTCCCCTGTCGTCACGACGGCGTCCGCCGAGAAGTTCAGATCCGCCGCCCACGCGCTCCCGCAGGCCAGCATGACCATCACAGCAACCAGTAATATCCTCTTCATCCAGATGCCTCCTCATGATAACAAATTGGCCCCAACCTTTTGCTCCCCCTCTTAAGATAAGAGGGGGCCGGGGGGCGTTATGAAATACCGCCCGCAGATCACAGAGGCCCTAAAAGCATCCCCCTCACCCTGCCCTCTCCCGCGAGGGGAGAGGGTTAAAAGATAAAAATACTGGCCCCAACCACTAACTCCCCCTCTTAAGATAAGAGGGGGTTGGGGGGCGTTATGAAGTATTGCGCCCAGCCAGGGCCAGTGTCGTTACGAATTATATCACATTATTACCCTCTCCCTACAATGGGAGAGGGTGGCCCGCAGGGCCGGGTGAGGGATGGTTTTCCCGCAGGGCCGGGTGAGGGTTTGTTAATCCGCTACACACTCTTCTTGCTCAGCTTCTGCTCGTACATCATCGAATCCGCGGCCCTCATGGCGTCCTCGAACGGCCTGCCCGGGTCGAGGTATGCGTGCCCGACGCTGAACGAGAGCGAGAAGTCTTCCGTCGCCCATTTACGGTTCCATTCGGCGGCCTGGCAGCCAATGCGCTCGATGAGGACGTCCCTCTCCTTACCCGCGCAGGACGGCATGACGATAACGAACTCGTCGCCTCCGAAGCGCACGAGCAGGTCGGCGGCCCTGATGCATCTCTCCAGCATCGCCGCCGACTCCTTGAGCACCTTGTCTCCGTGCAGGTGGCCGTACCTGTCGTTCACGTACTTGAAGTTGTCGATGTCCACCATCATGACGAGCGCGTTGCAGCCCTGCCTCTTGATGCGTTCGAGTTCTCGCGGCATTGTAAGCTCGAAGAAGTTCCTGTTGAAGAGACCTGTCAGCGCGTCCCTGGTAGCCATCTCCCGCAGTTCCTCCTGCTTCGTGCGCAGGCTGTGCACGAGCGTCAGGACGTGCTCGTACATCTCGGAGACCGGGTCCTTGAATACCGCGTCCTGGTACACGTCGCACTCGATGCAGGTCTGGTATTTGAGCGCGAACTTTCCCTGTACCTCCGTGCCGCACATCGTCCCGGCTATGAGCCAGCACCGCCCGCAGGTATTCATGTACGCGGGACAGCCCGTCTCGCCGCAGCCCTTCCTCTCCCAGCACCTTACCGTAACAAGCTGCTTGTTGTTCGCCATCCACTCCTCCCAGGACTTCTCGGGTTCCTGGAGTGACAGCTCGATAAACCTGCGGAGGTCGTTCGTGAGGTCTTTGAGGCTTTCGTTCAGGAGATGGTATTTTTCCATGGCGTGTGCCCTCCCTGAAGTTTTCATAATACTAATATGGATTCTTATAATATACATAATTTTTGTCAAGTATGGTAGTTTATTTTCATGCGCCGTTTTCGGATATACTGTGGTAAAATACGGCGGGTATATTCGTGCACCGTGTTCGTGATTCGTGTTTAATGTAGGGGCCGACCCGCGTGTCGGCCCTTCTATAAATCCGCCCGATGAATCGGGCAACTACAACTTCCTGGATTCCCGCCGGAGCCTGCCCTGAGCGAAGCCGAACGGGCGGGAATGACGGCAACCAAAGGTCATACAATGCAGCGCACTGACGCCGAAACCAGAATAAACCAGCTCAGGGACGAGATAGAGTTCCACAACCGGAAGTACTACGTCGATGCGAGCCCGGTCATCTCGGACAAGGAGTACGACGACCTGCTTGCCGAGCTTGTACGGCTTGAGGCAGAATATCCGGATCTGGTGACGCCGGACTCCCCTTCCCAGCGTGTCGGCGGCGCGCCTATTTCCGGGTTCACGCAGGTGCGGCACGCGGCACCGATGCTCTCGCTCGACAACACGTACAACAAGGAAGACCTGGCCGAGTTCGACAGGCGGGTGGCGAAGCTCCTGCAGGGCGAAGTCTATGAGTATGTCGTGGAGCTGAAGATAGACGGTGTCGCGGCCTCGCTGACGTATGAGGACGGCAGGCTCGCGGTAGCCGCAACGCGCGGTGACGGCACTACCGGCGACGACATCACGCACAACGCGAAGACCATCAAGAGCATACCGCTTGGTATCAAAGAACTGCCGGACGCGCTCCGGGGCAAGCGGTTCGATGTCCGGGGCGAGATATTTTTACCGTTAAAATCTTTCCGGCGGATTAACGAGGAGCGGCTGGAAGAAGGCGCTGAGCCGTTCGCCAACCCTCGTAACGCGGCCGCAGGTTCGCTCAAGCAGCTCGACCCAAAGAACGTTTCGAAGCGCGGCCTCGACATGTTCACTTATGCCCTCGTCGCGGACAGCGCCGCCTTCAGGACGCACTACGAGTCCATCGAGGCGCTCCGAGGCATGGGCTTCAAGACCAACCCGAACATAAGGCTCTGCAATAATATCGAGTCGGTCATGGAATACTGCAATTATTGGGAGGACAAGCGCGACTCGCTCGGCTACGAGATAGACGGCATGGTCGTGAAGGTCAACAGCCTCGCACAGCAGGCCGCGCTCGGCTCGACAGGCAAGGCGCCCCGCTGGGCCATATCGTACAAGTTCCCGGCAAAGCAGGCGACTACGGAGCTTGTGGGCATACTTGCCTCGGTCGGGCGCACAGGCGCAATAACTCCGGTAGCGATGCTCGCGCCTGTCCAGCTCGGAGGCGTGACGGTGTCGCGCGCGTCGTTGTACAACGCGGACAACCTGGATGCCCTCGGTATCAACGTCGGCGACAGGGTGCTGATAGAGCGCGGCGGCGAGGTCATCCCCAAGGTCGTAAAGGTGGTCGAGAAGAGGAGCGACGGAGTGTTCCGCCTTCCGGACACATGCCCGGTCTGCGGCGGCGCTGTATCCCGCGAAGAAGGCGAGGCCGCTACCCGCTGCATAAACGTCGGATGCGGCGCGCAGCTCCTGAAGAACATCGAGCACTACGCGAGCCGCACCGCGATGGACATCGACGGCCTGGGGCCCAAGGTTGTCGAGCTTCTCGTATCCAATAAACTGGTGCACGACTTCGCCGACCTGTACGCGCTCAAAGCTGAACAGCTCGAACCGCTGGAGCGGATGGGCAGGAAGTCGGCGGAGAACCTGATAGCCGCGATTGACGCGAGCAGGGACAGGCCGCTTGAGCGGCTGTACTATGCGCTCGGCATCCGTCACATAGGCGCCCATTCGGCGGAAATTCTCGCGGCGAGGTACAACTCCATCGACATGCTTTTGCAGGCCGAGGTCGAGGAGTTGACCGGCTTGGACGAGGTCGGCCCTGTCGTCGCCCGGAGCTTGCACGAGTTCTTCCGGGGAGAGCAGAACCTGCGAGTAATCGAAAAGCTGCGCGCGGCGGGAGTCCGGATGGAGCAGGAGCCTAAGCTCCCTGAGAAGCCCCGGATATTCTCAGGCAGGACATTCGTCTTTACCGGCGCGCTCACGTTGCCGCGTTCAGAGGCCGAGCGGCTCGTAAAGGAGCGAGGCGGCAAGGCCTCGTCGTCGGTCAGCAGGAAGACCGACTACGTCGTCGCGGGGGCGGACGCGGGCTCGAAACTGGAGAAGGCTGTTTCGCTCGGCGTGAAGGTGCTGACGGAGGACGAGTTCAGAGATATGTTAAGCTGATTTAAATGTAGGGGCGGGTCCCTGTGCCCGCCCTGATTTTTGCTTCTGTCGTAATGTAGGGGCCGACCCGCGTGTCGGCCCTTCTTGCCTTTGCTTTCGTAGGGGCCGGTCTCCGAACGGCCCGTCTGGAATCCGGGCCCTACAAAGTTCTCTTCATCCTCTTCAGCTTAACGTTCCACCGCCAGTCCCTCTTGCGCCGGAACGACGGGTTCGCCTTGTGGTAGCGGATGCCGTCCTCGGCGGCCTTTCTCGCCTCTTCCTTCCGTCCGAGCGTGTTTAGCGCAGTTGCATAGTAGTACAGCCCCTCGATGCTGGAGTTGTACCTCGCGAGGAACGTCTTGAGGTTTTCGAGCGCGGCCTCGGTCTTCCCGGTGGCAAACCGCGCCTCGCCCAGGTACAGGTACGACTCTCCATACTTGAGCTTCGGGTCTATCTGGATGGACTTCTCAAGATACACTACAGCCTCATCAGGCTTGCCAGTCCGGAGCAGGCTCAGTCCGACGAAGTGGTTGATCTCCGCCGAGTCGGCCTCCTTCTTCAGCGCCTCGCGGAAATGCTCCAGCGCCTCCTTAGGCATCCCCTTCGCGAGGTATATCATACCCAGGTCGCGCCTGGCCTCGGAGTTGTACGGGTTCAACTCGACGTCCCGGTTAAGCCGTGCGAACGCCTTCCTCCGCCTGAAGTACTCAGACGGGCTCGGTATCCTGTCCCTGAGTACGTAAGCGAGCACGAGCGCGGCCAGAAGGTACGGATACTGAAGCAGTATCCTGAAAATAAAGAAATAAAAAATCGCGGTCATCCAGGACATAGCCACCTCCGCCGACAACTTTAATACCAAACCCACTGATTTGTCAAGCAAATTAGCTTAACGATACCAGATACTGCATAGTCATGTTAACTTAGCCCCTTTGACGCTATCTGAACCGTCTGCTATATTGAATCTAAATTCGCTACTACAGACGAGGTGGGTCATATGGGTCTGATGGCCATCGACAAGCGCGACCTGTCGGCATTTATAGACGGGCTCATCCCGCAGTGGGAGGTCGTCGCGCCGGTACCGGTAGAGTTCAAGTACGCCTTCCGGAAGGTCGGCTCGTTCCAGGATGTTGCGCTCGACTACACGAACACCATGCTCCCGCCCAAGAAGTTCCTCCTGCCCCAGAGGGACGAGCTGTTCTCGTGCAACCCGGAGGGCGGGCCGAGCCTGACTCCCCGTTTCGACGAGACGCCCCGCGTCCTGTTCGGCGTGCACTCCTGCGACGTGCACGGCATATGGCTCCTCGACGACATACTCGCCGAGGGCTGCTCCGACCCGCATTACCTGTGCCGCCGCTCGAACACGCTGATAATCGGCCTCGACTGCAAGGGCCCTTGCCACGACAACGCGTTCTGCAAGGACATGGGGACGCTGAAGCCCGCGGGCGGCTTCGACCTCTTCCTGACCGACCTCGGCGAAAGGTACGCCGTACAGGTCGGGACCGGGGCCGGGACCGCGCTGGCCGAGCGGGGCGGGTTCTACATGGCCGACTTCGAGGTAAGGGAGGAGTTCTTCGCCGCATGGCAGAAGAAGCAGTCAGGCTTCCCGAACCGCATAGGCTACGACACGGCGGCCCTCCCAAACATACTGGCCGAGTCGTACGACGACATAATATGGGAGGCTCTCGAGATGCGCTGCTTCGACTGCGGCGCATGCACGACGGTCTGCCCGACCTGCTACTGCTTCGACGTACTCGACGAGAACGACATCGGCACGGACCGTTCCATCAGGTACCGCAGGTGGGACAGCTGCCAGCTCCAGGACTTCGCGGCCGTCGCGGGCGGCGCCAACTTCCGGGGCAAGAGGAGCGACCGGCTCCGTCACAGGCTGCTCAGGAAGGGCAAGTACTTCAAGGAGAAGTTCGGCCGGTTCGCCTGCGTTGGCTGCGGCCGCTGCGGCCGTTCGTGTCTCCTGCACATAGACGTCAGGGACGTGTTCAACCAGTTGAAGGGGTAACATGAACCACAAATACGTGTCCCCATACGTGCCTCGGCTCGCGGAGCTGGTGACGGCGAGGCAGCTCACCTCGCGCGAAAAGTTCTTCGAGGTGCGCCTACAGGACGGCTCCGCGCTGGGCCACCAGCCTGGCCAGTTCGTGGAGGTCTCGGTCTTCGGCGTGGGCGAGGCGCCTATATCGGTATCCTCATCCCCTACCAGCCAGGGACTTGGTTTCGAGCTGTGCGTCCGGGACGCGGGCTCGGTAACGCACGCGCTCCACGAGCTGCCGGAGGGCTCGACCATAGGCATACGCGGCCCGTATGGCAGGGGCTTCCCGCTCGACGAGCTGAAGGGGAACGACCTGCTGTTCGTCGCGGGCGGCCTGGGACTCGTGCCCATGCGCTCGATGATAAACTACGCGGTGGACAACAGGGCGGACTTCGGCAGGCTGACGCTCCTGTACGGCTCGCGCACCCCGGCTGACCTTCTGTTCGCCGATGAGACGGAGCGCTGGCGCGGTACTCCGGACTTCCACGTAGCGACCACGGTGGACCTCGCGGACGGCGCGTGG
This sequence comes from Nitrospirota bacterium, assembly GCA_016212105.1. Taxonomy (GTDB): domain Bacteria; phylum Nitrospirota; class JACRHJ01; order JACRHJ01; family JACRHJ01; genus JACRHJ01. The sequence continues at coordinate 22,692 of JACRHJ010000031.1, forward strand.
ACCGGTCAGGTGGGCCCGATAACCAAGCTGTTCGGCGGCGTCGCTATAAACCCGGTCAGGACCTCCGCGCTCGTGGTCGGGCCGCCCGTGATGTTCCGGTTCGTCCTGAAGTCGCTCCTCATGATGGGCGTCTACGAAAGCCGCGTCTACCTTTCTCTCGAGCGGCGTATGAAGTGCGGTGTAGGGAAATGCGGCCACTGCCAGATAGACGACGTGTACGTCTGCCAGAAGGGCCCCGTGTTCCCGTACACACGTGTAAGAAAACTGCCGGAGGCGTTGTAAGATGACTGTACGTGCTGGCGTATTCGCGTTCACGAGCTGCGAGGGCTGTTCGCTCATAACGCTCGAGGTCGAGGACAGGCTCCTCGAGATACTCGGCCGCGTGGAGTTCGTAAACTTCCGGGAGGCCATCGACGACAAGAGTGACGACTACGACATCGCGTTCATAGACGGCGCGATAACCCGCGAGCACGAGGTCGGCGAGCTGATGAAGATACGCGAGAGGGCGGCCATCCTGGTCGCCATGGGCGCGTGCGCGGTGCAGGGCGGGCTGTACTTCCTGAAGGAGTACCACGAGCCGGGCGAGACGCTCGCGTACGTGTACGGCGACAAGGCCGGACAGTTCGACACGATGCCGGTCAGGCCGGTGTCGCAGTACGTCAAGGTGGACCACAGCCTCTACGGCTGTCCCATAGACAAGCGCGAGTTCGTCGAGGTCGTCACCGCGCTTCTTTCCGGCAGAAGGCCCAACATACCGGACTACCCGGTCTGCAACGAGTGCCGCATGTCGGAGAACATCTGCGTGTTCGAACGGGGCCTCGCCTGCATGGGCCCGGTGACGCGCGCGGGCTGCGGGGCAATCTGCCCTTCCCGCCATGTCGGCTGTTTCGGCTGCCGTGGCATGGTGGACAAGCCGGCGCTGGACCAGCACAGGGCTGTCCTGACGGAGCGCGGCCTGACCGAGGAAGAGATAACCGCGAGGTACAGGATGTTCAACGGACACTGGGGATCCGCCCATGAAAAACCTTGACATCAAAGTAGAGCACGTCACGCGCGTCGAAGGGCACGGAAACATCGTCGTGAAGGTCAGGGACGGCCGCGTGGAGGACGCCCGGCTCGACATCGTCGAGTCGCCCCGCTTCTTCGAAGTGATGCTCCAGGGCAGGTCATGGCAGGAGGCGTCGTGGATAACGTCGCGCATCTGCGGCATCTGCGCCGTGACGCATTCGACCGCCTCGCTCAAGGCGACCGAAGACGCGTTCGGCATCGTGCCGTCCGCGCAGACGGTGCTCCTGAGGAAGCTCCTGCTGGACGGGGAGTACATACAGAGCCACGTACTGCACGTGTACTTCCTTGTCGCGCCGGACCTGCTCGGCGTGGGCAGCGTCGTGCCGCTCGCCGGGACGCACATCGAGGTCGTGCGCATGGCGCTCCGGCTGAAGAAGCTCGGCAACGACCTCTGCGCCCTGGTCGGGGGGCGGCACGTGCACCCTGTCGCTATGAAGGTCAACGGGTTCACGAGCCTGCCGGAGCCGGCCGGGCTCGCCTCGGCCCGCGAGAGGCTTGTCGCGGCCAGGGCGGACCTGGACGCGACAGTGGAGCTGTTCAAGACCCTGAGAATACCCGCGTTCACACGGGAGACAGAGTACCTGTCCCTCAAGGGCGTGGACGAGTACCCGCTGTACGATGGCGACATGATGTCGTCGGACGGATACGTGTTCAAACCGCGCGGGTACCTCGAGTCCATTAAGGAGACGGTAGTCCCGCCGTCATCCGCGAAGCACGTCGCCGCGAGGCGGGACTCCTACATGGTAGGCGCGCTGGCCCGTTTCAACAACAACCACGGACTCCTGCACAAAAGGGCGAAGGCGGTCGCGGACGCGGTCGGGCTTTCCGCCCCGTGCCACAACCCGTTCATGATAAACGTCGCCCAGCTTGTCGAGACCGTACACTGCGTCGAGCATGCGGCCGAGACGATAGACATGCTGCTCGGCTCCGGAATGTCCGTCGAGGTTTCCGACGTGCGCCCCATCGCCGGCCGGGGCGTCGGCGTGGTCGAGGCCCCGAGGGGCACGCTCTACCACGACTACACCTACGGCGCGGACGGTATGATTACCGGCGCAAACTGCATAATACCGACCGGCCAGAACCTGGCCAACATAGAGGCGGACATGCAGGGGATACTGCCCGGCCTGCTTGGTGGCACGGAGGCCGATGTCGCCCAGACTCTCAAGATGCTCGTGCGCGCGTACGACCCGTGCATATCCTGCGCGACACACAGCATCGAAGTGGTGTTCGACAGGGGGTAGATTACATTCCCGGCGCGCCGAGGGCGTCGCGCCCTACAAAACCCTGGATTCTCGCCTTCGCGGGAATGACGGGCCTGTTCAGGAGGACTTATGGTACCGGTTGAGACGCTTAAAAATCTGGACGTGTTCGGCGGCCTCACGGAGTTCGAGATGATGGAGGTCGCCCGTGTTTGCGACACGCATGATTACCCGGCAGGCTCCATGGTATTCAGGGAAAACGACGACGCGGACAAGCTGTACGTGCTGCTGGAAGGCAGGGTGGCTATACAGTTCGAGCTGGGCCGACACCAGGATGCGGTAGTACACACGGCCACCGGCGGCCAGGCCTTCGGCTGGTCCGCACTCGTCCAGCCTTACAGGTTCACGGCGTCCGCCCGTTGCATGGACGACTCAAAGATACTCACAGTCGACAGGGAGGGGTTGAGGGGGCTCCTCGCGGAGGACTGCCACATCGGGTTCATAATCATGGAGAAGCTTGCCGAGCTGATATCCGGCCGTCTGCGCGAGACGAGGATACAGCTTATAAGCATGGTACACGGGTAAGAGGAGGCGGGTTGCCTACACCGTCGTCGCGTTGTAGATGTACGCGGCCGCCCCGATAATAGACAACAGGCTCAGCAGGAAGTACGCGGTCATTATCGCGTCGGCGCGGCTGAACCTCATCCCCTTCCCGATAAACCCAGGCAGGCTCCTGACGAACGCGAACGTCCTCTCCCTAAGGCCCGGAAAACCGAGCAGGTCAACCAGTATGTAGTACCCGTCCATCTTTATGAACTGGAACGGGTATAGCGATACGACCCCGATTATCAGGCTGAGGCACCCGATGTTGTAGAACGTCTCGGAAAACCAGGCGTCCGGTACGACCGCGACCGGTATGAAGAACAGCGCCGCGACCGCGGTGGTCGAGAGCGGCCCGGCGAGCGAGACGATCAGCCGTTCCTTCCTCGAAGACAGGTAGATGTCCGAGACGTCTGTATAGAAGCTCGGATAGAATCCGTCCCACAGAGTGAAACCGAAGGCGTACACCTTCCGCCCGAACCGCTTGCACGCCAGCGCGTGGAATATCTCGTGTATCGCGGCGATAGGGTAGACGGACAGGAGCGCGGCGGCAACGAACAGCACCGGGTGCCTGTACATCTGCTCGAACGGGAATATGCCGGACTCGCTGAACCTGCCGAACGCCGAGATGCCCGCCACGGACAGGAGCGTGAAGAGTATCACGGCGTACTCGTTGACAAGCAGCCAGCCGCCCCGCTCATAGAACCTCGTCACCCAGCCGTCCGCGTCCTCGATCCTGTACTCGAGCCTGCCGAGAAGACCACGGATGTATTTTACGAACCGGCTGCTGGAGCGGTCGGCCGCGACCCTGAGCCGCGACGCGGGCTCGAACTCGACCAGACCCGCGTCCCTGAGACGCGACAGCAGGCCCTTTATGGCGGTGAAGTCGAGGCTTCCGAACTGGAAGAAGTACTGCGAGGCTATCTCCCTTATGTTCCTGGAGCCGTCCATAAGCTCCCAGAGGTAGTACTCGCGCTCGTTCAGCGAAAGGTACTTCTGTGACTCATGCGCCTTCAGGACGTAGTACCGCTTTCCCTCTACCGGAGACGAGTTCGCGCGCACGTCGTACTTGCCGGGCGCAAGCCTGACCGGCCTGTAGCCCGCGTACACGAGGCCGCTCGGCACTTCTTTTATCACAAAGCCGCGTCCGTCAGGACAGGGCTTCCTGATCATCAACTCCAGCCTGGCTTCCTGCATAGAGGCGCGTCCCGTATTATATTTTGAGGAGGTCTCTCTTTATCTCGGAGATGTCGGCGCTGAGCTTTGAGAGGTGGGCGTTTTTGGCCGCGACGTACTCTTTTAGTCCCGGCATGGTCTCCGGCCCGGCGAGCTCGAGCGCCCTGTTGTTGTAGTCCTCGGCGAGGCCCAGCCAGTCCTCCAGGTAGTTGCCGGTCAGGGCCTTGATGCTCGCCATGCAGAAAATGTCCTCCGGCTGCACCTGTGACTCGCCGCCGCCGAGCGTGTTGGCTATGACGCAGGTAAAGTACTCGTGTTTCAGGTCCTTCACGAACGAGACCGCGTCGTTGTGGAGCTGGCTCGATATGTTCAGGTTGTCGAAGACCGGCTCGAACCGCGCTATGTCGGACTCCCGCCCTGCGAGGATGCACATGGCGGCCATGGAGATCTTGCCGCCCTCGAGCTTCCCGCCGACCTTCGTCAGATCGTCGTCGCCGAACGCACGGAGCTTCCCGCCGCAGACCTGCCTCTCCCAGAGCGTGTTGTTGGTGGTGGCCAGCCAGTACCTCCTGAAATATGCCCAGAAGCTGGAGTCCGGGCCGAACAGCCGGTGGTATATGCCGAAGAATTCCCTGACGTACTCGTTGCCGAGGAGCAGGTAGTCCGCGCTGAACAGCTCCGGCTCGTCCATGACGTTGTCCTGGATGCGTATATAGAGGTAGCCGTATAGCGACGCCCGCGCCACCGCCTCGCCGTAGCCGGCCCTGGCGGGGATCTGCCTTGAACGGACGTACATATCGTCGAGCCAGAGCGGGGCGCGGAGGAGCGGGTAGGCCTCCAGCGCGCCATAGTACTCGACGAGGCCGGGGCAGCCATGCGCGAGCGCGCCGGTCAGTTCCCGCGCCAGCCCGCCCGTCGGCTCCGGCAGCGTCCTTACGAACGCCTCATACTCGCGGGCGACCCGCGTTATGCTCTTTCCTATGTCCTTGCCCACTACTCCTCCGGCTGGTATCCCGTAGCCTCGAGCCCCCAGCGGACAGCCTCCCTGAGCTGTTCGTTGGTCGCCTGGAGACGGGCGCTCATGGTCTTCATAAGGTTGAACATTATCTTCGCCGCGGCCCTCGGCTCGTCCTCCATCAGGCGCATTATATCGGCCTCGGCGATGCTCAGGAGCGAGCAGTCCGTCTCGGCCGACGCGGACGCGGTGCGCGGTATGTTCTCGATGACCGCCATCTCGCCGAAGTAGTCGCCCGGCCCCATGTGCGCAAGTACCTGCTCGAGGTTGTCCTTTATCGCCTTGCTTATGGCGACGTTGCCTTCCTCGACAATGTACAGCTCCTTGCCGACGTCGCCCTCGCCGAATATGAAGTCGCCCTTGCCGAACCGGCGCGTGTGGACCATGCTCACCACCCTGCCGAGTTCATCGGCGGTGAAATAAGCGAACAGCGAACAGCCGGCAAGCCTTGAGGCAAGCCCCTGGTCTCTCTGCGATACGGAGGTGTCCGTCACTGGCGCTCCCTGTTTTATTGATGACAGCTATTTGAATTTTCCTTTAAAACCACAGTATTGTCAATCACTAATTTATTAAACCGGCAACAAAATAGGCAGACTTCCTGGACCCCGTGTCAAAGCCTGCCCTGAGCGTAGTCGAATGGGCACGGGGCGACGAACAAGAACACGTCATTCCCGCGAAAGCGGGAATCCAGTGACTTTTCTTGGTTCGCATGGTTTGCATATAATGCTGCCGGATGAATAACCGGTTTTAACTTTGACTTCCGTGCCGCTGTAAGTTAAACTTGTAATAGCAGTTATGGTTATTAACCCGGTGGATATTTAGTGCAATCCATCTCTATTTGTGATATAGTGTCGGTCATGGAAAAGACCGACGCACGCAAGTTAAACAAAGCATCAAAGTACGAGCTTCGCAAGCAGGTAATCCGCCTTCG
>JACRHJ010000032.1 GCA_016212105.1 Nitrospirota bacterium
GGAGCCAAGAGGACATCGTGAAGAAAACCCGGTCGTTCATGAAAACACTGCAAACAAGACCACTGCACGTCAGCAGGTACTTCAAGCACGAGAAAGTAAATTACGCGGCGTGATTGCCCTGTTTAACCACCGGGTTAATATAATAAGCATGGGTATTCACCTTCTTCTCCAGGATTTTCTTTCAAAATCATGTCTCTAAGCTTGCCCTCATGAGGCCCCAGAGATACCGATTGAAATGTTGGTATAGATGTAATTCCTGCCCTCCATAACACCGAGAGTAGAAATAACTTGAACCGCCTGTAATCAACGTCTTCAAAGTACAGGTACTCTTCCATTGAAAACGTGTACTCCAGTAATTTCTTCAAGACATTTTCATAAGCATATTTTTCGTATGCGCTTAGTTTCCCTTCGCAAACGCTACATAGTAAATATTCCCGTAACCCTTTTTGAATCTTGTTGTCACTTCCATCTGAGAGCACACCCAACATCTTATGATTGTCGTTATATAACGACTTGTAGAAAAACTCCGGTATTATATGGGAATTACATAGCTGTGCGCTATTCCCGCATAATTTGCATGTACTGTGTCTATTATTATTCATGTTCATATCTCTGCGCGAAATAATGTCAAGGCTTTGATTCTATTTGCCACACGGCCCTTATCCTATTGATTCTACAAATCTATTACCGCGACCAATTGTGACATATCGACCTAAATCAGGCGCAATTGGCCCCAAATAAACCGGGGCGGCCAATCCGGCCGCCCCGCATAACCTACTCCGTAACCTCTTCCGCCCCGCCTTCATCCGGGCCGCCGGCCGGGTCGCCGGCCTCGCCTTCCTTCTCGGCGAGCTTGGCGATGCTGACGACCTTGTCGCCCTCGCCCACGTCGAGGAGCTTTACCCCCTGAGTGTTCCGGCCGATGGTCGAGACGCCCTTGACCTCCAGCCGGATGACCTTGCCGGTCGTCGTGATGAGCATCACCTCGTCGGTGTCGTCCACGCCCGCGATGCCGACGACGAACCCGTTTCTCTTCGTGGTCTTGATGTTTATCAGGCCGCTTCCGCCGCGTGTCTGGATGCGGTACTCGTCCGCCTTCGTCCGCTTGCCGTACCCGTTCTCGGTCGCGGAGAGTATCGTCGTGTCGGCTGTGACAAGCTCCATCCCGACCACGTCGTCGTCCGCGCGGAGCTTTATGCCGTAGACGCCGGTCGTGTCCCTGCCCATGTCGCGGACGTCCGTCTCCTTGAACCGTATCGCCATGCCCTGCCTCGTAGCCAGCAGGACCTCGGAGTCGCCGGTCGTCTGCTGGACGCGGATGAGGCTGTCGCCTTCCTTCAGCTTTATCCCGATGATGCCGGTCGCGCGCGGGTTGCCGTATGCGGAGAGCGAGGTCTTCTTGACCATGCCCATCCGGGTCGCCATCATGAGATAGGCGTCCTCGCTGAACTCGCGCACCGGTATCACGGCGGTTACGTTCTCGTCCGGCGCCTTGGATATCAGGTTGACAATCGCCTTGCCGCGCGCGGTGCGGCCCGCCTCCGGCACCTGGTAGACCTTCAGCCAGTAGACCCTGCCCTTGTCGGTGAAGAAGAGCAGGTAGTCGTGGGTCGAGGCGGTGAAGAGACGCGCGACGAAGTCCTCTTCCTTCGTCTCCATGCCTATCTTGCCCTTGCCGCCGCGCCTCTGGCTCCTGTACAGCGTAAGCGGGTTACGCTTGATATAACCCGTGTGCGAGATGGTGATGACCATCTCCTCCTCGGCTATCAGGTCCTCGATGGTCAGGTCGTCCGTCTCGTCGGCGATCTCCGTCCGGCGGTTGTCGCCGTAGGACTCCTTTATGACCACGAACTCCTCGCGGATTATCTCCAGGATCCTGCGGTCGGAGGCGAGTATCGCCTTCAGGTTCTCTATGGTAAGGAGTATCTCCTTGTACTCGGCGATTATCTTGTCCCGCTCGAGGCCGGTCAGCCTCTGGAGGCGCATGTCGAGGATGGCCTGCGCCTGCAAGTCCGACAGGCCGAAGTTTATCTTGAGCCCGGTCTTCGCGTCCTCAGGTCCCGCCGCCGCGCGTATGAGCTTTATCACCGCGTCGAGGTTGTCGAGCGCGATCTTGAGGCCTTCCAATATGTGCGCGCGTTCCTCGGCCTTCTTCAGCTCGTAGCGTGTCCGGCGTATTACCACGTCCTTCCTGTGCGCGATGAACAGCGTCAGGACGTTCTTCAGGTTCAGCACCCTCGGCTGGTTGTTCACGAGGGCGAGCATTATGACGCCGAAGGTGGTCTGCATCGCGGTATGCTTGTAGAGCTGGTTCAGGATGACCGAGCCGATCTCGCCCCTCTTCAGCTCCAGCACTACTCGCATCCCCTGCCTGTCCGACTCGTCCCTTATGTCCGAAATGCCGGTGATCTTCTTCTCGCGGACAAGCTCGGCGATCTTCTCGACGAGGCGCGCCTTGTTGACGGTGTAGGGCAGCTCGGAGATAATTATCGCCTCCCTGTCGCCCTTCTTCTCCATCGGCTCGACCTCCGCCCGCGCCCGTACGCGCACCATGCCGCGGCCGCGCAGGTACGCCTCTTCTATGCCGCGCCTGCCCTGGATTATACCCCCGGTCGGGAAGTCCGGCCCCTTGATCGCCTTCATCAGGTCGAAGACGGTCGCCTCCGGGTTGTCGATGAGCATGGTCAGGCCGTCGATTACCTCGCGCAGGTTGTGCGGCGGGATGTTCGTCGCCATGCCGACCGCGATGCCTGTCGAGCCGTTGATGAGCAGGTTCGGTATTCGCGCCGGGAGGACGGTCGGCTCCAGCAGCTCCTCGTTGTAGTTCGGGACGAAGTTGACTGTGTCCTTGTCGATGTCGGCGAGCATCTCGTTGGTTATCTTCGCCATGCGCGACTCGGTGTAACGCATCGCGGCCGGCGGGTCTCCGTCGATCGAGCCGAAGTTGCCCTGGCCGTCGACCAGCATGTAGCGGAGAGAGAAGTCCTGCGCCATCCTGACGAGGGTGTCGTATATCGCCGAGTCGCCGTGCGGGTGGAACTTACCCATCACGTCGCCGACTACGCGGGCGGACTTCTTGTACGGCTTGTTGTACGTGAGCGACAGCTCGCTCATCGTGTACAGCACACGCCGGTGTACCGGCTTGAGGCCGTCCCGTACGTCCGGGAGCGCGCGTCCGACGATTACGCTCATCGCGTAGTCGAGGTAGGAGGTCTTCATCTCCTCCTCGATGTTGATAAAGCTGGTGCTGAGTTTTTCTTCGTTGGGTGACATGTATTCTTTTCCTTAGTTGACTATCTTCTTGCGGGCGTCCGCAATATGATACTGCATGTAGTAACGGTGTCTTTCTTTGCTTTTCCGGTGTCATTCTGAGCGAAGCGAAGAATCCGCTTATGCGGTTTTTCTTTCTTTTGAACTTTGCCTGTCATTCTGAGGCAAAGCCGAAGAATCCGCCTATGCGCCCTTGACTCTTCTTAGAACTCCTCGCTCAAATCATTCCACGACTGGTTCACGCTGTTAACCAGCGCTATCTTCCTCGCGCGCGTCCAGCCCTTTATCTGCTTCTCCCTTGCGATTGCCGCATGAACGTCGTTTGTCTCTTCGAGATATACAAGCCTGTGGACCTTGTACTTGGATGTAAAGCCTTCTACCAGTCCGTTTTTGTGTTCGTAAATCCTTTTCGTGATGTTGCTCGTCACTCCCGTGTAAAGCGTCATCGAGTCGCTTGCGAGGATGTAGACGTAGAATGTTTTCATGCACCTGTTATTCTTAGAATGTACGGTGTCATTCTGAACGCAGTGAAGAATCTGCCTGTATATTTTGCATTGTGTTCTTATGCCCTATTTAAGAAGCTACGCCATTATCGCCCACACAAACAAGAGAGAACCAAAATCGCATAGGCGGATTCTTCGCTTCGCTCAGAATGACACCGTAAGGGCGGCTGCTTGCTGAAATCGGCTGCCTTCTGCCGTGGGCCACCATTTTGCCTGCGTCGGCAATATGGTCAAGATGGTTACTTGCTTGGTGTTTTGTCAATTTTAAAATTTGCTATAAACTACCCCAATGTTCATTCTTGTTATTTTAGACATCAGTGGCTTTTATTTCCCGGCCAATGGCGTCAATAATAGCTTGTGCGTACATTCGTGGGATTATCACGATACTATCATCTTCTTGCCCTGAAGATTGTTGTTGCCTTATAACTATATCTCTATTAGCATTTGCGTAAACAGCTATAGCATCCATCGGTTCCACAACAATATCGTTTTCTTCTTCTTTTCCATACCAACTCCACTCTTCTGACATTGGTGCCTCCTCTATTATAAATCTAAGACTTTTGGTTAGAATTAGGTCGCCCCATACAATCCCCCTCTCCTCGCGGGAGAGGGGGCTGGGGGTGAGGGGTCTCCCCTATATATCCAAATTCTTCACTTCCAGCGCATGCGTCTGTATAAAGTTCCTGCGGACTTCGACGTCGTCGCCCATCAGGGTCGAGAACATCTCGTCGGCGGTGTACGCGTCCTCGACCTTGACCTGGAGCAGCGCGCGCTTGTCCGGGTCCATCGTCGTCTCCCAGAGCTGCTCCGGGTTCATCTCGCCCAAGCCCTTGTACCGCTGGATGTTCAGCCCCTTCTTGCCCGCGGCGAAGACATGCTCGACGATAAGGCCGGAGGTCTCGAAGGTCTTCTCCTCGCCCTTTTCCACGAGGGTGTACGGCGAGTCCCCGAGGCCGAGCGCGATCGGCGACAGGGATTTAAGCTCCCTGAACTCGGTCGAACCGACCAGCTCCTCGTCTATCGTCACCTTGCGGGTCTGGCCTTCCTTGAGTATCTCGGCGACCAGCACGTAGCCCTCGGTATCACCTCCGCCGTCGCCGTTGCCCTCGCCATTACCCTCTGACGCAACCGGCCTGGGTGTGAGGCTCACAAGCATGCCCGGGTACGCGTGCGACATGTACTCTTTCGCCGCCTCGATTATCTCGCTGAGGACGCCGGGGTCCTTCAGCGCGCTCCTGCCGAACTCGCTGTTCCGGGACAGCGCGCGTATTATCTCGGTGTCCTTCTTCTTCCTCTCGAAGCGGTGGAGCACCTTCTCGTAGGTCGAGAGCTTCTTTATCACCTCCATCAACTGGCCGTCCTTGAGGACGCCGTCGGGGCTGAGGGCCTCCGGGACTTTTAGCATAAAGTCCTCGGAGGCCTGCTCTATGAGGTACTCCTCGAGGCCCGGCTCGTTCTTTATGTACCGCTCGGACTTGCCCTTCTTCACCTTGAAGAGAGGCGGCTGGGCGATGTACAGGTAGCCTCGCTCGATCAGCGCGGGCATCTGCCTGTAGAAGAACGTGAGGAGCAGCGTCCTGATGTGCGCGCCGTCCACGTCCGCGTCGGTCATGACGATGATGCGGTGGTAGCGCGCCTTGTCCGCGTTGAAGTCCTCCGGGCCTATGCCCGTGCCTATCGCGGTTATCAGAATCTTGACCTCTTCCGAGGTCAGCATCTTGTCGAAACGCGCCTTCTCGACGTTCAGTATCTTGCCCTTGAGAGGCAGTATCGCCTGGTTCTGGCGGTGCCTGCCCTGCTTCGCGGAGCCGCCGGCGGACTCTCCCTCGACGAGGAACAGCTCGGACTTCGCGGGGTCCTTCTCGGCGCAGTCGGCGAGCTTGCCGGGCAAGCCGCCGCCGTCGAGCGCGCCTTTCCTGCGGGTAAGCTCACGCGCCTTACGCGCGGCCTCGCGGGCGCGAGAGGCGTTAATCGACTTCTCGGTTATCTTCTTCGCGACCGACGGGTTCTCCTCGAAGAACGTCGTCAAGGCCTCGTACACTGCCGTGTCCACGACGCCCTTGACCTCGGAGTTGCCGAGCTTCGTCTTGGTCTGGCCCTCGAACTGCGGGTTCGAGATCTTTACCGAGACGACGGAGGTCAGGCCTTCGCGTATGTCGTCGCCGGAGAGGCCCTCCTTCAGGTTCTTGCCGAGCCCGGATGCGGTGACGTAGTTGTTGACCGCGCGGGTCAGCGCGGACTTGAAGCCGATGAGGTGCGTGCCGCCCTCGTGCGTGTTTATGTTGTTGGCGAACGAGAACATGTTCTCGACGTAGCCGTCGTTGTACTGGAGCGCGACCTCTATGACGAGCCCCTCGCGTTCGCGCGCGATGTATATCGGCTTGGGGTGGAGCGGGGTCTTGTTCTTGCTCAGGTGCTCGACGAAGGAGACGATGCCGCCCTCGTAATGGAACAGGTGCTCCTTGTCGGAGCGCTCGTCCGTGATCTTTATTTTTAAGCCCTTGTTCAGGAAGGCAAGCTCCCGGAGCCTCTGCGACAGCGTCTCGTACGAGAACTCAGTCTCCTCGAATATCTGGCCGTCCGGCTTGAACGTGACACGCGTCCCGCGCTTCTTCGTGTTGCCCGTGACGGTCAGCTGTGTCATCGGCGTGCCGCGCTCGTATCGCTGCTCGTGCACCTTGCCCTCGCGCCAGATGACAAGCTCCAGCCACTCGGACAGCGCGTTGACGACCGAGATGCCGACGCCGTGCAGGCCGCCTGACACCTTGTAGGACGAGCCGTCGAACTTGCCGCCCGCGTGGAGCACCGTCAGCGCGACCTCGGCCGCGGGCCTGTTCTCGGTCGGGTGCATGCCCGTGGGTATGCCGCGCCCGTCGTCCGAGACCGTGACCGAGTTGTCAATGTGTATCGTCACGTCGATGTTGTCGCAGTAGCCGCCGAGCGCCTCGTCCACGGAGTTGTCCACGACCTCGTACACGAGGTGGTGCAACCCGGCCGCGGACGTGCTGCCGATGTACATGGCGGGCCTCTTCCTTACCGCCTCAAGCCCTTCGAGCACCCGTATCTGTTCCGCCTCGTAGCGGTCCGGGTCAACAGGCAGATTCTTCTCGTCCATTTTTCTCCTTCAAAGGCGAACTGCAATACCGTCACTAATTCTTCGTCTATCCGTCATTCCCGCCCCGGCTTTAGGCATACCGGGGTAAACTCCGGCGGGAATCCAGGAATTTCATCGCACGCGTAACGGCATAAACCAAAGTCACTGGACCCCCGCTTTCGCGGGGGTGACGTCTTTGCATTTCCAGAAGCCCGCGGGTGCGGATTTACAGGTCGGCACTCTTAGGCCTGACCCCGCTGCTTTTGCGGGGTGGGCCCCCATGTGCCGGCCTGTAAATTCGTCGCCCGCTAAAAACAACACCGTATTAAAAGGGCCGACACGCGCTACGCTTGGTACAGCCCCTGCATAAAATCAACTTCCTGGATTCCCGTCGGAGTTTACCCCGGTATGCCTAAAGCCGGGGCGTGAATGACGGGCAAAGGAGGAGATTGCCGCGTCTCTTTGTTCCTCGCAATGACAACCATTATGGTGGGCGTAGCCCACCCCAGAGTGTTGACAAACCACTGTTTCACAATAACAGAGCAACGAAGACCGTCGTTCCGAGCGAAGTCGAGGAACCTACCTTTGACTTGGCTCTATTACAATCAAAGACTTACTGTGGGTCCCTCCACTTCGGTCGGGACGACGTCAAGCTTTTTGAATCATCATCCGATTGATTCGGGACTTTGTCAGCAGTCTGTGGTGGGCGTAGCCCACCCTACAATTTTATAGCCGCCCCGTCGCCGGTATCCTCAACCAGGAACAGCCGGCAGTCGCGCCCGGAAACCAGCGTCTCGTCCGTGGACGTGAGGAGCGCCTGTCCCATCCCGGACACGTAGTCCATAAGGGCGTCCCGCCGCCGGACGTCAAGCTCCGACGCGACGTCGTCCAGCAGCAGCACAGGGTACTCGCCCTGTTCGTCTCTGTACACCTCAGCGTCCGCAAGCACCAGAGCCAGGAGCGCGAGCCGTCCCTGCCCCCGCGACGCGGTCAGACGCATGTCGCGGCCGGAAAGCGTTATCCCCAGGTCGTCGAACTGCGGCCCGGCCTGGCAGCTTCCCCGCCTTATGCCCTCCGCGCGCTTCTTCCTGAACAGCTCCCGGTACGAGGACTCGAGCTCGTCCTTGCCCTCGCCCCTAGCCTGCGAACGGTAGGTGAGGCCAAGCTCGCCGCTGCCGAGCGTGCTGTCGTAAAGCGCCGCCGCCCGAGGCCCAAGGCCCGCCACCCGCTCCCTTCGCCTGAGCGTTACCTCCGCCGCGAGCGGGACGAGCAGCTCCTCCCAGGACTCCATGACCTTGTCGTCGCCCGCGCGGAGCGCGGCGTTCAACTGCTTCACGGACGCGGCGCACCTGCCCACGACGTCGATATAGGATGGGTGTGCGTGGAAGACCGACCGGTCCAGGAACCGTCTCCTGTGCGCGGGGTACTCCCGGACGAGGAAGAGGTCTTCCGGCGAGAAGCTTACAACCTTTAGCGAAAGGAGGTACTCGCGCACTGAGCCCGGCTTCTTGCCGTCCAGCGTCACGCGCCTGCCCTCCTTGGAAATGCCTACCGTCAGCCGCCTGCTGCTTGAGCTGTGCGCCTGCTCCCGGACTACCTCGCCCCGGACCATCCCCTCGGCCGCGCCCCATGCGAGGAGGGCGGGCGCCTTCACCCCCCTGAAAGAACGCAGGCTCGCCAGGAATGAGACCGCCTCCAGCAGGTTGGTCTTGCCCTGCGCGTTGCCCCCGTGGAAGAGGTTCATCCCCGGGCCCAGTTCGACGTCCAGCCTCGAATAGTTCCTGATGGACAGGAGCGACAGGGATTTCAGGAACATAATTCAACCTGACGGCACGCGACAAAGCCGCTGGATTCCCGCTTTCGCGGGAATGACATCACTCCCTGTCGTCCCTGTGCTGTTTGGTTAAGCGCGTCCATTACCTGCACGCCGTACACAAGCCCGGCGTCATATCCGCATCGGCATGACGACGCAGCGGTATCCCTCTTCGCCGACCGGCGAGATTATGCAGGGAGACAGCGTATCCTTGAGGAGCAGCGTAACCTTGTCCTGCTCCATCGCGGAAAGCGCGTCGAGGAGGTACCTGGCGTTGAACCCGACCTCGAGCTCGCCGCCCGCGTAGTCCGCGTCCATCTCTTCCCTCGCCTCGCCGACCTCCGGGTTCTGGGAGGACAGCACCGCCTTGCCGGCGTCGAACGTGAACTTGACCGCGTTCGTCCTCTCCCGCGACAGGAGCGAGACGCGCTTGAGCGCGGATACGAAGTTCGCCTTGTCCACGCCGACGGTCTTGTCGTTGTCGGCCGGCACGACCTGCTCGTAGTTGGGGTAGTTCCCCTCGATTAGCCTGGTCACCATGTACAGCGAGTCCATCTTGAACACTATATGGTTTTTCGAGAGCGACATCTTGAGCGAGCCCTCGCCCTCGTCGAGCAGCTTCTTCAGCTCCGCCGCGGACTTCTTCGGGATGATGGCCGAGGTCTCCTCGAGCGCCGAGGCGTCGCCGTCGGCCTGCTTTGCGAGTATGGCGAGCCTGTGCCCGTCTGTGCCGACGACGGTCAGCTTCATCCCACCAGCCTCCGACGACACGGTCATGAAAAGGCCGTTCAGGACGTAGCGTGTGTCGTTGTCGCCCGCGGCGAATATGGTCTTTCTTATGAGGTCGCGCATCGCGTGCGCGTCCATGTCTATGAAGCCCGCGCCCTCCATGTCCGGGAGAGCGGGGAACTCCTCGGCCGCGAGCCCGGAGAACTTGAAGACGGCGGAGCCGCTCTTTATCGTCGCCCAGTTGTTCTCGGCGGACTCCACGAGGACGTCCTCGCTCGGCAGCTCGCGGGCTATCTCGTAGAGCTTCCGGGCGGACAGCGTTATCCCGCCCGGCTCCTCTACCTCGGCCGCGTAGACGCCGCGCATGCCGATTTCGAGGTCTGTCGCAGTTATGGATATGCCGCCCTCGACCGACTGTATGAGGACGTTCGAGAGGACCGGCATGGTGTTCCTGCGGTCCGCGACGGACTGTACCCTCGACAGCCCCTTGAGCAGCTCGTCCTTCTTTATCCTGAACCTCATTTGGACCTCCCCTATAAACCAAAAGAATAATTCCCGCCTTTTTGTTAAAAGGCGGCCCAAAAACTTTCGTGCAGCAGACTGTCGTGTATTCGACTGTCATTCCCGCGAAAGCGGGAATCCATTGTAATATTCCAAGGTCAAAATGGACCCCCGTTTTCACGGGGGTGACACTAATTGAGCGGCCGGAGGCAGCCCAAAAGTTTTCGGGCCGCCCTAATACATTAGGGCGGGACTTTCACTTTTGCCTTTATCCCTTGACCTGCTTTATAAGGTTCTCGACCTCCGCGTCGAACTTGAGGTCGTTCTGCCTTTTCTCCTCGACCTGGCGGCAGGCGTGCATGACGGTGGTGTGGTCCTTGCCGCCGAAGGCCTTGCCGACCTCGGGGAGCGAGTTGCCAGCCACGGTGCGGCATAGGTACATTGCGAGCTGCCTCGGCTGGACGAGCCGCTGGGTGCGCTTCTTGGACTTTATCTCGGCCACCTTTATCTGGTGCCTGTCCGCGATGAGCCTTATTATCTCGTCGGTGCTCATCACTTTTGTCTTCTCGGTGATGATGTCCCTGAGGACGCCCTTGGCGAGTTCCATGTTAATCTCGCGGCCGGTCAAGGACGCGTACGCGCCGAGCCTGATGAGCGAGCCCTCGAGCTCGCGGACGTTCGACTTTATGTTATTCGCGAGGAACATCGCCACGTCCTGGGGCAGCTCGATGCCCTCCTGGCGGGCCTTCCTCTCGACTATCGCCGCCTTGGTCTCCAGGTCCGGGGCCTGGATGTCCGCGATGAGCCCCCACTCGAAGCGGGAGCGGAGCCTCTCCTCCATGTCCGGCATGTCCTTGGGGAAGCGGTCGGACGAAAGCACTATCTGCTTCGAGTACTCGTGGAGCGTGTTGAAGGTGTGGAAGAACTCCTCCTGCGTGCGCTCCTTGCCGGCAATGAACTGTATGTCGTCTATCGCGAGGACGTCGGTGTTCCTGTACTTGTTCCTGAACTCGGTCATCCTGTTGTAGTGGATGCTGTTTATCAGCTCGTTTGTGAACTCCTCTGAAGTCATGTACGTAATCTTGGTCTTGGGGGAGCGCTCCTTCATGAAGCCGCAAATGGCCGAGAGGAGGTGCGTCTTGCCGAGGCCGACGCCTCCGTATATGAAGAGCGGGTTGTATGCCCTGCCCGGGTTCTCGGCGACTGCGAGCGCGGCCGCGTGCGCGAACTGGTTGGACGGGCCGACGACGAATGTCGAGAACGTGTACTTTGGGTTCAGGCCGTGCGGTTTGGTCTTCTGCCGGGGCGGCTCCGGGACGGAGGCCTCTTCCGGAGCGGCCTCGGCGGAAGGCTCCTCGTCCATGACCTCGCCGGTCTCCTCGCCGTTTTCGTCCTTCATTATCTGGAATGCTATCGAGACCTCTTCCCTTTCGAGGACCTCCGACAGGATGCGGGCAAGCAGGTCCATGTAGTGGTCGAGGAGCCACTGCTTGAAGAACTTGTTCGGGACCGCGAGGACGACGCTGTCGTCCTTTATCACGGCTATCCTGACCGGCCGGAACCAGGTGTCATAGTTCTGGCGGCTGACCTCCTTCAGTATCCTTTTCTGTGCAAGCGCCCAGAAGTCCTTCTCCTGCTCGGTCATGAAAACTATTCCTGTTTAGCTGTAAAGTTGTTTCAGTAAAAGGGATAAGGTCTAAAAATCGGCTTATAAGTTACACACACCGTTATCAACAGGTGTTGATAACTTTATAAACCTTATATTATCAATATCTTAAACCACCAAAAGTCCCCGCTTCCGGCCAGCTTTCCATACCGTTTAACCCCTCGAATTTCCTTGATTTTGCCGGTGTGGAACATTCCCGGCCGGAGGGCACTGTCATCTCTATTACTTCAGGGTTATTCCCGTGCTTGGGACTCGCCGGGCCCAGGCTGCTTCCGGCCGGCGGCCCCGGCAGGTGGTATTGCGGGATTTAGAAATATACCAAATCCGTGCGTCATTATCAAGTTATTTGTGTCCTCCGGGAATATGGCCTGCCCCGGCAGGCTTATCCTGTTGATAAGCTCTATACAGTTTTTCCCGGCCCGGTCTGCATGTGGATAACCCGCTTCCCTGCCCGTATGTTATCAACAGGGACCGCCTTGCTTATTTCTTTCACAAATCGGGGCCGTATACAGGTTATCAGGATATCCACGCCAATGACTATCTGTTACGGCTTATTTTGAAAAACTGTATAAAGAGAACAGAGGCGTCCAAAAACATGCCGGAATGACCCCGTTGTTTTTTCTTGACTTTTGAAGCTTCATGAGTATAATTTAGGATTTTGTTCGAGAGAACGCAACCGAAAGCGATACCAGAAAGGGATAGACGATGAGCCTTACATTTCACAACCCCAGCAACCTCAAGCAGAAGAAGACACACGGTTTCCGTGCCAGGATGGCCACTCCCGGCGGCAGGAACGTCATCAGGAGAAGGCGCGCCAAGGGCAGGAAAAGGCTTACCCACTAAAACGTGGGTAACGAGGCCGGCAGGATAACCAGAAGGTCCGACTACGTCCGGGTCCACAAGCTGGGCAGGAAGCACGTCGGCAGGTTCCTGCTGCTCTTCCACCTGGCGGGCGGGACGTCCGGGTTACGTGTCGGTATTACCGTCAGCTCCAAGGTCGGCGGCGCAGTCGTCAGAAACCGCGCCAAGCGAAGGATCCGCGAGGCCGTCCGTGCCGAGCTGGGCGATGTGGGCGAGGGTGGGCAGACGGTGCTTTGTGTTTCCGGGGAGGTCGCCCTTGTCGCGCTCGGCCGCATAAGGGACGCCTCCTTTGACGAGATCAAGGCGGACCTCGCATCTCTTCTGAAAAGGGTGGCATGAATGAAGTGGCCGCTGCTTTTACTTATCCGGGCGTACAAGCTCCTGATTTCGCCCCTGCTCCCGCCTTCCTGCCGGTTTTACCCGACATGTTCAGACTATGCATACGAGGCGGTGGACAGGTACGGCCTGTTTAAAGGTTCTTATCTGGCGGCAAGGCGTATCGCAAGGTGTCACCCTTATAACCCTGGCGGGTACGACCCGGTGAAATAGTTAAGTCGCGCTTTTTTGTAAAAAAGCGCCCAAAAAACTTTTATCGCGCCTCCGGCCACGTATACACGTGGAGTGCAAATAACTATTAAAAGTTTTCGGGCCGCCCTTTTACAAAAGGGCGGGACTGTTGTTTTTCTTCTTTTAAGGTTTTATAAGGACATATGGAAAAGAGAATGTTGATAGCGGTCGGGCTCTCGATCGCGGTACTTGCGCTCTTCAGCTTGCTGTTCCCGTCGAGGCCGGTCGCTCCTGTCCCCGTAAAGGCAGCGAAGACCGCCGATGCGCCAGCCGGACAGGTAACGGAGCCTGCCGCGCTCCCGGCCGCGGCTCCCGCCGCGCCCGTAACCGCCCCCGCCGCCATACCCGACGTCCCGGAACGCCTTATAACAATAGAAACAGACCTGTATACCGCCGTGATATCCACGCGTGGCGGCGTCATCAAGAGCTGGAAGCTCAAGGCATACAAGGACGATACAGGCGCGCCCATCGAGATGGTCGTGTTCAAATCCGGCCTGATGCCACTTACAGTCGCGCCAGACGGCATGAACATCGCTTCGGCCGGGGCAGTGCCATACCAGGCGGACGTCGCGGGTGATACCATCAATGTGAACGGCGAGGCACCGCTCGTCCTTGTGTATAACGCCCCGGACGGAACATCCATCACCAAGTCCATGAAGTTCAAGACCGGCACGTATGCGGTGGACATGAAGGTGGACGTCACCGGATTCAGCGGATACAACCTGTATATGGGCGAGAGCTTCGGCAGCCTGACTACCGCTGACAAAAAGGACTACGGGCATGTCGGGCCTATCACCTTCTTCGACGGCGTCACCAAGAAGGACGAGAAGGACGACATGGAGAAGGATACGGTCGAGTACTCCGGGACGACCGGCTGGACCGCCATATCCGACAAGTACTTCATGGCGGCGGTCGCGCCGGACGGGCCGATCAGGGCGGTAGTCAGCAAGGGCACGTCCGACTGGGGATACGTCGGCGTTACGGGGGCCCCGGGCGCGAGCTTCGTCGTCTATGCAGGGCCCAAGGAGTTCGACCGGCTCAAGGCGCTCGGACACGACCTGGACGCTGCGGTCGACTTCGGCTGGTTTACGTTCATAGGCAAGCCGCTCTTCGTCGCGCTCCAGTACTTCAACAGCATGGTGGCCAACTGGGGCTGGGCGATAATAATCGTCACCATAATCATAAAGGTCCTTTTCGCCCCGCTCACGCACAAGTCCCAGAAGTCCATGAAACGCATGCAGAAGCTCCAGCCGCTCTTCGCCGAGCTGAAAGAGAAGCACAAGGGCGACCCGCAGAAGCTGAACATCGAGATGATGGAGCTGTACAAGAAGCACAAGGTAAACCCGATGGGTGGCTGTCTGCCGATGCTCGTCCAGATGCCTGTCTTCTTCGCGCTTTACAGCGTACTGAACAACGCCATAGAGCTCAGGAGCGCGCCGTTCGCCCTCTGGATAACCGACATGTCGGCTAAGGACCCGTACTACGTCCTGCCGGTCCTGATGGGCGCGTCCATGCTCCTGATGCAGAAGATGACGCCTACCTCGATGGACCCGATGCAGAACAGGATAATGATGATAATGCCGGTCGTCCTGACGTTCATGTTCATCAACCTGCCGTCCGGCCTCGTCCTGTACTTCGTCGTCAGCAACCTGCTGTCGATGGCCCAGCAGCTCTACATCAACAAGTACGTTACGGACTGAAAGCAAAGGCAAGGTCCCGCCTTCTTGTAAGAAGGCGGCCCAAGAACTTTTGTGAGTTATATATATACCGCCGGAGGCCGCATAAAAGTTTTTTGGCCGCTTTTTTTCAAAAAAGCGGGACCTTCTCTTAAAGGGGTTTCATTATGCCGGGAACTGTTTCTCTGTCCGAGACGCTTGTCGGGTGGCATGAGGTCCAGGAGTCGCTCGCGCGTCTGACCGGGCTGGAGTACGCGGTCTATGACGTGCACGGCAACCCCATCGGCATGGTGAGCGGGGAGAGCCCGTTCTGCCGCGCCGCGCGGAGGCGCGAGTCCGACACCGCAACCTGCGACGACCAGTGCGGCCGGTTCATCAGGTCCTCGCCCGGCAGGCCCGGGGTAAGGTATTACAAGTGCGGCAACGGCCAGAACGTCTTCGCGCTCACCGTCAAGAGCGGGGGACAGGACGTGGTCATAGCGGGCGGCAAGACCTTCTCGAACCGGCAGGAGTACGAGGGCGCTATCAAGGGCCTAATGGAAGGCACGGGCCGTCTGTCTCTCACCGGGAAGCACCGTTACCGTTTCGTCGGCAGGAAGAGGCTCAAGGAGACGGTAGACCTCGTACAGGCCGCCGCCGGCCGACATTTCGACATATCCCACCAGAAACAGAAATACCAGACAAGGCTCTCCCGGCTGTCCGCGCTCCTCGAGAACGTATCGCTCCTGTACCACGAGGGCGGCACGGACGGCTTCGTGCGCGGCATGCTACGGAACCTGTCCGTCCTGTTCGACGCGGATGCGGCCACGCTTACGACCTACGGGCCGGGCATGGGGCCGCACGGGGAGACGACGGTGCACGAGCAGGGTGACATCGCCGGCCTTATCCCGGCCGAGACGCTCGGCCTGGCCCTCGCCAGGAGGCACGCCCGCTCACCCGAGATATACAGGACGGGCAAGGCGAGCGACATGGACGGACTCGGGCTCGGCGGCATCGCCGGCGCCGCAGTCAGCGTCCCGTTCTACAGGTCGGGCGCGCTTGAGGGCGTCGTCTGCCTGGTAAACCCCGGCTTCGCCCCGGACGAGGCGCCGTCTCTGCGCGCGTACATCCAGCAGTGCGCGGCTATCCTCGAGAACAAGCGCCTCAAAGGCGAGCTGCGCGACAAGATGAAGGGCCTGAAGGAGCTGGTCGACATCGGCTCGAAGATCGGCCCGATGATGGACACGGCGGACATACTGAGGTTCATCTTCGACAAGTCGGCCGAGATTATCCGCGCGGAGCGCGGCTCGCTCATGCTAATAAACGAGGCGACCGACGAGCTGGTGGTCAAGGTCTCGCGCGGCATGAGTTCCGAGCTGTCCGCAAGCCTCAGGCTAAAGCTCGGCGAGGGCATCGCGGGCGGCGTGGTAACGACCGGGACCCCGCTCGTCGTGCGCGATATGGAGACGGACGCCCGGCTCTCCGTGAGGAAGCGTCCACGCTACACGACACGGTCTTTCATAAGCCTGCCGCTCAAGGCCGAGGGGCGTGTCATCGGCGTCCTGAACCTCTCCGACAAGGAGAACGGCGAGCCTTTCGGCGAGGAGGACCTCGAGGTCCTGTCGTCGTTCGCCTCCCAGGCCGCGGTCGCGCTGGAGCGGGCTATATACTACGGGAAGGCGGAGGAACTCAGGCAGTCCTCGATCATGGACCCGGTCACCGGCCTCCTCAACCAGCGGTACTTCAGCGACCGGCTGTTTGAGGAGATAGACCGCTCCGAGCGCTACGGCCGCAGGTTCAGCCTGCTCGTCGTCCGGCTCGACGGGCTCAAGGGCTTTGGGGGCAGGCTGGGAAGGCGGGCATCGGACGAGGCGGTAGTCGAGACCGCAAGGGCGCTCCGGGGCATGCTCCGCTCGAACGACATCGTCTCCCGCTACAGCGAGGAGGGCTTCGCCATCGCCCTGCCCGAGACGGACAACGACAGCGCCGCCCTTCTCGCGGGACGCATACAGGAGACGGTCTCGTGCCTCGGGTTCGCGGCCCGGGACGAGGGAGCAGCCGGGCGCATAACCGTCCACCTGGGCCTCGCAAGCTACCCCGAGGACGGCCTGGCACTCAAGGACCTGTTCGACAAGGCGTCCGCGCTGGCGGGGTAAAGGCGAAAGGCAACACCCCGCCTTCTTGTAAGAAGGCGGCCCAAGAACTTCTAAGTGGCCTCCGGCATCGGGATTTCGTAGGGCGCGACGCCCCCGGCGCGCCGAAGGTCCTGCTTTTATGTAGGGGCCGACCCGTGTGTCGGCCCTTCCCAATAAAATTGATGGTTCATCCCCCTCCCGTCCCCAAAATCACCGGTGGACTTGAGGGGATTTTTGTTATAAGATGCAACGCCATGAAAGATAACACGAACGACACCATCTGCGCCATATCAACCCCGCCCGGCATGGGCGGCATAGGCATCGTGCGCGTCTCCGGCCCGGACGCGGTGGGCGTGGCATGCAGGTTAATGCCTGATATTGCAAGTAAGGTGGGGGGTAACTCCCAATCTCATTATATAATATACGGCCACGTAGTAAACCAGTCCGACGGACGGGTTTTGGACGAGGCGCTCCTGACGGTGATGCGCGCCCCCCGGACGTACACACGCGAGGACGTGGCCGAGATAAACTGCCACGGCGGGCCGGCGGCGGTCAGGGCGGTGCTTTCGGCCGCGATGGCCGCGGGCGCGCGTCTCGCCGAGCCTGGCGAGTTCACGAGACGGGCGTACTTAAACGGCCGGATCGACCTGACGCAGGCCGAGGCGGTGATGGACCTTATCGCGTCCCGGACGGAGCTCTCGCTCGCGGCGGCGGCCGGCCAGCTTGGCGGCGGCCTCCGGGGCCGGGTCGAGGGGCTGCGCGAGCGCATCGCCGGGCTTCTCGCCCTGGTCGAGCTGTCCATAGACTTCTCCGAGGAGGACGTGGAGGTCGCCCCGGCGGCGGCCCTGCTTGAGAAGTCGGCGGGAATCCGGGCGGACTTGGACGGCCTCATAGCATCTTACGGGCAGGGCCGCGTCCTGCGGGAGGGGCTGCGCGTGGCCATCGTCGGCAGGCCGAACGTCGGGAAGTCGTCCCTTTTGAACCTCCTTGCGCGTGACGACCGGGCGATCGTGACGGACGTGCCCGGCACGACGCGGGACACGGTCGAGGAGACGATAAACATAGGCGGGCTGCCGGTCGTCGTGATAGACACGGCGGGCATCCGGCATAGTGAAGATGTTGTGGAAAAAGAGGGGATAAGGCGGTCGGTGAAGGCGCTTGAGAACTCCGACCTCGCGCTGCTTGTCCTGGACGGGGCCACGGAGCTGACAGCGGAGGATACCGCGCTTATAGATAAAATCAGGGGGCGCGCATGCGTCCCCGTGATAAACAAGTCCGACCTGCCGGGGCTCCTGGATGACGGTCAGCTTCGGGAGTTGCTTGGCGATGCCGTTCCCGTGCATATCTGCGCGAAGAGCGGGGAGGGGCTCGACGCGCTTGTGGCGCGTATACGCGAGTCCGCGCTTGGCGGCGGCATGGAGCGGCCGCCCGACGTCGCGATTAACCTGCGGCACAAGGACGCCCTGAGCCGTGCGGCGTCGGCTCTCGGCAGCTTCGATGCCGGGGTGGCCGGAGGACACTCTCCGGAACTGCTCGCGCTTGAGCTCCGGGACGCGCTTGACGCGGTTGGGGATGTCGTGGGCGCGACCACGCCGGACGACGTCCTGAACAGGATATTCGGGGAGTTCTGCATAGGCAAGTAGTTGATGTTCCACGTGGAACAGACACAAGCTCGCCCGCCGTTGCCCCTTGTATTTGTAGGGCGCGACGCCCCCGGCGCGCCGGGCCTTTGTGTAGGGGTCCCGCACACCGTGCGTGAGGCCCGCCCTGGTTTACACGTAATGACGACATAAGGTGCGGGCGCAGTGAACTGCGCCCCTACAATAATTATATACAGGCGGATTCTTCGGCTGCGCCTCAGAATGACACCGTAAGGTCAAAATCAGGGCCGACACGCGGGTCGGCCCCTATAGAAAAGCAGGACCTTCGGCGCGCCGGGGGCGTCGCGCCCTACGAAATCCCGATGCCGGAGGCCTTATAAAAGTTCTTGGGCCGCCTTCTTACAAGAAGGCGGGACTTTGCCTTTCTCCGAGGTTGACCTTGCATTTCTGCCCTACAGAATACGATGTCATAGTAGTCGGCGCGGGCCATGCGGGCTGCGAGGCCGCGCTTGCCTCCGCGCGGATGGGCAGGCGCACGCTGCTCCTCACGATGAACCTGGACTCGGTCGCGCAGATGTCCTGCAACCCGGCAATCGGCGGGCTTGCGAAGGGGCAGATAGTGAAGGAGATAGACGCGCTCGGCGGCGAGATGGCGAGGAATACCGATAAAACGGGCATCCAGTTCCGCAGGCTGAACATGAGCAAGGGGCCGGCGGTCCGGGCGACCCGCGCGCAGGCGGACAAGCAGTGGTACCGGCGCGCCATGAAGGAGACGGTCGAGCGTCAGGCGGGCCTCGACCTGAAGCAGGGGATGGCGGTGCGGCTGATAGTTGAGGGGGGCCGGGCGGCGGGGGTGGTGGACCACCTGGGCGTGGGCTACCGGGGCCGGGCGGTGGTGCTTACGACCGGCACGTTCCTCAACGGACTTATCCACATAGGCGGCACAAGTTTTCCCGCGGGCAGGGCGGGCGAGTTCCCGGCGGTCGGGTTGTCCGAGTCTCTCGCGGAGCTTGGCTTCCCGATAGGCCGGCTGAAGACCGGCACCCCGCCCCGCATAGACGCAAAGACAATAGACTTTACAAGGCTTTCCGTCCAGCCGGGGGACGACCCGCCCCCGCCGTTTTCGTACTCCACTGAGCGGATAACCAACAGGCAGCTGCCTTGTTTTATAACGTACACGAACGTGGTTACGCACAGGATAATCACAGACAACCTGGGCCGCTCGCCTCTTTATGGAGGCGCCATCAAGGGCATAGGCCCGCGCTACTGCCCGTCCATCGAGGACAAGGTGGTGCGGTTCCCGGACAAGGACCGCCACCAGATATTCCTTGAGCCGGAGGGCTACGACACTACCGAGTACTACACAAACGGCATCTCGACCAGCCTGCCCGCCGACGTCCAGTTGGCGCTCGTCCGGACTATGCCGGGCCTTGAAAACGCGGAGATAATGCGGCCCGGCTACGCGATAGAGTACGACTTCGTCCCGCCGACCGAGCTTTCGAGCACGCTTGAGACCAAGCGCGTCCGGGGCTTGTTCCATGCGGGGCAGATAAACGGGACGTCGGGCTACGAGGAGGCGGCCGGGCAGGGGCTCCTTGCCGGGATAAATGCCGCGCGTTCGGTGCGGGGCGAGCCCCCGCTTGTGCTCGGCCGGGACGAGGCGTACATCGGCGTGATGGTGGACGACCTCGTGACGCGCGGGGCGGACGAGCCGTACCGGATGTTCACCTCGAGGGCGGAGTACCGGCTGCTCCTGCGGGAGGACAACGCGGACATGCGGCTGACGCAGTACGGATATGATATAGGGCTGGTGACGCAGGCCGACTACGACAGGTTTGTCCGGAAGCGGGACGCGGTAGAACGCGAGCTTGCGAGGCTCGGGGGCACGCGGGTTGCGCTCGAAGGCGAGAGGCCTACCCTGATGGAGTACCTGCGGCGTCCGGACGTGACTTATCAGGATATTGAGCGGCTTTCGCCGTCCGAGGCTCACCTCTGCGACTCGGCTATGGAGCAGGTGGAAATCCTCGTGAAATACGAGGGTTACATAAAGCGGCAGGCGGGCGAGGTCGAGCGGCTGAGGCGTTACGAGCGGCGGACTGTGCCGGATGACTTCGACTACAGTCTGCTGTCGGGGCTGTCTCTGGAGGTCCGGCAGAAGCTGGAGCGGGTCCGGCCCCGGTCTGTCGGGCAGGCGGGGCGCATTCCCGGCATAACGCCTGCCGCGACCGCCATCCTGCTTGTCGCGCTGGAGAAGCGGAGGCGGATGTCCGGCGGGGCGGAAGTCGAAGGCGGGGACGGGGAGTAGTGTTCCACGTGGAACATCTAAAGTCGTTACTTTTCTTTCAGGTGAAAGAAAAGTAACACAAAAGAAAGCCAATAGGTTTAAGGGCCGACCAACGGGAGGCCATCTCAAAAAAGTTTTCGGGCCGCCCTTTTACAAAAGGGCGGGACTTTACTCATTATATGAATTCAGACCTCGAACATATCCTCATAGACGGCGCGTCGAGGCTCGGCGTTTCCCTGTCCGAAGCCCAGGCGGCGGCCTTCGGCGTATACCTCGACGAGCTGCTCAAGTGGAACCGCAGGATAAACCTGACGGCCATCACCAGCCCGCGCGAGGTCGTAATCAAGCATTTCCTCGACTCGCTCTCCATTTGCCGGCTCATCCCGGAAGGCCCGGCGCGCGCGGTGGACATCGGGACGGGCGCGGGCTTCCCCGGCCTGCCGCTGAAGATAGCCAGGCCGGGCCTGGACGTCACGCTGGACGAGCCGAACAGGAAGAAGGCCGCTTTCCTGCGTCACATGGCGAGGACGCTCGGCCTGGAAGGGGTATCGGTCGTCGAGGACAAGGTTGAGGACATCCAGCCCGGCGAGGGCGGCTTCGGCGTCGTCCTCTCCCGCGCGTTCAGGGACCCGGCGCTCCTCCTGCCGCTCGTGCGGCCTCTTCTCGCGGAGTCCGGTCTTGTGGCTCTCTCTCTCGGGCCGGAGAACACGCTGGAGCCGCCCGAGGGCTGGCGCATGCTCTCGGAGGAGGAGATAACCCTGCCGTATTCGGACATCGGGCGGCGGCTCGTGGTCTACGTCCCGGCATGATGTTCCACGTGGAACATAGCCTCTTTGGTCCGGTAGGGGCCGTACCAAGCGAAGCGCGTGTCGGCCCTGTATTTTCTTAATGCAGGGGGCCCGCACACCGTGCGGGATGCCCGCCCTCTTGGTTGTCTTTGCGAGGAGTCCCGCGCCTCGCGGGGCGACGCGGCAATCTCCTACGTTATGTTATTCGGCGGTCTTTGGTAAGCCGAAAAAAATGCACGCGCATATCCTCCGTTGATTTACCCTCCCACCACAACATCTGTGACACGCCCCGCGGCGGGTTGCCATATATAGATAATCGCTTGAAATACCGGATAAATCCGGCCCGCCATGTTCCACGTGGAACGCGATTTATGCCTTGACTTGCCACGCCGCATAAAATAGAATGCTGTCTGGGCAGCGTGAAAAACGCTGTATGCCGGTATAACCACGCGCAGAGAACATAGTAACATGCCGGAATCCACACTACAGATAACCGTCGACAAAAGCCACCTCGTCACGATAGGGGAGCAGCTCTACTCGCGCAGCGTCGAACTCCTGCGCGAGCTGGTCAACAACACCTACGACGCGGACGCGACCGAGGTATACGTCGAGATAAGCCCGGACAGGGTCGTCGTCTCCGACGACGGGACCGGCATGGACAGGGAGGGCCTGGGCCAGTATTTTGTGATCGGCTCATCCGAAAAGAGGCTCCGGCACCTCTCCAAAAAGTTCCGCCGGGAGAGGGTCGGCCAGTTCGGCATAGGCAAGTTCGCGTCGCTTTCGGCCGCCGGGGCGTTCGAGGTGTATACACAGTCCGGCGGGTTCGCCGCGAGGGTGACGTTCGACAAGAAGGAGTGGGAGAAGACCACGACCAACTGGGGACTGCCGCTCGAAATATGCGAGTACGACCCGGCAAGGGGAGACGGGACCACCATCACCCTGTCCGACCTTGTCAAGCCCATGGACCTCGATGAGGCGGAACAGCGGCTGATGGAGTCCGTCCCGCTGAAGGCCCAGCACTTCAAGGTCTTCCTGAACGGCAAGAGGCTCACGCCACGCCAGGTACAGGGCAAGAGGCTGCCGTTCCTTGAGGGCACGCCGTTCGGGCCGGTGCATGGGGAGATAATCATCCTCCCCGCCTCGCGCGCGAACACGGAGGACCTCGGCATAGGCTGCTATGTCAAGCAAGTGCTCGTAAAAAAAGAGTATTTCGGGATGGAGGTGTGGGGCCGGGACCTCGCGCTCGTCCGTGGCGACGTGAACGCCGACTTCCTGCCCATCACCAGCGACCGCTCGAACTTCATAACCGACACCCCCGAGTACAAGGCCTTCGATACGGTCATGCGGAAGGTGGTCGAGGACGTAAGGAAGGCCCTCGGACGGCTGACCGAGCACAAGGAGACCAAGGTGGTCAAGCGCGCCCTCAAGGACGCGCTCGACAGGATACTGAAGGCGCTCCGGAAAAACCCGGAGTACTCGCCGTTCGGGATGCTCCCTGTCGGAGACGGCACGGAGGGCGCCGGAGGCGCGGCTGCGGAGGGCGCGAAGGGCAGGGAAGGAGACGCCGCGGCCGCCGGCGAGGCGAAGAAGACCCGGAAGAAGCGCGAGAAAAAGCCGAAGGAACCGACCGTCAAGCGGCTTACGCCCCGCGCCGTCGTGCAGAAGCTGAAGCTCGGGCATTCCGGCGTCACGTGCTGCCTCGACCATTTCGGGGAGAGCGGACCGGAATGCTTCACCGAGGGCAGCGTGATATACATAAACGTCGAGCACCCGATGTACAAGAGGGAGGCGAGGAAGCTCGACTCGCACACCATGCACGTCGCAAGGCTCATATCCCAGGAAATATCGCTGATGAAGGACCCCAAGAACCCGAGACAGGCGTTCGAGAGGCAGAGCAGGCTGCTCAAGGACGCCTTCATAGAGGGCGCCGAAAAAGCGGACACGGAAGACAAGGGAGATAAGGAAGAGGGGGCGGTATGAGCAGGGCAAAGGTCATCGCGGTGGCGAACCAGAAGGGCGGGGTGGGCAAGACCACGACGGCGGTCAACCTGTCGGCGTCGCTCGCGGCGGCCGAGAAGAGGGTCCTCCTCGTGGACGCCGACCCGCAGGGCAACTCGACCAGCGGCGTGGGGCTGGACAAGGACTCCGTCGTATCGAGCACCTACGACCTCTACACCGGCGAGCGTACGCTCGCGGAGCTGGTAACCCCGACGGTGCTTCCGCACCTCTTCATCGTCCCGTCGAAGGTGGACCTCTTCGGCGCGGAGATAGAGCTTGCCTCGCGCGAGGGCAGGGAGACGATACTCCGCCGGGGTATCGAGGAGGTCGCGGACAGCTACGACTACATCATAATCGACTGCCCGCCGGCGCTGGGGCTCCTTACGCTGAACGCGCTGACCGCGGCACAGTCCGTCCTGATACCGGTGCAGTGCGAGTACTACGCGCTCGAAGGCCTCTCTCAGCTCCTCCACACGCTCGACCTCGTCCGCGCCTCGCTGAACCCGGACCTCGAGGTCGAGGGGATACTCCTGACGATGCACGACACGCGGAACAACCTCTCCCGCCAGGTGGAGGACGAGATACGAAAACACTTCGGAGAAAAGGTGTACCAGACGATGATACCGAGAAACGTAAGCCTTTCCGAGGCCCCGAGCCACGGCAAGCCCATAATAACCTACGACATACGCTCACGGGGCGCGCAGAGCTACCTGGGCCTCGCCAGGGAGGTGCTGGGACATGTCTAAGCCGGCGCTCGGCAAGGGCCTGGGCGCGCTCATACCCAGGGGAACACTGGAGGCCGCGGGCACGAACAACGCCGTGGTCGAGATAGACGTCACCCGCATCCTCCCCAACAAGTACCAGCCGAGGAAGGCCTTCGACGACGCGGCGCTGGCCGGGCTTGCGGAGTCCATAAAGGAAAACGGCGTGATCCAGCCGGTGCTGGTCACGAGGCGGCCCGACGGCGGCTACGAGCTTATCGCGGGGGAGCGCAGGCTCCGGGCCTCGATGCTTGCCGGGCGGAAGAAGGTCCCGGCGATAGTCCGGGAGGTCGCCCCCGTGGCGGCGATGGAGCTTGCGCTCATCGAGAACATCCAGAGGGAGGACTTAAACCCCATCGAGACGGCCGAGGCCTACGAGCGGCTGATGGGCGAGTTCGGCCTGACCCAGGAGGACATGGCGAGGAAGGTCGGCAAGGAGCGCTCGACGGTGGCGAACTTCCTCAGGCTCCTCGCGCTCCCGCCGGAGGTGAAGCTGGACGTCGCGGGCGGGGCATTAAGCATGGGCCACGCGAAGGCGGTGCTCTCGCTCGATACGCCCGCGAAGCAGATGTCGCTCCGGAGGGAGATTATATCGCGCGGTTTGTCCGTGCGCGAGGCCGAGTCGATGGCGAAGAGGATGAAGGCGCCGGGCAAGGTCGCGGTCAAGAAGGGCCGGGAGGCCTCGGCACAGGTGGCGATGCTCGAGGACGAGCTGAAGAGGAAGCTCGGCACGAAGGTGCACATAAAGCAAAAAGGGAAGGGCGGGAAGATAGAGATAGAGTTCTTCTCGGGGGACGAGCTGGACAGGCTTTTGGAGATACTGCGTGGATAACATGTTGTTTTCATATTAAAGGCAGGGCCGACACGACGGTCGGCCCCTACAAATTTGTAGGGGAGGACCCTCGTGTCCTCCCTTCTTGTATTATATAAAAGCAGGTCCCTCGGCTTCGCTCGGGACGACAGGAGTATGCACTAACCCGTTAAAAGTTTTTTGGCCGCATTTTTACAAAAAAGCGGGGTCTTTTCCGGGGTTTATCCCCGGGTCATAAAAGGAGGCACAGCATTATGTTCAAGAAGGCGAAGGGCCATCCGGACGTGGAGGAGGTAGTGGCGTTCCTGGGGAAGGGCACGGACTTCCGGGGCGTGCTCCACTTCGAGGGCACGATAAGGGTGGACGGCAGGCTGGAGGGCGAGGTATTCACGAAGGACACGCTGATAGTCGGCGACTCGGCCGACATAACGGGGAACCTCAACATCGGCACACTCATAACATCTGGAAAGATAACGGGAAATATCACTGCGACGAAGATGTGCCATTTCGTCGCGCCCGGCACGCTGAACGGAGACGTGAACACCCCGGTGCTTCACGTGGACGAGGGCTTCCGTTTCAACGGCCGCTGCGACATGAAGAGGGACGACAAGGTGGTCGGGCATATAATGCCCAAGGAAGACTCCGCGAAGGCAGTTTAATACAATTTACCGTCCCAGTACTATTTAATGAAACGAAAAATCGTCATAGCCATGAGCGGCGGGGTGGACAGCTCCGTGGTCGCGGCGCTCCTCGCGCGCCAGGGCCACGAGGTCGTCGGCGTCACCATGCGCCTGTGGGGCGACGACGGCGACAGCGCGTCCGCGGTCGAGTCCGCGCGGGAGTCGTGCCGGCTCCTGGGCATAACGCACAAGGTGCTCGACGTGCGCGAGACGTTCAGGAAGGAAGTGATAGACTACTTCCTCGACGAGTACGCGGCGGGGCTGACGCCCAACCCGTGCGTCCGCTGCAACGAGCAGATCAAGTTCGGGATACTCCTCAGGTTCATGGACCTCGTCCACGGCGAAAGGCTCGCCACCGGGCATTACGCGCGCGTCCTGCTGGACGGCAGGACCGGCCGGTACGTCCTGTCGCGCTCCGCCGACCGCAACAAGGACCAGAGCTACTTCCTGTACCGGCTCGACCAGAAGCGGCTTTCCCATTCCATATTCCCGCTCGGCGACATGACGAAGGAGGAGGTCCGGGAGACCGCGAGGAGGCTCGGCCTGCCGTCCGCGGACCGCGCGGACAGCCAGGAGGTCTGCTTCATCCCGGACAACGACTGCCGGGGCTTCGTCGAGGACGAGAGGCCGGACGCGGTGAAGGAGGGCGACTTCGTCGACATGAAGGGTTTCTCGCTCGGCAGGCACAGGGGCATCGCCTTCTATACGGTCGGCCAGAGGAAGGGGCTCGGCGTGTCGTCACCGCTCGGCCGGCGGTACGTCATAGACCGGGACCCCGACACGAACGCCATAACGCTCGGCGACGAGTCCGACCTTATGAAGGACGGCTGCACCGTGGGCATGCTCAACTGGGTGGCCGTGGAGCGGCTCGACGGGCCGACCGACGCGGATGTCATGCTCCGGTACAGGGGAAAGCCGGTGCCCGCGGTGCTTGAGCAGGAGGGCGGGATAGTCCGCGTGGCCTTCAAGCGTCCCGACCCGGGCGTCTCGCCGGGCCAGTCCGCGGTCTTCTACCAGGGAGACGTCGTGCTCGGCGGAGGGGTTATGATGAGGGGGGAATAGGTCGGGAATGGGTCTGCATGTGGGCCACACTTGTCCGTCATTCCCGCGAAGGCGGGAATCCAGGAAGTTATAGCTGCCCGATTTATCGGGCGTTTTTGTAGGGCGCGACGCCCCCGGCGCGCCGATAAAGCAACCGGTAGGGTGGGCACCGCCCACCGTTCATTTTCTTTTTGCTCCGCCTAGTATAGATAAGCTCCGCCCATCGAGCGAATCGAGAAGGACAAGATGGCGGGCAGTGCCCGCCCTACTACGGTGAAGCAGTTGGAAGGCTATCTCGATAAAATTAAGGAAAGAAAACCAGGGTGTCCTTTAGCATGGGGAGATTATAAAGATGCGCTTAACCGACAATAGCGATGAGCAATTATTGCTGAAGGACTTGTTTCTGCTGGGATTATCAATAATAGGATATGTGTTATGCGCCAAGGTATTGTTAGCTTTGATTGCTTATTTCTTTGGTGCAGATGAATTTAAATCTGGGAATATATACGTTTTCTTATGTGGCTTAGTTTTTATTTGGCTTCATCGAAAATATGGCCGCAAAGCACCCAACAACAATACCAAGACATCCAATAGTCAGTAGGGTGGGCACCGCCCACCGTTCTTGATTTTATGTGGGCCGACCCGTGTGTCGGCCCTTCTTGGTTGATACAGGCAGGTTCTTCGCGGAGTTTATCCTGAGCGTAGTCGAAGGACTCAGAATGACACCGTTAAATGCATATTACCGGTGCGAATTCAGCACCCCCATCATCTCCCCATGTACCCGCCCGTTCGTCGCCAGTATCTCCTTCATCGAAGGCACAAACGGGTTCCCCGAAAAGTCCGTCACCACCCCGCCCGCCTCAGTAAGTATCAGCGCGCCCGCGGCCGTGTCCCACGGTTTCAGCCGAAGCTCCCAGTACCCGTCGAACTTCCCCGACGCGAGATAGCACAAATCCAGCGCGGCCGAGCCGTCCCGCCTTATGCCCTGCGCCGCGAGAGACATCGCGGAAAACTGCGCCATTATCCTGTCCGCGTCCGACTCTATGTCGTACGGAAATCCGGTGACAAGGAGCGAGCGCTCAAGGGTTTCCGTGTCCGATACGCGCAGAGCCGCGCCGTTCATGAAAGCCCCGCCGCCCTGCGTGGCCGTGTACGTCTCGTCCCGTACCGGGTCGTGTACCACGCCGACAAGCGTCTCGCCGCCGCGCGTGAACGCAATCGAGACGCAGAAGCAAGGGTAGCCGTGCGCGAAGTTTACCGTCCCGTCCAGCGGGTCTACGATCCACAGTCCGTCGCCGTCCCAGGCCGCGCCCTCCTCGGCCATGAAGCCGTGTCCGGGGAACGCCTCCCTTATGATGGACGCGATAAGCGCCTCGGACGCCCGGTCCGCTTCGCTCACCGGGTCGCGCCGGGACTTGTACCGGACGTCCTTGAGGCGGCCCAGGTGCTCCATCAGGACCCTGCCCGCATCCTTTGCGGCGGTTATGGCTACGTCGAGTTCTTCCATTTATGCAACGCCTTTCTTGTAGTAATCAGCAGGATAATAATCCGGCAACTAATTTAGAGCAACTTCCTGGCCCCCGTGTCAAGCACGGGGCGACAAAAAGAAACCGTCATTCCCGCCCCGGCTTTAGGCATACCGGGGTGAACTCCAGCGGGAATCCAGAGACTTATAATGTTTAGCCTGGTTGACATGTTTGGTTGCCGGACTAATAATTTCCAGCGAGAAGTTAAAGGTCACAGTCCCTCTGTCTCCGGCTTCCTGACCCTGACCTTCACGATGGCGGTCTTCGTCACGTCCTCGCAGACGAGAGTATACTCCCTCCACCGGAGCCGTTCGCCTTTTTCCGGGAACCGCCTCAGCTCGTCGAGAATCAGGCCGGCGAGAGTGTCATAAGGCAGGTGCTCCCCGAACTTTACCTGCAAGACCTCCTCCAGGTCGTTCATGGATATAAAGCCGTCCACGAGGAAGCTCCCGTCCGCCGACCTGACGGCGTGCCGCGTCTCGCCTGTGTCGTGCTCGTCCTCTATCTCGCCCACCAGCTCCTCCAGCAGGTCTTCCGTGGTCACCAGGCCGCTGACGCCGCCGTACTCGTCCAGCACTATAGCCATGTGGTTCCTCGACCGCTGCATCTCCCGGAGGAGGTCGCCCGCCTTTTTGGTCTCAGGCACGAACAAGGCGGGACGCAGGACACCCGACAGGCCGGACCAGGGCTCCTGCGCCATCCGCCCCGTGAGCAGGTCCTTGCTGTGTATGAAACCGGCGACATTGTCGGTATTGCCGTCGTATACAGGATACCTGGAGTACATGTTTTCCATGACCACACGCATGACGTCTTCCATCGGCAGGTTTATCTCCAAAGCGACCATCCTGGTGCGCGGCACCATTATCTCGCGCACGACGGTCTGGGAGAAGTCGAGCATGTTCCCGATAACCTTGCGTTCGAGCTCGCTCAGTGCGCCCGTCTCGCCGCCTTCCGAAACGGTATGCAGCACCTCCTCGCGCGTGATGAACGCCAGCCCGGCGCTGGGTTTTACGCCAAGGAGCGCGAGCACGGCCCTGTTCGACAGCGTCAAGAAACTTACCGCGATGCCCGCGAACACGGAAAGGGACTGGATCGGCTTCGCGACAAGGAGGGACATCCTGTCGGCGTACTGCAGCCCTATGGTCTTGGGGGCAAGCTCTCCCAATATCAGAGAGAAATACGAGACCAGAAGGACGACAAGCCCGATGGACAGGGGTTCGGCGGCCTGGCGGACGAACTCTACGGAAGACGACGTCAATACGGGTTTGAGGTACTCGACGGCCGTGGCGCCTCCGACAGCGGACGCGAGCGAGCCGACGACGGTTACGCCTATCTGCACCGTCGCCAGAAACCGGTGCGGGTCGCTCTGGAGCTGCTCGACGACCTTCGCCCTGGCGTCCCCCTCGGCCACAAGGCCGGAGACCGTGCTCTTTCGTGCCGAGATTATGGCAAGCTCCGAGCCCGCGAAGAACCCGTTGGCGAGGATGAGGAGGAATATCACCATGATTTCGATAAAGATTGGTTCCATGACACAGTCTCCGTTTCGGGGATGGCGCCGGCAATGAATATCGTGCCAACGTACAGCTAAGTATGCCATCCGGACGCGCTCCCGTCCACAATAAAGTCCGGGCCGCGGATTACCCGCACACCCCCGCGGACAACTCGAACCATTTCCGTCTTCGCGGGAACGACGCCCTGACCGGGCGGCACCCGCCGGGCGCCCAAAAAAGCCTTGATTTTAGCCCATCCCTGTGTTTAAATGTAAGACTGCTAAATCTATTTCTACATGAGGACTTATGGACGATTTCAGGTACGTGGACGGCAGGCTCTTCTGCGAGGACGTCGCCGTCGAGGAGATAGCCCGCGAAGCGGGCACGCCGGTATACATATACAGCAAAAAAACGCTGGAGAGGCACTTCAAGGTTTTCGACGAGGCCTTCTCCGGAATGCCCCATATCGTGTGCTTCGCCATGAAGGCGAACTCGAACCAGTCGGTCGTCGGGACGTTCGCAAAACTCGGCGGAGGGGCGGACGTCGTATCCGGCGGCGAGCTGTTCCGGGCGATGAGGGCGGGCGTCCCTGCCGAGAAGATAGTATACGCGGGCGTCGGCAAGACGGTCGCCGAGATTGAATATGCGCTCAACTCCGGCATACTCATGTTCAACATAGAGTCCGAGGACGAGCTGCTGACGATAGACGAGACGGCGGGCCGGCTCGGCGTGAAGGCCAGGGTCGCGCTACGGATAAACCCGGACGTGGACGCGCAGACCCACCCGTACATCTCGACCGGGCTCAAGAAGAACAAGTTCGGCATAGCGATAGAGCACGCGATGGAGGGTTACAGGACGGCATCGGCCCTTTCGAACATAGAGGTCGTGGGAATACACCAGCACATCGGCTCCCAGCTCACGGAACTCGGCCCGTTCGTGGACTCGCTGAAGAAGACGGTCGAGCTTGTCGCCCGGCTGAAGGATGCCGGCGTGGACATAAAATACATAGACGTAGGCGGCGGTCTCGGCATAAAGTACCTCGACGAGGACCCGCCGCACCCGTCGGAGCTTGCGGACGCGCTCATGCCGGTACTCGAGGGCGTCGGTTGCACGCTGATCTTCGAGCCGGGCCGTGTGCTTGTCGGGAACGCGGGCTGCCTCGTGACGAAGGTGCTATACAGGAAGGCGACCGAGGTCAAGAACTTCGTGATAGTGGACGCGGGCATGAACGACCTCGTCCGCCCGACGCTCTACCAGGCCTACCATGCGGTAAAGCCGGTAATGAAGAAGGAGGGCCCCGAGTACGTCGCGGACGTCGTCGGGCCGATATGCGAGACGGGCGACTTCCTGGCGAAGGACCGGACGATGACCGTGCCGGAGGGCGGCGACCTGCTTGCCGTGATGAGCGCGGGGGCGTACGGCTTTACGATGTCGTCCAACTACAACTCCCGTCCGAGGGCGGCCGAGGTGATGGTCTCCGGAGGGAAGTTCCAGGTCGTCAGGAAGCGCGAGACCTACGAAGACCTGGTAAAGGGCGAGGCCCTCGCGGATTTTTCGTAAAGGAAAAAAGCAGGTCCCTCCGCTTCGGTCGGGACGACGGCATCAATGCCAACCTCTCAATAGTTTCTGGGCCGCCTCTTTACAAAGAGGCGGGACTTTTCTTGCCCCCCGTTTTTTGTATTTAACAAAGGCGGTGTTGAATTGAGTGAAGACCCCTGGAAAGAGACGGACCCGGCCAAGGACAGGCCTGCCGGGCCGGAGCAGGACCCGGAGGAGTTTTACAAGGCGGGCGTGTTCCTCCTGAAGCGGAACAGGGCGAAGGAGGCGCTGGTCGCCTTCAAGCAGGCGCTGGAGCTTAGGCCGACCGACCCGCGCTACAAGTCGTATTTCGGGCTTGCGCTCGCGGTATCCGAGAACCGTGTCAAGGAGGCGCTCCGCATCTGCGAGAGCACGGTCGAGAAGGAGTTCTTCCGTTCGGAGCTGTACCTGAACCTGGGCCGCGTATACCTCATGGCGGGCAACAGGAGGAAGGCGCACCAGGCATTCCGGAAGGGGCTCGCGCTCGACAGGGACAGCAACGAGCTGAAGTTCGAGCTTGACCGCATGGGCGTCAGGAAGCAGCCGGTGCTCCCGTTTCTGGACAGGAGGCACGCGCTGAACAAGCTGGCCGGAAAACTCCTGCACAGGCTGAGGCTGAGATAAACAAGAGGGGTCTTTCTATCATTAGTATGGTTTAAACAACAGGCTTGTTAAAACCCGTGTGAGCATTGGCTGTCATTCTGAGCGTAGCGAAGAATTGCATTAAGTATTTGCATTTCAAGATACAGGCAATTCTTCGCTACGCTCAGAATGACAAATCCGGGGTCGCTCGTCTTTGTTTACGGCCGTTATTTACCCACGCTAAACGAGAAAGGACCAACAAGGGGTAGAAGATGTACAGGCTGCCGTTCGTAAAGATGCACGCGTCGGGAAACGACTTCATAATAATAGACACGCGCCAGGGCCAGGTCCAGGGCGACGTGACGGAGTTCGTCCGGAAGGTCTGCCGTCAGCACTACTCTGTCGGCGCGGACGGGCTGATACTGATACAGGGTTCGGACACGGCCGACTTCCGCTGGCAGTTCTTCAACTCGGACGGGGGCGAGGTCGAGATGTGCGGGAACGGCTCGCGCTGCGCCGCGCGTTTCGCGTATCTGAAGGGCATCGCAGGAAAGAGCCTCAGGTTCGAGACGCTCGCGGGCGTCATACACGCAGAGATAATGGACGGGACGGTCAAGGTCCAGTTGACCGCGCCCAGGGACTTCCAGCCGGAGGTCTCGGTGAAGCTCGGGGCCTGGACGCGCGAAGGCTCGTTCCTGAACACGGGCGTACCGCACGTCGTCTACTTCGTGGACGACCTGGAGACGGTGGACGTGGTGTCAGAGGGCTCGCTTACCAGGTACAACGAACTCTTCCGCCCTTCGGGCACGAACGCGAACTTCGCCAAGGTGCTGGGCAGGGGCGAGATGGCGGTGCGTACCTACGAGCGCGGGGTCGAGGGCGAGACGCTCGCGTGCGGGACGGGCGCGACAGCGGCCGCGCTGGTCGCGGGCGCTAAGGGCCTGGTGGACTCGCCGGTGCGGCTCACGACTCAGGGCGGGAGCGTCCTGAAGGTCTACTTCGGATGGGACGGGAGCGAGTTCAAGGACGTCTTCCTCGAAGGGGACGCGGTGCTCGTATACCAGGGCGCGCTTGAAGAGGGGGCGCTTCTGTAAATCATAGGGGTTGTCTCCCCGTGCCCATTCGACTACGCTCAGGGCAGGCTTTGACACGGGGTCCAGGAAGTTGTAGGGCGCGACCCACCGCTTGTCATTCCCGCGAAAGCGGGAATCCATTGTAACGCACAAAGTCAAAATGGACCCCCGTTTTCACGGGGGTGACAATCAGGGCGGGCACACGGACCCGCCCCTGCATAAAGGCATCGGTGGGCAATGCCCACCCTACGAAAGTTTACGGACGCAAAAAAGAGAAAAGCGGATTCTTCGCTTCGCTCAGAATGACAGATATTGTGTTTCACGCATCACGATAAATATCCGGAGGTCAACATGCTCAAAGGCTCGATGGTAGCGATAGTAACGCCCTTCAGGGACGGCAAGGTGGACGAGGCCGCGCTGGGCGAACTGATAGACTGGCATATCGCGTCCGGCACGGACGCGATCGTCCCGTGCGGCACGACCGGCGAGTCCGCGACGCTCACATACGAGGAGCACGACCACGTAATCGAGTACACCATCAGGAAGGTCGCGGGCCGCGTCCCGGTAATCGCGGGCACAGGCTCGAACTCGACGGACGAGACGATAGCGCTCACGAAGCACGCGAAGGACGCGGGCGCGGACGCGGCGCTGCTCATCACGCCGTACTACAACAAGCCGACGCAGGAGGGTCTGTACAGGCATTACAAGGCGGTCGCGGACGCGGTCGGCATACCCATCGTGATGTACAACGTCCCGGGCAGGACCTCGGTCAACATGCTGCCGTCCACGGTCGCGCGCTGCGCGCACATAGAGAACATCGTCGGGATAAAGGAGGCGACCGCGAACCTCCAGCAGATAAGCGAGATAATCGAGCTGTGCGAGGGGAAGCTGGACGTATACTCCGGCGACGACTTCACGGTGCTCCCGACGCTCGCCATCGGCGGCATGGGCGTCATCTCGGTCTCGGCCAACTGCGCCCCGGCGGACATGGCGGGGCTGTGCGACTCATACTTCGCGGGAAACCTGGAGGAGTCGAGGCGCTACCACTACAGGATGCAGCCGCTTAACCAGGCGATGTTCTTCGAGACGAACCCGATACCGGTAAAGACCGCGCTCGGCATGATGGGCAGGATAAACCCGGAGCTGAGGCTTCCCTTGTGCCCGATGTCCGAGGGCAACACCGAGAAGCTCAGGAATGTGCTGAAGGCGTACGGGCTGATATAATTTAAGATAAGCACTTAAGGAGCAACGATGCCCAAGTATAAGAATCCTCCACTTGTGGAAGCCCTGTGTGAGTTTCAATTCGAAGCGGGAGAACCGTTCGACAACACGATCCCAGGGTTGTTCTATGCAGAAATAAAGGGCGAATATCCTATCAAGAAGCAGCAGAGGGGCATTGATTTCAAATTAAACCAGGCGGATGGTAAATTTGAGGCCACTCCGGGCATATCGGAGAAGTCCCAATTTTATAACAAGGAAGAAAACGCCTTGATACAGATAGGGACTAACATGCTTGCCGTTAATACTCTGACACCTTATCCGGGCTGGGAAGCATTTAAGCCCATGATAACAAAACACCGGGAAATTTATCAACAACTGGCAACCCCAAAGGGAATTAAGCGAATCGGTCTCAGGTATATTAACAAGATAAACATTCCGGAAAAAGAGCACGAAGGGAGTGTAATAGAGCTAAAAGATTATTTCACGTTCATTCCTCAAACGCCCAAGGCCCTACCTTCGAATGTAAGTTCATTTAATCTGAAGGTAGATATTCCATATAATGATGGGCGAGATACCATCATACTGATATTGGCCTCGACAAAGCCGGACAAAGAAAACACAATGGCGGTTTTTCTTGACATAGACTACTCTATAGTGAATAACTCAAAGACTGCTTTGGACGAGAATGAATGGATTGAAGAAGCCCATAGCAATATTGAAATGGCGTTCGAGGAAATATTAACCGATAAATGCCGAGCGTTATTCATGGAGACAATCCAATGAACACCGTCGTAGATAATGGACTTCGTGCATACATGTTTTCAAATTCATCTAGTGTAGCTACGCTTGGGTACCTGAACACAGGAAGGCCAGAACTATTGGCTAATCATGGCGTTGGCATCGTGTGTGGTAATGTGGCTACGGCGGGGGGCCCTTGTTTAGATGATATTATTATACCACTTAGACAAATCGGGGCATGGGGTCTGTGTGAAACGGCAAGGGATTATCGAGAAGAATCATCCGTTGTGCGTGAGCAAGACGAAAAGCTTGCCGACCTAAGAAAATATTATCAAATCGAAGATGAAATTTCCGTAAAACATTTTCTTCTTGGGAATGCCTTCATCATCGATTACCTATTGGAAGCCCCAGATAAAATAGAGAATGTTTTTGGGGCGGATGCTAAGTTGGCGCTGGAACTGAGCGGCTACGACGAGTCCGACGTGGAGGATATCGTCATCGCCATCCTGTCTCCATTTGATGTTGAAATCACTTTGCGCCTCCATAATCAACTTGACGACGAGTGGGCATTATCCGTCTTCAAGGCTACGGATTGCAAACTTGTAACGGTCGTCAATTGCACATGACATTCGACTGGCGCCTATATATTGAACTGGCCGATGAGCTAATAAAGGCAGACCCATCAGGTCGACTTGCTGAAGCATACTACCGTTCTGCCATTAGCAGAATGTATTACGGTGTATTTTGCTTGACACGAGAACGCCTCACGAATATGGGGATACGGTTTTCCACTACCGGAGAGGTTCATAAAGAAGTACGGGAAGTGTTAACGAGACGATTCAATAGTACCGCCTCAACGAAGTTGGCAAAAAAGCTGGGAGAATTACATACCTATAGAAAGAAAGCGGATTATGATAGCTCGTTAGGAATAAATACAAGTATAGCCGATGGTATAAAAAAAGACGCCTTAGAGTGCCTTGCTCAAATTTAACACATTGATAATCAAGGGACGTTAAAATGATCAATTGCATAGTCACCGGCGTCGCCGGCCGCATGGGCAGAAGGATAGTGGACATAGTGCTTGAGACGGACGGCATGGACGTGTCGGGCGCGACGGAGAGGACGGGCCACGAGCTGGTCGGGATGGACGTCGGCGACTTCCTGGGACTGGGGAAGAAGGGCTCGGCCATCTCGGACGACGTCGCGAAGGTTATCAAGGGCTCGGACGTGATAATAGACTTCACGTTCCCGGAGGTAACGCTCCTCAACCTGCGCGCGGCGGCAAAGGCGGGCAAGGCCGCGGTGATAGGCTCTACAGGCTTTTCCGGCGACCAGACGGCCGAGGTGAAGAGGCTCGCTAAGAAGATACCCATAGTGCTCGCGCCCAACATGAGCGTCGGCGTCAACCTCCTCCTGAAGGTGCTCGCGGACGTCGCGCGCGTGCTGGACGAGGACTACGACATAGACATCGTCGAGACGCACCACAGGCACAAGAAGGACGCGCCCTCCGGCACCGCGCTCAAGATGGCGCAGGTCGTCGCGGCGGCGCGCGGCAAGAGCCTCGACAAGGTCGGCGTCTTTGAGCGCCACGGCAACATCGGCGAGCGGAAGCGCGGGGAGATAGGCGTCCAGACGCTCCGGGTCGGCGACGTGGTCGGCGAGCACACCGTGATATTCGGGACGCTCGGCGAGCGCATAGAGATAACGCACAAGGCGTCCTCGCGCGACGTCTTCGCGCGCGGCGCGGTACGCGCGGCCG
The DNA here is from genome assembly GCA_016212105.1 of Nitrospirota bacterium. Taxonomy (GTDB): domain Bacteria; phylum Nitrospirota; class JACRHJ01; order JACRHJ01; family JACRHJ01; genus JACRHJ01. The sequence continues at coordinate 36,726 of JACRHJ010000032.1, forward strand.
CGTGGGTGTCGAGGCAGAAGCCGGGTCTTTACGACATGCAGGACGTGCTGGGGATAAAATAACCGGGCGTGTTGCGCCCGCACTATTTGTAGGGGCCGACCTATGTGTTGGCCCTGCCGTCACCCCCGCGAAAGCGGGGGCCCAGTGACGTTGGGATTATCGAAAGCCGCTGGATTCCCGCTGGAGTTTACCCCGGTATGTCTAAAGCCGGGGCGGGAATGACGCACTATTCACGCAACACGGTACACGGACGTAAACCATGCGCCTTGTAAGATACATACGAAAAGACAAAGAGGGCTGCGGCATCCTCGAAGAGAACCGCATCCAGCCGGTCGAGGACCTGTTCGGCCTGAAGAAGTCCGGCAGGCCGTTCGACATGGTCGAGGCGAGGCTCCTCGCGCCGACTGCGCCGTCGAAGATTATCTGCGCCGGGCTCAACTACATGGACCACGCGGCCGAGATGAACATGCCGATCCCGTCCGAGCCGATAATATTCATGAAGCCGCCGTCCGCGGTCCTCGGGCCGGGCGGCGTGATAAAGTACCCGAACATGTCGCACCAGGTGGAGCACGAGGCTGAGCTTGGCGTGGTTATCGGGAAGACGACTAAGGACGTGACGCCCGAGGGCGCGGCCGCCTGCATACGCGGCTACACATGCTTCAACGACGTCACCGCGCGCGACCTCCAGAAAAAAGACGGCCAGTGGACGCGGGCGAAGTCGTTCGACACGTTCGCGGTCTTCGGCCCGTGGATAGAGACAGAGCTGGACCCGTTCAACGTGATGGTCGAGGCATACCTGAACGGCGCGGTAAAGCAGTCGTCCTCCACCGCGAACATGATATTCCCGGTCTACGGCCTGGTCTCGTTCATATCGAGGGTGATGACGCTCCTCCCCGGCGACGTGATAGCGACCGGGACTCCGCCGGGCATCGGCCCGATGAAGGTGGGCGACGAGATCGAGATAAGGATAACGGGGATAGGCACGCTGTACAATACGATTGGGATGTAACGCTAAGAATAAGGCAGGGCCGACATCCTTCGGCTACGCTCAGGACAGGCTCTGGTCGGCCCCTACAAAATTGTAGGGGAGGACCCTCGTGTCCTCCCTTCTTGAATCAGATAAAAGCAGGTCCCTCCGCTTCGGTCGGGACGACAGGCATAATACATACACGGGGAGGCAATTGTTTTGGCGGATACATTCATACAGTCGCTGTTCGCGGAGCGGATTGGCGGCAAGAAGTACGGCAAGGACACGACGATCTACAAGTTCGAGAAGATAAAGCGCGCGAAGAGGGCGGCGCTCGCGGCCAACCCCGGCGCGGAGATAATCGACCTCGGCGTGGGCGAGCCGGACGAGATGGCATTCCCCGGAGTTGTGACGACGCTCCAGGCCGAGGCCGCGAAGCCTGAGAACAGGGGCTACGCGGACAACGGGATACAGGAGTTCAGGGACGCGGCGGCGAAGTACCTTGCGAAGGTCTACGGCGTCAAGGGCATCGACCCCGAGACCGAGGTGCTGCACAGCATAGGCAGCAAGCCCGCGCTCGCGATGCTCCCGTACGCGTTCATAAACCCCGGCGACGTGACGCTGATGTGCGTGCCGGGCTACCCGGTCATCGCGACTCACACCAAGTACGCGGGCGGCGAGGTGTACAACATACCGCTCGAAGCGGAGAACGGGTTCCTGCCCAGGCTGGACAGGATACCTGCCGCCATAAGGAAGCGCGCGAAGCTTTTGTACATAAACTTCCCCGGCAACCCGACCGGCGCGATGGCGACGAAGAAGTTCTTCGCCGAGGTCGTCGAGTTCGCCAGGAGGAACAAGGTCGTCGTGGTGCAGGACGCAGCGTACGCCGCGCTTGTCTATAAGGGCAGGCCGCTGTCGTTTCTGTCCGTGCCCGGCGCGAAGGAAGTCGGCGTCGAGATACACTCGATGTCCAAGGCGTACAACATGACCGGCTGGCGGCTCGCGTTCATCGCGGGCAATCCGCGCGTCGTCTCGGCCTTCGGCCACATAAAGGACAATTGCGACTCCGGCCAGTTCAAGGCTATACAGAAGGCGGGCGTGTATGCGCTTTCGCACCCGGAGATAACCGAGGCCATAACCGCGAAGTACAGGAGGCGCCTTGAGTCGCTTGTAAAGACGCTCAAGGGCGTGGGCTTCGACGCGAAGATGCCCGGCGGCTCGTTCTACCTGTACGTCCGTGCGCCCAAGGCGGTCAAGGGCGGACAGACGTTCGAGAAGGCCGAGCAGTTCTCGGAGTTTCTGATAAAGGAGAAACTCATCTCGACCGTGCCCTGGGACGACGCGGGCCATTACGTACGGTTCTCCGCGACGTTCGAGGCGAATGGCGAGGCCGACGAGGCGCGCGTCCTGGAAGAGGTGAGGAAGCGGCTCGGCGGGCTGGAGCTGGTTTTTTAGATGGCGCATGCTGTTAATTAAGAGGTGCCCATGAAGGACGGTCTACGCGCTCTTATAACAAGAGAAAAAGACTGGTACATAGCAAGGTGTCCGGAGCTTTCGGTCACAACACAGGGGGCAACAATCGATGAGGCAAGGGCCAACCTCGATGAGGCGGTAGAAATTTATATAGAAAGCTTTGGTGTTTCATGCGCACAGACGGAAGAAAGCCCGGCGAACTCCGCCCGGTAAAGATAACGCGAAACTACATAAAGCACGCCGAGGGCGCGGTCCTCATAGAGGTCGGCGACACGAAGGTCATATGCACCGCGACCTTCGAGCCCAAGGTCCCGCCGTTCCTCAAGGGCAAGGGGGTGGGCTGGGTCACGGCAGAGTACGGGATGCTGCCGCGCTCGTCCGGCCAGAGGATACGCCGCGAGTCGGCCGCCGGGAAAATCGGCGGACGCACGCATGAGATACAGCGGCTCATAGGCCGCTCTCTCCGCGCGGTCGTGGACACGGCCTACCTTGGCGAGAACACGGTATGGATAGACTGCGACGTCATACAGGCCGACGGCGGCACCCGCACCGCGTCCATCACCGGCGCGTTCGTCGCGCTCTGTGACGCGATAAACGATGCGCGCGCTAAAGGCCTCGTCGCCGTGAACCCGATACGCGACTTCCTCGCCGCGGTCAGCGTCGGGATAGTCTCCGAGACCCCGGTGCTCGACCTCTGCTACGCCGAGGACAGCACCGCTGGCGTGGACATGAACATCGTCAAGACAGGCAAGGGCGGGTTCGTCGAGGTTCAGGGAACCGCCGAGGGCGAGCCGTTCACGGTCGCCCAGATGGACGAGCTGATGGCGCTCGCGGCCTCGGGCGTAGGCAAGCTTGTCGGCGTGCAGAGGGAGATGCTCGGCGACGTCACGGCGGCGTGGTAGTTCGTTACTTTCTTTTCAGGTGAAAAGAAAGTAACACAAAGAAAAGCCGATAGTTTAAAACCCATGATTTTCTTTGGGTACCTTTCTTTTTTCCAAAAGAAAGGTACGGTGTGAATATGAAGTTAGTCCTCGCCACAACCAACAAGGGCAAGCTCAAAGAGATTACCGCGCTCCTCTCCGGTCTCGGCGTGGAGGTGAAAGGTCTGTCGGACTTCCCCGGCTGCCCGGAGGTTGTCGAGGACGGCAAGACCTTCCGCGAGAACGCGCTGAAGAAGGCGCGTGAGATAGCGGCATTCACAGGCCTGCCCGCGCTCGCGGACGACTCGGGGCTTGAGGTAGATGCGCTGGACGGCGCGCCGGGGGTGTACTCCGCGCGCTTCTCTGGAAAAGACGCTGACGACGGGAAGAACAACAGGAAGCTGCTGAAGCTTCTGAAGGATACGCCGCAGGCGGGGCGCGGGTGCAGGTTCGTATGCGTCCTCGCCTTCGCGGGCCCTCCGGGTTCCGGCATCCGCGAGAAGGTGCTCCGGGGCGAGGTCAAAGGGCGCGTCGCGCACGAGCCGCGCGGACCGCACGGATTCGGCTACGACCCGCTGTTCTATTACCACCCGGCGAGGAAGACCTTCGCCGAGATGGGGCCGGAGGCCAAGAACCGTGTCAGCCACCGGGGGCGTGCGCTGAAGAAGTTCAGGGAGTACCTTAAGGGTCAGACTTTGTAGGGTGGGCACGGCCCACCGATTCATTGCTCGTCATTCCCGCCCCGGATTTAGGCATACCGGGGTAAACTCCGGCGGGAATCCAGGAATTAGATTTTATGTAGGGGCCGACCCGCGTGTCGGCCCTGCCTTGGCGTTATGGTTTGGTTGTAGTTGCCCCATTAATGGGGCGATTATAAAGGCGCCCGATAAATCGGGCAGCTACAACTTAATGCAGGAAGCAGCAGGAGGTATAGTAGAAATGCCGATGTACGAGTACAGGTGTGGCGGTTGCAACGAGACGTTTACTGTAATGCAGAAGATGGGCGCGGGCGCGGAAGGACTGTCCTGTCCGGCGTGCCGTTCGACCGAGCTTAGCAAGCTTATATCCAGCACGTTTTCTCCTGAGTCCGAGAAGGCGATGCCGACGGACCTCGAGATGTCCAAGGCGATGCACGACATCCAGAAGGCGTCGGCGGGCTCGCCGTGCGCGTCCGGCATGTGCGGCGGGGGCGGGGGCAACACGTGCAGCATAAAGGAGTTCGGTTGATGCACGTAGGCGGCGGGGCGGCGTCGTGAAGGTAACGCGGGCGGTGTTCGTAAAGGGCGCGGTGGACGAGCGCGGCTGGCTCCGGGACGGGATGGCGCAGGTCGCGTTCGTGGGCCGCTCGAACGTCGGGAAGTCCTCGCTTATAAACAGCCTGGTGGGAAGAAAAGGGCTGGTCAAGACCTCGTCTACACCGGGCAAGACGCGCGAGGTGAACTTCTTCCGCATCAACGGCGCGTTCTACTTCGTCGACCTGCCGGGCTACGGATATGCGAGGACGCCGGGCAAGGTGCAGGCGGGCTGGGGCCCGATGATAGAGGGCTACCTGAAGGACAGCCCGGACCTCAGGCTGGTCATCTTTCTGGTGGACATCCGGCATGAGCCGGGCGACAACGACATGGTCATGCGCGAATGGCTCGCGCGCTACGGCCTGCCGACGGTATGCGTGGCGACGAAGGCGGACAAGATTACCCGGGGCAACCGCATGAAGCATGTCAAAATACTCGCGGACAAGCTGCAGGTCCCAATGGAGGGCATAGTGGAGTATTCGGCCCAGACCGGCGAGGGCAAGGGTATATTGTGGGACGCCATCCTTGACGCGGTGGCATAATAATCCGACCGTTATATAGAGCAAAGTCACTGGGCCCCGTGTCAAGCACGGGGTGACACCTAACTACACGTCATTCCCGCCCCGGCTTTAGGCATACCGGGGTGAACTCCAGCGGGAATCCAGCGACTTTTTCTTGCATAGTCTGCTTGACCTGCTTATTATGTTCTGTATTAAAAGTAACGGAGGTATCGAGATGAAGGTTTTATTGAGGGTATTGATGGCGGCGATGGTTGTCGCGCTGGCGTTCACGAGCGTTTCCGCAAAGGAGAAGAAAAAAGTGATAGTCATAAAGACGGAGAAGGGCAACATAGAGATTGAGCTGAACCACAAGGACGCGCCCAAGCATGCCGAGAACTTCGAGAAGCTGACGAAGGACGGCTTCTACAACGGGCTTACATTCCACAGGGTCGAGCCTAACTTCGTCGTCCAGGGCGGAGACCCGTCGGGCAACGGCACGGGCGGCCCCGGCTACACCATACCGGCCGAGATCAAGGCGAAGCACGTGGACGGCGCGGTCGCCGCCGCGCGGCTGGGCGACGCGGCCAACCCCAAGAAGGCCTCGTCCGGCAGCCAGTTCTACATCTGCCTCGGCCCGCAGAGCTTCCTGGACGGCAACTACACCGTCTTCGGCCAGGTGGTCAAGGGCATGGACGTTGCGCGTAAGATCCAGAGGGGCGACAAGATGATCTCCGTCACCATCGAGGAAAAGTAACGATGAAAACCATGCGAGTTGCGGCGGCCTTCGCGGCCGTCATGCTGATGGTCTCCATCCAGGGCTGCTCGGTATTCAACTGGGGGAGCGCGCCCAAGGAGACCGAGTCCGCGCCGGCTGCAAAGACGGACGACGTCTTCCGCGAGGGCGAGGCGCTGCTCGAGTCCGGCAAGTACGACGAGGCCAGGAAGGCCTACTCGAAGGTGCGCGAGACCGACCCGGAGAAGACATACGAGCCGCTGGTCATGGTCAGGCTCGGCGACTCGTACTACGAGGAGGGCCGCTACGCCGAGGCCGAGGTCGAGTACAGGCGGTTCCTCGACCTCCACCCGCGCAACAAGGCGGCCCCGTACACCAAGTACCAGCTCGGCATGTGCGGCTTCAAGCAGATGGGCACGCCCGACCGCGACCCGGGCTTCGCCCTGTCCGCGATGAAGGAGTTCCAGGAGCTGCTCGACCTGTACCCCGGCAGCCCGTACGAGGAGGAGGCGAAGGAGAAGCTCCGTGTCGCAAAGGGCAAGGTGGCCGACAACGAGTTCAACGTAGGCATGTACTACTACAAGCGCGGCTCGTACCCGGCCGCGATAAAGAGGTTCAAGGGCATGATAGAGAAGTACCCCGGCAGCAAGAACGAGCCGGAGGCGCTGTACTGCATGGCGGACAGCTACATCTCGCTTGGCGAGTTCGGGTACGCGAAGGATACGCTTACCATGCTCTTTACCGAGCACCCGAACCACGAGATGGCGGCAAAGGCCAAGGACAAGCTCTCGCCGGAGATACCGGAAGACAAGTAGGGTGGTTCGCTTCTGTACGTCATTCCCGCGAAGGCGGGAATCCAGGAATTAGATTTTATGTAGGGGCCGACCCGCGTGTCGGCCCTTGCTTTATCTGTCGCCCCGTGCTTGACACGGGGTCCAGGAAGTTAAGGGAGTTGATAATGGGGAAAAGGGCTATATCATGCATTTTGTTTCTTGTCCTTTCTCTTTCATGTGCATATGCAAGTGATATAAAGAGGACAGGAACATTTTCAGATCTGGAATATAACGAAGAAGGTGGGGACCTTCTCGGTAGTGAGATAAGAATTGTGGTGGGGAAAGATGGCTATGAAGGTACTTTCCAAATTTCGGAGGGGGAGCCGGATAGCTTAGTTTTATTAAGCCCTGTCGTTATAGATGATGGCAATAACGTTTCATTTAAAATAAAATCAGGATATTATGCAGGTAAGTTTACGGGTAGAATTGCCAAGGATATATTGACAGGCACATTGACACTCGTGGATGGTACTAAAATCAAGTTCCATTTAAAACGTGGCAGGAGCTACTGGGAATAACAAGCAGTATATGGATCTCAAATATGCCTGACACCAGAAAATTCTACCCCATATTCCTCGACATAACCGGCCGCCGCGCGGTAGTCGCCGGCGGCGGCCCGGTCGCCGCCCGGAAGGCCGGCTCGCTTGCCGACGCCGGCGCGGACGTGACCGTCATCAGCCCCGCGCTCTGCCCGCAGATGTCCGCGCTCGTGTCCGATGGCCGCGCGCGCCACGTCGCGCGCGTGTACCGGAAGGGCGACCTTGCCGACGCGTCGGTCGTGGTCGCGGCGACGGACGACCCGGCCGTGAACGAGGCGGTCTGCGCGGACGCGAAGGATGCGGGCGCGCTGGTAAACTGCGTCCGCCCCCCGGACGTGGGCGACTTCGTCGTCCCGTCCACGATACGCCGGGGCGGCCTGACGGTCGCTGTCTCAACCTCCGGCGGCTGCCCGGCGCTGACGAAGAAGCTCAGGCGCGACATCGAGGCCTTCCTCGGAGACGAGTACGGCGCGTACCTGGAGTTCCTCGAAGAGGCGCGGGGTATCATAAAGGAGTCCGTGCCTGACGAGGCAGTCAGGCAGGCGATACTCACGAGGCTGGTCGAGTCGGACCTTTCGGTCTCCTTCCGTACCGATGGCACGGACGCCGCGCATAATAAGGGCCGGGACATGCTCGCTACGCTGATTGCCGGCGGGGCATGACCGGCTTCCCCTTGTGTCTTTTATTTGCACACCCTCCGCGCCCAGTGTGTCAAGATTGCAACACACCCACCAAGTTTTAGTGGCGCACATGCCCGGCTGGCCCCATATATTGTATAAGCACACCCTCCGCAGACTTTGGCACCCTTATTGCATATAAATTTTTCAAATCAGTCCGGCATCCAGGGGGCCGGGTTGTGTAGCAGAGATAGTAATGGGTGGTTGCAGGACTACGAGGGGATTGACGTGTTGTACCAGAAGACATTAAGCAAGAGCGTTAAGCTGGAGGGGATAGGCCTTCACTCGGGCCAGATGGTCAGGGTTGAGCTTCACCCCGCGCCCGCGGACAGCGGCGTGTATTTCGTCGTGGATGGCCATGTAATCAAGGCCGCCTGCGCCAGCGTTTTCGACACCACATACGCCACCAGCCTGATGGGCAACGGACGCGTGGTGCGCACCGTGGAACACCTGCTCGCGGCGCTCGCCGGGCTCGGCGTGGACAACGTCCGCATCGAGGTCAGCGGCTCCGAGGTGCCCATCCTCGACGGCAGCGCCTGGCCATTCGTCAAGGCCATGAAGGACGCCGGCCTCAATTTGCAGCGCTCCCCCAGGAAATACCTGAAGATACTCAAGCCGGTCACGGTGCTGGAGGGCGATAAGTCGGCTTCGCTCCTCCCGTCCCCGGAGCCGAGGATTACATACCGCATAGACTTCGCGCACCCGCTCCTGTCGGACCAGCACTTCTCGCTCGGCCTCGAGCAGGAGTCTTTCGAGCACGAGCTTTGCCAGGCGCGTACGTTCGGCTTCCTCAGGGACGTCGAGATGCTCCAGAAGGCGGGCCTTGCCCAGGGCGGCTCGCTCGACAACGCTGTCGTGATGGACGACGAGAGGATACTGAACGAGGAGGGGCTTCGCTACCCGGACGAGTTCGTCCGCCACAAGATGATGGACGCGGTAGGCGACCTCTCTCTCCTCGGGTTGCCGTTCATCGGCCACCTGGTCGCGGACAAGTCCGGACACAAGCTCAACCACCGCCTTGTGCGGGAGGTGCTCTCCAGGCCGGACTCGTGGATACTGGTCGAAGGGGGCATTGCCGTCGGGGACGCGGCTCTCGGGCTCGGTATGGCTACCGTGGGCGCCGCTGGCGAGTAAAAGCTTGAACCGTCATCCCCGCCCCGGCTTTTTGCATTCCGGGGTAGACTCCAGCGGGAATCCAGAAACTTCCTGGACCCCGTGTCAAGCACGGGGCGACAACCATATACTCAACAATTAAAAGTTCTTGGGCCGCCTTCTTTCAAGAAGGCGGGACGTTGATTTCCGATTAAGGAGGGGCCAGGAGCCGGCAGTTCAGGTTCCTGGCCTTTATTTTTGTCCGGGGCTTACCGGCGGGTGCCTGTACCTGTCGTCTTCCGGCACAAGCTCCATCGCCTTCAGGAACGACTGTACCGAGTCCTCGGAGGCGCCCCTGGCCTTCTGCACGAGGCCGAGCTGGTACCATGCCTCGGCCTGCGCCTTTTTCCCCTCGACCTCGGTGGTCGCGCGTCCCAGGTAGGCCTCGGCCTTTTCGAGCTGCCCAAGCTCGAAAGATATTGTACCCGCCATCACCAGCGCGTCCTTGTAACCGACGTTCTTCTCGTATATCCCGAGCGCGGCCTCCATGTCGCCTGGCTCGCCCCGGCCGGTATATGCGCGGGCAAGTTCGTAGGGTATCTCGCGTCCGCCCATGTAAGCCGGGTTCAGCGCGCCGGCGCGCGCGAGGTGCCTTGCCGCCTCCCTGAACTCCCCGCGTCCGAGGTCGACCATCCCGAGGTTGTACCATGCGGCGACATAGTTGGGGTAGGCCTCGATAGCCTTGTTGTACTGCTCCACGGCCGAGGCCTCGTCGCCCATCCTCTGGAAGTAGCGGGCAATGTTCAGGAGCGCGAGCTGGCCCTGGAGTGTCTTCATGTTGAACGTGGCCTCGAGCAGGCCGGGGTCCTTCTGGAGCGCGGTCTTGAAGCAGCCCCTCGCCTCGTCGTAGCTGTCCATGTGGTAGTACGCGATGCCCATGTGGTTGTACACGCTGGGCATGTCGAAGTAGTCCGGGTACTGTGTGACGAGCGTCTGGAACATGCCGAGCGCGTCCTCGTCACGGCCGAGCCTCATGTATAGCTTCCCGAGCGCGGAAATGAACTTGGGCATGTAGACCTTGTCGCCCTTGCACTCGGCGACCGCCTTCCTGTACCAGCCCTCGGCCTCCTTCAGGCGCCTGATGTCCCTCGACACCGTCTCGCCCATCATGTAAAGCGAGGAGACATGGCGCGGGTTGGCCTTCAGCGCGTCCGTGAACAGCTTCTCGGCGGCCTCGTACTTCCCGGACTGGTAGAGCGTCACGCCGTCCAGGTATATCTGGTTCGCGTCGGCAGAAAACGCGGGCGCGGCGTGCACCGTCAATGCGAGGAAGAGTGCAAGGCAGGCTATGTAAGGACGGGGCATGGTACTGGTACCTTTCGGGCAATATTCAATTAAAGAAGGGCCGGCACGACGGCCCTGTCTGTCACCCCCGTGAAAACGGGGGTCCATTTTGACTCTACGTATTACAATGGATTCCCGTTTTCGCGGGAATGACAAACAAAGATAATGTAGAACATGGCAAACGGTATGCGGAACCCTGTATACAAAAACTCTAAATCAAAAGCCCGTCCAAGTCAATGATATTTTATAATCCAAGTCCTTGACAACGGCGCTCGATATATGTAAATATTGTCCGTGGAGGGCGCATATGAGGATTACGGCGGTTTGCATAATGGTCGCGGCGGCGCTTGCGGTTGTCTGCGGCCTGGCCTTCGCGGGCAGCGGCGGCGAGGACAAGGCGCTCAAGGAGATGATCAAGCAGAGCCGGCTTGAGCACGCCAACCCGCATATCGCGCTCGGATGCGCCGCATGCCACGGCGTGAACAACCCCCAGGCCGGCCCGGACGGCAAGGTCCCGTTTGCCGGGGGCGCGGGCATCAAGGAGGCCTGCTACGCCTGCCACGACAGATCTTCCAACATACACCCGGTCGGCCAGCTCCCTTCCATGAAGGTGCCCGCGCACCTGCACCTCGAGGAAGGCCGTGTCTCCTGCAACACCTGCCACGACATGCACATGCAGACCACGAAGGACCACCTGCTCCGGGGTTTCGCGGACGGACGGTACAAGAACCGGCCGGACCTCTGCATAGACTGCCACGGCGAGAAGTTCGTCCGGAAGAACCCGCACGTCAACCAGAAGGAACGCGGCCTGTGCGTCTTCTGCCACCAGACCGAGCCAGGCAAGATGGACACCGAGAGGACGGTCCGGTTCCGGTACGGGATACTGCGCACGTGCAACTTCTGCCACAACGTCGTCGGGCAGGGCCACCCGGTCAACGTGGACAAGGACGTCGCCCCACCGAGGTCGCTGCCGAGGGACGTGGACGGCTCGGTCACATGCGCCACCTGCCACAACCCGCACGGCACGACTGACACGCTCCACTTCCTCCGCCGCGAGTACATCGTCAGCCTCGAGGCGGCGAGGAACTTCGACCCGCACAAAAACGACTGCCTCGCCTGCCACGGCGACACCCCGAAGAAGGGCGCTACACTTGACGCCGTCTATGCGGGGCTCAAGTTCAAGGGGAATGTCGGGCTTCTGTGCAACAGCTGCCACGGCGCGCACAGCGTCCACCCGGTCGAGGTAGCCCCGGCCCCGGACATGAAGGTGCCGGACTACCTTCCTCTGGACGGCAAGGGCCGGATAAACTGCATCACCTGCCACGAGATGAACTGCGGCGGGGGCAGGGTAAAGCTCAGGCTGTTCGACGAACGGGAAGGCTCGATGAAGATGCTCTGCTATTCGTGCCACGACGAGAAGAAGTTCGCCAAGACAAACCCGCACGGGGGCATCGAGGAGGGCGAGGGCTGCCTGTTCTGCCACGAGCGGCAGCCGGACAGGAGGACGGACACCGCCGCGACCGTGTCCTTCATCACAAGCATGAGGATGATATGCCTGCGCTGCCACGACCGGCACAACCACCCGGCCGGGGTGGAGCACCTGGTCATGCCGGAGACCGACCTGCCCAGGGACCTGCCGGTGGACGACGCGGGCATGATTACCTGCATCACCTGCCACAACCCGCACATTGGCGGCGAGAAGGGCAGCTCGACGGCTCTCGACCGCCGCCTGCGCCGTCCGGGCGACAAGCTCTGCGACGTCTGCCACGTGGCGAACTATTGACCGCCATGCCGCGTCCCATGGACCTCGATGCCTCTGGAAAAACAGGACTGGCCGGCGGCTGCGCCGACACTGGGAAGATGCTCAAAAGGACCGCCATTATCCTACTCCTGTTCCTCCTCGGCTGCTCCACGCAGGCGCGTCAGCCGGAGTACCTCTACCTGCGCCTGTCGTCCGACCCGACCACGCTCGACCCCGCTTTCATAGTGGACACGGCCGGCGGCGCCATCGCCGCGAAGCTGTACAACGGCCTGGTCGGCTTCGACCGTGACGCCAAGGTCGTGCCGGACGCGGCGGAGTCGTACGAACTGAGCAAAGACGGAAAGACCTATATATTCCACATACGCCCAGGCATAAAATTCACCAACGGCCGCGAGCTGACCGCGCAGGACTTCAAGTACTCGTTCGAGCGCGTCCTGTCGCCAGTGACCAGCTCCCCGCGCACCTGGCTCTTCGACAGGGTAGCCGGGGCGCGCGAGTTCATGGACGGGAAGGCGGACGGCGTCTCAGGCATCAGGGCCCTTGACGCCCGGACGCTCGTGATAGAGCTGGCCGCGCCGTTCGGCCCGTTCCTCGGCCTGCTCGCCATGCCCGGCGCGTACGTCATCCCAAGGGAGGCGGTGGAGGCGGAGGGTGAGGGCTTCTCCGACAGGCCCGTCGGCACCGGGCCGTACACCCTCGCGTCCTGGGAGCACGGGAGCCGCATCACCCTTTCCGCGAACCCCGGCTACTTGGGCGAGAAGCCCAGGCTCGCCGGTATAATCTACCGTGTAATCCCGGAGGACCTGACCGCGGTGGCCGAGTTCGAGCGAGGTAACCTCGACGCCATCGGTATACCCGCGCCAGAGTTCGCAAGGTACGTCAAAGACCCAAAGTGGAAGGGCAACGTGTTGTCGCAGGTCGGGATGAACACCTACTACCTCGGGATGAACTGCGCACGTCCCCCGTTCGACGACCCGAGGCTCCGGCAGGCGGTCTCGTATGCCATAGACAAAAAACGCATCCTCGCCACGGTATACGAGGGGCGTGCCGTGGCCGCCATAGGCCCCGTGCCGCCCGTCCTGCTGACGATGCCGCCGTGCTGTCTGGACTCATACCCCTACGACCCCGCCGAGGCGAAGCGGCTCCTCTCCGAGGCGGGCCACCCGGACGGCCTGAAGATGACGATATACATCGGGGCTGAACAGGAGACGCTCGACATGGTCGAGGTCGTCCAGCAGTACCTCGGTGACGCGGGCATCGAGGTGTCGATCGTACAGCTCGAATGGTCCGCCTTCAAGCAGGCGGTGAACGACGGGGACGCGGACGCCTTCTGGCTGTCATGGCAGGCGGACTACCCCGACCCGGAGAACTTCCTCTACCCAGTCTTCCACAGCGGGAACGCGGGCTCGGCCGGGAACAGGGCGCGTTTCTCCGACGCGGAGTTCGACAGGCTGATAACCGAGGCACAGTCGGAGCCTGACCCGGCGAAGCGTGACGTGCTCTACCGCTCCGCCCAGACGCGGGCGGTGCAGATGGCCCCCTGGGTGTTCTTCTGGCACAAGAAGGACTACGTCGTCCACCAGCCCTGGGTGACCGGTTACAGGCTGTACCCCATAAGCAACGCGGACAAGGGGCTGGGCGTGGCGTTATTAATCCGGCAATAATATATGCAAACCCTGCGAAGTAAGAAACGTCCCTGGATTCCCGCTTTCGCGGGAATGACGTGCGATTGTTCGTCGCCCCGTGCTTGACACGGGGTCCAGGAAGTTTGCCAATTTTGCAACCGGATTAATAACACGGTAAGGCCCAATATTAACGCCCGTTTTCCCTTGTCATAGCAACCGCCATGCTGTAAGCTATATATGTTTGCCGCAACATGATACCTGACAACCGCGGGTAGGACTATGAATGCGTCCAACAGGCCGTCCATCCATAATATCGCCTATGTCGCGGTATTCCTCCTCATCATCTCGGTCATCGTATACCTGAACCTCGTCTTCCAGCAGAACCTGAAAAACGACATCGCGCACCAGTTCTCGGACCAGCAGCTCCTCCTCGCCCGAGGCGCATCGCTCAGCATAGAAAAGCACATCGACAACTACGTAAAACACCTGGTCACGCTCGCGCAGCTCCCGTCAATACGCGACATGGAGGAGTCCCGCGCGCGTGAGCAGATACTGAAGACGATCATAGACGAGATACCGCGCGAGGAGGAGACCATCGTCAACTTCCAGCTCATAGACAAGCGCGGCATTATCGTCATCGACACGTCCACGCACAGCTCCGCCGGCATGGACATCTCGGACCGCGAGTACTTCGCCAAGACACGCCAGCTCGTCAAGGGCGAGGTCAACATCACGAACATGCTCCGGATGAAGGAGCTGAGCCCGTCTAAGCGGTACATCGTCATATCCACGCCTCTGTACAAGAACACAGCCGGGGGGCCGGTTGCATTCAACGGCGCGGCCCTCTTCGCCGTCAGCGTGGACGACATCGCGGGCGAGTACGTCTCGCAGATACGGATCGGGAAGCGCGGCTACGCATGGGTCATGGACAGCCACGGCACGCTGGTGTACCACCCGACCAACCCGGAGATGATAGGCAGGAACCTCCTTGACGCGGACGAGTCCTGCTACCAGTGTCACAGGTCGTTCGACGCGGAGAGGAAGATACTCGCGGGCGTGGGCATCGACTACGGCCTGTACACCGCGCCCATGGGCGAGGACAAGCTAATATCGTTCTCCCGCGCGCGCGTCGGCTCGGAGTCCTGGATCGTATGCGTCACCGCCCCGTTCACGGAGGTCACGTCTCTCATCGCGAAGTCGATGAAGCTGTACTCGTGGCTCATCTCCATAATCTTCTTCACCGTCATCGGCACGTCCGTGTTCTTCATCGTCCTGATAAAGAAAAAGACCGCGGCCGACGAGCGCGCGAAGTACGCGTCCGAGCTGGAGGTCAGGATAAAGGAGCGCACCAGCGAGCTTTCCCGCGAGAAGGAGAAGCTGCACGCGATCCTGTCCGGGTTCGGCGCGGCGGTCTCGCTCATAGACCGGAACTACAAGGTGCTCTGGGCGAACGAGGTCGTGGCCCAGAACGTGAAGTACCCGGTAGGGAAGATGTGTTACGCAGCCTACAGGAACAGGACGAGCCCGTGCCAGGGCTGCCCGCTGCCCGCCGCGCTGGCGAGCGGCCGCATCGAGACCGCAGAGATGGCATGCCGCAGGCCCGGCGTCAGGCCCGGGGCTGCCCGAGACCCACTGGACGACTACATCACGGGCGACCTGCTCGCGATGCTTGCGCACGACGGCGCGGGCTACTTCCAGTTCGTCATCGCGCCCATCAAAGACAAGGACGGAAACGTCACCCAGGTGGTCGAGCTTATACAGGACGTGACCGGGATAAAGAGGCTGGAGCAGTCGATGATGCACTCCGAGAAGCTTGCCGCGCTCGGGCGCATATCGGCCGGCATAGCGCACGAGATAGGAAACCCGCTCACGTCCATATACTCGTTCATACAGATACTCCAGGAGAACCGGTACGACAGCTTCACGAACAACACGCTCGACACCATATCGTTCCACATCAACCGCATTAAGGAGATAGTCCAGCAGATGTCCGGGTTCTCCCGCAGCTACACGGTGGAGAAAGGGCCGGTGGACATGAACGACTCCGTCCGGGCCGCGCTCGACCTGCTCGGCCACGAGAAGGGTATGAAGGGCTGCCAGCTCTTCACGAGCTACTTCCCGGAGATGCTCATCGTGACGGCGGACGAGAAGTGGCTGGTCTCGGTCTTCGTCAACCTGATAATAAACGCGCTCGACGCGATGCCGGGGCCGGGGCGGCTCACGGTCAGGACCTGCGTCGAGGAGGTGCGCGAGGGCTGCCGGAGGGCGGTGGCCGAGGTCTCGGACACCGGCGTCGGCATACCGCACGAGGACATAGAGAAGATATTCGACCCGTTCTACACGACGAAGCAGTCAGGCAAGGGGACCGGCCTGGGCCTCGCTGTCACGTATTCCATAATCAAGGACCTGGGCGGCGACATATCCGTCGTGAGCCAGCCGGGCGAGGGTACGACTTTCACGATCAAGCTGCCGATGGAGGAGTGTTTTGGCTGAGCGGATACTTGTGGTGGACGACGAGAAGTCGATATGCGACGCGCTCGCGCACGTGCTGAAGAAAGCGGGCTACGCGGTAACCACGGCGTTTTCTGGTGTCGAAGGCATAAAACTCATCGAGAGCATGGGGTTCGACCTGGTCATCTCCGACATCAAGATGGAGGGGGTAAGCGGCCTCGACGTCCTCAGACGGTCGCTGGAGGTCTCGCCCGACATGCCGGTCATCATGATAACCGCGTTCGGCTCGATTGACTCGGCGGTCGAGGCGGTCCGGCTCGGCGCCGCCGACTACATCACCAAGCCCTTTGTCAACGAGGACCTCCGGATGCGCGTGGCGAAGACACTCGAGACGCGAAGGCTCGCCGCCGAGAACCGCGAGCTGAAGGCGCAGCTCTCGGACAAGTACGACTTCTCACGCGTGATAGGCCGCTCGGACGCGATGAAGAAGGTCTTCGTCCTCCTCGAGAAGGCGATACCCGCAAGCAGCAACATCCTGATTACAGGCGAGACAGGGACCGGCAAGGGCCTGGTCGCCAAGACAATACACTACAACAGCCCGAGGAAGGACCGGCCGTTCGTAGCGGTAAACTGCGGCGCGATACCGGAGCACCTCCTCGAAAGCCAGCTCTTCGGCCACAAGAGGGGCGCGTTCACCTCCGCCGACCGGGACGCGAAGGGCGTCGTCGAGGGGGCGGAGGGCGGGACGCTCTTCCTCGACGAGATAGGCGAGATGCCGCTCGGCCTCCAGGTCAAGATTCTCAAGCTAATCCAGGACCGGGAGTACCTGCCTGTGGGCGGGACCGCGCCCGTTTCTCTCGACGCGCGCATCATCGCCGCGACAAACCAGGACCTGGAGAAACTCATCTCCGAGGGCCGGTTCCGCCAGGACCTTTACTACCGCCTGAACGTGCTCGAGATAGAGATGCCGCCGCTCCGCGCGCGCGGCGACGACTCGCTCTTCCTCGCGCGCGAGTTCGTGAAGGAGTTCGGTAAGGCGGCGGGCGGCAAGGTTACGGGCATGGACAAGTCCGTCGAGCGGGTCATCGTCAACTACCCGTGGCCGGGCAACATCAGGGAACTCCGGAACGTCGTCGAGCGCGCCCTCGTCCTGTGCGACGGATGCACCATAACGTCCGAGCACCTGCCGGAGCGGTTCTCCCAGGCCGGGCCCGGCGGCCGCATCAACCCGCACCTCAAGGAGGCGCACGAGGAGTTCGAGTCCAGGTACATCCAGCGCATCTGCGAGGAGAACGCCGGTGACAAGGAGCTTACCGCGAAGATTCTCGGGATAGACCTTGCGACGCTGTACAGGAAGATAAAGAAGTACGATATAGGGTGCTGATGGATTTTTCACCACAGAGTCACAGAGGCACAGAGAAAACCGGTTTATTGCAGGGGCTGGCCCGTGCCTTATAGACCTTGACGTCACCCCCGTGAAAACGGGGGCCCAGCGACTTTTTAGACGCCGGTCTCATGCGCAACGAAATTCCTGGATTCCCGCCGGAGTTTACCCCGGTACACCTAAAGCCGGGGCGGGAATGACGCCCACCATGACACAACATGTCGCGCCATCAGTTGTAGCTGCCCGATTCATCGGGCGCTCTAAAAGCAGGGGCCGACACACGGGTCGGCCCCTGCATGAAAACCACGAAGCCCACCCGTCGCCTGGCATACTCGAAATCCTAAAGCTGCACATTGACGTTGACGGCCTTCCCCGCACCTGCTATTATCCACGCAAAATAATAATAAATGCCCTGCCCCCGTCAATCAAGGAGGACTGTAATGCTGACGGCATCCGAACTGAGGCAGTACAGCTATTTCGCCGGACTGTCAGGCGGCGCGCTCGAAGAGCTGGCCAGAAGCGTCGAGGAGGTCGAGGTCGCCGAGGGCACTAAGCTCATCCGCCAGGGCTCGCCGCCCGACTACTTCTACTTCGTCGAGAAGGGCGAGCTGGAGGTCACGAAGAGGAACCGTTTCGGGCAGGAGGCGAAGCTCCAGGTCCTCTCCCGGGGCCAGGGCTTCGGCGAGACCGCGCTCATCACCTGCTCGCACCGGACATGTTCCGTCACCACCAGGACGGGCTCGACGCTCCTTCGGCTCGGCAAAAAGGACTTCGAACGGATAGTCGTCATGGACTCGGCCTTCAAGAGCATGCAGGTCGAGGCGGCCGGCGCGCACTCTTCGAACGGTAATATAAAGCTGTACCAGCCGTTCGCCCTGCTCGAACCGGAAAAGATGCTCTCCCTCGCGGACAGGCTTGTCGAGGAAAGGTACGCGCTTGGAGATGACATCGTGCGTCAGGGCGACCCGCCCGGCTCGTACTACATAATCAAGTCCGGACGCGTCGATGTCCTGAAGGCTGTCAAGGGCGGCGCGCCCGTGCGTGTGGCCACCCTCGGCGAGGGCGAGAGCTTCGGCGAGGAGGGCATAATCCGCGAGCAGGGCAGGAACGCGACGGTGCGCGCGTCAGAGGATACTGTTGTACTCGCTCTGGACAGGAAGGACTTCAACAAGATACTCAAGGGCTCGTACCTCCAGTTCGTCTTCCCGGAGGAGATACGCTACGACAGCCTCGGCGAGTACGTCTTCATAGACGCGCGCATCCCGCCCGAGCACGAGGAGGAGCACATCGAGGGTTCGGTCAATATCCCCATCGAGTTCCTCCGGAGCCGGTACGCGGAACTAGACCCGGAGCAGGAGTACGTCACCTACTGCACCAACGACTCGCGCGGCATGACCTCGGCGTACCTGCTCTCGATGAACGGTTTCAAGGCGAAGTGCCTGCGCGGCGGCCTGAGCGGATGGGAGGGGCCAATCACGTCGTCCGGCGGCGGGGTGCACCTGCCGGCGCGGGCATAGACTCCGCATATGTGCAGGGGTCCAGCACGCCGTTCGGGATGCCCGCCCTGGTTGTCATTGCGAGGAGTCACACGCTACGCGGGACGACGCGGCAATCCCAGCCTTTAAGAACTGAGATTGCCACGCTCCGCTCGCAATGACGGGCAAAAGACTGGAAGGGCAGACACATGGGCCTGCCCCTACATAAAAAACAAGAGGGGCGGCCGACCGGCCGCCCCTCTTGCATTTGTTCGCTAGTCCCTAGCCCCTGCCCTTATCCCTGCACGTGGCACGAGTCGCAGGCGTCCGCCGCGAAGGCCTTCTTCCCGTTGTGGCAGCTTCCGCAGTATTTTCCGTTATTGATCTTGTCCATCGTCATCTTGCCCGCCGTCTTCTTGAAACCGAACAACGCGGTATGGCAGTCCTGGCATTTCATGCCCATGCCCATGTGGTTGTCGTGGGAGAACCTCACAGGCCCGAAGCCCTCAACGTTGTAGGCCACGGTGCCGCCGCCCTTCGCGCCGCCCATGTGGCAGCGGCCGCAGTCCGACGCCGGGAACGCGCCCTTGCCGTTGTGGCATGTGCCGCAGCCCTTGCCGGAGAACATCGCGGCCATAGTCATCTTCCCGCTGGAGCGCGTCATCTTGAAGGCCTTGTCGTGGCAGGAGTCGCAGGTGAGCCCCTTGGACATGTGCTTCTTGTGGTCGAAGGAGACGTCGCCCGCGGACGCCACCGCATAGGTTATCCTGCCGCCGCCCACCTTGCCGCTCATCGATACGCCTGTCGGCATCCCGTTCGGGTGGCACATGCCGCACGAGGTCGTCTTCTCGTCGTGGCAGGTGTAGCAGGTGTCCATCGTCGGGCGGTAGGTCGCAAATCCGGCCGGCCGCCTCTCGTGGAATATGTTGTAGTGGCAGTAGGTGCACTTTATGCCCAGCTCGCCGATATGCTTCTGGTGCGGCATCCGCACCCGCTCGTTCGCGGGCCTCGCGCTGCTCGCCGCCTCCACGCCGACTTTTTTGTCGAGGTCGTCCTTGTGGCAGCCGAGGCAGCGCTCGGAGACGAGGTCCTCCTTGGCCGAGAACCGGAAGTGGAACGCCGCCGCCATCACCCCCGGCTCCGAGACGTCGTGGCAGGTCGCGCAGTTGATGTCCGGGTGCAGCGCGGACTTCTGCCAGAAGTTCTGGTCGCGCTGGTTGACGTGGCAGTTCAGGCAGTAGAGCTTCTGGGTGCCGACCAGGTGCACGAAGCCCAGAGAGAGTACCACGCCCGGCAGCGCCAGCACCGCGAGGACGAGAAGCAGCGTCGTCTTCTTTATCCCGGACAGCTTCTTGATGAGCGGCCTGACATCCGGCGACGGCGCCTTCATGATCAGGTCAATCAGCCTGTTGTTCTTATCGTTGCCCATTTTGGACTCCTTTATCAGGATGCTGTAAACCTATTAAAAGTTCTTGGGCCGCCTTCTTACAAGAAGGCGGGACTTTTCTTCAGTCTTTTAAGCTTTTGCGAGTGTTACCTTTGTCAGCATCCAGCCCTGCCCGCCGGACTCCTTGTCCACGGCGAACGGTATTATCCGGTTCGGGTTTACGCCGAGGCCTTCGCCCTCCTGGTGCCACCAGACGCAGTCGGTGAAGGGGTCCTGGCTTTCAAACCGCTCGGCCTTCTCTATCTTGCCGTAGCCCGCGTGGCCGGAGCCCGCCGCGAGCGCGACCGTCCTCGGATGCACGCCCGGCGAGAGCATCACCTCGACCTCTATCTTCCCGGCCGAGGTCGTGAGGTGCACCTTGTCGCGCGTCCCCAGTCCGAGCGCCCGGCCGACGGCCGCGTTGATGAACACCCGGCTCCCGTGGTTTATCTCCTTCAGGTAGAGGTTGTTCTCCGTCGAGCCCTCGTTGTAGCCTGTCGGGTCGTACTTGACCAGGACGAACTCGTCGTCCCGGAAGTTCTTGTACTGCTCCGGCTGCTCGTATGACGGGAGCGCCGGCCCGTCCTTCCAGGCGATGTCTATCTTGCCGGACGGCGTCGCGTACCCGGACAGGCCCGCCCCGCCCATTATCCCGTGGCTGCCGTGGCTTGACGTGTAGTAGAAACCGGTCGCGGCGAGGTTGTCGATGCCCGCGCCCAGCCTCGACGCCGCCTGCGCGGCGTAGTCCTCCGAGTCCGAGTACCCGAGCGGCCTGCCCGCGGCGGACGCGATGCCCGCGAGGATTTCCACGAAGGGCTTCGTCCCGCCGACTGGTATGACCACCGGCTGGCCGTAGTTGACGACAGGCTCGCCGTCCGGGCCCGGCACGACGTCCACCGAGTACTCCTCGAGGTACGTCGTCACGGGAAGCACCAGGTCCGCGTACAGGCCGGTGTCCGATATGTTTGTGTCCATGCAGACGATGAACGGCAGCGCCGTCTCGTCGGCGAGGAGCTTCGCTATCTCGCCCGCCTCCGGCGAGCCGTAGGCCGGGTCCGCGCCGTGTATGATGTACGCGCCGACCCTGCGGCTTCCGTCCTTGATGGACTTGTAGAAGGCCTCCGGGGCAACCCTCTCCGCGCCCTTGACCGGCCCTTCAGCCTTGAGGTATTTCGGCATCAGGTTGCAGCCCCGCCTGTTCAGCTTGCCGGTTATGACGGACAAAAGCCGTACCGCGCGCTCGTTGGACGTCCCGTTCGGGTGCTTGCTTACGCCGCCGCCGGTCAGGACGACGCCTTTGTCCACGCGGGCGAACTCGGCCGCGAGCCGCCTGATGTCGTCTGCCTTGACTCCGCTTATCCGCTCCGCGAGCGACGGCGTGAACGAGGCCAGGTGTTCCTTCAGCGCCGACGGGGTGGTGTTCGTCCAGCGCGCGATGAAGGATCCGTCGTACAGCCCCTCGTGCATTATCACGTTCGCCATGGCGAGCGCCACGACAGTGTCCGTGCCCGGAAGGAGCGGCATCCACTCGTCGCTCCGGCCCGCCGTCGGCGACAGCCTCGGGTCGAACGTCACAAGCTTCACCGTGCTGTCCTTCGACCGGGCGGAGACTATGTCCGCGACCGCCCTGACGCCGGACGACCCGCATGAGAACGGGTCCGCGCCGAAGTTGAGTATGTAACCGGTGTTCGCAAGGTCCGGTACGTCCGTGGTACAGCCGAACGTGCCGGTGAGCGCCGCCTCGCGGCTCGGCGAGACGCTGCAACCGTGCGAGACGAGCAGCCCGCCGCCAAGCCTGGACAGGAACTCCTCGCTTGCGCCTGAGGACGGCCCGCCCGCGGTCTCGACCACGAGCTTCCGGCCCGTGGAGGATTTCAGGTGTTTTGCTATCTCGGACGCGGCGTCTTCCCACGATATTTCCTGCCAGCGGCCCTCGCCGCGTTTGCCCGTCCTCCTCATCGGCTTCGTCAGGCGTTCCGGGTCGCACTGCGCGTACAGCCCGGCCTGGCCGATAAGGCAGAGCCTGCCCTGGTTCACCGGGTGCGCCGGGTTGCCGTTCAACTTCATAAGGACGCCGTCCTGGACGTACGCCACTATCCCGCAGCCCGCCCCGCAGCCGCCGCAGGACGTCGGGATGCCCTTTACGCGCTTGCCGGTGTTGCGGTTCACGTAGTATCCGCCCTGGTCGGCCGAGGATGCGAACAGCTCTCCGAAGAGGCTGTTGGCCGCCAAGACGGAGGCCCCTGCCGCCGTGTATTTTAGGAAGTCCCTCCTGAGTATCGTCTTCATCCAAGCACCTCCGCTACATGATAGGTATGAACTGTCCGCCGACCGTCACCGTGTACCGCATTATGTACACGCCGATGAGCGCGAAGACCATGAGGACGGCCCATACCTTTAGGTTTTTGTTGACGCCCGGCACAGCCATCGCAAGCACCGGCAGGAGGTTCCCGAGACCCAGGTCGACATACGCGTAGAGGCTGCTCAGGTGGCCGGTCAAAAGCATCTTGGCCGCCTCGACCGCCTCCTCCGACTCGAACCGCATGTTCACCTGCTCCGTGAAGACTATGAACAGGTTCAGTATCATGAACACGCCCGCGAGACGCGTAAGGTTTATCAGGAGGCCGTTGTCCGTCTCCTTCTCGTGCTCGTCGGCCCAGGAGTCCTTCCTGTTCTTGGTCCAGTGCCGGATGATGCCTATGAGCGTCATCAGCGCAATGCCCGAGACCATCGCCGAGGACAGGAAGTATATCGGCATGAGCGACGTGCTCCAGGCCACGCGGGATATGCCCATCGAAAGGACGAAGCCCGTGTAGGCATGCACGCCAATGGCGAGCGGCAGGCTTATCGCGCCGAATATCTTCGCGTACTTCATGTTGTTCTTGAAGAGCATTACGATGTAAATCGTGGTGGTTATCGGGTAGGAGCAGAGGAAGACCGAGCCCCACGTAAGCGGCGAGGTCGAGTTGCCCCTCGTCATAAGGTACCAGAACCTGAGCGGCTGTCCCAGGTCCACGACCAGCAGTATCGGCGCGGTCGAGAAGAGTATGATGACCCCTATCGCGCCTATCTTGGCTATCGGCTTGTACTCCTTCTTGCCGGTAAGCGTCGCGCCGATAGAGAGCAGAGAGCAGCCGGCGTGCAGGCCGACCATGTAGAAGTACGTCGCTATCGCTATGGTCAGCGGTATCTCGTGCGGCACGTTGTACAGAACGTTCATGTCCATGTTGTCGGCCTCCTGTAAAGTCCCGCCTTCTTGTAAGAAGGCGGCCCAAGAACTTTTAATGGGTTAGACCCCTGACCGCCAGTTTATCCCCCTCCCCACCCGCGGGGGGGGGAAGGGGGGCTGGGGGGGCCCCTTTAGAATATCTCTTCGAGAACCTTGTGGTCGTGCTCGATGCTGTACTCGACGTCTATGCCCTTGAGCGGGTCCGCCATGTCCTTGTCCAGCCCGACGTAGAAGACGGACGGCAGGGTGCCCGAGTCCGGCTTCAGCACCGAGGTCGGCAGCTTTATCAGGAGCTGCGCCACCTCGCTCTCCGGGTCGTTCATGTCGCCAAAGACACGGGCCCCGGCGGGGCAGGTCTCGACGCAGGCGGGCTTCAGGCCCGCGTCGACCCTGTGGCTGCAGAAGTAGCACTTCTGGGCGTACTTCCTTACAGGGTTCAGGTAACGCACCTGGTACGGGCAGGCCGCCATGCAGTACTTGCAGCCGGTGCACTTGTGCGGGTCAATCAATACGATGCCGTCGTCACGCTGGTACGACGCCTTCGTGGGACAGACCCGGACGCATATAGCCTTCTCGCAGTTGTTGCAGAGGACCGGCAGGGACATGGTCCTGGCGACCGGATAATCGCCCTTCTCCATGACCTTCACCCAGGACCTCCAGACCGCGGGCGGGACTTCGTTCTCCGCCTTGCACGCGACAGAGCAGCTGTGGCAGCCGATGCACCTGGTGAGGTCTATGACCATCGCGTATCTCTTGGCCGTGTTCGACATGATGGCTCCTTGATGTCAGTGGATATGATGTGCTTGCCGCCCCGTCCCCTGTGCTTTTACCGGGACGGGGCGGGGGGGGGTATTCTTCAGTTTACCTTCGTCTCCGAATGCGCAAGCTCGCGGTGCTCCTTGGGCTCGGTCAAGGCGCCGTATGCGTGGCCTGTCAGCCAGCCTATCGAGGAGCAGGTCACCACGAAGAATATGCCGGTGACCAGGACGCCCGCCAGCATGGACGCTCCGACTATCACCCTCGAAAGGAGCGTCGTCCCGGCCGGGGTATGGAACACGTTGTTGACTATGTCGAGGCCTATCGCCCCGCCGATGAGTGAACCCTGGAGCAGGCCGAAGAGCGCGAACATCACAAGCCCCACACCCGCGCCAACCAGCCCGTATTTCCTGCCCATCTGGTCTTTGTACTTCATGGCCTTGCCTCCTTCCAGGACGTTTGATTATGAATCCGGCAACTTTATATGCAAACGAGCGAAGTAAGAAAAGTCTCTGGATTCCCGCTTTCGCGGGAATGACGCCGTTTATTGTCGTCCCCGTGAAAACGGGGACCCAGTGTCTTTTGCATATTTAATTGCCGAAGCAATAATATGTGTGCGCGTCAGTCCTTGCTGGTCTCCGAGGCTTCCGCGTACTCGTAACCGGCGTCGGTCGCATCCGCGCCCTGCGCGACGCTCACGAGGTATCCGCCCGCCGCGCCTATCGCGCTGCCCGCGACCACGAAGGCCACGAAGGATATGCCGACGCCCGCGAGCATCGCGGCGGCGATTACCGCGCGCGGCAGAAG
Organism: Nitrospirota bacterium; assembly: GCA_016212105.1. Classification (GTDB taxonomy): domain Bacteria; phylum Nitrospirota; class JACRHJ01; order JACRHJ01; family JACRHJ01; genus JACRHJ01. The sequence continues at coordinate 62,011 of JACRHJ010000032.1, forward strand.
CTCGTTCGCCATCAGCCGGAGCGTCGTCTCGCCGAACAGGTAGTTTATGAGGCTGAGGCCGGCCGTGCCGCCTATCGCCGCGCCCTGGAGCAGCCCGAAGACCGCGAACATCGCCACGCCTATACTCGCGCCTATAACACCACACTTCTTCATGAGTACGCTTTTCTCTACCATGGTAAGGCTCCTTTCGAGGAAAACATTAAAAACCAGGAAAAGTCCCGCCTTCTTGTAAGAAGGCGGCCCAAGAACTTTTAACAGTAAAACAGGCTACCTTGCCTGAGTAGCAGCTTCCTTGGTCTCGGCCTGCTTAGGGGACAGCACGCGGCCGACCGCCCAGCCCGCGACCCCGCCGACCGTCATGAACATCACGAAGGATACCAGAGCGCCTGCCAGCATGGACGCCCCGATTACCACGCGGGATATGAGGCTCGCACCCGCGATCTCGATCGCGCCGGAACCGAACACCTCGTTCGCAAGCACCAGGCCCGCCGTGCCGCCTATCGCCGCGCCCTGCAGAAGACCTAAGACCGCGAAACCCGCAAGACCCGCCCAGAGACCAGCCGTCAAACACTTTTTCGCCATGCTCTCGTTCGTCTTCATGACACACCTCCTATTGAAAATGGACAATGCCCTTGTCCGAAGTACCCGTGATGCAGTGCGACCTCTTCACGGCCTGCCCGCCCCTGACGGCGTAGCCTATCAGCCTGCCCGCCGCGAAGCCGCTCGATATGAACATCGTCGCGGAAAGTATGATGCCCGCAACCATCCCGATACCGGTCATAACCCTCGACATCGCCTCCGCGCTCATGCCGGCCGGGCCGAGGATGTACCCGCCAAGCTCAAGGCCGGCCGCCCCGCCGACCAGCACGCCCTGCATGAAACCGAAGACAACGAAGGCCGCCGCCCCGGCGAGGCCGCCCAGCAGGCCGAGCATCTTGGAATACCTTTTCGCGTCCATCGCACCCTCCGTTTTTTGTCCCTCTTGCCCCTTAATAAGAGCAAACGGCGTGCCAACAAAAACAGGATTGTTTTGGTGTGCGGATAATTAAATTGCAACTCGTTGATAATTATCGGCAATAAACTGCGAGGCGGGATTGTCTGGCCAGCCTGGGAAGGCGGGCGGGACGGGGCCGGCCCATGTTTTTTTGCACGGATGCAAATAGGGGCCGTCCTGAATTTGCAGAATTGCGAGTTATCAGTTATGGTTATGAAGAGGATAAGGGCGGGACGCCCGCAAAAAAAGAAGGGCCGACACACGGGTCGGCCCTTTATCGTCACCCCCGTGAAAACGGGGGTCCATTTTGACATATTAATCCGGCAACTAAACGGGCGAACTTCCTGGACCCCGTGTCAAAGCCTGCCCTGAGCGTAGTCGAATGGGCACGGGGCGACGAACAAGCACACGTCATTCCCGCCCCGGCTTTTAGGCATACCGGGGCAGGGATGACAACGATGAGTTACCTGTCCCCCGTCTTCCACGTATGCGCCTTGTGGCATGTGCCGCAGGCGGCCCTGTTGCCCGCGTGTATCTTGCCGGTCAGGTCCTTGGCGTGGCAGCCGCGGCATTTCTCGTCCGACGGCTTTATCGCGCCGTGCGGGTCGTGGCAGTCGAAACACTCGAGCTTTGCCATCGGTGCGTCGGCCGGGAACATGGACTCCTTGTGGCAGTTCATGCAACGCTGCCTCGTCGGGATGACCCGGTTCTTCTCCGTCCCCTCCCGCAGGGAGAAGATGTGGCAGTCCACGCAGGAGAGCCCCACCATCCCGGCCGCGTGCACGGACTTGTCCTTGTGGCACCTGGCGCAGGCGTCCCTGTCGAACGGGAAGTCGTGCTTTTTGAACGGGTGGCAGTTGAAGCACTCGATGAAGTGGTGGCGGTAATGGCCGTAGGCCTCCTGCGGCTTGGGCTCGGGCTGGCCCTCCACCTTGTCCATGCCCTGAGACTTCTGCTCCCAGTGGCACTCGCCGCAGGACTCCCACGGGAGCTTCTTCCCGTGCTTCTGGGGTATGTCCTTCGTGCCGTATATGACGTGTTTGACGAGCAGCTCGTTCTGCTCTATGACGCCGAGCCGGTGGCATTCCTGGCAGGTGACGGTCTTGTGGAAGCCCGCGCGCCAGTCGTCGTATGTCTCCTCCATCAGGTGGCAGTTGTTGCAGTACTCCGGGTCCTGGCGTATGAACCTGCTGTACTTCATGCCGATGACGAAGCCAGCCGCCGAGATGATGAGGAGCAGGACGAGTAGCGCGGCGAAGTGGCGCGGCCCGTAGATGTCCTTTATCTTGTCGTATATCTTTTCGAGGCTGTTGAGCATGTTGCCTTTATACAATGGGGCCTGTTATATAATCCCCCCTCATTCCCCCCTTTGTCAAAGGGGGAATGAGGGGATTTGTTCTTGATTGTCACCCCCGTGAGAACGGGGGTCCATTTTGACCCTAATACAAAAATGGATTCCCGCTTTCGCGGGAATGACATATGCTTGTTCGTCGCCCCGTGCCCATTCGACTACGCTCAGGGCAGGCTTTGACACGGGGTCCAGGAAGTTTGCCTATTTTGCTGCTGAATTAATAACAACTTGCGCGGGCGCAATTTATTGCGCCCGCACCTTGTTTATCCCTTAGCCTTCAGTATCTCCTCGTACAGCCCCTCGAGCGCGGTCACCGTCGCCTCGATCGAGAACTTCTCCGCGCGCTCCCTGCCCTTGGCGACAAGCTCCGCACGGAACTTCTCGTGGGTCAGGACGCTCATCAGGGCGTCCGCGAGCGCCTGAGGGTCCTTCGCGGGTATCAGGACGCCCGCCCCTCCGAGCACCTCCGGCGTCCCGCCGACAGCGGTCGCCACGACCGGGACGCCCGCCGCCATGCCCTCTATGAGCACCCGCCCGAGCCCCTCGTTCAGCGAGGTAAGGGCGACCGCGTCGACCGCCGCGAGGAGTTCCGGCACGTCCTTCCTCCGGCCGGTCATGATGACCTTGTCGTGACCGATCCGCTCCGCCCAGTGGAGTATCGTCGCGCGCTCCTCGCCGTTTCCGACTATCAGGTACTTCACGCCCGGCAGGGCCTTCTCCATGATGGGGAAGCTCGACATGAACGTGGCGCAGTCCTTTATCAGGTCGAGCCGGCCTATCCAGCCGACGACCGGGGCGTCCTGAGGGATGTCCAGCGACTCCCGCACCTCGGCCCTTGTCTTGTTAGGGTTCTTGAACCTGCCGAGGTATATCCCCATCGGGACCGTCGTGAACTTCCCGCGCGGGGCTACCTTCAGCCGGACGTAGTCCTCTGCCTCGGTCTCGGTCAGGGTGAGTATCCTGTCGCAGAACCGCGCGGCGAACCTCTCGTGCCTGACGAAGAAGTCGGTGCGCTCCTGTGCGTAGTAGCCGTGGAATATGTGGCCGTGTGGGGAGTGTACGACCGCCTTGCAGCCCGCGAGCCGGGCGGCAATCCTGCCCAGGAAGCCCGCCTTCGCCGCATGCGTGTGGACGACCTTGGGCTTGACCTTAAGCGTGACCGCGAAGAGGTTGACAAGTGCGCTGATGTCGTTGTACGGGCTGAACTCGCGGGCGAGTTCCGGTATGTAGTACCCCGCGATCCCGGTCCTGTCGAAGAAGCCGGGGTCCTGGTGGTCGGATGTCATGCCGTATGCGACGGCGACCTGGTGGCCGCGCAGCTTCTGCGCTGTCGCGAGCTGGAGGACGGACTCGGCGGAGCCGCCCATGTCCAGCCGTGTTATGATATGCAGTATGCTCAATCCGGGTGTCCCTCCTGTAATTTCAGTCCGTATACTATATAATAAATGCGGGAGGGCTGTAAAGAAATAAAGAGGGGAATGGACCAACCCTTCCCTCTTATCCCCTCCCTGTGAAGGGAGGCGAAGATTTGTCGAAGCCGTTAATTATGATAAAACCCGGCCTCGACGAATCTCCCTCCCCCTGCACAGGGGGAGGGCCGGGGTGGGGGTAGGTTCGACTTTTGTGCTATTATAAAATAGTTGTAAACCTTTTCATTACCCGGCCGTCTAATGGTCAGGAAGCGGCGACGTATTCTTGACATTCCATTCAGGCGGCAGCCGGAAACAGGAGGGTATCATGAAAAGGTTTACGAAGGCATTGGTAATGGCGGCCGTAATAGCGCTGCCTCTGGCGGCGGCGGACTTCGCGGCGGCGGACGACAGGCCGCGCTACGGCGGCCCGGGCTTCGGTATAAACGTCGGGTTCTGCCAGGGCGGCGCATGCGTGAACAACTGCGACATCTGCCGCGACCGGGCGCAGGCAAGGTCGGACTTCCGTGAACTCCGGCGCGACCGTGCGCGGGGCGCGGACTGGCGCGAAGTGAGGGCGGACCGCATGAGGCTCCGCGCGGACATGCGTGAACTGAGACGCGACATGCGGGATGTCAGACACGACAGGATGGGCAGGGGACACGGATACGGCCACGGCCACGGATACGGGTGGCGCGACAACTGCGGAAACGGGTATGGCAGACGCTGACGAACACTCTCTGATTGAGGCGGCCAGAGGCGGCGATACCGAGGCCTTCGGCGTCCTGGTCGAACGCTACATGCCGAGGGCGGTCGCGTTCGCCCGGCATATGACCGGCAGGGCGGACGACGCCTCCGACCTCGCCCAGGACGCGTTCGTCAAGGCCTGGCGCGGCATCGGCTCGTTCAAGGGCGAGTCCGGATTTTATACATGGTTCTTCCGGGTGCTCGCGAACATCTGCGTGGACCACCTCCGGAAGGAGGCCTTCAGGAAGAAGCTGTTCTTCTTCGCAAGGGACAGGGACGACGGGGGAGACGAGACGGCTGACCCGGTGGAGACGGCCCCGGACGAGGACCCGGGCAGCGTGCCGGACGTGAGTCTGGGACGGAAAGAATTACGGGCTGCACTGGGCAAGGCGGTAAGGGGGCTCCCGGCGAGACAGAGGGCTGTGTTCCTGATGAAGCACGTGGAAGGCATGAAAATAACCGAGATCGCCGTGGCGCTCGGCATAAGCGAGGGGGCGGTCAAGTCCCACCTCGTCCGGTCGGTCACGGCGCTGCGGAAGGGTTTGAAGGGCTATGCACCCGGAAGCTGACGGGGACTTCATATGCGCCCACTCTTGGGCTGTTTCGGGCAGCCGAGGTTTCATAACGCCCCCCAACCCCCTCTTATCTTAAGAGGGGGGCAAGAGGTGGAAGCCAGATTGGTTATTAACACGGTGGACAAATATGCGAACTTCCTGGACCCCGTGTCAAGCACGGGGAGACACGAAACTACCCGTCATTCCCGCGAAAGCGGGAATCCAGCGACTTTGTTTTGGTCGAAGCTATTTGCATAATTAGTCGCCGGATTAATGGTAAGGGAAAACGATGGACACCACCAGACATATGGAACCCTGCGCGGGTTACGAGGAACGGCTAATACTATCCAGGTACGGCGAGCTGGGGCCGGAGGAAGAGAAGGCATTGGGGGCTCACCTCTCCGGATGCCCGGCCTGCCGCGCGTACATGGACGGGCTGGAGTCCGCGCTTGTGGAGCTGCCGGATACCATGCCCGGCCCGTTCGCGGCCCGGAAGGCTGTAAGGGGCGTGATGGAGCGTATCTCTGATTCGCAGTCCGGCGCGAAGGCGAGGCCCGCGTACATGCGGTACCTTGCGCCCGCGTTCGCCGCCCTCGCCCTGATTGTCGCGGCGGCGTGGGTTGGCTTGCACCAGCCGCCGGCCGTCACGACCGCGCCGGTCGCCGCGCCGGTCACGGTAGCGTCCGGCGGTCCGGATACCACGCCCGCGACTGCCCATGATGCGGCCCCCGCGAATGTCATAGCGAACACGACCGCGCATCAGGACGATACGCACGCAGCCGCCGTCGAGGTAGCGGACAGCATCGAGATGCTTGCCGACCTCGACCTGATGGAGGACCTGGAAACGCTCGACCGTCTTGAAAGCCTTTAACTGTTAAAAGTTTGTGGGCCGCCTTTTTACAAAAAGGCGGGACTTTAAAGGGGTGTATTAATGAACAAGCTGTTTATCATCGCCGTCGCACTCGTGGCGCTTCTTCTGCCCGCCGTACCCGCATTTGCAACCGACGCCGCCCCGGCCGCAGCGTCCGACGGCAGCCTCGACCAGAAGTGGGAGAGCCTCTCCACGGAGGATAAGCGGAAGCTCCTCGACATGTACGAGAGGAGGCAGGGCAGGGCAGAGCGGCGCGAGGGCCGGGAAGAGCGGCGCAAGGCGCACGAGAAGATGACGCCCGAGGAGCGCAAGGAGTTCCGGGAGCGTATGGAGAAGTTCCGGGAGATGTCCCCCGGGGACCAGGACAGGATGATAAGGCGCATGGAGCGGATCCGGGAGATGACGCCGGAGGAGTGGAGGGCCTACCAGGAGCGGGTGGAGCGGTTCAGTAACCTGCCCCAGGAGAAGAAGGACGAGATACGGAAGCGGCTGGACGAGATAGACAGGCTGCCGGAGGCGGAGCGCAAGGCTGAGCGCCGGAAGCTCAAGCAGGATCTGACCGAAGAGGGCGTTATCAAGCCTGGGCAGGGGGTGGGAGGCCGCTGAAGAGGCGTCCATTTAATGCGATGGTATTCCACTAATAGAAAAGATGGAACCGCCGCATGTTCACGTTGAACAGGAGCCCCAGCGCGAGGAGCGTCGTCATCGCGGACGTGCCCCCGTAGCTGACGAGCGGCAGAGGCACGCCGACGACCGGCATGATACCGAGGGTCATCCCGACGTTTATCACGACGTGGAAGACCAGCATCGAGACGATGCCGACCGCGACCATCGCGCCGAACCGGTCCTTGGCCTTGTTAGCGGTCTCTATGCCCCAGAGGATGATGAACAGGAACAGCAGGAGCAGGAGCAGCGAGCCTACGAACCCCCACTCCTCCGAGACGACCGAGAATATGAAGTCGGTGTGCCGCTCCGGGAGGAACGACAGCTGGCTCTGCGTCCCGTTCAGGTAGCCCTTGCCGGTGAGCGCGCCGGAGCCGATGGCTATCTTCGACTGTATGACGTGGTAGCCCGCGCCGGACGGGTCCGAGTCCGGAGAGAGGAAGACAAGGATGCGCTTCTTCTGGTAGTCCTTCAGGTGGCCCCAGAAGACGCTCCAGGCGAGCGGGGCGGCGAGCAGGCCGGTCACGGCGAGGGTCAGGAATGACTTGACCCTGATCCCGGCGACGACGACCATCCCGCAGAATATGAACAGCATCATGAGGCCGGTGCCGAGGTCGGGCTGCTTCACGACGAGGAGTACGGGCACCATGACGAGGGCCAGCGGCCTGGCAAGCTGGCGGAGCGTGTGGCCGTTCGTGACGCCGTCCTCCGAGAAGAACTTGGCGAGCATGAGTATCAGCGCGAGCTTGGCTACCTCGGACGGCTGGAACGAGAGCGGCCCGAGCGGCAGCCACCGCTGCGCGCCCATGCCGGAGCGTCCGACGGCCATGACCGCTATCAGCAGGACGACGGCGATGCCGTAGAAGACGTAGCCCCAGCGGGCGAGCCTCCTGTAGTCGAACATGACCGCGCCGAGCATCACGGCAAAGCCCGCGATGAACCAGTAGCCCTGCCTGACGAAAAGTCCGTGCCTGCCGCCGTCCATGCTGTACGTCGCCGAGTAGACGGCGGTAAGGCCCGCGGCCATCAGCGCGAGCACCGCCGCGATAAACGTCCAGTCGAAGTTTGAAACGAGCCGTCTGTCAAGCATTGTATAGGTTTACCCGTTAAAAGTTTATGCGCCGCCTTTTTTCAAAAAGGCGGGGTTTTCGCTTTTATCTTTTCCTTGCCTTCACGCCCGTCATGTTTTTCATCGCCGCCTTCTTCGCCGCGCTCGTCCTGTTCATGAGCGACGGCCGCTTCGCGGTGCTGGACAGGTTGTTCATCCTGGCCCGTTTCGCCGCGCTGGTCACGTTCTTCATCGCGGCGCGTTTCTTCCTGGCGGCCGCCTCGTCCATGATGGACTTCCAGCGGATGCCGGTCATGTTCCGGAGCGCGGCCTTCCACCTTGAGCCGGTGATGTTCTTCAGCACCGGCCTGCCTCCGGCGGTCGTGATGTTCTCGAGCGCGGCCTTCTCCCGGAGGCTCTCCTCGTCCACGCGCAGGTAGGCCTCGATGACCTTCTTGGCGAGAGGCGCGGACGTCGAGCCGCCGTGTCCGCCGTGCTCCACGAGTACGCAGACCGCGATCTTCGGGTCCTCGACTGGCGCGACCGCGACGAACCAGGCGTGGTCCTGGTACTTCTTGCCGCGCCCCTTGCCGAGGCCTATGACCTGGGCGGTGCCTGTCTTGCCTCCGACGGTGACGTGCTCGGACTTGGCCGAGTGCGCGGTGCCTCCCGGCTCCTCGACGACGCCCTTCATCGCGTCCATGATGAACTGGAGGTGCTCCCTCTTGACCGGGGCCTCGCCAAGGACGACCGGCGGGAATGATGCGACCGGCTTGCCGTCCCTGCCGCGTATCTCCCTGACGACGCTCGGCTGGTAGAGCGTCCCGCCGTTCGCTATCGTGGCCACCATACGCGCGAGCTGGATAGGGGTGGTGCTGATGTAGCCCTGTCCTATGGCGCAGGAGAGCGTCTCGCCGGGGTACCACTTGTCGTGCCGGACGCGCTGTTTCCATTCGGTGGACGGTATCAGCCCGTCCTTCTCGCGTATGCCGACGCCCGTCTGCTTTCCGAGACCCAGGTATGTGGAGTACTTGTGGATATTGTCTATGCCCATCAGGTCGCCGAGCTTGTAGAAGTAGATGTCGCAGGATTCGACTACGGCCTTGTGGAGTGCGACTGTCCCGTGCCCCTCCCTTTTCCAGCAGTGGAAGACCCTGTTCCCGAAGAACCAGCCGCCGCTGCAGAAGACGCCGTTGACCGAGGCGAACTTGCCGGTCTCCAGCCCGGCCAGCGCCATGGCGAGCTTGAACGTGGAGCCGGGTGGGAACTGGCCCTGGAGCGCGCGGTTGTTGAGCGGCTTGCCCTCGTCCTGTGTCAGGTATGCCCATTCCGCGGGTGTGAGCCCGAGCGGGAAGATGTTCGGGTCGAAGCCCGGCCTGGACGTCATCGCGAGGACCTCGCCGGTGCGCGGCTCGATGGCGACGATGGCGCCGGGCTGGTCGCCCATGGCGTCCTCCGCCGCCTTCTGCGCCTTGTAGTCGAGCGTCAGGACCATGTCCTGTCCGGCGGCCGGCTCGGTATTGTATATCACGCGCACCTGCCTGCCCATCGCGTCGACCTCGACGCCCCGTTTGCCCGGCTCCCCGCGAATGTACCTGTCGAACGTGCGCTCTATACCGTACTGCCCGATAAGGAAGTCCGGCGGGAGGCCTTTATATTCCTCCTTCTCGAGCTGCTCGGGGGTGACCTTGCCTATGTAGCCGAGGAGGTGGCTTGCGAACTCGCCGTACGGGTAGTACCGCCGCAGCTCGACCTGGACGATGACGCCCGGCAGGTCGTCCTTCCTCGCCTCGACCTCCGAGACCTCCTCGAAGGAGGCGTTCTCCTTGACGCGTATCGGCTTGTAGGGGTTCCTGTTCCGCTCGGACTTTATCCGGGCCTCGATGTCCCCCGTGGTCATCCCGAGGATGGCGCCGAGCTTTTCGACCGTGCCGGGAGAGTCCTTCGCGTCCTCGGGCGTGAAGATGACGGAGTAGCTGGGTGTGTTGGCCGCGATTATCACGCCGTTTCTGTCGTAGAGGATGCCCCTTGGCGGACGGATGTCCACCTCGCGTATCCTGTTGCTCTCGGAAAGCTCGCGGTAGTACTTGCCGCGCACGACCTGGAGGTACCAGAGACGGAGGACGAGCGCTGAGAAGGAGACGACGACGAAGGCTACGATTATCCAAAGCCGCCGCTTTATGTCGGCCGTGCCCTCGCCGCCCCCGTGTACGCTGTTGTGGTACCACATGTTAAGCGCCCGCCCTCCGCCGTCCCGCGAGGCCGAGCCAGGGGACCATGTCCGCGAGCCGCTTCCGGAAAAGCCAGAGCATCAGGACGCCGGCGCACGCGGTGTAAACCGACTGCGGGAGCGCGACGCCGAGTATGGCGGCCCATGCGTCGTATCCGTTTATGAACGTGGACATCACCACCGCAGAGTATGCGCCCTGTACAAGGCTGATTGCGAATATGCCGCCGAAGTTCGCCACCTCGCTGATGTTGAACACCCTACGCCCCGCGCGCCCGGCCAGGTATCCGACAAGCGCGTACCCGGACAGGAACAGGCCCATCATGCCTCCGGAGAGGCAGTCCATGACGATGCCGCCGAGCGCGCCGTACATTATGCCGCGCATCTCGCCGCCGGTGATGGACAGTGCGTATACCGCGACGAGGATGAGGTTCGGCCTGACGCCCCAGAGGGAAAGCCAGTCCACAACCGTCACCTGCAGGACCGCCGACGCGAGGAGGAAAAATATGAGGGGGACCCTGAACTTCATCTGAGTATTATGGAAAGCTCCTCGATGTGTTCGAGGTCCGCGGTAGGCCTCACGTAGACCTCCTGAAAATATCCGGAGGCCGCCCTGTTGGTCTTCACGACCTCGCCGAGCGGCATGCCCTTGGGGATAAGGCCGTCGAGGCCTGACGCGAGGACGAGGTCGCCCGGCCTGACGTCCGCGTGCTTCTCGATGTACTGAAGCCGGCAGAGAGACGAGCCGTCGCCCACGAGGATGCCCGCGTCGCGGCTCCTCTCGTCGAGCGCGGACACCGCCGAGCCTGGGTCTGTCAGGAGCGTCACGCGCGCGGAGGAGCCGAATGTCTCCCGCACCTTTCCGACTACGCCGGTGTAGGTCGCGGCCGGCATGTTCCTCGCCACGCCGTCAGACTCGCCCGCATCGATGAGCACCGACTTGAACCACGACGAGGCGTCCCTGCCCACTACGCTCGCGGGCCTGACCCTGAAGCCGTACTCCGTCCCGAGCTGGGACAGCGCGTCGAGCCTGCCCGCCTTCCTCGCCGCCTCCCGGAGCCGTATGTTCTCCATGTAGAGCCGGCCGTTCTCCTCGCGGAGCCGGTCGTTCTCGGCGGACAGCCCGAACAGGTAGAAGTAGCCCTCCCAGACGCCCCGAAAGGACTTGGAGGTCGAGTCGGTGCCCTTGACGAACGGGTAGGCCAGGGCATTTACGCCCCGCTCAAGCAGGCTCGCGCCGCCGGGTTCCCGCACCTGCGAGGTCATCCAGAGGAAGCAGGCGAGGACAACGGCCGCGAGGACCAGCAGGCCCCTGTTGTTGGATACGTGACGAAGCATGAACTAATTGCTTCCCTCTCGGAATAGGGGGCGAAGGACGGGAAAAGTCCCGCCTTCTTGAAAGAAGGCGGCCCAAGAACTTTTGTGAGGTAAAGGCGGCTACCGGCCGACCGAGACGCGGCGGAGCAGGTCCAGCTCGTCGAGGGCCTTGCCCGTGCCCATGACGACCGCGGACAGCGGGTCCTCGGCTATGACTATCGGCAGGCCCGTCTCCTCCCGGATGAGGACGTCTATGCCCTTCAGGAGCGCGCCCCCTCCGGCCAGGACGATGCCCTTCTCGACAATGTCAGCCGCGAGCTCCGGCGGGGTGTTCTCCAGCGTTATCTTTATCGTGTTGACGATGGTCAGGACCTGCTCCATGAGCGCCTCACGGACCTCGTCGTCGTCGATGATGAGCGTCTTGGGTATGCCGGATACGAGGTCGCGCCCGCGCACCTCCATCGTCCGGGGCTCTTCGTCGAGCTTGTAGGCGGAGCCGATGTTTATCTTAATCTGCTCCGCCGTGCGCTCACCGATGAGAAGGTTGTACTTGCGCTTGATGTAGTTGATTATCGCCTCGTCCATCTTGTCGCCGCCGGTCTTGACCGTCTTCGAGTACACGATGCCCGCGAGCGAGATGACCGCGACGTCGGACGTGCCGCCTCCGATGTCCACGACCATGTTGCCGGACGGCTCGGTTATGGGGAGCCCCGCGCCTATCGCCGCCGCCATCGGCTCCTCGATGAGGTAGACCTCGCGCGCGCCCGCCTGGTCGGCGCTGTCACGGACAGCCCTCTGCTCGACCTGCGTGATGCCGGACGGCACGCCGATGATTATGCGTGGCCGGAGGAACGTCTTCCTGTTGTGGACCTTCTCGATGAAGTAGCGGAGCATCTGCTCTGTCGCGTCGAAGTCGGCGATGACGCCGTCCTTCATCGGGCGTATCGCGACGATGTCACCGGGCGTCCGGCCCAGCATCCGCTTGGCCTCCGCGCCGACGGCCAGGACCTTGCGCGTGGCCTTGTCTATCGCCACGACCGAGGGCTCGTTGCAGACGATGCCGCGCCCCTTCGCATATACAAGCGTGCTCGCGGTGCCGAGGTCTATGCCAAGGTCGTTCGAGAACATGCCAAGCAGTGAGTTTAACATTTGCCTATTTTCTCCTGTGCAAGATTATTATTGAACTGTACCGAATTCTATGCAGGGGCGGGCCTCCGTGCCCGCCCTCTTTGCTAACTTCCTGGGCCCCGTGTCAAGCACGGGGAGACAAACATAGCGCCACGCCTCAAAGATTGAACAGCCCCTAGCCCCTAGCCCCTAGCCCCGGCTTCTCCTCGTCCGCGACCACCGTGCCCGCGACCTCGTCGCCGAGCCTCATGCCCTCCGCGTTGCCGACGACGAGCAGCCACTCGAAGCCGAGGCCGAGCGCGGCGAGTATCCAGCCGAGTATCGGGATATGGAATAGCGCGTAGTACACGCCGATGGTCGAGTTCCTTATTATCGAGTCACGGAAGTCGCACGGGGCGCCGCCCCCGGCGCGGAGCACCCGCAGGCCTATGATGCGCTTGCCGATGCTCCTGCCGCCCCACAGGCCGTCGGCTATGCCGAGGTAAGTCAGGCCAGCGAGGAAGCCGACGTAGCCGGGCAGCTTCGCAAGCAGCAGCGCGAAGAGTATGTCTATGAACCGGGCTATGACGCGGTTCAGCGTGTTCGCCTTGACCTGAGCTGCGGGGCGCGCGGCCTCTGCTTCGCCTGAGCCTGCGGCCTCGCCCGAGGTACAGAAGAAGGGCGCGGGACCGCCGCCGCTGCCTTCGCTGCCTTCATCTGGGCTTTCGTCCGCCTCAGTGCCGAAGCCGCCGCCGGCGTCGCCGGCATCATCCATGCCACCGGAAATACCGCCGGGCGTCTCCTGGCGTTTTTTTTCGTCCTCTGTCAATACGCGGTCTCCCGTTTTCTCTGCGCCACCAACGGCGGCATGGAATGCAATATTCCTGGATCCCCGCCTTCGCGGGAATGACGGCAAGCGCACACACAGGCCAGCGCGTCCAAAATCTCAAGACAATCGCAGACTTACAGAATTTTACCATTATATCAAAAGGAGTGGGGCATTTCAATAGAAAAACCCCCGGTAAACCTTTATATTCATAAGTTTAACCGGGGGGGCCGAAAAGGCGAGTATGCGGCATCCGGCGGGTCAGTCGCCAGCCTCGGCGGCCTCCGCGAATGGCGGCCTGCCGGACGGGAATTTAAGGAGCTTGCCGCGCTTCACCTTCGGCATGACGAGCTTCGCCTCCCTGCGGCTTTCGGTCACAAGCGCGTACACCGCCGCGCCCGCGACGGCCGCCGCCGCGATGCCCAGGCCTATGCGCGCGTACTTCATGTACTTCATGTACCCGATTATCTTGAACATCTTCCGCCTCCTCTCGTATCTTTCACAGCCATAGTATTAAGTATATCGCGCACGCAGGGCGTGTCAAAGCGGAGGGAGACGGTTTGCGCCTGCGCGGACGCGCTGGTATAATTTATGTATGAGATGTGTGTCTGTTGTCTCATGGAAGACGGGAGGACGCCATGGAAACCAGGAAGGCTTACATCGAAAAGCTCTCCGCCAGGCTGAAGGAGTGGGACGCGCGCATCGACCTCTTGAAGGCGCATGCCGAGGAGGCGCGGGCCGACGCGAAGATTGCCGTCCACAGGCAGATCGCGGAGCTGAAGGACCTGAGGCAGGAGGCCGCACAGCGGCTTGCCGAGCTGCACGAGGCGGGCGACGAGAAGTGGCAGGACATCCACGACAGGGCGGAGAAGCTTGCGGACGACGTGAAGAAGACGCTCAAGAAGGCCGCGTGAGCGCGGCAAAGATTTGAATGTAGGGGCGGGTCCCCGTGCCCGCCCTGTATTTTTTTGTCGCCCCGTGCCCATTCGACTATGCTCAGGGCAGGCTTTGACACGGGGTCCAGGAATTATGAACTTCCTGGATTCCCGCCGGAGTTTACCCCGGTACGCCTAAATCCGGGGCGGGAATGACGTTCAAAGGAGGAGATTGCCGCGTCGTCCCGCAAAACGCGGGACTCCTCGCAATGACAAACAAAAAAGGGCCGCCCGGCTCTTGCATGCCGGGCGGCCCTTTTATTTTATCCGGGGCTATATCCCCGCATCAGCCTACCTGTTCTGTACAGGCTTGACCCTGTCGTAGCCGCGCTCGACGTGGCAGCCGACGACGCAGGAGCCGCCGTTCTCGTTCTTGGTGAAGCGTATCGGGTAGCTGAGCTTGCCGAACGGCACCTTCTCCCTGACGTGCTTGCCCTGCGTGCCGGCGTGCACCTCGTGGCATGCGCGGCAGGTCCTGCCCTTGGGGGACTTGTTGACGTGCACGAAGTGCATGTTCTTGTCGCCGTTTCTGAAGCCGGTCAGGGTCGTGGTGAACTCGTCTATCGAGATCTCCTTGTTGTGGCAGCCGAAGCAGAGCGCGTACTTGTCGGTCGAGTACGGCGCGTAGAACTCCGGCGGGAAGTAGTTGACGAGTATCCTGTAGTAGTCCGCTCCGTGCGGGTTGTGGCAGGATGCGCAGTCGCCGTTCTTCACCGGGCCGTGCTTGTCCGGGTTGGCGTCGAGCCAGCCCTTCATGTTGCTCACGGTCCCTATCTGGGTGTCGTGGCACATCAGGCAGAGGTCCGAGCCGCCGGCCTTCAGGAGCGGCTTGTCGTTCGTGACATGCGGCGTGTGGCAGCCCATGCAGCTTGTCCCGTCCAGCACCGGCTTGTGCGGCACCTTGACCTTGGATATCTGCTCCTGCTTGTCGACGTGGCAGCCGAAGCAGAGGTCGGGGACGGAGCCGCTAAGCTGGTACTTGTGCGGCGTGCCGTGCGCGTTGTGGCAGTTGGTGCAGCGGTCGGCCACCGGCGGGTGTATGGACTTGCCCGCCGCGAACTCGTCCTTCTTGTCCACGTGGCAGGTGAAGCAGAGGTCGTTGCCCGGGGCGATGAGCTGGTACTTGTTCGGCGTGGTATGCGGGTCGTGGCAGGCGATGCAGTCGCCGGCGGCCACGGGGCCGTGCACGAACTTCTGGTTGGTCTTGTTGTTCTCGTGGCAGCGGAAGCAGAGGTTCTGCCCGTCGCCGAGGAGCTGGAACTTGTAAGGCGAGCTGTGCGGGCTGTGGCAGCCGGTGCAGTCGCCGGCGGCTATCGGGCCGTGGACGAAGGCCTCCGTGTCCTTCTTGTCGTGGCATTCGTAGCAGAGGTCGGCGCCCTCGATGTCGAACTTGAACTTGTGGTCGCCTATCTTGACGTGGCACATCTGGCACTCGAACGCGCCGACCGGGCCGTGCACGTACTTGTTGTCGAGCAGCTTCGCGTGGCACTCCTTGGCGACGCACGACTGGTCCGCGCAAGCCATCGACGTCCAACCCGCCGCGAGGAAAACCGCGACGGCAACCAATACAACCAGCTTCGATTTCATACTCTGTTACCCCCCTGTAAAGAAGTTGAAACCTGCTACACCATGTATTTTATTCGGGCTTGCCGCCGCCCTTCGACGTCATTTTGCATATGAATATGTAGGCCGCGAGCACCGCCGCGAACGCGAACAGGAACGTGATGGCGGTCTTGTCCACCTCGCCGCCGGTCGCGCCGTAGGCGTGCAGGCCGGACAGGAGCAGGTTGACGCCCAGGTAGGTGAAGATGACCGAGGCGAAACCGAAGACCGACAGTGACGCGGCGCGCACTCCCCTCCAGCCGCGGGTCAGGCGGGCGTGCAGGTATGCCGCGTAGACGAGCCAGGTGATGAGCGACCAGGTCTCCTTGGGGTCCCAGCCCCAGTAGGTGCCCCAGGCCGCGTTCGCCCAGACCGCGCCGGTGATGATGCCGACGGTCAGGAGCGGGAAGCCTATGGCGATGGTCTTGTACCCGACCTCGTCGAGCATGTCCGACGACGTCTGGTACCTGGCAAGCGAGTCCCTGAGCTTCATGCCGGTCGCGTACAGGAAGCCGAGGACGCCGGCGTAGGCCAGGTAGCTGACGGCCATGACCGCGGTCGAGCTGCTCCTGAAGCTTGCCGAGAGCATGTGCTTGCCGCTGATGTCCGCGACCAGGCCCATGTAGGCCGCGACTGCGTCCGCGCTGACGGCGAGTATTATCGAGATGAGCGCGCCGAGGCATGCGGTCCAGAACCCGTAGGCGGTGTCCTTCTCTTTTGCGTTGACTATCATGTACATCAGGCTGACGCCGAACGAGACGGCGAAGGCCGCGTACCCGAGGAACGAGGTGATGACGTGTATGTGGAGCCAGTAGCTCTTGAGCGCGGGGACGAGAGGCTCGATGTCCTTCGAGATGTTCGGCGCGACGCCTATGTACGCGAGCGCGAGGAAGGCGACCGGCATGACGAACGCTCCGAAGCTCTTGTTCTTGTAGTTCCACTCGACCGCCATGTAGATCAGGACTATCGTCCAGGCCCCGAAGGACATGGACTCGAAGAGGTTCGATACCGGTATGTGGCCGATGTCCGAGCCCATCTTGTACGATTCCCACCACCTGACGCCGAGGGCGACGGTGTGCGCCACGAAGCCGAAGTAAGTGAGGAGCGTCGCCGCCTTGCCAACGCCGTTGTTGCGGAAGGCGAGGTATGCGAGGTAAAAGACCATCGCGCCCAGGTACGAGAACGTGGCCACCCAGAAAAACTTTATATTCATGTCAAAGCTCATCGCTGTCCTCCGAAGACTTGCGTAACCGCGCTGTTTATTCCCCGAGCCTCTCGACCAGTTTGTCGAAGTCGCGCTCGAAGGCGTACCTGTTCTTGTTGGCGCTGCCGCCCGCCGTTATCACGACGCTGCCCTTCTCGCCCTCCTTCAGCCGGACCCACACCCTCTTGTGGGTCGTGAAGAACGCGACGCAAATGCCTATCACCATGAGCGTGCAGCCCAGCCAGACGACCCAGACGCCGGGGTCGTACGTGACCTGCAGGCCGGTGTAGAACGGACCCCTGTAGCCCATGATAGACAGGCTGAACGGGACGTTTTTCGGCTGGGAAGAGGGGTCCATGTTCATGATGACCGCCTGGTCCACCTGGTGGCCGTGGCTGTCGAAGAACTGCATTATCGCGGCCGCGCTGCCCTTGAACTGGTCGGACTGGGCGACCAGCTGGTTGCCCGGCCCCATCGCAACGTCCGGGGCCATCTGGGTTATCACCATGTCGTAGTCGGAACCCTCGATATGCACCTTCTCGTTGCTCTTGATGCTGTAGTCCTTGACGTTCAGGCCGGCGCCCGTGGCGGTGACCCTGATCGTCATCGTCGCCATCTCGGGCACGACGCCGTAGGACGACTGGTAGAAACGGATGCCCTTGTACTGGAGCGGGTCGTTGACCCGTATCTGCTTCTTCATGACCTCCTTCTCGCCGTCGATGACGGTGAGGTCCGAGAGGTAGTTGCTCGGCATCCCGCCGAAGGTCTCGTACTTGACAAGCTCGAACTTGTCGCAGCGGACGCGGAAGCCGAGCGGCATCTCGTCGCCGAGGTCGCCCCTGAGGAGCGGCTTGTTTATGAGCCCGACGGAGGTTACGCTCGAGTTCTCGAGTATCTGGGCGTAGCCCTTGAAGCCCCAGAACGAGCCGATGAGCGCGCCCGCGAATATGATGAGGACGCTCAGGTGGGTGATGTAGACGCCGAGGCGGGAGTACTTTCCCTTGTCGCTGTAAAGGTGGAAAGCGCCGCCGTCCTCGGCCTCGTTCTGATAGAACCCGGAGGCCTTCATCGCGGCCCTCGCCTTGTCCTTCACGGAGTCCATGCCGCCCTTTAACTTTATCTCCTTCTTGAAGCCGAGGCCCTTGAGGGTGTCGTCGGTAAGCGGGCCCTGCACGCGCGACATTATCTTGAAGACGCCGGGCAGGCGGTCGAGCGTGCATATGGTGATGTTCGTCGAGAGGAGTGTCAGCAGGAGGACGAACCACCAGGAGTGGTACATGTTCGTCATGCCCGTGTCGACCAGGAGTTCGAGCACGCCGGGCGCGTCCTCCTTGCCGAACATGCCTTCGAGCATGCCTAGGTTCTTGGCCGGGTCCGTCTGGTCCACGACGGTGCCGATGATCGACACGAGCGCGAGGATTATCAGTAGGAACACGGTGAGCTTGATGGACGTGAAGAAGTTCCACACCGAGGTGAGGAAATTGTCCTTGCGGCTTTCGCCGGCGCTGTCTTTTTTCTCTTCCAAGTTGGCTTAAACCTCTTTTCTGAGTAGATGTTACAGGGTATTGTCAACCCTAAATCTTATAACATTGATTAGCCGGGGTGTCAAGACAAATCAAACTCCGGCTATCAGGCCGGAAGCGGCCCGACGACGGCCTCGAGCGCCTCTACCGGCATCCTTCCGGGTCGCAGTATGGCGGGCGGCTCCACCGTCATGTCGAGGAGCGTCGAGGGCGGCGGGCCGGGGGCCTCCCCGACGTCAATCAGGAGTTCGGCGGTATCGCGGAAGACCTCCGCAAGCTCCGCCGGGTCAGTCATGCCGGGGAGGCCTGAGAGGTTCGCCGAAGTCGCCGTGACCGGACCGCCGAAGGCGGCCGCGAGGCCCGACGCGACGGCATGTTCCGGGACGCGGATGCCGGCCTTGCCGGACCAGGCCGTGAGGTTTTTCGGGAACGCATCCGACGCCCACAGGACGAGGGTTACCGGCCCGGGCATCAGCAGCCTCACGGCGGCCTCGGCGCGGGCGGAAAGCTTTACCGCATATTTGCCGATGAGCGACTTGTCGTGGATGATGACGGGCAGCGGCTTTTCGCCGGGGCGGCCCTTGGCGGCGTAGACCCTGTCAACGGAGGCGGCGGAAAGCGCGTCCGCGCCGAGCGCGTAGAAGGACTCTGTCGGGTATATCACGAGCCCGCCCGCGCGCAGGACGGACGCGGCCCGTTCGAGGACGGGGGCAGGGTTCGCGGGGTCGAGCTTCAGGACTTCGATGGGCATGTCAGGTGGGCCGGCGTGGTTTTATGTAGGGGCCGACCCGTGTGTCGGCCCTGGTCTATCTTTTGCCTGTCGTCCCGACCGGAGTGGAGGGGCCTGCTTTTCTCCGTGATAAAGTCAACTGTAGGTCCCTCGGCTACGCTCGGGACGACAAGCGGCCCTTAATGGCATGTCGAGCAAGAAGACGTGCAGCCCGCGCATGACGAGCCGGACGATGCGAGCGAGCCGCCCTTTTCGCTCGTCCCGGACATGCCGAAGGCGGACATCTTCTTCTCCGGCTTCGCGCACTGGCATTTCGGGCACTCGACGGCCGAGCCGCCGTAGACCAGCTTCTCGAAGTCCTCGCCGCAGCGCGGGCAGTGGTATTCGTATATCGGCATAATACACCTGATTTCGCAGGGGCCGCACCAAGCGAAGCGCGTGTCGGCCCTTCTTGTTATTAACGTAGGGGCAGGCCTCCGTGCCTGCCCTGCATTGTCGGCGCGCCGGGGGCGTCGCGCCCTACAAATACGTCCCGTGAACGGGACAACCGCAACTTCCTGGATTCCCGCCGGAGTTTACCCCGGTATGACTAAAGCCGGGGCGGGAATGACGGACAACTTTATTCTACCACACATCCCCGCCCGTTTAAAAGCAAAAAACCCCGCCCCCGGTGAAGGGGGCGGGGTTGACATCCTCGTGCTCTCTCCCCCTCTTTAAGATAAGAGGGGGCAGGGGGCGCTATGACCTACCCGGACTACTTCAGGAACTTGGCCGGGTCGTTGACGCCGTGGCACTGGGTGCAGAACGCGGACTTCGCCATGGCCTTGTCCACCTTCCAGACGTGCGGCTTGTGGCACTGTTTGCAGGTCAGGCCCATGTCGATGTGGGTTTTGTGCTGGCCCTTCTTGCCCGCGCCCTCGTGGCAGGGCGAGCAGTCCGCCGAGCCTATTGTCAGCTTGATCTTGCCGTGCGGGTTGTGGCACTTGCTGCACTCGAACTGCATCGCGCCCTCGGCCGGGAACTTCGCCATCTTCGAGGCCCTGGCGACCTCTTCCTCGGTCGGATTTATGTGCATTATCTTGTTGTTGTCGAAGTCCGCCATTATCGCCGTCCTCTGGGCCTCGTCGCCGTGGCAGAGCAGGCAGGCGTCGCGGCCGGGTATCAGGTTCTCGGACTTGTCGTTGTGGCAGTTGAGGCACATAAGCTCGGGCATGCCGTGCACCTGCTCGTTGTTCGGGTGGCAGCCCACGCAGAACGTCGGCTCGGGCGAGAAGACGTGGAGCTTGTAGCCGTGGCACTTGGTGCATTCGAGCTTGGCCGCCTCGAAATGCTTCTTGTGGAACGCGGAGCCGGATACCTTTATCGCATCCGGGAAATGCTCGTGCGTGTCGACGTGGCACTTGGTGCAGAACTTAGCAGGCACGATGACCTTGCCGTGCCTCTGCGGCACCTCCTTCGGGTTGTGCAGGACGAGCGTGATGAGGAGCTTGTTCTGCTCGATGAGGCTCAGGTGGTGGCACTCGTGGCAGTTGATGTCCTTGTGCGCGGAGGTCGCCCACTTGTCGAAGGCGTCGTCCATCAGGTGGCAGGTGACGCAGAACTTGGGGTTGTTCTCCTTGTAGTCCCAGAGCTTGTAGGCGACAACGGAGCCGACGACGACCACTACCAGGAGCAGGCCCGCGACTATCATCTTGGCCTGAGGGCTGAGGCCCTCGCTGAACTTCTTTAACAGGTTGTTTAACATGAAACTTGAAACCTCCTCTTTCTCTGACGTTTATAAAACACGCTCTATTAAAGGCGCTATCCCTTTACTGCCTTCAGGGCCTTCGCCGCCGCCCTGACAGTCCTGTCTATGTCCGCGTCCGAATGCGCGAGCGACATGAAGCCCGCCTCGAACTGAGAAGGCGCGAGGTTCACGCCCCCGTCCAGCATCGCCCTGAAATACCTCGAAAAGGCCGCCGTGTCCGAGGTCTTCGCACCGGCGTAGTCCGTGACCTTTGTACCGGTGAAGAACGTCGTGAACATGGAGCCGACCCGGTTGTGGGTCGCGGGTACGCCCGCCTTCCTGAACTCCTCGGCTATGCCGTCGCAAAGCATCCTGCTCTTTCTCTCCAGCTCCTTGTACACACCGGGCGCTTTCAGCAGCTTCAGCATCTCGATGCCCGCGGTCATAGCGAGCGGGTTGCCGGAGAGGGTGCCGGCCTGGTATACCGGGCCGACGGGCGAAATCTTGTCCATTACGTCCTTCCTGCCGCCGTACGCGCCGACGGGCAGGCCGCCGCCTATTACCTTGCCGAGGCAGGTCAGGTCGGGCTTTACCTTGTATATGGACTGCGCGCCGCCGTAGGCGACACGGAACCCGGTCATAACCTCGTCGAGTATCAGGAGCGCGCCGTGCTTGTCGCAGAGCTTCCTCAGGCCCGGCAGGAACTCCGGTAGCGGCGGGACGCAGCCCATGTTGCCCGCGACCGGCTCGACTATGATACAGGCGACTTTTTTCCCTTCACGGGACATCACCGCATCGACCGCTTTCAAATCATTGTACGGGCAGGTGATGGTGTTCTCGGCGAGGGCAGCCGGGACGCCGGGCGAGTCCGGGACGCCGAACGTCGCCGCGCCGCTGCCCGCCTTGACCAGCAGGCTGTCCGCGTGTCCGTGGTACCCGCCGTCGAATTTTATGATCTTGTCGCGCCCCGTAAAACCTCTGGCGAGCCTTATCGCCGACATCGTCGCCTCGGTGCCGGAGTTGACCATCCTGACCGACTCGATGGACGGGACCGCCTTTATGACCATCCCCGCGAGCGTGACCTCAAGCTCTGTTGGGGCGCCGAAGCTCATGCCCCTGCCAACCGCGGCCTTCAGGGCCTTGACAACTGCCGGGTGCGCGTGGCCGAGTATCATCGGGCCCCAGGACAGGACGTAGTCTATATATACGTTGCCGTCCACGTCGTAGACCTTCGAGCCCTTCGCGTGGTCGACGAAGAACGGCTCCATCCCGACCGACTTGAACGCCCTGACCGGCGAGTTGACGCCGCCGGGCGTGACCTTCTTCGCGGCGGTGAACAGCTTGAGCGACTTCTTTCTGTCCATGTGTTCGGCCCCCTCCGGCGCATGCCGGGATTGTCCTGTCGGAATTGGTGATAATGATTGACCCGAATGAGCGTGTTATTTTAGTGCAGGAGCGGGGCCATGTCAAGAAAAAACCTGCAATTTCGCGGGGAAGGGAAAGGCGGGGAAAAGTCCCGCCTCTTTGGTAAAGAGGCGGCCCGGAAACTTTTGCCAGTATTGCCGGGAATTATTAACGGCGAGCCGTGCAACTTGAGATTTTATGTTATATTTAATCTAAATTATCTTTTCAAGGAGGAGAGCCATATGACTATCGACGAGGTAATAGACAAGGCAATAGTAATGGAAGAGGAGGGGTACGACTTCTACAAGGCGGCGGAAGTCCGCACGGCCGGCGCGCTCGGCAAGAGGATGTTCGCGTCCTTGGCCGAGGACGAGGTGCGGCACAAGAAGCTCCTCCAGGGCCTGAAGGCGAAGATGCCCGCCGACGCGAAGGAGCTGGACATACCCCTCCCCAAGGACAGGATGAAGTCCGTGTTCGCGGACGCGAAGGCCGACTCCGTCAAGCCGACGACGGACGACATCGACGCGCTGACCTTCGCCATGGGCAAGGAGAAAGACAGCTACAACCTCTACCACGGCGCGGCGGCCGAGGCCGCCGACCCCAAGGTCAAGGCCGTATTCGACCGCATGGCCGCCGAGGAGGACCAGCACTTCGAGATACTCGAACAGACCAAGTATTACCTGGAGCAGAACTCCAACTGGTCGCTCTGGATAGAGGGCGGGCCGATAGAGGGGGGCTGATTAACGGCACCAGTCCTCAGGCCTGTCATTCCCGCGAAAGCGGGAATCCATTTTATGCGTAATGACAAAATGAACCCCCGTTTTCACAGGGGTGACAATCAGGGCCGACACACGGGTCGGCCCCTACATAAAATCCTTCACGAACGCAGGTATGTATCACGTGCCTCGTGGGAGACCTGTCTTTGAAAAACCACGTATGGCGGCCCCTGTTCGTCGTCCTCGGCGTCGCGGCGTTAATCCTCGCCGCGCGGATGTTCTACGTCCCCAAGGACTTCGGCGTCCACGACCAGGGCTACATGTACGGCTTCCACAGGCTGGGCAACGAGCAGGACTGGAAGGACCAGAAGCCTGAGTACCGGTTCGAGCCGGAGTACTGCTCCGGATGCCACCCGGACAAGGCGGAGGAGTTGTCCACGTCCCCGCACGCGATAATACCGTGCGAGGACTGCCACGGCCCGGCCAAGGGACACCCCGAAGACCCGCCCAAGCTCCCCATCGACAGGAGCCGCGAGCAGTGCATGCGCTGCCACGCATATCTGCCGTACGCACAGAGCGGTCGCTCGAACATCAGGGGTATAGACCCGGCTGAGCACAACCCGGGTACAGAGTGCGTGATATGCCACGACCCGCACCATTCGAATGCAGTGGAGACCCCTCACCCCCAACCCCCTCTCCCGTGAGGAGAGGGGGATTAGAGTAATTCCTGGATTCCCGCCGGAGTTTACCCCGGTATGTTTAAAGCCGGGGCGGGAATGACGACACATGGTGCGGGCGCAGTGAACTGCGCCCCTGAAAATAGATCGTATACAGGCGGATTCTTCGCGTTGCTCAGAATGACACCATTAAGAGCCGCATCGCCAAGTATTTAACCTGTTGGAAGTTCTTGGGCCGCCTTCTTACAAGAAGGCGGGACTTTGCCGTTCGCTTCTCATGGGGTTTGACGTTATGGACAGACGCGAGTTTATCAGGAGCACCGCCATATTCATCGCGGGCGCGTCCGTGCCGGCGGCCGCGCTTGAGGTCATGAGCGCGAAGGAGCTTTTCGCGGCGCGTCCGGACATCCACTGGGTCTTCCTTGTGGACACGACGAAGTGCGTCGGCTGCGGCTTCTGCGTCAAGGCCTGCAAGCTTGAGAACGGCATACCCTACGACGCGAACGTGACCCGGACGTGGGTGGAGCGGTACGTCCTGACGAAGGACGGCAAGGTCCGGGCGGACACGCCCAAGGGCGCGCGCGACGGCTTCATCACGAAGCAGATAGACGAAAACGCCGAAGGCATGAAGGACATAAAGGACGAGGACATTGACAAGGCGTTCTTCGTCCCCAAGCTGTGCAACCAGTGCGACAACCCGCCGTGCGTGCAGGTCTGCCCGGTCGGCGCGACGTACAAGACGGCGGACGGCGTGGTGCTCGTGGACAGGACGTGGTGCATTGGCTGCGGCTACTGCATCATGGGCTGCCCGTACGGCGTGCGGTTCTTCCACCCCGTGGAGCACGTCGCGGACAAGTGCACGTTCTGCTACCACCGCATCACGAAGGGCAGGAAGACGGCATGCGTGGAGGCATGCCCGTTCGGCGCGAGGGACATCGGGAACATCAAGGACCCCAACGACCCCGTGGCGAAGGTCATCATGACGCAGAGGGTCGGCGTGCTCAAGGACGAGTACGGCACCAAGCCCCAGGCGTTCTACATAGGACTCAGCAAGGAGGTGCGCTGATGCCAGTGCACGGCGAGATATGGACGGTGAAGGAGCTGTTCGTCCTGCCGAACGAGTACATATACTGGGCGATACAGATAGTCATGTACCCGTTCATGACCGGCCTGGTCGCGGGCGCGTTCGTGTTGTCGTCGCTGTACCACGTCTTCGGCGTCAAGGCGCTCAAGGACATCGCCAGGTTCGCGCTGGTATTTTCCATGTCGCTCCTGCCGGTCGCCATGATGCCGCTCCAGCTCCACCTGATGCAGCCGCTCCGGGGCATAGAGGTCATGATGACGCCGCACTTCACGTCCGCCATAGCCGCATTCGGGATAGTCTTCATGACCTATGCCTCGATCGTCGCGTCCGAGCTGTGGTTCGTGTACCGCGAGCATTTCGTGACGACGGCGCGGGCGCTCTCCGCGAAGTCTGACAGGTCGGCGCTGGACGGGATGCGGCTGATGCTGTTCCGTGCCCTGACGCTCGGCGCGTACGACGTGTCCGAGGCCGCGCTCGCCAAAGACCACAAGGCCGTGACAATCCTCGCCGGCATAGGCATACCGGTCGCGTGTTTCCTGCACGGGTACGCCGGTTTCATATTCGGCTCGGTAAAGGCGAACGCGTTATGGATGACGCCGCTCATGCCGGTAATCTTCATCATGTCGGCAATAGTGTCGGGCATAGCGCTCTGCATACTGGTGTACATAACCATCTCGGTGTACAGGCACCGCACGGCGGGCGGCGTAAGCGGCGGGTCCAGGGAATGCAGCACGGCGAAAGAGGTCCTCTGCGTGCCGGGTACAATGGCCGCGATGGACGCGACCCGCTACCTCAGGATATTCATGATATTCGCCATCACGCTTGAGCTGCTCGACATCATATTCCGGGGGTACACAGCGGTAAAGTCCTGGGACATCCTCAGGCAGGTAATCTACGGCAAGGACTTCTACAATATTTTCATATTCCAGTACGGCGTCGGGAACCTGCTGCCGTTCATACTCCTGATGCTGCCGGGCCTCACCGTGCGGCGCACCGTCGTGGCGGCGGTCCTCGTCCTGTTCGGCGTATTCATGATGCGCTGGAACGTCGTCATAGGCGGGCAGTCGTTCTCGCTCACCTTCTCCGGGTTCATGCACTACCACATGCCCGTCGTCCCGAGCGACCTCGAAACTTTCAGGGAGGGGCTCGGCGGGGTGATGCTCGTCGCCGTCACCCCTTTCGTGATATTCCACTTCCTGAACAAGGTGATGCCGGTCTTCCCGGCACGGGAGGGGCGCTGAGCCTTTAAACCGCATCTCCCCTCCCTTGAGGGGAGGGGACCAAGGGGAGGGTGAATGTGCAAATTGTGCACCCCCACCCTGCCCTCCCCCCTCGAAGGGGGAGGGTATGAGGCATAAACACCTTGAATTCGCTTATGCAATCGGTTATATTAGGAAAAGCAGCCCGGCGGGCGGACCACGCCGGGCTTTATTGTCCGCGCAAACATGTTTGTCACCCCCGTGAAAACGGGGGTCCATTTTGACCTTCTATGATTGACAATGGATTCCCGCTGGAGTTTACCCCGGTATGACTAAAGCCGGGGCGGGAATGACAACCTGTGTCAGCTTGATAGTCCATATTGGCAGGCAACAATAGCAACAGGAAAACCACATGGAACCAAACGACCCGTTGTACGAGATGACGAACGGCAGCCTGAGCAGGGAGCAGTTCCTGTTAAACGAGATAAAGGTCGGCGACACCTGGCGGCTGTTCAAGATAATGGCCGAGTTCGTCGAGGGGTTCGAGCAGATGGCGGGCACCGGCCCTGCCGTCACGGTCTTCGGCTCGGCGCGCTCCAAGGACTCGGACGCCCGCTACCAGACCGCGCGCCGGTTCGGCAAGGTCATGGCGGAGAAGGGTATCACGGTCGTCACCGGCGGCGGCCCCGGCATCATGGAGGCCGCGAACAGGGGCGCGTACGAGACCGGCGGCAAGTCCGTCGGGCTGAACATCGAGCTGCCGCTTGAGCAGTCGCACAACCCGTACCTCACGAAGTCGGTCACGTTCCGGCACTTCTTCATACGCAAGGTTATGCTGGTCAAGTACTCGTCGGCGTTCATCATATTTCCCGGCGGGTTCGGGACGATGGACGAGTGCTTCGAGGCGCTGACGCTCATACAGACGATGAAGATTCGTCCGTTCCCGGTAATCCTCGTGGACAAGAAGTTCTGGGGCGGCCTGTGGGACTGGATAAAGGAGCGCTCGCTGAAGGACGGCATGATCTCCGCAGCGGACCTCGAACTGGTCTCGTTTATAGACGACCCGCTGGAGATCGCGGACAAGGTCCTGAACTTCTACCAGGCCGCGAAGGAGCAGAGGCGGGAGCGGCAGGGGTTTTAAAGGTAGATATGCCCCCAGCCCCCCTGCCCCCCCCAGGTGGGGAGGGGGAAGAAATTGTAGGGTGGGCTACGCCCACCAGATTGTCTTTGTAGGGCGCGACGCCCTCGGCGCGCCGGAATTAACATGGGCCGACACGCGCTTCGCTTGGTACGGCCCCTACCAAAAGCAGTATGGTTGCCCCTCACCCCAACCCCTCTCCCGCGAGGAGAGGGGATTAACAGGAGGCGAACATGTCCGACAACAAGTCCCGGCTGCACAGGTTCCAGCCGGATACGTATACGTGGAGCGAGGTCGAGAAGGAACAGTACAAGGACGCGGGCGGCTGCTGGTGCGGGATTGACCGCAACACGCTCATCGGCAACCGTGGCGAAAGTTCAAAATTCCACCTGCGGTACTTCGAGATTAACCCCGGCGGGAACTCCTCTCTTGAGAAGCACGGGCACGAGCACACCGTGATTTGCGCGCGGGGCAGGGGCCGGGCTATCGTGGACGACCGTCTGCACGATATGTCGATGATGGACGTCCTGTACGTCGCGCCGGACACGCCGCACCAGCTTCTTAACCCGTACTCCGAGCCGTTCGGGTTCTTCTGCATCGTGGACGCGGAGCGCGACAGGCCGCGCGAGCTGGACAAAGAGGACGTCGAGCGACTTGAGGCGTCCCCCGAGACGCGCGGGAAGTTCGTCGGGTATATTCAGGGGGATTAGGGGGCTGCGATGTCCGAGGCTGGTGCGGGGAAACCACGGGGGCGGAAGGTGCTCAAGGTTGCGGCCATGTGCCTGCTCGCGCTGGCGGCGTTATACGGTGCATGGTATGGATATATCTACAACCAGGCCCTGCAACCCCAGACCGGCCCGTTAAATCTGATAGACCAGCGCGTCATTAACTTCCATGGGAGCAACGGTGTCACGCCACATAATTTTTCTCTACGGATTACCGCAGTACGCTATTTGAGGGTAATGGTAAAGGGAGACCACAACAGCATACGCTTCTATCGTCAGGTAGCAAGAGAGACAAATCCTGCATATGCATATAACTCTTATCAAGACGATTTAATAGGAGCAATTAATGCAGTGTGCGAGGACTTTGACAGGGTAGGTTACAGCCTGCTCCTTCAGGTTATCGAGAAAAAGCAGGGCTATCCAAAGGCATTGGCATGCGCTTGCGAAAATGTCAGCTGGTATGCCTTCTCGAATAGCAAAGACATTGTCGCCGAGTTCGGAGAAGAAAAGACAATAGCGGCGCTGACTAAAAACGTCTGCCATAAAGACGCTAAGGTACGCCTGTCTGCGGCAGCCGCACTCTTGTCTTTAAATAAAGGCGACGTTGCCTTGCCAGTTTTGGAGAAAATAGTCTTGGATGGTTCTCCTCAATCCGTTGGCGCGGTTTACGCCCTTTTTAAATATCGAGTTACCGGACCCGACCCGGAGGCTGGTTACTGTCGTACATCCACGGATGAACTGCTGGACAAAAGAGGGATGGAGATTCTGAAAATGACGCTGACATGCCCAACGACCAACGAGGCAAAGGCAGTCGCAGCCCTTGAATTGTCGTCAATGGGCCATGCGGAACTTGCCGAGCCTGCGGCGCTCGCATTGCTTAAAGTCTTTCTCATCAGGGGTGACTTGGATTGTGGCGCGAACAAAACTAACGGGCGGGCGCTTGACTACGTAACCCGCACTCTCATCCGGATGAAGAGCAAAGCCGCCGTCCCCTACTTAAAACAACTGGTTCTAAACGGAAAGGCTTCATATAACGCAAGCAGTATACTGGAATACCTGAAGTCCGTTGACCAACAGGCGTACCTCGAAGCCAAGGAATACGATGATACTCATCACTAACACCACCGTCTACGACGGCTCCGGCTCTGACGGCTACACCGCCGACATCCTGATAGACGGCGACAGGATCGCGGACATCCGGCCCGGCATCGCCGCGCCCGGCGCGCACGTGATAGACGGCACGGGCCTCGCCGCCGCGCCCGGCTTCATAGACATACACGCCCACTCCGAGTTCTCGATGCTCGCGGAGCCTTCAGCCCCGTCGAAGGTAATGCAGGGCGTTACGACCGAGGTATCCGGCAACTGCGGCCTGTCCGCGGCCCCGCTCATCGGCCCGGCAGCGGTAGCGAGAGAGAAGGACCTCACCGAGTACGGCATCCGCGAGCGGTGGTCAACCTTCGACGAGTTCTTCGCGCTGTTGGAGGAGACCCGGCCCGCGCTGAACTTCGCGACACTCTGCGGACACGGGAACGTCCGCGCCTCCGTCATGGGCTACGAGGACAGGCGTCCCACCGAGGACGAGTTCTTTCGCATGGAGACGCTGCTCGACGCCGCGATGCAGGCGGGCGCGTTCGGCATGTCCACCGGCCTCATCTACCCGCCGGGCGTTTACAGCGATACCGACGAGCTGGTAAGGCTCGCGAAGGTAGTCGCCCGGCATAATGGCATATACGCGTCCCACATGCGGAGCGAGGGCGCAAACGTCATCGAGTCCATCGACGAGGCCATACGCATTGGCCGCGAGGCGGGTCTGGGCGTGCAGATATCGCACCTCAAGACCGCGGGGCAGCCCAACTGGGACAAGCTCGCATCCATCATACAGGCCATTGAGCAGGCCCGGTACGAGGGCGTCGATGTGACCGCAGACAGATACCCGTATACCGCGTCCAGCACCGACCTTGACGCGATACTCCCGGCATGGTCTTATGTCGGGGGCGCGGCGGAAGAGATGAAGCGGCTGCGCGACCCGGAGATACGCGGAAAACTCAGGGCGGAGGTACTGGAGAACCACCCCGACCCCGAGTACTGGGGCCGCGTGATGATCTCCTCGGTCGTGACGGACAAGAACCGGCACCTTGAAGGCAAGAGGCTCGACTGGGCGGCGCAGTCGCGCGGCCAGGAGCCGGTAGACGCGCTGTTCGACATACTCATAGAGGAAGAGGTGCGCCCGCAGGCGATTTACTTCACGATGAACGAGGGGAAC
>JACRHJ010000034.1 GCA_016212105.1 Nitrospirota bacterium
CCGCATCCTCCAGTTGGTTTACGGGAGGATGACAGAGACAATGGGTGGATTTCAAGTAGATTATCGATATGGATAGGCTCTTAACCTTTATTAACAATATGTTAGAAGCTTATCAGGAATAAACGTCCGGACAGTAGTGATACAATCCAGTTATTCCTAAGGGGGAGTAGCTAACAAGCGCAGGGTCAACATACCGGCCAAACGGCCTGGCCCTGCCGTCGTCTAAAAGCCGGCCAGCGAGACCTTTAGCGTGACGGTACCGTCATGCTTGAGTGTCCCGCTTTTTTTGTGTTAATAAGGAGTACGCATGCTCGCATACCTCGCATCAACCGCATTCGTCGTCCTCGCGGAGATGGGCGACAAGACCCAGCTCCTCGCGATGGCCTTCGCGACACGGTTCAACTGGCGGGTCGTGATGCTCGGCGTCTTTGCCGCGACGCTCGTAAACCACCTCTTCGCGGTGCTCGCCGGAAACTACCTGACATCGGTAATCCCGATGGTCTACATACAGGTTGGCGCGGCGGCGTCTTTCATCCTGTTCGGGCTGTGGACGATACGAGGCGACGAGCTTTCGGGTGAGGACAAGGGCTACAAGTTCAGCCCGTTCTGGACGGTGGCGATCGCCTTCTTCATCGCGGAGATGGGCGACAAGACGCAGCTTGCGACGGTCGCGCTCGCGGCCAAGTACGGCTCGGTAATCCCTGTCTGGATGGGGACGACCACCGGCATGCTCATCGCGGACGCCATCGGCATAATCGTCGGCATCGTGCTGGGGAAACGCATACCGGAGAAGTTCGTGAAGTGGTTCGCGGCGCTGCTGTTTATAGCCTTCGGCCTCTGGGGGCTGTACGAGTTCATGCCGCGCGTATGGCTCGTCCCGCATGTCGTCGTGCCCGGGATAATCGTGCCCGCGGTAATCGCATACCTGCTGCTCCGTAACAGCGTCCGGTGCGGATGCGCCGAAGAGGCGGAGTAACTGGCGGACGTTACTATTTCAGGTTCTCTATCGCTTAGTGTGAGTAAACAATGGCGGAAACCGGATACGAGTAACCCCGGATATGTCATTCTGAGCGGAGCGAAGAATTGCTCTAAGTCTTTGCATTTCAAGATACAGGCAATTCTTCGCTTCGCTCAGAATGACAGGATTTGCCTAAATTGGCCGCTTCCATTAGTAGCGATTTGTTTTGCCCATACTATGTAAGTGAAGACTCTATTTTAATTTGACATTTCGCCGGCCGCGTGCCAGAATTCAGCGTCAGGAGAAATACAGATGGACCCTAAGGGCGCACTGAAAAAGACAGAGCTGTTCAAGGACCTGAACTCGCTCGAACTCATCAAGGTTACCGAGGTCGTCAGGAGGCGGTTCCTTGAGAAGGGCGAGGCCATACTCGCCGAGGGCGAGGAGTTCGGGGACGACCCCTCGCTCTACATCCTCGTTACCGGTCTCGTCAAGGTCGCCGTGCCGGTCGCCGAGAACACGGAGCTTGTCCTCGCCATACTCTCCCCGCCGGACCACTTCGGCGAGATGAGCTTCATGGACGGCAGGCCGCGCTCCGCCAATGTTGTCGCCATGGAGGACTCCGAGCTTTTCGTGCTATCCCACGACGCGCTCGAAGGGCTGCTTACGGACGACCGTGACCTCTCGCTCAAGTTCTACCGGGCGCTGTCCCGGAGCCTCGTCCACAAGATGCGCAGGATGAACGACCGGGTCGTGCGTCAGCGCGGGGCCCCGCCGGAAGGTTCCTGAAGCACCCTCTCGAATATCCTCCGAGTCGCCTCCGCGTGTCGTCCGCAGTCACGGTAAAGCACGTCCGCCGCCCCGCTGCCCGTGTAGCCGAGCCTTGCCGCCAGCGCAGCCAGCCCTTCCCCGTCCTCCGGAAGCCTGCTCTCCGGCGTGCTCGTAGTCATCCTTAGCTTGGACTCTATCTCCCTGAAGAAGTCGTATGAGCGCACAAGCGCGGAGCTGTCCTCCCCGGTCATCAGCCCGAGCGGCGGCAGGGCGGAGAGCGCAGAGACGGTGTCCGCCGACAGAAGCTCCATGTGCGCCGGGCCGTGTACTATCTGCATGTACTGTGCGACGAACTCGACGTCCACGATGCCGCCCCGGCCATATTTTATGTCGAAGCCGCCCTTGCCCTTCTTCCCCAGCTCCCGCTCCATGCGTCTTCTCATCGCCCGGACCTCGGCCGCGGGGTCCTTCCAGGCCGTGTCCCGGCCCAGTATCTCCAGCCGCAGGGACTCGAACCCCTCCGACAGGGACGGGTCGCCCGCGACCGCGCGTGCCCGCGTAAGCGCCTGGAACTCCCACAGCGAAGCGGACTTGGCGTAGTACGCCCTGAGGCCGTCCAGCGTGTGGACGAGGACACCCTTGGAGCCGCCCGGCCTAAGCCTCGTGTCCACGCGGAACGCCTGGCCCTCGCGGGTGAGAGAGGACAGGGCGAATATGACCCGCTCGGACAGCCGTGCGAAGAACTCCTGCCGGCTGATGCCCTTGCCCTTCCTCGCTGGCGCGTTGTCGTAAATGAATATGATGTCGAGGTCGGAGCCGTAGGAGAGTTCACGCCCACCGAGCTTCCCGAACCCGGCCACGGAGACGCCCCTGCCCTGCTCGACGCCCGCCGGAAGCCCGTACCTGGCCGCCGTGTCCTTGAAAGCCATCGAAAGCGCCGCGGAGAGCACCGTCTCCGCGAGCGCGGCAAGGCCGTGGGAGACCGCGCGGTACCCCGGGCTTGTGTAGACGTCCCTGATGCCGATGCGCAGCTCCTCTGTGTGTTTGAAGCGGCGGAGCACGTCCATCTTCTCCGCGAAGCTCGCCGGCCGGGCGAGGAGCTCCGAAAGCTCGTCCGCCATCTCGGCCGGCGTGCGGTGGAAACCCTCGGCCCCGGACAGGAGCAGGAGGTCGGACATCTCCGGGTGGAGTATCAGGAGCTTAGAGAAGTAGTCGCTGGAGCCGAATAGTTTGGTTATCAGCGCGGCCCTGTCGGGGCTTTCCTTTATCAGCCCGGCGAGCGCCTCGCGGGAGCCGAACGTGTCCACGAAGGTCTCGAGGTTGTTGAGCGCCATGTCCGGGTCCGGGGAGTTCGAGCAGCCGTCGAGGAACGCTGGTATGACGGACATGAACAGCATCCGGCTCCTCGGCGTGAGCGGAGAGCCGGCTGAGCCGTCACGGAGCTGGGTTACGTTCCTCCATGCACGTGCGGGGTTCCGGAACCCGGCCCCGGACAGGATGGCGGACGCCTCCTCGGCGGTCGCGTCCATCGAGAGCAGCGCCTCGAACCCGGAGGCCTCCGGCTCCCGATGGACCTCGTCGTCGTGCCTGTCCGCGAACAGCCCGTCGTAAATCGACCGGACGCGCCGGGTGTGGCGGGCGTGTTCCCGGCGGAAGGCCGCGCCCGCGTCCAGGCCGTCCGCGTCGCGGTAACCCATCCGGAGCGCAAGGGCGCGCACCTCCGCGTCCTCGTCCGGGAGCGAATGTGTCTGCCGCTCGTCCACCACCTGGAGCCTGTGCTCCGCCGTGCGCAGGAACTCGTACGCGCGTGTCAGACCGTTCTGCTCCTCGAACGAGATAAGGTCCTTCAGGGCAAGCCTGTGGAGCGCCTTCATCGTGTTGCGCTCCCTTATGCCGGGGTCGCGGCCCGCGTATATGAGCTGGAGGCAGGAGACGAAGAACTCTACTTCCCGTATCCCGCCCGCGCCCAGCTTGAGGTCAATCTCGCCGGCCTTCTTGAGCGCGGCGGAGCGTTCGACCTTCTCCTTCATGTCGCGTATCTCGCTTATCGCGCCGTAGTCGAGGTACTTGCGGAATACGAACGGGCGGACCATCTCGGTGAAGGCCCGGCCCAGGTCCATGTCGCCCGCGCACGGGCGCGCCTTGATAAGCGCCGAGCGCTCCCAGGTCTGACCCCACGCCTCGTAATAAAGCTCGCAGCTGTGGAGCGACAGCGCGAGCTCGCCGCGCTCGCCCTCCGGCCGGAGCCGCGTGTCCACACGGAATACGAAGCCGTCCGAGGTCTTGTCGCCTATGAGCTTCGTGACAAGCTCCGAGAGCTTTATGAAATACTGGTGGTTCGACAGCCTCGACGGGCCGGAGGTTGTGCCGTTGTCCGTAAGGTAGATGAACATCACGTCTATGTCCGAGGAGTAGTTCAGGTCCTGGCCGCCGAGCTTGCCCAGGGCGATTACGGTGAACGGGCATGGCTCCGGCTCCCCGCCGGGGCCGGTGTACTCCGGCCGGCCGTACCGGCCTTCCAACTCGGTCCCGGCGACGGCGATGGCGGCATCGAGGCAGGCGTCCGCGAGGTCGCTCAGCTCACGCGTGGTCTCGGCGAGTTCGGCTACTCCCAGAAGGTCGCGCACCGTGAGGCGCAGGAACTCCCGGTACTTGTACTCGCGGAGCGCCGTCATGGCCTCCTTTACCGGGGTGTCCGGAGGGCAGGCCGCCGCGAGTTCGGCGGCCATCGTCTCGCGCGTCCTGGGCGCGTCGAGGCGGCCCTTCTCCAGAAGCCAGCCCAGCAGGGACTCCGGCTCACCGGTTATGTACGTCGTCAGGAAGCGGCTGGATGCGAGCACCGGGGCCAGGAGTTTTATGCTTTCCGGCTCCCAGGACAGGGCCGACAGGAAGCTTTCCCTCGACTCGGATGCGGCCGAGACCCGCTCGAAGCTGTTGAGGCAGAGATCCGGGTCGGCGGACAGCGAGCAGGCCCGGAGCAGCCCGGAAAGCAGCTCGACGAGGAGCGGCACCTCCACCCCCTCGGCCATGTACCGGAGGTTGGCGAGCGCCTTGCCCGCGTCCGAGAAGCCGTGGTTCGAAAGCTCCTCGTAAGCGTCGTATGCGGTGGTGTCCTTGTCGAGAAGCGTGCGGATGTCCATCCGGATAGTTTAGCCATAATCCGCCGAAAATGGAAGCGGGAATTGTTGCCAGGCCTCGAATACTCACGGCCGCGGCTCGCACGGGGGGGCGGAGCTTCGGCGCGCAAGCAAAAGGCTTGACCCGGAAGCTGCATGGCGGTAATATGGAGTTATTGCATGCGGATATCACCGGGTCTGGAGTGCCATATGTGGGTCAGGGCGATAACGGCGTCTGCGGCTGCGTGTTTAATCCTTGCGGGTTATGCGCCGGCCGCCGGGGGACAGGCCGGGTCCGGTGGCTGGGACGGCGTGTCGATTATAATGGAACTTGTCCAGTCGGGCGATAAGGCGTCTGTCGCGGCGCTTCTTAAAGACTCGCCCGGCCTTGCGGACGCTCGCGCGGAGGACGGTTCTTCCCCGCTTCACCTGGCGTCCAGAAACGCCGACGCCGGCATGGTCAGCGCGCTCATTAAGTCCGGCGCGTCCGCGAGCCTTAAGGACAACAGCGGTTATACTCCTCTGCATGCCGCGTCCATCGCCGGGGCAGAAGATGTCGTGGAAATTCTTATCTCAGCCGGGGCGGACTTAAACGCGAGCGACAACTCTGGCGAGACCCCGCTCCACTGGGCTGCAAGGTCCGCGTCCGCCGGTGTCGTGTCGCTGCTTGCAGGTAACGGAGCGAATGTAGACATCCCGGACCTCACGGGGAGCACGCCCCTGCACCTTGCCGTATCTTCCGGGAGTGCGACGATCAGCATGGCCCTTGTCGAAAAGGGCGCGGACATGGCCAGGGCGGACGGAAAGGGCAGGACCCCGCTCCACCTCGCGGCATATAACGGACATGCGGGCCTCTGTGGTTATTTCCTCGGTAAGGGCGCGGGCATGGACGCCCGTGACACAGGCAACCCCAGGTGCCAGGTGGATATAACCGATACGGGCGGCAACACCCCGCTCCACCTGGCCGCGTTCAAAGGCAATGAGGACATCTGCGGCATGCTCATAAAGGCGGGCGCGGAGGTGGACGCCCGTCAGAACCTGGGGCTTACGCCGCTCCACTACGCCGTATCGCAGGGGCATGCCAGGGCTGCCATAGCGCTGCTTGATGCAGGGGCGGACGTCTCGGCCGCCGACGGAGAGGGGATGACCCCGCTCCACTGGGCCGCATTCCGGACCAACCTCGAACTTGCCGGGATACTCCTCAACAGGGGCGCGGAAGTTAACGCGGCCGACGAGAAGGGCAGGACGCCGCTCAACTGGTCGCGGATGTCGGGAGACAACGCGGTTTCGGGATTATTAAGGGAAAGGGGCGGGAAACTTTGAAGCACCGGGGTTTGGCGAAGGTCTTTGCCGCGGCATGCGTAATGTTTGCCGCAGCCGTCATGAACGTTTCCATGCCGGGTTACGCGCTCGCGGACGGCGAAATATTCAAGGCAAT
Organism: Nitrospirota bacterium; assembly: GCA_016212105.1. GTDB lineage: Bacteria > Nitrospirota > JACRHJ01 > JACRHJ01 > JACRHJ01 > JACRHJ01. The sequence continues at coordinate 6,284 of JACRHJ010000034.1, forward strand.
AAAGGACGGCGACGGGTCGGCCGCGCGCCTGCTGCTCGCGGCCGACCCGGAGGCCGCGAATAGGCCGGACGCAGGCGGCGCGACCCCGCTCCACATGGCCGCGTTCAAGGGCAAAGACGAGGTAGCGGGACTGCTGCTGGACGGCGGCGCGGACGTGAACGCAAAGGACTGCGAGGGCAGCACGCCGCTCCACGTCGCCGCGCTCGGATGCCGGAAGTCCGCGGCGGCGCTGTTCATTGACCGGGGCGCGGACATCACCGCGCGTGACAACGACGGCTGGACGCCGCTGTTCACGGCGGCATTCGGTGGCTGCAAAGACGTCGTGGAACTCCTGCTCGAGCGCGGCGCGGACCCGAGGCTCCACGACTATGGAAGCAAGTCCGCCGCATTCTGGGCGACGAAGGCCGGGCACAAGGGCATCGCGGACCTGCTGACCGGGAGGGTCAACGGGATGGCCCCGCTTACCCCGGCGCCAGCCGCGCCGCCTGGAGAGCGGAGATAACCCATGCCAGACCCCAGGCCCACCCTCTACCTCGTAGACGGCAACTCCTACATTTACCGCGCGTTCTACGCGATACGGAACCTCTCCACGTCGAAGGGGTTCCCGTCCGGCGCGGCATACGGCTTCACCGCCATGCTGATGAAGGTCGCGGACGAGAAGAGGCCGGACTACCTGGGCGTCGCCTTCGACCCCAAGGGCCCGACCACCAGGAACCAGATGTACGACAGGTACAAGGCCACGCGCCCCCCCATGCCGGACACGCTCGTCCCGCAGATACCGTATATCCATAAAATAGTCGAGGCCTTCAACATACCCGTACTCCTCATGCCCGGAATTGAAGCGGACGACGTCATCGCCGCGACCGCGAGGAAGGCGGCCTCGGCCGGGTTCGACGTGACAATCGTCACGGGCGACAAGGACCTCTTCCAGCTTATAGACGAACACATAAAGGTCTACGACACGATGAAGGAGGAGGTGTACGGCCCGGAGGAGTGCGAGGAGAAGTTCGGCGTCCCGCCTTCGGCGATACCGGAACTCCTCGGCCTCATGGGCGACTCGTCCGACAACATACCCGGCGTCCCCGGCATAGGGCCCAAGACTGCGGTCGAGCTGATAAAGGAGTTCGGGAGCATAGAAGGGGTGCTCGCCAACGTCGAGTCCGTCAGGAAGCCCAAGCTGCGCGAGAACCTCAAGGCGCACACAGAAGACGCGCGGCTTTCGAGGCGGCTGGTGGAGCTTATGAGGGAGCTGCCGGAAGAGGTTGACCTGGCGACACTCAAGCGCCGCCCGCAGGACAGCCGCGCCCTGACCGAACTCTTCAGGGAGCTGGAGTTCTCCGCCCTCATGAAGCACGTGACGTTTGATGCGGGCGATGCAGTGGAAGCGGGGGTGGCGGAAGGCAATGCCCGGCCGGGCGAGGCGGCGGAATACATTACCGTATCCACCGAGGAGATGCTAAGCGAGGTAGCGGCGAAGGCGCGCGAGGCGGGCGCACTCGCGGTGGATACCGAGACCACGAGCACGCTGCCGATGCTGGCTGAGCCTGTCGGCATATCGTTATGCTTCAACGGGACGGAGTCGTACTACGTACCCTTCGGACACGTGGAGGTGGGCAGGGGCGGTATGGCCGACCTCTTCCCGTCGCGCGTGGAAGGCCAGCTCGACATGGCAACGGTCGTGCGCATCCTGAGGCCTCTCCTCGAAGACCCGGCGATAAGGAAGTTCGGCCACAACATAAAGTACGACATCATAGTGCTCAGGAACATGGGCATCGAGATGAAGGGCGTGTCCTTCGACTCGATGGTCGGGGCATACCTGATAAACCCCGGACGCTCCGGCCACAACCTGGAGAACACCGCGCTCGAACACCTGGGCAGGAGGAAGATGACGTTCGCGGACGCGGCGGGATCCGGGGCGAAGCAGGTCCCGTTCTCGCAGGTGGACATCCCCACCGCCACACGCTACTCGGCGGAGGACGCGCACGTCACCTTCCTGCTCGCGGGAGTCCTGGAGGACAAGCTCCGGGACACAGGCCTCACGAAGCTATTCGCGGAGATGGAGCTGCCGCTCATCGGCGTCCTCGCGCGCATAGAGATGGACGGCGTGTTCGTGGACACGGCATACCTCGGCGAGATGTCCAAGGAGATGGAAGGGTACCTGGACAGCATCACGCGCAGGATTTATATGCTCGCGGGCAAGGAGTTCAATATTAACTCGCCCAAGCAGCTCGGCGCGATACTGTTCGAGAAGCTCGGCCTGCCCACGGCGCGGAAGACAAAGACCGGGTTCTCGACGGACGAGGAGGTCCTGACGACGCTCGCGCTGTCCCACGAGCTGCCCGCCGAGATACTAAATTACAGGGAGCTGTACAAGCTGAAGTCCACATACGTGGACGCGCTCCCGAGGCTGGTGAACAGGAAGACGGGGCGGCTCCACACGAGCCTCAACCAGGCGGTGGCCGCGACCGGGCGGCTCAGCTCGTCCGACCCGAACCTCCAGAACATTCCCATACGCGGCGAGTGGGGAGGGCGCATACGCCGTGCCTTCGCCGCCCCGCCGGGCAGGGTGATAATCTCCGCCGACTACTCGCAGGTGGAGCTACGCATCATGGCACACCTCGCGGGCGATGAGTCGTTCATCGAGTCTTTCCGGAACGACGAGGACATACACACACGCACAGCGTCCGAGATATTCGGCGTGCCGGAGGGCAGTGTGGACGCGGACATGCGCCGGAAGGCCAAGGCCATTAACTTCGGCATAATCTACGGCATAAGCTCGTTCGGGCTGTCAAACCAGATAGGCGTACACCCCAAGGAGGCGCAGCGCTACATTGACGCCTACTTCGAGCGGCACGGAGGCGTCCGGGACTACATCGCCCGGAACCTCGAAGAGGTCAGGGCAGCCGGTTACTCGACGACGATATTCGGGAGGAAACGGGCCATCCCGGAACTTGCCTCGGACAACAAGACCATAAGAAGCCTGGGCGAGCGGCTCGCCATCAACACGCCCATACAGGGGAGCGCCGCCGACCTGATAAAGGTCGCGATGATTGACATCAGTCGGACGCTCGCGTCCGAGGGGCTCTCGGCCCTCATGGTGCTCCAGGTGCACGACGAGCTTGTCTTCGAGTCGCCCGTGGACGAGGCGGACAAGGTCGTCTCGCTCGTAAGGGCCGGGATGGAAGGGGCTGTCGAGCTGTCCGTGCCGCTGAAGGTGGACGCGGGCATGGGGCCGAACTGGGGCGAGGCTCACTGAAGTCAACGGCAGGAGACGTAAAGAAACGTCCCGCCTTTTTGTAAAAAGGCGGCCCAAATACTATTGTGAGGCAGCGACCGGCGGATTGTGCCTTTATCTGATCCCCTCTCCTCGCGGGAGAGGGGCTGGGGTGAGGGGTCTCCTTATGACTGCTTTTACCGAAACCGCCAGAAAATACCACGAAGAGCTTGACGCCGCGATAGCGCGCGCGCTCGAAGGGCTTGCCGCGAGGGGCAGGCGGGCCACTTGCGCCAGAGGCTGCGCATGGTGCTGCCGCCTGCCGGTGCGTGCGACGCTCCCGGAGGCCGCGCTTGTCGCGGAGTATCTGCGCGCCAGCCTGACGGACGCCGGGTTGACCGCGACAGCCGCGCGGCTTTCGGCCTGGGTCGCATGGAACAACGACACGCTCCCGGAGCTGTCCGCGAAGGGCGTTTCGGTGCAGGCCGCCTGGCACGAACACGGGCCGGGCTGCCCGTTCCTGAAGGACGGCGACTGCCTGATATACCCGGTCAGGCCTATGGGATGCCGTGTGCATTACTCGACGATTGAGCCGGGCTTCTGCGGCCCGGACCGGGACAAGGCGCCTCTCTTCTCGGACCCCGGCACGGTCGCCGAGGTCGTGGACGCGGTCAGGCCGGTATGCCTGGACTACCGCGCGCGGCTTGAGGGCATGGGTATAGTGTTCGAGACGGTAGTAAGGTTCCTGCCGGAGATGGTTTTGGGGGAGGTTGACAAGCAGGGGCTAGGGACTAAGGACTAGTGGCTAGCAGGCAGGATTGCCGGCTCGTGGTCGTATGGTTCTTTATGTAGGGGCCGACCTGTGTGTCGGCCCTTTTGTTAATCCCCTCTCCTTGCGGGAGAGGGGTTGGGGTGAGGGGGTTCCCTATTTCTTCCCCAGCCCCTTCTTCGCCTTCGCGTTCTTGGGGTCGAGACGAAGCGCCTCGCTGAACGCCTCCTTCGCCTTGTCGCTGATGCCGGTCCTCTGGTAGAGCAGGCCGAGGTTCGCCTGGTGCTCGGCGTTGTTTGGCTCGATCGCTATCGCTTCGAGCATGGCCTCCTCGGCCTCCGCCTCGCGTTTCGGCCTCTGGAGGAGCGCAAGGGCCAGGTAGCTGAAGTGCGCTGCGTTGGTCGGGTCCAGCCTCGCGGCCTCCTTGAAGTGTACGGTGGCGGACTCGAAGTCCTTCGCCTTGAAGCTCTCGATGCCCTTGTCGAAGGCCTCCTTGGCCTTGGGCAGGTCTTTTGCCTTCCGGGGCTTGCCCGACTTCTTACCGCTGTCTCCGACCGCGGTAGCGAGGGAGAGGTCGTACTCCCACCGGCGCGAGTCGTCCGAGAGGATGGAGTGCGCCTCGGTTATCTTGTTGAACAGCTCCTCGAGCTCGCCTTTAAGACCCTCCATGCCCTCCTTGAACTGGTGGTCGGGGTGGTAGACCCGCGCGAGCCTGTTGTACGCATCCTCCAGTTCGGCGCTGGACGCCTCGGTATCGACCTTGAGAAGCTCGTAGTAGTTCTGCGACTTGGAGTCTATGTATGCCTTGTGGAGCGACGTCTTGTCGAGCGGCTTCACGTCTCCGGCCATCTGGGTCGCGGCCGCGGCCTCCCCGGCCGAAGCCTTGCCCTTCTCACCGGCCTGGGCCTCCTCGAGCATCCCGATTGTGTACAGGACGTAGACCGCCTTGAGCGCCTCGAAACCGCCGAGTTCGGCCTTCTCGAAGACGCCCTTTATAGTGCGTTTGCCGTCGAAGAGGGCGACGATGCGCTTCTCCTCCTCGGACATGTCTATCTCCTGGTAGAGCTTGAGCGGGTTGGACGTCACCTTCAGGACGCCGTCCATCGGCGGTATGCCGCGCGAGATGCGGGTCCAGTCGTCCACCCTCTTTATGCCCTGGAGTATCAGGTTCGCGGTCGAGATATGGAGCGTGATGACCTCCGCCGCCGGCAGTTCGCCGGGCGAGAACTCATAAGACCCGTCTGTCCAGTCGAACAGGCCGCAGACTATCTCCTGCACCTGGTACTTGACGCCCCAGAAGAGGTCCTTGGGGCTGATGTAGCCGAGCTCCACGAGGACGCCGCCGAGCCGCTTCCCGGTCTCGATGACGACCTTGGAGGCGGTGTCGAACTGCTTCATGTTTATCTTGCCGGCCTTCAGCAGCAGTTCGCCCAGCCGGTCGCCCTCGTAGGTCGAGCTTGCGAATATTATCGCGCCGCCCTTGACGAACAGCTTCTTGACTATGCTGTCGCGGGACACGGATACCGTGCCGGTGCTCTTGAGTTCGTGCAGGTGGTTCAGCAGCCGGGGCAGCGTATTTTCTTCGAGTTTGCCCGAGAAGGGCACGGGGTTAGGCATCTGGGGCTCCTTGTCGCTATTTTCTGGATTTTAAGATTATACCCAAACCGCGACCTTTGTCAATCCCTATAATTTTAAAAGACTTTCGTGGATTTATCGAATTGACAACAAGTTTTCGGGTGTGTTATAGTCATCCGCGGGGCCGGATGCGCCTGCGTCATGCCTTTGCGCCCCGTTTTCGCCTTGCCGCACTACCTAAAGCTTCACGAGTTCACATAACCGAAAGGAGAGTCTTGGATGAAAAAAATCGGCATACTCACCGGAGGTGGCGACTGCCCCGGCCTTAACGCGGTCATCAGGGCGGTCTTCAGGAGGGCGGAGCAGTTCGGATACACCGTCATCGGCATAAAGGACGGCTGGAAGGGTCTGATGGACATCGACGCGGAGCAGCTCACAAGGCCGCAAGTATCCGGCATCCACATGTTCGGCGGCACCATCCTCGGCACATCCCGCACAAACCCCTTCAAGAAGGAGAACGGCGCGGAGATGGTCGCGGAGAACATGAGAAAGCTCGACCTCCACGCGCTCATCGCGGTCGGCGGCGACGACACCCTCGGCGTCTGCAGCAAGCTCTCGAAGATGGGGCTCAACACAATCGGCGTCCCCAAGACCATCGACAACGACCTCTCGGCGACGGACGTGACCTTCGGCTACGACACCGCCGTGTCTATAGCGACCGAGTGCATAGACCGGCTCCACACCACGGCGGAGTCGCACCACAGGACGCTTGTCGTCGAGATAATGGGACGCCACGCCGGCTGGATAACCTGCGCGTCCGGCATCGCCGGGGGCGCGGACATGATACTCGTCCCGGAGGAGCCGTTCAACATCCTCGAAGTATGTGATATACTAAAGAAAAGGCACGCGAGAGGCAAGAGGTTCAACATCGTCGCGGTCTCCGAGGGCGCGAAGTTCTCCGAGGCGCCGGGCGTCGAGGGCAGCATGGTCCTCCAGACCGCGGAGCGGGACTCCTTTGGGAACGTCCGGCTGGGCGGCATAGCGAACATCCTCGCCAAGGAGATAGAGACCCGCACCGGGTTCGAGACGCGCGCGGTGATACTCGGACACCTCCAGAGGGGCGGGACGCCGACCGCGTTCGACCGCATCCTTGCGACGAGGTTCGGCGTGCACGCCGTGGACCTCGTCCACGACGGCAACTTCGGCAAGATGGTCGCGCTCCAGGGCACGAAGATCGTCCCGGTGGACCTGGACGAGGCGGTCGGCAAGACGAAGACTCTCGACATGGACCTGTACGAGACGGCGAAGATTTTCTTCGGGTAATATTTTGACGTCACCCCCGCGAAAGCGGGGGCCCAGTGACTTTGGGGCGCATGACTACACGTACTGCGAAAGTCGCTGGGTTCCCGCTTTCGCGGGAATGACAACCATGAGGGCCGACACACGGGTCGGCCCCTGCATAAAAGCATGAAAGTTCTTGGGCCGCCTTCTTACAAGAAGGCGGGACTTTGCATATGCCCTTTGCCTTTGGAGGCCCCCCATGAAAAAGATAGGTCTGCTGACATCAGGCGGCGACTCTTCCGGCATGAACGCGGCGATAAGGAGCGTCGTGCGCAAGGCGGAGGACATGGGCATCATGGTACTCGGCTTCATACAGGGGTACCAGGGCCTGATAGAGAACAACTTCAAGGAGATGGGCCCGGCCTCGGTCGAGGGCATCGTCCAGCGGGGCGGGACGATCCTGCGCTCCGCGAGGTGCCTCGAATTCAAGTCCGACTGGGGCCAGAAGACCGCGCTCGAAAACATCGCCAAGAATGAGATAGACGGCATGATAATCGTCGGCGGCGACGGCTCGCTCCGGGGTGCGCAGATACTGCACGACCTGGGCATCCCGTGCATCGGCCTGCCCGCGTCCATCGACAACGACATATACGGCACCGACATGGCCATCGGCGTCGACACCGCGCTGAACAACATCGTCAAGGCGGTGGACGCGCTCCGGGACACGGCCTCGTCGCACGACCGGGCGTTCATCCTCGAGGTCATGGGCAGAAGCTCCGGCTACCTCGCGCTGACCTCCGCCATCGCGTGCGCGGCCGAGGCGGTGCTTATACCGGAGGTACCGTACAACCTCGAAGCGATCGGGAGCAGGCTCCTCGAGGCCAAGAAGCGCGGCAAGACCAACAGCATCGTTATCGTCGCGGAGGGCGCCGCGTCCGCGTACGCCATCGAGATGAAGCTCAAGTCGGTCGCGGGCTTCGAGACGCGCATCACGGTGCTCGGCCACCTGCAGAGGGGCGGAGACCCGACCGTGTTCGACAGGCTCCTGTCCACCAGGCTCGGCGCGTCCGCGGTCAGGAGGCTCGCCGAGGGAGAGCGCGGCACTATGGTCGGCCTCATAAAGAACGAGATAGTCTCGACGCCGTTCAAGGACGTCTTCGGCAACAGGAAGGTTCTGGACGAGAAGAGCCTCGCGGTCGCAAGGTCACTGTCCGGCGTCGCGTAGGCTGAAAGGCTTTTAAAACCCCCTTCCCTCTCTTGGCTTAAGAGGGGGAAGAAGCCTTTGCCCGTCATTCCCGCGAAGGCGGGAATCCAGGGTTTTCATAACGCCCCCATCCCCCTCTTGGCTTAAGAGGGGGCATAAGGTGGAGGCCATAGATAGATAACTGCATTGAAGGCTTAAACCACTTCAGGAGAGACAACATGGCCGTGAACATCGACGAGCTGTACATGCGCGGGAGGGAGGCGTACGACAAGGGCGACTACGCCGAGGCCGAGAAGCATTTCCTCGAGGTGGTCAAGGCGCGGCCTTACGCGGACGTATACAACAAGCTTGGGCTCATATACCACGGCAAGGGTGAGCTGGGCAAGGCCGCCGCGTCATTCCGGAAGGCGCTCGAGCTGAACCCCAACTACACAGAGGTCTCGCTCAACCTCGCCGTCACGCTGAACGACATGGGCAGGTACACCGAGGCGAACGAGGTCTTCGGCACCGCGGCGAAGATAGCCCACGGCAGCCCCTTCGCGCTCGACCCGTTCATCAAGGGCAAGCTCGCCAACGAGCACGCGAAGCTTGGCGACATATACTATGACCTGGGCCTGTTCGGCGAGGCGGTCGAGGAGTACAAGAAGGCGATAAACCTCCGCCCGACGTTCGTGGACATCATCACGAAGGTGGGCATAGCGTACCGCGAGAAGGGGCTTTACAACGAGGCCATCCGCGAGTTCGTCAAGTCCAAGGAGATAAACCCGAGGTACATGCCCGCGCGCATAAACCTCGGCATCACGTATTACATGAAGGGCTTCATAGACCTCGCCGTGGCGGAGTGGAACGAGGCGCTCGCGGTAAACCCGAACAACACCGACGCCCAGATGTACCTGCGGTTCGTCCAGCACGAGCAGGCCGGCGGGGACACGCCGGAGAGCCTGAAGCTGGACTGAGGGAAGGATTACCATGATTCTCAAGATAGTCCTTGAACCGAGCGACGAGGGCGGCTACACGGTCTACGTGCCGTCGCTGCCTGGCTGCATCAGCGAGGGCGATACGGAGCAGGAGGCCCTGAGTAACATCAGGGAGGCCATAGAGCTTTACCTTGCGCCGACGGACGACGACGTGCTTATAGACGACGAGGCCGAGGTCAGGGAGCTGGTAGTATGACCGTTGTCCCGAGCCTCCCCTACCTGAGGATTATCCATGCCCTCCAGCGGGACGGGTGGGTGGTGGTCAGGACGAGCGGCAGCCATATCCGGCTCCAGAAACACACCGCAAACAAGACACTGAAAATCACCGTACCCGCGCACAAGCCGGTCAAACGCTCCACGTTGTCGCACATCCTGAAGCAGGCCGAGATTGAACTTGACGCGTTCCTGAAATTACTGTAAATAGTTGGCATCCAATATGACGCAAGACACCCTCATGACCCAGCCTCTCCTATCCGTCAAGGGATTACGCACACAGTTCACCACCCGCGAGGGAAAATTCCTCGCGGTGGACGGCGTGAGCCTCGACGTGAACAAGGGCGAGGTGCTGGGCGTCGTCGGCGAGTCCGGATGCGGGAAGTCCGTGACCGCGCTGTCAATCATGCGGATACTCCCGGACCCGCCGGGCAGGGTAATCGGCGGCGAGATAATCTTCGAGGGGCGCGACCTCCTGAAGCTCCCCGAGTCCGAGATGCGTAAGGTGCGCGGCGGCCGCATCGGGATGGTGTTCCAGGAGCCGATGACCTCGCTCAACCCGGTATTCACCGTCGGCGACCAGGTGGCCGAGGCGCTTGTCGAGCACAGGTCCATGACTAACGAGCAGGCGCTAAGGCGCGCGGCGGAGCTTTTCGACTTGGTCGGCCTGAAGGAGCCGGGCCGCCTCGTTAGCCAGTACCCGCACCAGCTATCCGGCGGCATGCGCCAGAGGGTGATGATAGCGATGGCCATCTCGTGCGAGCCGTCTCTCATCATCGCTGACGAGCCGACGACCGCGCTGGACGTGACGATACAGGCGCAGATACTGGAACTCCTGGACGACATCAGGAAGAAGTTCGGCACCGCGGTGATGCTCATCACGCACGACTTGGGCATCATCGCCCAGATGGCCGACCGGGTCGCCGTGATGTACGCGGGCCGCGTGGTCGAGTACGCGAACACCGACGACATATTCTACGACCCGCTCCACCCGTACACCGAGGGGCTCCTCGCGTCTCTGCCGAAGCCGGGCGAGAAGGTGCGCCGCCTGAAGGCGATACCCGGCATGGTGCCCAAGCTGACGGAGCTGCCGACGGGCTGCAAGTTCCTGCCGCGCTGCCCGTACGGCAGGCACGAGTACGGACACAAGGAGCCGGAGCTTTTCGAGGTAAAGCCGGAGCATTTCGTCCGGTGCTTCAGGGCGAGCGGGGAATAATCCAAGTCTAAACATCCTATAATGATTTATATTGCATAATATGCCATATATATGTTAGTTTATATGCACACATAGTTGGTATTGGATGTTGTAACATCGTTTTGGTGAATTAATGGACTTCGTTCAAGATAACGACATATTGCAGGTTCTTAGAGGGTTCAACCCGTGGTGGCGGGATGACTCTTATACCTGTCGCCATAAATTCAAGCGAATCGCCTTTCATGAGACATACCAGTGGTTTTCAAACCCCAAGTTTACCCGGGCGATAGTGGTTTCTGGTGCACGAAGGGTCGGCAAGACCGTAATCTTGCAACAAATAGCCGAACGGCTCTTGAAGGACCAATGGTCGGTTAAAGAAATCCTTTACCTGTCTCTTGACCACCCCATTCTGAAGCTGGCTGGGATAGACCGGGTACTGGACGTTTATCATCAGAATGTACTCCCGAACCCGAAACGAATCGCATTGCTTCTGGACGAAGTTCAGTATTCCAAGGACTGGGGCACATGGATAAAGCATAAAGTAGATTTCCAGCCACACATCCGAATAATCGCTACAGGCTCAGCCGCCCTGGACATACAGGAAAAAGGCGCCGAATCAGGAACTGGAAGATGGATCACCATCAAAGTCCCGACGTTGTCATTTTATGAATACTTGCATTTAATCAACGCTCCTGTCCCATCCTTGCCTTCCGACCTCAAGGTTCTCAACTTGGTGAAAATGGAAGTGACCGAACGCGCGAACATCTTGAATGATGTGCTGCCGGTCAAGGATTACTTCCATAATTATCTGATGCTTGGAGGGTTCCCGGAGCTTGTGGGGATGGACAAAATATCAGATGTCCAGAGGCTTCTAAGGGAAGACGTGGTTGACAAGGTATTAAAGAGGGATATGACTGCTAGCTTTGGTGTCAGGTCAGTATTGGAACTGGAGCAGTTGTTTATATACCTGTGCCTGCACTCTGGAGGTATAATTGAAAAAAATACTATAGCAAGCCAGTTGGAAAAATCTAGCGAGACTGTAGAAAGGTTTCTGGGCCATCTGGAATCGGCAAATCTTATTTACAGGCTTTATCCTTACAAGCAAACTGGAAAACTTGTTCTCAAGGGGCGTCCAAAGGTACACATCTCCGATGTCGCCTTAAGAAATGCCGTATTGTTAAAGAACGAGGAGACGTTGACCAGCCCCGAAGAATTGGGGCTTAGTGTCGAAAGCGCGGTATACAAGCATTTCCACACGTTATATTACCGCCAGCAACCAAGGCTGGGATATTGGCGGGATCAAGGCAGGGCTAGGAAAGAAGTCGACCTGGTCGTCGACGTTGATGAGTGGACAATACCCGTTGAGGTGAAATACAAAGAAGACGTACGCATAGATAAAAAGGACGGTCTTTGGTTATTCATGGAAGCAGACAATTCCGTTAAGGTTGGGATACTGGTATCAAAAAACGAGGCCGACTTTAGAGTTCATCCAGGCCCGGACGGCAATTCGCAGGTACTTGTTATCCCAGCGTTTCTATTGCTTTATCTGCTGGGACATTCAGAAAGAAGCTTGGTCAGCCGACTTCAAACATAGGCGAAGAACGCATCAAGCAAAGGATCGCCGGTAACAACACCGGCCTAACAATCCACAGTCCATCAACCCCAACTCACAGGAGGCAAAAAACCATGTTCACCCCGTCCCGCATAAAGACCCTTTTATTCGCGGCAGCGCTTATAGCCATCCCGATGCTCGCGCTCAACTGCTCCGCCGGCAGCAAGGACGGCAAGGTCAAGACCGCGTCCGGCCTCGTGTACGAGGACGTCAAGGCCGGCACGGGCGCCGAGGCCAAGACCGGCAGCACCGTCACCGTTCATTACACCGGCTGGCTGACGGACGGCAAGAAGTTCGACTCGTCCCGCGACTCGGGCCGCCCGTTCACGTTCCACCTGGGCGCGGGCGAGGTGATAAAGGGCTGGGACGAGGGCGTCGCGGGCATGAAGGTCGGCGGCCAGAGGAAGCTCACCATACCGGGCAACCTCGCGTACGGCCAGCAGGGCTACCCCGGCGTTATACCGCCCAACGCGACCCTGGTATTCGACGTAGAGCTTCTTGATGTCAAGTAACGAAGACTTTGATATAGACAAGGTAACGATAAGGCTCTCGAAGCTGATGTCCGAACGGGGCTTGTGCTCCCGTCGCGAGGCAGACACGTTCATCGAGCGTGGCTGGGTCTACGTCGACGGGGTGCAGGTCTCGACGCTCGGGACGAAGGTGGACCCTGACGCGAAGGTCACGCTCGACGAGCGGGCGAAGAAGACCCAGGCCCGGCTCGTGACGATACTGATGAACAAGCCGGTCGGGTACGTCTCCGGCCAGCCGGAGCAGGGCTACAAGACCGCGATGTCCCTCATCGGCAGGGACACGCATTACGAGAAGGACAGGACGCGCATAACGTTCTCGCCCGCGCACATGAAGGGCCTCGCCCCGGCGGGGCGGCTGGACATAGACTCGACCGGCCTGATAGTCTTCACGCAGGACGGGCGCGTCGCCAAGAGCCTCATCGGCGAGTCCTCAGGCATAGAGAAGGAGTACCTCGTCCGCGTCGAGGGCGAACTCTCCGACGAGGGGTTCGACCTGCTTCAGCACGGGCTGTCCCTGGACGGCAGGCCGCTCAAGCCCGCCGTGGTCTGGTGGCAGAACGAGGACCAGCTCCGGTTCGTCCTGAAGGAGGGCCGGAAGCGCCAGATACGCCGGATGTGCGAGAAGGTCGGCCTGCGCGTCACCGGCCTCAAGCGCGTCCGCATCGGGAACGTGATGCTCGGCAACATGCCGCAGGGCCAGTGGCGGTACATGGCCGAGGACGAGGAGTTCTGAGCCATTAACGTCCGTCATTCCCGCGAAGGCGGGAATCCAGGAAGTTGTAGTGTTCTTTCATGGGTCTGCATGGATAAACTCTCCTTTATAGACGACGAACTCGCCCGGCTTGCATCCGAGGGCCTGCTTAACCCCATACGCGAGATAGGCTCGGCCCAGGGCGCGTGGATAACCGTGGACGGGAGCCGCGCGCTCAACCTCTGCTCGAACAACTACCTCGGACTCGCGGACGACAGACGCCTCAAGGACGCGGCGAAAAAGGCTATAGACGAGTACGGCGCGGGCCCGGCGGCGGTGCGTTCCATCGCGGGGAGCCTCACGCTCCACCGGGAGCTTGAGGAAAAGCTCGCCGCATTCAAGGGGGCTCCAGCGGCCCTCTCTCTCCAGTCCGGGTTCATGGCGAACATCGGCGTCATACCCGCGCTTGCCGGGGAGGGCGACGAGATATTCTCCGACGAGCTGAACCACGCGAGCATCATAGACGGCTGCCGCCTCTCGAAGGCGAAGTCCACGAGATACGCGCACGCAGACCCGGACGACCTCGCAACCAAGCTCGCAGCATCCACGGCTAATAAAAAGCTTGTAATCACCGACGGCGTCTTCAGCATGGACGGCGACATAGCGCCGCTGGACAAAATCGTCGATGCGGCGGAAAAACACGGCGCGATGGTCATGGTGGACGACGCGCACGGCGAGGGCGTGCTGGGGCGGGGCGGGCGCGGCATCGTCGAGCATTTCGGGCTGACCGGCCGCGTGGACGTCGAGGTCGGCACGCTTTCGAAGGCGTTCGGAGTAGTCGGCGGTTATATCGCGGGGCCGCAGAAGCTCGTAACGTTCCTCAAGCAGAAGGCCCGTCCGTTCCTGTTCTCGTCCGCGACTACCGCCGCCGACGTAGCCGCGTGCATCGCGGCCGTGGAGATACTTGGCGGCTCGGACGAGCTTGTAAAAAAACTCTGGGACAATGCGCGCTACTTCCAGGACAGGATGCGCGGGCTGGGTTTCGACATCGGACGCACCGAGACGCCCATCACGCCGGTGATGCTCGGTGACGCTGGGCTCGCACGGCGGTTCTCCGCGGAACTCTTCCAGGAGGGCGTGTTCGCCCAGGCGATCGGCTTCCCGACGGTGCCCATTCGAAAGGCGCGCATACGGTGCATGGTCTCGGCGGCTCACACGCGCGAAGACCTGGAACAGGCCGCCGGCCTGTTCGACAGGGTGCGCGCCAGGGTTTCGGCCTGAGGTTTGGACTTGACAGGTGGCCGCCCGTTGCGCTATAGTTGCCATTAGAATTACATCCACAGGCGCCCTAAGGGGCTTAATAGGGAATCCCGTGAAGCGGGGCATCTTTTTGATGGTGCCGGGCTGAACCGGGAGCGGACCCGCCGCTGTAACCGGCGACGAAACCCATGAGAGACCACTGCACCGCTTGCCGTGCGGGAAGGTTTGGGGAGTAGGACGACCCGGGAGCCAGAAGACCTGCCTTGGATATGCCCGCTGTCTGCCCAACGGAAAAGGGTGCGGGACTACATATTCGGGGTTATGAAAACGGATAATCCCCTTCGCATGCAAGCGGAGGGGATTTTTTTGTGCGTATACGGAAAGGCATGGCGGGCATTGCCCGCCCTACAATCATGAACAAGAAATCAACCGTTTTAGCCGTTGCCGCGCTGGGCGCCCTGCTGATGCCGTCACAGGCCCATGCCATGCACATCACGGAGGGCATTCTCCCGTTCGGCTGGGCCTCGCTCTGGTTTGTTGTCGCGGCCCCTTTCGTCGGGTTCGGCCTCTACAAGCTTAAAAGAGACAAATCTGTCGTTTCGGCCAAGCCGCTGCTCGGCATGATGGGCGCAGCTGTCTTCATCATCTCCTGCATGCCGATACCCGTCCCGACCGCGGGGACGTGCTCGCACCCGGCCGGCACCGCGATGGCCGCGATACTCATCGGCCCGGTGTACAGCGTAGTCGCGGCGGCGGTCGCGCTTCTGCTGCAGGCGCTTTTCCTCGCGCACGGCGGGCTGACGACCTGGGGCGCGAACGTGTTCTCGATGGGCGTCGTCGGCTCCTTCGCGGGCTACGCCGTATACAAGGGGCTGACAGGGCTGAACGCGCCGCTCGTCGTCGCGGCGTTCTTCGCGGGCGTAATCGGCGACTGGGCCACCTACACTGCAACGTCGTTCGCGCTCGCGTCCGCCCTCGCCGGGCCCGGCGATGCCCTGAGTCTTTTCTACACGATAATGCTCGCGTTCGTCCCGACCCAGCTCCCGCTCGGCATCGTCGAGGGTTTCATAACCGCCGGGGCGGTGAAGTTCCTGCACTCGCGCAGGCCCGAGCTTTTCGGGGCGCGCATACCGGCAACTGCGGAGTAACCATGTCAACCTCACAAAAGATTTTTGGTCGCCTTTTTCCAAAAAGGCGAGTTGTTCTGCCGTTTCTTTTGCTTTTCCTGCTCTTTTCCTCCGGCATTGCCCATGCCGCGGAGGAGAAATGGCCGGGCGTTGACGAGGCCGTCGTCGGGAAGTACGCGGAGGAGCACGGACGCCCGGCTAAGCCCTCGCTCCTCGAGCTTGAGGGCGACACGCTCCTGTTCGCGTTCCTTGTCGCGGGCGCGGCTGGCGGGTTCGTCCTGGGTTATTACTACCGGGAGTTTATCTCCAGACCGTGCGCCGGGAGTCGGACCGATGCGCGTTGAGGCCTTCTCCGAAATCTACGCCGCCGAGGGCGGGTTCGTCCGCGAGGCTGACGCGCGCGCGAAGCTTGTCTTCACGGGAGCCTGCCTCCTGCTCGCGGTGGCCTCGTCCGCACCGGCTGTCCCGCTGACCGTCGGCGCGGTCTGCCTCGGCATACTCGCGGCATCCGGCGTGCCGATTTCCGCGATACTTCTCCGCATGTCGGAGCCGCTTGTCTTCGCACTTATAATCGCCTCCATACAGGCGGCGCTCACCCCGGGCGAGGCGGTCGCGGGCTTTGGGATATACGGCATGGAAGTCTCCGTGAGCGGGCCCGGTGTCCACAAGGGCGCCGTAATACTGGCGAGGGTGTTAGGCGCGGTCTCGGCGGTGCTGTTCATCACGATGTCCACGACGGCGCACAGGTTGCTTTCGGCTGCGGCAAGTTTGAAGGCGCCCAAGTCCTTCGTCGAGGTCGCGCTGCTTACGTACCGCTACGTGTTCGTCCTGCTGGAGGACGCTGTTACCGTATACCACGCGCAGAGGGGGCGGCTCGGGTACTCCGGGTGGCGGCTCGGGATGCGCTCGCTCGGCACGCTCGCGGGCTCGGTGCTCCTCCGGGCATACGGCCAGGCGGAGGCTACGGGCGAGTCCATGCGGATGCGCGGCTACACCGGCGAGTACGTCCAGGCGCACGACGAACATCTCAGGCCGCTCGACGCGGCATTTCTCGGCGGCGCGTTCGCCGTATGCCTGACGGTGTTCATATGGACGTCATAAAGGCGGGGGGGCTGACCTTCTCATATCCGGATGGCACGAAGGCGCTCGACTCGGTGGACTTCCGCGCGGGCAAGGGCGAGTTCGTCGGCATGCTCGCCTCGAACGGCTCCGGCAAGACGACGCTCCTGAAACTCCTCTGCGGTATGCTCAAACCCACCTCCGGCACGGTCGAGCTTAACGGCCGCCCGGTCGGGGGCATCCCCCCCAAGGAGATATTCAGGATGGCCGGGATGGTCTTCCAGAACCCCGCCGACCAGCTCTTCGCCGCGACGGTGGCCGAGGACGTCGCGTTCGGCCCGACGAACATGGGCCTGACGAGGTCCGAGATAGACGGGCGCGTCGCTTACGCGCTCGAAGCGGTCGGCCTGAAGGGCCTGGGCGCGAAGCCGGTACAGCGGCTGTCGTTCGGCCAGCAGAAGCGGGCCTGCATAGCGGGTCTCCTTGCGATGGGCCAGGAACTGATGCTCCTCGATGAGCCGACCGCCGGGCTCGACCCGATGGGCGAGTACCGCATCATGGAGCTTCTGATGAAGCTGAACCGGGAGAAGGGCATAACGATGGTGATGTCCACGCACAACGTGGACATGGTGCCGCTGTTCATAGACAGGCTGTACATATTGAGCAAGGGCAAGGTGGCGCGCGAGGGCTCTCCGGCAGAGGTGTTCAACGCCTCGTCGCAGTTGAAGGGTATAAAGCTCAGGCTTCCCCAGATAGCCGAGCTGATAGAGCAGATGAAGGACGAGGACCGGGTATCGTTCGACCGGCTGCCGCTGACCATCGGCGAGGCGAGACGGGAGCTGGTGAAGAGGATGCCGGGGCATTAAGACCGTCATTCCCGTCCCGGCTTTAGGTATACCGGGGCAGGCTCCAGCGGGAATCCAGGAATTTCATAACGCCCCCCACCCCCCCTCTTATCTTAAGAGGGGGGATATTTGAAGGGCGGGCATTGCCCGCCGATTTTTTTTGTAGGGGCCGACCCGCGTGTCGGCCCTTTTGGTCATTGCGAGGAGCAAGGCGACGCGGCAATCTCAGCCTTTAAGAACTGAGATTGCCACGCTCCGCTCGCAATGACATACAAGGCGCGCATTTACCTCTTAGCCGCCTCGGCCACATCGTCCCGCAGCCCCTGCGCCGCCGGGTTTGTCACGTCCGCCGTTACCAGTATGTCCGCCGGACGCACGTCCCGTCCGTAGTAGGCCTTGTTGCCGCCGTCGTCTATGCCGATTACGGCGCCCTCGAGCGCCAGGCCGATGTACGCACCCTCGGACTTGATGAACGACACGAACGCCGCCGTCGGCACCGGCGCAAGCGCGCCCTCCGCGCCCGCGCCCACGGGCCCGACCGCTATGGAGAAGTCGGCCCCGAGCTTGACCGAGGACGAGTACAGCTTCTCCGCCGCGCTCCTGTTCATGGCGAGCACCACGACCTCGGACTTCGACGCCCCTATCTGGAGCCCGAACGAGGCCTCGCCGATGTTGACGAACGCCGGCCCGCGCCACACGCCGGTCTCCCTGTCGCGCGCGAGGTACACGCCGTTGCCGCCCGCGCCGCCAAGGAAGAAGCCCGCCTTGTAAAATGCCGGGACTATGATTATCCCCGCCGCGTCCTTCAGCGAGTCGCGGAACCAGACCATGTCCGGGTCGTCCATGAACGCCTTGAGTGTAATCCGCGCCTGGTCCACGTTCACCTGCTCGTCGGTAGGCTCCTGTGCGTAAGCCGTCGCCGCGCCCGCCATGCATAGTACGGCAACCGTCAGGAAAACGGCCATGCCCAGGGCGGTCAGGCCGCCTAAGAGTCTCGCTCTCATAACTTCCTCCTCATGTTGGCGCAAGGTATGCGCAGTTTGTTAATTTGTCCGGTCATGTATATAATATAACACAATATCGGCCCGGAGCGCGCTTTCGGGGCGTCGCCTGTTTTACTTGACATATGCACTCCCCGGCGTGTAGAATGCATTGATTATAAAGGCGTTACAGAGTCGCCCGGCCCGGCCGGTCATCACATGGAGGTGTTAAACTTGTTTAATTTAAGGTCTTATGGAAAGATATTGGCGCTGGCCGTATCCCTGTTCGCCCTGATACCCGCTTCCGGATGCGGGAAGGACGAGGTCATCCCGCCATCCGCGGAGGCGGTCAAGGCGGAGCGTGCGCTCGACGCACTGGCGAAGATGGAGGCCGCATACAAGGCGAGGGACATTAACGGTGTATTGCAGCCGGTCTCGCAGGACTTCGCCGGCGGACTTGGGGCGCTTGAGGCCAGCGTCCGGAAGGACATGGAGACGTTCGTGAGGGTGTCCCTTGAGACGCACGTAGACCGTGTCGTCGAGTCCGGCAACGACGTCAGCGTTATGATGCACTGGAACGGCAAATGGTGGGACAAGTCCGGCCGCGAGGTCGAGGGGCGCGGCAACGCGGTATTCAGGTTCACGGACACGGGTGAGATGCGGCTTTTCTCCGTCACCGGCGACAACCCGTTCGCGGTCGTCCGGTAGCGCCGCCGTGCAGATAAAATCCGGGGTACTTTCCACCGACTACCTGGTCATCGGCTCCGGCGTCGCGGGCCTGCGCGCGGCTATAGAGCTTGCGATGGCGGGCTCCGTCCTGGTCATAACCAAGGACAAGGTGTCGGAGTCGTCCACCGAGTACGCCCAAGGCGGTGTCGCGGTCGCGCTCTCGGACGAGGACGAGATACGGTTCCACCTGCAGGACACGCTCGAGGCCGGGGACGGGCTGTGCGACGAAGAGAACGTCGGCATACTCGTATCCGAGGGCCCGGAGCGCATAAAGGAACTCATATCCTGGGGTGCCGAGTTCGACAAGGAGGGGAGCCGTCTCGCCTTCACGCGCGAGGCTGCGCACAGCCAGAACAGGATACTCCACGCCAAGGGCGACTCGACCGGCAAGGAGATAGAGCGGGCGCTCCTCGCCAAGGTCAAGGCGACGGGCGGCATCACCAAGTACGACTTCTCCTCCACGGTGGACCTTATAGTCAAGGGCGGGGCTGTCGTCGGCGCGCTTGTCCTGAAGGAGCGTGAGAAGAAGCTCGTCGCGGTCTACGCGAAGGCGGTGGTCCTCGCCACCGGTGGGCTCGGGCAGGTCTACCAGCGTACTACCAACCCGACCGTCGCCACGGGCGACGGGATGGCGATAGCGTACAGGGCTGGCGCGACGATGGTGGACATGGAGTTCGTCCAGTTCCACCCGACGTCTCTTTTCGTGCCGTCCGCACCGCAGTTCCTCCTGTCCGAGGCGATAAGGGGCGAGGGCGCGCACCTGGTCAACGTGGCCGGGGAGAGGTTCATGCCGGGCTACCACACGATGGCGGAGCTTGCGCCGAGGGACGTCGTCTCCCGCTCGATAGTGTCCGAGATGGCGAAGACGGACTCCGACCACGTCTACCTCGACCTGTCCGGGATGGGCGCGGAGTTCGTGAAAAAACGCTTCCCGAGGATATACGCCACCTGTCTCACGTACGACATAGACATAACCGAGGAGAGGGTGCCGGTCTGCCCCGCCGCGCATTACATGATGGGCGGCGTGAGGACGGACAAGGACGGCGCGACCGACCTGCCGGGCCTGTTCGCCGCGGGCGAGGTCGCGTGCACCGGCGTCCACGGCGCGAACCGGCTCGCGTCAAACTCGCTCCTCGAAGGCATAGTCTTCGGGGCGAGGGCCGGGGCTGCCGCGGACGAATTCGGCAGGGGCGTCAGCCTCGGCCCCGGCCTGCTCAAGCCCGTCACGTGCAAGGGCCGCGAGATAAAGCAGCTCGACCTGGTAAAGCTCAGGAGCAGCCTGAGGCGGCTGATGTGGTCCAAGGCCGGCATCATCCGCTGCGGCAGACAGCTCTCCGAGGCTTTGACAAAACTCGATTCATGGGCATACCTGGAGGACGGGACGTTCATGTCCCGCAGGGAGCTCGAGATAAGGAACATGGCCGTCGTCGGGACCCTCATAGCGAGGGCGGCCTCCGAAAGGAAGGGCAGCGTCGGCGCGCATTACAGGAGCGACGCGAAGGACAGGGGCGTGGACTGGAGGAAGCGTTTCACATTCAAGAGAGGCTGACCGTGGACGACGCTCTGGGATCTGTACTCCCTGACTACGATGGACGCGAAAAGGACGCCGAGCGTATAAAAGCCCTCGCGGCGCTTGCCCGCGACGTGGTCATGGTGCTCGTGAAGACGGTCAAGGCCACGAAGATTTACCTGCCCAACAACCCCATCTACCAGAAGTTCCACGAAGAGCTTGGAGAGAGGTTCGGCGCGTTCTTCGAGCATGAGGAGAGGCTCGGCATCCAGGTGCGGCCGCACGAACTCGCCTTCATGGGACAGCAGGTCTACGAGAACCTGGAAAGGGACGACAACCTCGCCCTGATGTTCTTCCGGGACGGCATCCGGGAGATATGCTTCGAGAAGGGCGTCACGCCTTACGAGACCAGGGGTTTCATCGACATCCTCAGGCAGGGCTCCGGCGGCATGGAGCTTGACGACGACCTGGTGACGCTCCTCTGGGACCGGGACTTCACGAACATAACGTACACCCTCACAGAGGAGGAGACCGAGGAAGAGGCGGCCGAGGAGGCCGCGCTCATGTACGAGATAATACCGTCGTCCGCGGGCGGAGAGGATATGCAGGGCGCGGAGGCCGGCACGGCATTTACCGCCGCCTTCCGGCCGGACACGGACAGGCCGCCCGTGGTATCGGATGCGGTAAGGTCGACCTCGGCGTCCGGGGCGGCGGAGATGCCCGTTCCGTACATAGACTACCAGGCCATCAGGGGCACATTCTCCGCGCCGGACGACCTGGCGCTCCTGGGGGAGCTTACGGAGATATTCCACGAGGTGCTGCTGACCGGGCGGGACAGCGGCCTCTCGGAGACGGTGGCCGACAGCATGGCGAGAGTGGTGGAGCTGTATGTGAGGCGCGGGGACCTTGCGTCCGCCGCCGGCATCCTCGCGAGGGTAAACGGCCTCGCGTACGACCCGCTCGCGGGCGACGTCCGGGATGCCGTGGAGCTGATACAGGGGCGTGCCCGCTCCGCCGACGTCGTCGTGGCGGCCGGCGAGGTCATCGACCGGGGCGTGGCGGGGTCGATAGAGGCCGCCGTGAGCTACTTCATGCAGCTCGACGATAGGGCGGTCCCGGAGCTTGTGGGCCTGCTGGACGCGCTCCAGGACAGGAGGGCCAGGAAGGCGGCCTGCGACGTCGTGGCGGAGCTTTGTCATGGACGGGGCGCGCCGCTTTTGCCGTATCTGTCCCATCCCCACTGGTACGTCGTCCGGAACGTCGTCATGATGCTTGGCATGATAAAGGACCCGGAGACGCTGCCCGCCATAGGCGGCGCCGTGTCGCACCCGGAGACCAAGGTCAGGCGCGAGGCGCTCACCGCCCTGGCGTCCATGAAGGCCGAAGCCGCCGTCCCGTACATCGAGCAGGCGCTTTCCGACCCGGCCCGGCCCATCCGCATGGTCGCCGGCAGGGTCCTCGCCGAGGCCGCTCCGGGCCGTGCTTACAGGGCGTTCATGGCGATGGTGTCCGGCAAGGACTTCGACGGCCTCCTGACGGACGAGAAGAAGGAGATTTACACGCTCCTGGGACGCGCTGGCGGCGGCAAGGCGCTCCCGTTCCTCGCCGAACGCTTTAAGAAGAAGGGGCTTCTGGAAAGGCTCAAGGGAGACGGGGACAGGGTGCTCGCTGCATACGGACTGGCCGCGACGGGGCTGCCGGAGGCGGCGGAACTGCTTCGGGAGGGTGCCAAGTCCGGCTCAGACGCGGTAAGGCAGGCCTGCGAGACCGGGCTGAAACGCACCGGGGGGGCAGGACAATGACGCCCGGCCATCCGGACATGCAGTCCTTCGACGACGGCTTCAGGCAGAAGGGCCTGACCTACGGGCGCGTCCTCGTCAACAAGCTCGCCATACTGGTCAGGGTCGCCCAGATGCACGCGGCGGGCAACGTCGCCGTGGACAACGCCGCGGAGGCGGCGCTTGCCGTCCTCCGCGAGATGTTCGGGGAGCGCGGCAGCTTCTCACTGACGCTCATAGGCGAGTACTTCTTCCTCGAAGGCGAACGCATAAAATACCGGGCCGAGGACTACCCGAACTTCGAGCTGCTCGTCTCCGAGTTCAAGAGGCGCAGGCTCGGCTCTCTCAGCTTCAACTCCGTCGTGGACGCGGCCGAGCTGGTGTCTTTCGCGCGCGTGTTCCTGGCCTCGGACATCTCCGGCCAGGACGCGTACCACGACCTCGCCAGGAGGCTCGGCGCGTCCGGGGTGTCCGGCCTGGCGACGGGGGAGGTCCGGGCGGCGAAGGCCAGGCAGGACGAGGACGACAGGCCGGGCTCTTCCGGGTCTGCCAGGCGTTCCTACGTCCGCGTGGTCGCCGCGACCAGGCGGCTGATGACCGGCATAGCGCAGGGCCAGCCGCCGGACATCAGGATGCTGAAGCGCGCGACGCAGTCGCTGGTCGAGACGGTGTACGCAAACGAGCCGGAGCTGATACGGCTCTCGGCGGTCAGGAGCGGTGGAAACGTCCTGAACCGGCATTACGCGAACGTGGCCGTCCTGTCTCTCTGCCTGGGCAAGAGGCTCGGGCTTTCGAAATACCAGATGGGCCGTCTCGGCATTGCCGCGCTACTGCACGACATAGGCCGCCTCGACTTCCCGGAGGACATACTCGACAAGGCGGACGACCCGGCGAGCGCGGCCGGGAAGCTTTTCAGGAGACACCCGGAAATCGGGCTCCAGACGCTCCTCAGGTTAAAGGGCTTGAACGAAGTCGCGGTTTCGGCTATGATAGTGGCCTACGAGCACCACAGGAACCTGGACGGCACAGGCTACCCGGCTTCCGTGAGGAAGAAGGAGATGAACCTCTTCTCCAGGATTGTCAGGGTGGCGGACAACTACGACGCGACGACTTCGTCCGGCATTTACGGCATGATACCCGTCCTGCCGTACAAGTCGGTCGAGTTGATGCTCACCCGCTCGGGCCAGTATTACGACCCGGGCATCCTGGAGCTATTCACCGCCATGGTGGGCGTGTACCCGGCAGGCTCTCTCGTCATGCTGTCGGACGGCCGGATGGGCGTGGTCAGCGAGCCGGGCCGCGCCGTCGCGGGCAGGCCGAGGGTGCGTATTGTGATGAGCCGCGTGCGCACGGGCGGTTATGTATGGGAGGAGGTGGACACGGGCGGCAAGGACGAAAACGGAAACTACAAGGTGGACGTCGCCGGGGCTCTCGACCCCTACAAGTGCGGCGTGGACATATACCGTTACCTGTTCGACTAAGCCACGGGATTTTTAACCCGGCGGGTAAATAGCTATATTAATCGACGTAAGAGGACTTAAGAATCCGGCGGGCGAAGCTCGCCATAATTTGGCTTCCATCCATACAGGATCGAGGGGATACAAGGGGGAACGTTTCCCCCTTGTCCGGGGGTACAAGGGGGTCGCGCCCCCTTGAGAGCAAGAAGGGCAGGCACTGGGACCCGCCCCTGCACAGAGACAAAGGCATGGGCCGACACGACGGTCGGCCCCTACAATTTTGAAGGGGATTTATTTAGATGATCAACATCGCAATATCGGTTTCTTCGAGCGTCGCTGTTTTCTTCCTGCTGAAAATCCTCACCGGCTACTACCAGTGGGGGCTGGTCGGCGCGACGCTGTCTTTCTTCGGGCTCAACTACTTCCTGGCGAAGCGCGTAATAGCGAAGGTCGAGGCGCTTATGGCGCAGGTCACGAAGGAGCTGCAGGCCCAGAAGTTCGACAAGGCCATAAAGACGCTCAAGTCGGGATACCCGCTCGGCAACTGGCAGTTCTTCGTCAAGGCCCAGTTGGACGCGCAGATAGGCGTCATATACTACCTGATGAAGGACGACGATGAGGCATTCAACTACCTCAAGCAGGGTTTCAACAAGCACTGGATGGCCATGGGCATGCTCGCCATCCTGTACATGAAAAAGAAGGACCTCAAGATGATGACCGAGACCTTCGAGAAGGCGGTCAAGTCCAGCCCCAAGGAGGGCATGCTCTGGAACCTCTACGCCTACTGCGTCCTGAAGGAGGGCGACCGCGACAAGGCGCTCGAAATCCTCGCGCGCGGCCTAGCGAAGATTCCCGGCGACGAGAAGCTCCTGGCCAACCAGACCGCCGTCGCCAACAAGCAGAAGATGAAGATGAGGGGCTACGGCGAGCTGTGGCTCCAGTTCTACCTGGAGAAGACGCCGCAGATGGACCAGAAGGTCCCGCAGTACATGCAGGGCCTGGCGATGGCCCAGGGCAGAAGGCGCATCATCCGCAGGTAAGTGGCGCTGTCAATATCCGGCTTCGACGAATTGTAGGGGCCGACCGTCGTGTCGGCCCTGCCTGTCGCCCCCGTGAAAACAGGGGCCCATTTTGACTTTAAAATGGATTCCCGCTGGAGTCTACCCCGGTACGCCTAAAGCCGGGGCGGGAATGACAAACCTAAGGGCCGACACGCGCTTCGCTTGGTGCGGCCCCTACCTATGAACCTGGCATCCACGACATGAAAACCATCCCGTACATCCTGCTTATCCTGTTGCTTGCCGTGTCCGCCGTGCTGCACGGGTGCGGCGGCGAGCAAACGGACGAGGACCTTATAAAGGCCGCCATACAGGAGATGGCCGAGGGCGCGGAGGCAAAGGACCTAGGCCGCGTCAAGGGGCACATCTCTGACGGCTACAAGGACCCGGCCGGCAACGACTACCAGGCGCTCAAGGGCATCATGGCGTTTTACTTCATGCAGCCCGAGTCGATAAACGTCTTCCTGCGCAGGCAGGAGGTCGAGATACGGGACGGCAAGGGTTACGCGACGGTGCGCGCGGTAATTTCGCGCGGGGCAAAGGCGGAGAGCGTCACCGACCTCGTCCCGTCCGAGGCTGGCGGCTTCATCTTCGACTTCACCTTCGAGAAGGAGGGCGGCGACTGGATGCTGACGTCCGCCATCTGGAGGCAGGTGGGGATGGCCGAGGCGTTATAACTCCCTGTACCACATCGCAAGCCTCTCCGGCGGCACGCCCGCCATGTACCCGAGTATCACCGCCTGGTTTATCAGCGTCGTCCTCAGGACGCCGAGCCTCTCCCACCGCCTCGCGGACGTGACCACGCTCGCGTGCGCGAGCTTGACCTGCCCGAAGCGGCCGACCCGGCGCATGAAGGCGAAGTCCTCCATGATGGGCATTACAGGGAATCCGCCCGCGACGCGGAACGTCCCGGCGAGGATGAATATCGCCTGGTCTCCGTAAGGCAGTCCGAACGCCCTGCTCCGGAAATTGGCGAGCCGCTCTATCAGGCGCAGCGCCGGGTGCTGGGATGCAACCTTCAGCCTGAACGCGCCCGCGACCACGTCCGGCCTGGTGAACATCCCGCGCACGTGCCGGTCGAACCCATCAGGGAGCGTCGTGTCCGCGTGCAGGAACACCAGCGCCTCGCCGGTCGCGGCCTTCGCCCCGGCGTTCATCTGCGCCGCGCGGCCCCCGGATGCGGTGACGACCTCCGCGCCGCACTCGCGCGCGATGCGCGCCGTCCCGTCGGCGCTGCCGCCGTCCGCGACTATTACCTCGACGCCGGGCGTCCGCCGCGCGCGGCGCACCGCGCGGGCGATGTACGCCGCCTCGTTTAGGGTGGGTATTATGATGGATATTCGCATAAGGCGTTGACCGTTGTGATACAATTAAGCCGACGGATAAATATCCGGACGTCCTCGTCTGTATTACGCGCATTCAAGGGGGCGCGGCCCCCTTGCACCCCCAGACAAGGGGGAAACGTTCCCCCTTGCATCCCCTCGATCCTGTTAGGATGGAAGCCAAATCATGGCGAGCTTCGCCCGCCGGATTTAAAACAACCTGGCCACAACCAGCCTCACCGCATCCTCTCCAGCCACCGGGCAACCCACTTCTTTACCCGAGGCGTAAGCCGCGTCCGGTTGTACATGTCCGCTACGTGCTTTATGCCTTCGGCCATCGTGGGGTACGGCTGTATGACGTCCGCGAGCGCGCCGAGACCGATGCCCCTGGATATGGCGAGCGTCAGCTCGCCCAGCATGTCGCCCGCGGACTGTGCGACTATGGTCGCGCCGAGTATCCTGTCCGAACCCTTTACGACGTGTACCTTGACGAAGCCCTCCTCGCGTCCTTCGAGCACCGCACGGTCCACGTCCGAATACCGCCTGACGAACGTCTCGACCTCGATGCCCTGACGCCGGGCCTCGTCCTCGTACAGCCCGACATGCGCGACCTCCGGGTCTGTGAACGTGCACCACGGCACGGTAACGTCCGAGAGCTTCTTCCGCCCCTTGAACAGCGCGTTCTGTATGACGATCCGCGCGGCCGCATCCGCCATGTGCGTGAACTTGTACCTGCCGCACACGTCGCCCGCTGCGAAGACGTCCGTGTTCGTGGTACGCAGGTGGTCGTCCGCGAACACTCCGGAACGCGGGTCGTACCGGACGCCCGCGGCGTCGAGGCCGAGCCCGTCGACGTTCGGGACGCGTCCGACGGACACCAGCACCTGGTCGGCCGCTATGACCCGCTCCTCCTCGCCCCTGAACATGTGGAGCAGCTTCTCGCCGCCTCGCGTCTCTACCCTTCTCAAAGTCCAGTCGCCGTAGATAACACTAATGCCCTCGCGGGAGAATACCGCCTCGACTACCTTCGATGCGTCCGGGTCCTCCTTGTCCATGAGACGGGTGGACCTGTGGAGTATCGTGACCTCCGAGCCGAGCCGGGCAAAGGCCTGCGCCATCTCGCAGCCTATCGCCCCGCCCCCGAGGACGGCGAGCCGCTTCGGAAGTACCGTAAGGTTGAATATGTTCTCGTTCGTCAGGTAGCCGCACCCGGCGAGCCCCTCGACCGGTGGCATCAGCGGGTGCGCCCCGGTCGCTATAACCGCCTTCCGGAACCTCAGCGTCCTGCCGCCGGCCTCAACCATGTGGTGTCCGGTGAATACGCCCGCGCCGAGGAATACGTCCACGCCAAGCTCCCGGAACCGGGCCGCCGAGTCGTTCCGGCTTATCCGCGCGCGTAGCCTGCGCATCCGCTCCATCACGACGGGAAAGTCCGCGTCCGCGCCGCACAGGACGCGTATGCCGTGCCCGCCCGCGTCCTTCACCCCCTCCATGACGCGCGACGAGCTGATGATGGTCTTGGACGGGACGCAGCCGAGGTTCAGGCAGTCCCCGCCCATCATACGTTTCTCAACCAGCGCGACCTTTGCGCCGAGCCCCGCCGCGCCCGCCGCCGCGACCAGCCCGGCCGTACCCGCGCCTATCACAACGAGGTTGTAGACCGGCGCGGGCTCCGGGTCCGTCCAGCCTTCCGGGCGGACGTTAGCCAGAAGCTCCCGGTCGTAGCGGTCGTCCGGGAGGATAACCTCTTGTTCTTTGTCGGGCATGGGGCTCCTTAAAGACAAAGTCAACTGCAAGGTCCCGCCTTTTTGGAAAAAGGCGGCCCAAAAACTTTCAATAGGTAGGGGCCGACCCGCGTGTCGGCCCTTGCATTTGCTTTTACGGTGTCATTCTGAGCGAAGCGAAGAATCTGCCTGTATATAATAATATTGTAGGGGCGCAGTTCACTGCGCCCGCACATTATGTTGTCATTCCCGCCAGTTCGGCTTCGCTCAGAATGACACCGTTAAAACCATGACAACGGAACTATGCCCGCCCCCACGTTTATACAAGCGCTCCCTTACACGACGAGCCGCAGCCCGCGGCGCAGCCGAAGCAGTGCTCGCCCGTCACTATTCGCCGGCCGGAGAGCGCGTCCGCGTCGAAATCCCGGACGTGGCCGGGACAACCGTCCCCGACCGGCAGGCCGAGCGCGAGGTTGAAGTCGCAGTCGAACAGCGCCCCGTCCCACCGCACGCTGACCATGTCCCTGCACATGAGGCCATCGAGCGTGCCGGGGTTGAACGACTCCTTCAGAAGACGCAGGTATTCGCGGCCCTTCTCCTGCCTGCCGAGCCCGGCCCAGTAACGCCCTACCGGCATGTTGGTTATGGTGAAGAGCCGCGAGAAGGATATGCCGAACCGCGCGTCAAGCTCGCGCCGGTAGTCCGCCTCGAGCGCGGCCTGGCCGGGCGGCAGGAACGTCCCGCCGGGGTTGTACACGAGGTCGAGCGAAAGCGCCGGGTCGATGCCGTACCCGATGGAGTTCAGCCGCCTTATCGCCTCCACGCTCGTCTCGTACACGCCCTCGCCCCGCTGGCTCCGGACGTTCTCCTCCAGGTAGCAGGGCAGGGACGCGACAAGGCCGGCGCCGTGCTCACGGAGGAATCCGGGCAGGTCGGACTTGCCGGGCAGCATCATCGCGGTCAGGTTCGTACGCACCTGCACACGGACTCCGAGGCCGGCTATAGTCTCGACGAACTCGCGGAAGAACGGGTTCAGCTCCGGCGCGCCGCCGGTCAAATCCACAAGCGACGGACGCGCCCTCCGCACCGCATCCGCCACAAGGCCCATCGTATGCCGGTCCATGGACTCGGTGCGGATGGGCGAGGCCGAGACGTGGCAGTGCCTGCACTGCTGGTTGCACATCAGGCCGAGGTTCACCTGTATGGTGTCTATGCCCCTGCACCTAAGCACGGAGCCGGTGGCCTCCTCCACGCGCCCGTCGAAACTGTCCATATGGCTCACTCCTGAATTATGTCTGGGTCGGACGCGCCCGCCGGGCCTGGACGCGAAAGCGACTCGCCCCCGTCCGGACGCGTCCAGTACGCCCGTTGAACGGTAAATGGCATGGCGATGACCCGCCACAGCCGGTTGTCGTCCGCTCCGAGGTACGCCGGGACGCCGATGGTCACGGCGCCCTGCGGGACGGCAAGGTTCAGCGTGCCGAATAGCGCGTCCCACCAGCGGAACACGACGGAGTAGTTCGAGTTGGTCTCGGCGCGCACCGCCGAGTGGTGTATCCCGTGCATCCGGGGCGTGACGATGAAAATGTTCAGGAGACGCTCCGCGCCGACCGGCAGGCGCAGGTTGCTGTGGTGCAGCGCGGTCCCGCATGTGAACACCGTCTGGTATACGAAGAACGTAAGCGGCGAGACGCCGATGACGAGTACCTGCGCCGCGCGGAAAGCGGTCGAGTACAGTATCTCGACGAAATGGAACCTGAACGAGGTCGTGACGTCCAGGTCAGGGTCTATGTGGTGCACGTTGTGGAACCGCCACAAAAGCGGCGCCTCGTGGTTCGCCCTGTGCCACCAGTAAAACGTCATGTCGAGGAGCAGGAAACCTGCCGCGAATCCGGGCCAGGTCGGAACAGACGCCCACCCGAGCAGGCCGAAGCGGGCCACCTGCGTCCATTCGAGAAGCCAGGCCGACGTCCCGGTCACGGCGTACGAGCCCATTACGAAGACGGCAACGGTAAGCGCGAGGTTCACCGGCAGCCTCGAAATGAAAGTGCGCGTCCTCGTCCTGAGCGGGTACAGCCTCTCGATGAGGAAGAGGAGGGCGAATACGGCCGCGACAATATGCGGCGTGATGTCCTTGATGCCGGTGTCCGTCATGTTGCAGGGTAACACGTGTTTTATGGAATATATCAGCGTAATATATAGCATAGCATAATTATCAAGTAATAAAGGCAATATTTGACAGGCGCATACGGGAATGGGGTACCGGGCACAGCCATTTCAGCGCGTGAGGGTGTCTGGCGCAAGCGCATCTATCAGTGATGGAATGGGTGCATTTCCAATGCGGCAGGTGGCGGAGGTGTAGAAGTTTAGGGCTGGTTACGCGGTTCTGACCGGCAGGGCGTGCCCGAGTTTCAGACCCGCCAGTATCCAGTCCTCAAGCGTGGAGTGAAGCTCCTCCTCGCATTCGCGGAGCGTACCGCCGAAGGCCAGGACCCCCTTGCAGTCCGGTATGCGTCCCGATAACGAGCCGTCCTCCAGCTTGTCATAGACCGCCTGGCCCAGGGCAAGCTCCACGTACTCGCTGAGGATGTATCTTGCGGTTGCCATTTCGCGCCTCCCGTGTCCGGTTAGCAAAAGAGTTTTTCTAATTATAGTCCACCAATGAAACACGTGCAATCGCTATGATCATGATGGTCAGAATGCCTATCACTATAATTTGAATGGTTGGCGCAACAATACGAAATAGCTCGCTTCAAGGCTTTATTGTTAGTCAAATTTACATCGATTTCTTTCAGCTTGAGGATATCGTGAATTTCCGATAAGTTAGTATTCTCCATGGATGTTCCTCCTGTTAGTAAGCGCATCTATGTCAAGTTTCACTGCGTTGTATACATGCTGGTAGATTTTTTTAAACCCGTTGCAATTATTATCCGGAGCATAAATAGTGCCGAAATTAAGAAATGCTTCATACATGCATCCAGAAAAACATTTCAATTTTATATCGCATATTGAACAATCTGGTATGTTTCCAGGAACCCTTCTGATAAATTTATCAAATCTTCCTAAATCGTAGATATCTTGAAAGTTTTCTGAAGAAATGTTCCCTAATTTAAATAGATCGTTTGTTGTTGTTCGTCCGCATGTATAACAATCACCATTCGGAACAATTGTTAGATGTTTTGTGGAACAATTGCTATTGTAACAAGAACCATAACCGCTCCCTTTTAAAACTAATGTCATCATTTGAAATAAGTTCTCAACCATTACTTCTTGGTTTTTATCATAATACCATGTATCGAATAATTTAATCAAAAAATCTGTATATTCATCAATCGTTGTTTCAAGGGTTTCACGATTTTTCAGAGCCCGTCCGTGATAAAAGATAGGGTTCGTCTTGAAATTCATATTAATTTCTGAAAAGAAATCATAGATTTCGTTAACGTAGTTCAATTTATCTTTAGTTATAATGCAAATGGCACCAAGTTTTAAGCCATGTGCCCTAGCTAAGCTAACATTGTTCAATACGATGGAGTGTATATCCTTACCAGGCGTTGCTCTGTTTTTGTTGTGCAAATTCTTAGGACCGTCAATTGATGTACTTAAAGATACGGAATGCTCACTAAATAATATAGCATATTCCTCATCCAGTAAGGTAAGATTTGTCTGTATCGCTATATCGAACGATTGATTTTCAACCGCGCTTAATTTTGTTATGTAGCTAAGAAGTTTATCATAATACTTATGTCCTAAAAGAAGCGGCTCCCCTCCATGAAATGTTATATTAATTGCCCCATTCATGTCGTTGTGTTTTCTGTATGAGACTATCTTCTCGATAATCTCTTTGGACATTATTAAGTCTATTTTATTATTTGACGATAAATTATTGTCATCATGATAACAATAGTTACATCTTAGATTGCAATTCAGAGTGGTCTGTATTGTTATAAAATTTAGGGATGGTATTTGCACGGCTCACCTGTTTTTTCTGGAATCTGTTCTCTTCACGACCATTCTCGTTGAACTATGATCGGTTAAAGTCCTAAATTTAAATAACGACGTTTCAATTTCTGCAATGCCATCTATGGCTGACCAAAGAACAGGCAATGACAAGACTCTTTTAATGAAATCAACTTGCTCATTAAAACCAGCGCGGTTGCCGATTGCTAGTAGCTGTTCCCCTATATAAATAGACTTTTCGCACTGGTGATTGCAAGGTAAGTGAAGAACACTCCGTAATCCTACCCCGCGTAGCATTACATTTGTTTCTAACGGGCCTTTAACAACGCATCCATTATTATTTAATATAGCTCCATCAGTAGCGATAGACATTTGCCACGTAGTATCGATAAGCTTGTTTTCTTCCCAAAATATCTTAAAGAACGTTCGACAGCATTTAGGATAACCTAATAAAGAACCTATTAACTCGTTATTATTATTTTCCCATGCGTCTTTGAATTCCGAGACATCATTGCTCGCGCCAATGGCGCAGAGGTAATTATACTGTTCTCCCGGCATTGGCCACTTAATTGAGGCCTGATATGATTGGCCTTTAGCTACTTTTGCAATAGGCAGGATTGAGATGCCATAATTATCTACACGGCATGATAATTGTTTAATCCTTTCGACGTTTATAGTAGCTAAAGCGCACCGCCTCAAGCCGTAAGCAATCGAAAGCCATTCTATTTCCTGCCAAGCTAGTAGTGCTTGGGTTAATTGTGATTTCCAGTATGGATGTTCTCTTTCACATGATAGTGAGAAGTCTATGATGTGGGACATAACCCTACTTTGGCATTATATTGTTATTTGACTCTATGTCAAGGTATATTAAAGGATTGGGGACGCTACGGTTAATCGCCCAACCGATTAAGTTTCACCCGCCTCACTTTTCCCCCAAAGCCCGCCGCAAGCCGACTACAACCCCTTCCCATAAACCCGATACTTCTTATAAAGCTCGCACCCCATCGCCATAATCCCCTTGTTGATGAGGTCGTTGTCCTCCAGCGTCCAGGACAGCTCGGCGCCCGTCATCCCCATCTCCTTGCCGCGCATCAGCGCCTCGATGTACAGCACCGCGTCGAAACCCTTGCCCCGGTACTCCGGCAGGATGCCGAGCGCGAACAGACGCCCCTCCTTTATCTTCCGCCGGTAGTACAGGAACTTCAGCCAGCCGAACGGCAGGAGCTTACCCCCCATCTTGATGAGTACCCGGTTCATGTCCGGTATGATTATGGAGACCGCGACCGCCCTGCCGTCTATCTCTATGAAGTGGACCATCTCAGGTATTATGACGGGTTTGAGCTTCGCGGCCATGAAGTCCACCTCCGCCTCGGTCATCGAGGCGAAGTCCCAGTTCTTCTCCCAGGCCGCGTTGTATATCTCCTTCACGCGGCCGATCTCCGCGCGGAAGTCCTTCATGTTTATGTGCCGGATGGTGAGGTTGTTCCTCTCCTTGACACGCTTTACGACACGCTCGACCCGCTCCGGCGGGTCTATGGCCATGGACGAGTACCAGGCATAGAGGTCCTTGACCTTTGCGAAACCCTCGCCGACGACCAGCTTGTGGTAGTACTCCGGGTTGTAAGCCATCATGATGCACGGCGGCTTTCCGTACCCTTCGAGGAGCATCCCCGCCTCGTCGTTGAGCGTAGGGCTCGCCGGGCCAAGTACCTCGGTCATGCCGCGTTCCTTCAGCCATCCGCACGCGGCCCGGAACAGTGCGCGCGCCACGTCCGGGTCGTCCACGCACTCGAAGAACCCGAACCAGCCGACCTTCTTGTCGTGGTACTTGTTGTAGTTGTGGTCTATGATCGCGGCGATGCGGCCGACCGGCTCGCGCCCCTCGCGGGCGACGAAGTACTCCGCCTCCGCGTGCTCGAATAGCGGGTTCTTCTTGCGGTTGAGAGTGGTCTTGACGTCGAAGGTCAGAGGCGGCACCCAGTTCGGGTCGCCCTTGTATATGATGTGCGGGAGCTTGAGGAAGTCTCTCATCTCCTGGTCGCCGTAGACGGTGTACACAGCCGGGTAGCTCATGTCTGCCTCATGGGGTGTGGTTTCGGGCCTCTTCGCGTATAAATATAACACGGAGCGGGCCGGAAGCAAAAGGATAATTGTTGACAAGCGGGCGTCGATGTCATAACCTAAAATATGTAAGATGTCAGCACAGGTTGCATTATGGAGGTTAACATGGCGGGGTCGGCCACCAGGCACAGGGTAGAGGGCATCGGAAGGGTTGTCCCGCTTTCCGGGCTCAAGAAAGATATCCTCAACATCGTCACGGAGGTATCGGAGTTCGACGAGAAGGTGACGATTACAAAGGACGGCGAACCGGCGGTAGTCATGGTGAACGCCGAGTATTACGAAGGGCTCATCGAGACGCTGGAGATACTTTCGGACAAGAAGTCCGTATCGGGTATAAGGCAGTCCCTCAAGGACATCCGGGAGGGGAAGGTCCAGACGCTTGACGAGGTGTTCGGGTGAGGGTACTCATCGCCGAGCACGCAGCGAAGCAGATAAAGAAACTCGACCAGCCTCTCAAGGACCGGCTGAAAAAAGCCGTCATACACATCTCGGAAAACCCGTCCATTGGCAAGTTCCTCGAAGACGAGCTCAAAGGCCTTCAGTCATACAGGTTCAGCAAGTACCGTATCATCTATTAGTTCCAGAAGAAAGAAGACGTGCTCTACGTGGTCTGGTTCGGCCACAGGGCGGACGTTTACGACGAAGTCGAGAAGGCGCTCAAAGACCACAGGTCATAGATGCTCTCCCGCTCCATAATCATAGTCCTCGACAGCCTCGGAGTCGGCGCCCTGCCGGACGCGGCCACTTACGGCGACGCGGGCTCGGACACGCTCGGCAACATGGCCCGGGCCCTTGGCGGCCTGACTCTCCCGAACCTCGAAGCGCTGGGGCTCGGGAATATCGGCGATTTTCCGGGCATCGCAAAGCGGCCGGACGCGCTGGGCTCCTTCGGCAGGATGGCCGAGGCCTCGGCCGGCAAGGACACGACCACCGGCCACTGGGAGATGATGGGGATACGCCTCGACCGCCCCTTCCCGACGTACCCGGACGGCTTCCCGGCGGAGGTCATGGACGCGTTCTCGAAGGCTACGGGCCGCAAGGCCCTCGGGAACAGGGCCGCGTCCGGCACCGGGATTATCGCCGAGCTTGGCGCGGAGCACCTGCGTACCGGCTCGCCCATCGTGTACACGTCCGCGGACAGCGTATTCCAGATTGCCGCTCACAAGGACGTCATACCGCTCGAAGAACTCTACCGCATCTGCGGCGTTGCACGCGAAATACTCACCGGCCCGCACGGCGTGGGGCGTGTCATCGCTCGGCCGTTCGTCGGCGGGCCATCGGCCGGTTCAGCCACTGACGGGGGGCCAAGACAAGGGCTGACACGCGCTTCGCTTGGTACGGCCCCTGCAGGTTTTGTCAGGACGCACGAGCGGCGCGACTTCTCGCTCGCCCCGCCGGAGCCAACGCTGCTTGACCTTGCGAAGGAGGCCGGCCTCCCGGTTATAGGCATCGGGAAGATCGGCGAGATATTCGCCGGGCGCGGCGTGACGGAGTCCACGCACACCGAGTCCAACGCGGACGGGATGCGGAAAACGCTGGACGCGGTCGGGCGCGTAAGTAGCGGTATTATATTTACAAACCTGGTCGAGTTTGATATGTTGTACGGGCACAGGAACGACCCGGCGGGGTACTATCGCGCGCTTCGGGAGTTCGACGACTGGCTGCCGTCGTGCATTGCCGCGATGGGCGCGGGCGACATGCTCGTCATCACCGCCGACCACGGCTGTGACCCGACGACTCCCTCGACCGACCACTCGCGGGAGTATGTGCCGGTGCTGGTGTATGGCCCGGGACTTCGGCCCGGCGTTTCACTCGGCACGCGGGCGAGCTTCTCGGACCTCGGGGCTACGGTTGCGGAGGTGTTGGGGCTGCGGCTTTCGTGGGGGCGGAGTTTTTATGGGGCGATAGCGTAACACACCGCAAGGAATTCGGTTACATCATGGTCGAACGCTTTCAAGACGACGGCTCCTGGATTGGCGACTTCTCGGACGAAGTGCTCGTGGTATGCCCAAGATGTTCCGGCATGGCGACGCTTACCGCTGTCAAGGACAAGGACGGCCGCACCGCCGAACATAGAAGGGTATGCACGTCCTGCGGCAGCACCCACACGTTCGGCCAGGTTGCGGACTACTCGCTCTGGCTCGTGACGGAGTGCAAAGGGAATACCCTGATGGCGCTGAACGAACGGCACCTGGACTACATGGAGTCCTACGTGAAGGCTGAGCTTAGAGAAGGCAACCGGGACGGCTCCGCGGTCTACAGGAACAAGACGGTCGCGAGCAGGCTCCCAGCCTGGATAAAAAGCGCCAAGAACAGGGACGACGTCCTGAAGTGCATAAAGCGGCTGCGGGAGCGGATTGGGTAATAGGCAGGGCGGTGTGCTGCATTACCGGGCGGGCCATGAATGTTTAGCTTACCCGTTCCCGCCCATTTTGGTATATAATTAAACTAAGTATATATACCGCAATCATAGATAGAGGCCACGTGAACATCAGGCAGCAGACGGAGGAAATAGAGAAGCTCATCCTCAACGAAAAGGCGGCGCGCGCCGCCGAGTCGAGGGGTCGGGTGAAGCCGGAGAAGGAAGGACTCATCCGCACGGTCTACCAGAGGGACCGCGACCGGATTATCCACTCGAAGTCCTTCAGGCGCCTGAAACACAAGACGCAGGTTTTCCTCGCGCCGAGGGGCGACCACTACCGGACGCGGCTCACGCACACGCTGGAGGTGAGCCAGATTGCCCGGACGATCGCCCGCGCGCTCAGGCTTAACGAGGACCTGACCGAGGCGATAGCGCTCGGCCACGACCTGGGCCACACGCCGTTCGGCCACGCGGGCGAGGCGGTCTTGAACGCCATACACCCCGGCGGCTTCAACCACTACGTCCAGAGCCTCAGGGTGGTGGACGTGCTGGAGAAGAAGGGCCAGGGCCTGAACCTCACGCACGAGGTCCGGGACGGGATACTCCACCACTCCAAGGGCAAGGGAGTGATGTTCCCGGAGGACGGACACGGCCGGGCGGAGACGCTCGAGGGCCAGGTGGTACGGGTCGCGGACGGCATCGCATACGCGAACCACGACCTCGACGACGCGCTCCGGGCGAAGGTCATCAAGGCTTCGGACGTTCCCAGGGAGCTTATACAGACGCTCGGCGGGACACACGCGCGCCGCATAGACACCATGGTCAAGGACACGATATTCACGAGCCTCGACGCGGGGCTGGACGGGATAAGGATGGGCGACGCGGTGCGGCAGGCGACGGAGGAACTCCGGAGCTACCTGTACGCGAACGTGTACGAGAACGACATGACGCACGGCGAGTTCGTCAAGGCGACGAAGATACTGACCGAGCTGTACGGGCACTTCATGGAGCGCCCGGAGGACGTGCCGGGCGATGCAGTACCCGGCGGCGAGGGCGAGCCACTGGAGCGCAGGGTGTGCGACTTCGTGGCCGGCATGACCGACCGCTACGCCATGATGCTGTACAACAACATCTTCCTGCCCAAGCCGTGGGGGGAGATGTAAAGCAAATCCCACCTTTTTCAAAGGGGGGGATGAACCGGTTTACCTCCCCTTTGAAAAAGGGGGACTGAGGGGGATTGGGGTTTAATGTAGGGGCCGTACCAAGCGAAGCGCGTGTCGGCCCTTAATTATAAACGCCCGATAAATCGGGCAACTACAACTTCCTGGATTCCCGCTTTCGCGGGAATGACGGGATTATGTGTCGCGGGTTTATTCTGGAGGCCCTTTGGACGCGGAAGAGGCAGGTTTTTACGAAGAGACGCTCGCGAGGATAAGGGAGATCGTCCGGGAGGAGCTAAGGCAGGGGCTCAGGAAGACGTCGGGCGCGGAGCACCCCTCGCCGCCTGCCACGGAGCCCTCCGGCCGCGTGCTGTCCGGCGACGTGAGGCACTTCCGCATGCCGGAGGTGCTCCAGCTCGTCTCGCTCCAGAGGCTCACGGGCAGGCTGTCGCTGTGGCACGGCGACCAGACGGTGGACGTCTACATGCGTGACGGCCGGGTTGCGTACGCGACCGGCGAGAAGCGCAGCCGCAGGGAGCAGCTCGGGACGATACTGGTAAACATGGGCCGCATCACCCAGGCCGCGCTCGAGGCCGCCCTCGAGAGGGGCTCGAAGACCGGCGCCAGGCTCGGCCGGATGCTTGTCGAGGAGGGCCTGGTCAAGAAAGACGACATACGCGCCGCGCTCCACAAGCAGGCCGAGCGGTCGGTGTACAAGGCGATGGCCTGGGACGAGGGACGTTTCACGTTCGACATATGCGTCCTGCCGGACTTCGTCGAGGACGTGCCGATAGCGATCCGGGTCGAGGACCTGATACTCGAGGGCGTGAGGCGTATCGAGGAGGGCAGGGTGATTGCCGAGAAGATACCGAGCCTCGATATAGTGTTCACGAAGACGGTGCAGGCCGACGAGGAGCTGGAGGGCATGGGCCTGAAGGAGGACGAGAAGAGGGTGCTCGGCGCCGTGGACGGCAAGCGGGACGTGAGGGAGCTTATCGAGGCCACCGGCCTCGCGGAGTTCGCGCTCATGAGGGCGCTCTTCGCGCTGTACTCGGCGGGTATCGTCAGGAAGTCCGCCCCGGCGCTGAAGGCGGCGGACAGGACGCAGTACCTGTAAGGTCATTGCAGGGGCCGGCCCGTATGCCGGCTCGCTTATACCGGGTCTGGGCACAGGACAGGGCGCCTGTCGACGGTACGGCCGCCGGGGACAGGCCGCGACACAAGGGGGAGAGACATGCCTAAGCTTACCGACATAGTGAAACGGGAAGTCGACAAGATCAAAGAGATACTCTACTCGGACAAGGTCACGATCGTCGGGAAGACCATCGCGCTCAAGGAGCTTGGCAGGAAGATCGCCGAGGAGCTATATACCGCCCAGTACAACTCGCTCGACGAGTTCTACGCGGACTACGACAGGGGCGCGGACCCTATGCAGGCGCTCGAGGGCAGGGGCACCCGGAAGGGCGACCTCGTGATTCTCGACGACTGCCCGGTCGCCGGGCTGCACGACTCCGCCATAGACCTGTTCAAGGAGGGCGGCGCCTTCCCGCCGGAGTGGGACGC
This sequence comes from Nitrospirota bacterium, assembly GCA_016212105.1. Taxonomy (GTDB): domain Bacteria; phylum Nitrospirota; class JACRHJ01; order JACRHJ01; family JACRHJ01; genus JACRHJ01. The sequence goes on from JACRHJ010000034.1 coordinate 45,557, forward strand.
GATAGTCGAGGAGTACAAGCAGGTGTTCAAGAACGAGGCCATCCTGCACCCGCTCTGCATAGTTCACCAGAGGATAAGGGAGGAACTGGCCAAGAAGATACCCAAGGGTACCAGCTACGTACACGCTACCGAGGTCGCCTGCCGCTCCATGAAGACCGGCAAGATAGTCATGTCCGACTGGGGCATGCAGCTCTCCGGAGAGGCGAAGGAAGAGATAGAGAAGCTGATAGACAAGAAGGCGTGCATATACTATATCGCGTGAGGGCAGGCGCATCATTGGTTGTCGTCCCGACCGAAGTGGAGGGACCTGCTGTTGGCCTTCAAGGCATTGGCAGATTCCTCGGCTTCGCTCGGAATGACAGTCACGGGCTGCAATGCCGGTCAGGCGACGTAGCCACAACCTCTGCATGCAAGAAACTTCCTGGATTCCCGCCTTCGCGGGAATGACGGTCGATGCAGGAGGTTGCCGCGCCGCTTCGCTCCCCGCAAAGACGGCGGCCCATTGCGCTTGTCCGGTCCGCGCCGCTTCCGGGGATGTATCCATTTCCCCGCCCTAAATTCCCGCCTATAACAAATATGCTTGATTTTATTCGTGATTTGTAATATATATATACTAATTGCCCGAGAGGTACGCGGGCCGGTATGCGCATACCGAAACTTAGGAGGAAAATGATGGCCCACAAGCTTCTTTTGGCGGACGACAGCATTACCATCCAGAAGGTGGTGGAGCTTACACTTTCGGAGGAGGACTTCGACGTCACCGCGGTAGGCGACGGCGAGGCCGCCCTCGAAGCCGCCAGGACGCTCATCCCGGACATCATCCTCGCGGACGTCTTCATGCCCAAGATGGACGGCTACGAGCTGTGCGGCAAGGTCAGGCAGGACCCGGCCCTCAGGGGCATACCGGTCGTCCTGCTTGCCGGCACATTTGAGAACTTCGACGAGACGAGGGCGGCGCAGGTAGGGGCCTCGGGCCACCTTACCAAGCCGTTCGAGTCTGGCGAGCTTATATCCAAGGTCAAGAGGCTTGTGGACCAGAGAGGCTCCGTGGCGGGGGTGGCCCCGGCCGTGGCCATGCCCGCCGCCGCGACGGCAGCCGCCGCGTTCGACGAGCCGTTCGGCGACGTGGCCCTCGCGGAAGAGGTCGAGGAGGCCGCTGCCGTGGACGACGCGGACGACCTCTGGAGCGTTGTGGACATGGGCAGCCCGGGCCAGCCGCTCGCCGGCGCCACCGCCGCGATAAGCGAGGACGACCTCTGGAAGAGGGCGAACATCCTGGGTGACAGCGGAGAGACCGCGGCCTTCCCCAAGGAGGACGACAGCCTCTGGGCCACCGCCGCACCGGTCGCTGAGCCTGAGATGGAACTGGCCGGCGAGATGGTCGAGGACGAGATGATGGCGGCCGAGATGGAGGACGACTTCCCCGAGGCGGCGCTCGACGATACCCCCGCCTCCGACAGGACGGCGGTGCTCGACATGGACAGCCTCAACCTCTCGGCGTACGGGCGTCCTGCCCCGCAGCCGGAACCGGAGCCCGTGGAACTCGCCGAGGTATCCGGGCCGTCCGAGTTCATGGCCTTCGACGGGCTCCACCAGGCTACCGCCGCGGAGGAGCACACGCAGCGCCCGCAGCCGGCATACGCGCCGCAGCCCGCGGCCGCGCAGGCGCGCCCAGTGGCGTCCGCGGGCCCGGCTTTGTCTCCGGAGATGATAAGGGAAGAGGTGGCCAGGGCGGTCGGCGACCTCCTCGACAGGAAGATAAAAGAGGCGCTCGCCGGCCTCAGCTCAGAGATGATAGAGAAGGTCGTCTGGGAGGTCGTGCCCGACCTCGCGGAAGAGATACTGGTAAAGGAGATAGACAGGCTCAAGGCCGGGACGAGTTAGACAGCCCCGGCTTCGTGGTATTTACGCAAGTGTGAGCGAGACCTCCCCCACGGTCGTGACGCGACTTTTTTCACACCAAGTAACGACAGAACCACGCCATGAAACTGCCCGAAATCGACAGAGTCCTAAGCAGTGCCAGGGCCGAGGCGGCGTTCGTCCTGGCCGCCTGCGTCCTTGCCGCGCTGTACCGTGGCGCAGGCGTCATGTCAGTACTCCTGGGCGGCATCCCGCCAATCAGCCACATCAGCTACGACGGCGTCTACTACGCCCAGATAGCGAGGAACATCCTCGCGGGTGACGGCCTCGGATGGGAGGCGATGATATTTCCGGCGCTCCAGCCGGTGTTCATTGCCGCCATAGCATACGTCACGGGGATAGACAACCTCGCGTTTCTCTCCGGATACGTCTCGCAGGTCGCAGGCATCGCGCTCCTCGTACCCGTATACCTGCTCGTGCGGGACCTGCTCGGGAAGAGTGCCGCCGTGGCGGCCGTCTTCGTGATAATACCATACCCGCACCTGGTCGCCATATCCTCGGCGGACACCGTCGAGTCGCTGTACGCCTTCTTCGTGTTCCTCTCGATATACCTCGGGTACCGCGCCCTCTCCGGAGCGCCGCCCGTCTGGCTCGCGTTCACAGGCATCAGCCTCGGCCTTACGTACCTCGCCCGTCCGGAGGGGCTCATCGTCTTCGCCGGGTTCCTCCCCATCGCGGCCTGGAGGCTTTACGAGGCCGGAGGGCGCGGCCTCGCGCTGCGCGGGCTCGGCATCATCGCCGCCGCGTTCTTCGTGGTCTCGCTTCCATACATGGTCTTCCTCACCAAGAGCTATAAAAGGGTGGTCCTCAGCCCCAAGCTACCCTACGAGTCCGTGGTCATGAAGAGCAAGGTCTTCGGCGAGGACATGAGCTTCCGCGACGTGGAGGGCCTGACAGCGAAGGGCGAGATAGTCTGGCGCGAGAAGGGCGGGGCGGGCCTGGTCCTCGGGTACTTCCGCGAAAACCCGGCGAGGTTCGTCCGGTCTTACCTGGGCAACCTCGTCAGCGAGCTGCCGTGGAACGTCGGTAACAGCAGCCACCTCGAAGGCTACCCGATAGTCTACCCGGTCTACATCTGGCTCCTTGCCATGGCGGGCTTCGCCTTCCTCGTGCTCCCGCCCGGCAGGAGGTGGGCCGCGCTCCTGCTGCTCGCCCCGTTCGCCAACCTCTTCGTCTACCCGGTGTTCACGAAGGGCTTCTGGATATACCACGCCCCGTACGTCCCGGCGCTGGTTACGTTCGCGGCCGGCGGCGTCCTGCTCCTGTCCAGGGAGACCGAAAGGCTCACCGGCAGGGCGGTCCCGCTTCTGCTCGTCCTGGTGCTGACATGGGGCGGCTACTCCGCCTACATCAGGTACAGCTGCAGCCCGCAGCAGGTGGAGGCGGTGAACTTCAAGTCGGTCATCTCCGAGGAGTCCAAGAAGGTCGGACGGTGGGCGCGCGTGAACATCGGCACGGACGTGACGTACATGACGACCTGGAGCAGGCTGGTCTACTACCTGGGCGGAAGATGGGTCTCCATCCCGATGGACGACCACAAGCGTGTCGTGTCCTACGGCATCAAGAACCATGCCGACTATATCGTCGAGGAGCTTGTCGGAGACGCCGCGATTGCCGGCCCGGAGTACACCGACGTGCCGTCGCTCGAGCATTACTTCACGTACCAGTCGCCGGACGCCCCGTACGCGGTCGTGTTCTGGAAGATAAAAAACAGGTAGCCGCCCATCATAACGCTTGAAGGGCGGCAATACGGCCGCGTCCCGCAAGAGGCATACGCACCCAGGTGAGGCTCGTCAAAGACATACTGGCCATGATGAGGCCCCACCAGTGGATAAAGAACCTCTTTGTCTTCCCGGCCCTCATATTCTCGAAAAACCTCTTCCACCCGTACTACCTCGCCGAAAGCCTATCCGCGTTCGCCCTGTTCTGCGCGGCATCGGGCTCCATATACATCTTCAACGACATCATGGACGTCGAGGAGGACAGGCACCATCCGGTCAAGAGACAGAGGCCGCTCGCGGCCGGAAGGGTGTCGTCCCGGGCAGCGTGGACCGCGTCCTGCCTGATTGCGGCGGCCAGCCTCGCCCTCTCGTTCGTCCTCGGCACCGGGTTCGGGGCGATACTCCTCGTGTACATCGTCATGAACCTGGGCTACTCGATGGGGCTGAAGAGGGTCGTCATCGTGGACGTGCTGATAGTCGCGCTCGGGTTCGTCATGAGGGCGGCGGCGGGCGGAGTCGTCCTGTCGGTCGAGGTCTCGCCCTGGCTCCTCGCGTGCACGATACTGATCGCGCTCTTCCTGGTGCTTGCCAAGAGGCGGCACGAGCTGACGCTGATGGACGACCGCGCCAACATGCTGCTCGAACTCTCCATAGCGTCGGACGACGGCGACAGGGCGGTCAGGTACAGGAAGAGCCTCGAAGACTATAGCCCGTACTTCCTCGACCAGATGATCGCGGTCACGACCGCGTCCACGCTCATGTGTTACATCTTGTATACGCTTTCCGAGGATGCTATAATCAAGTTCGGCAGCCACAACCTCGTATACACGGTGCCGTTCGTCATATACGGTATATTCCGGTACCTGTACATCATACACCGGAAGAGGGAGGGCGGCAGCCCGACGCGGGACCTCGCGGGCGACGCGCCGCTCATCGTGGACGTGCTCCTGTGGGGCGCGTCGGTCGTCGCCGTGCTGTATATTTAACATGCAACCAAAGCCACTGGATTCCCGCTTTCGCGGGAATGACATTAATTGCTTGTCGTCCCCGTGAAAACGGGGACCCGGCGACTTATTAGTAATTTGCCGCATAGGATAATTATTGGAGGGTAACTTGGCAAAGTCAGTCGTCGCTGTGCTCAAGACAAGGCCCGAGACCGTGCTGGAGGACTACGGCCGCCTGATGCGGATGGCCGGGTACCAGGACGTCATCAAGAAAGACCGCGACACCGCGCTCAAGATTAACATATCGTGGCACGTCTTCTACCCCGCATGCTCGACCACGCCCTGGCAGCTGGACGGCGTCATAAAGACGATGCTTGAGGACGGATACGACAGAGACCTCATACACGGCTGCCACAACCGGACCGTGGTCGTATCGGCCAAGCGCGGCGAGGTCTTGAACAAGCACAAGCCGGTGATAGAAGCGCACGGCCTCAGGAACGTCCACCTCTACGAGGACGAGGAGTGGATAACATACGTCCCCAAGGGCAGGATGCTCGTCCTGAACGAGATATACCCCGAAGGCATACAGATTCCCAGGAGGTTCATCGGCGAGAACATCATACACCTGCCGACGATGAAGACCCACGTCTTCACGACGATGACCGGCGCGATGAAGAACGCCTTCGGCGGGCTGCTCCACGAGAAGCGGCACTTCACGCACTCGGTCATTCACGAGACGCTGGTGGACCTGCTCACCATCCAGAAGGAGATACACCCCGGCGTCTTCGCGGTGATGGACGGCACCTTCGCGGGCGACGGCCCTGGGCCGCGCTGCATGGTCCCGCACGTCAAGGACTACATCATCGCCTCCGCCGACCAGGTGGCGATAGACGCGGTCTCGGCGAAGATGATGGGCTTCGACCCGATGTCGCTCCCGTTCATCAGGCTCGCGCACGAGGCGGGGCTCGGCTGCGGCGAGCTGAAGGACATAGAGATAAAGGGCGAGGACATCTCGGAGGTCAACTGGCATTTTTCGAAGGGGCAGAACACCTTCGCCTCGAAGGGCCAGAAGATGATATACTGGGGGCCGCTCAAGCCCTTGGAGAAACTCCTGCTCAGGACGTTCATAGCCCCCTGGTCGTACGTCGCCTCCATAGGCTACCACGACTGGTACTGGTACCCGCTGATAGGGAAGCACCGCGTTCGTCAGGCGCTGTACGGCACGAAATGGGGCGAGCTTTTCCGGAAATACTGAACCTGTCATAGAAAGGCCTCGACATGAACTGGACCCTGTCCAACAAGCTTATACCCGGCGAGGAGGTAGTCGACCAGCCGGACGAGAACGGCGGCTTCGGGATGAAGGCGGTCTACACGCCCGTGCTAACGAACCGCCGCGTCATATTCAAGTTCAACAGCCTGTCCACCGGGCTCGTCCAGTCGTTCTACTACGACGAGATTACCGACGCCCGCCCCACCAGCAGGCTTCTGGTCAAGTACCTCAAGCTGACCGCGCGCGGCAGGGAGCACGTGCTCCACGTATACGAGCCGGACTCATGGGCGTGGAAGATAATGGAGTACAAGGAGCAGTTCGGTGGAGGCGCATCGGATAAGGCCGCGAAGCCGTCCGCCGCGGACCTGCTCGTGATGCTCAGCACGCTGAAGGACAACGGGCTCCTGACGGACGCGGAGTTCGAGGAGAAGCGCGGGAGGCTAAACAGATAAGGAGGCGCGCATGCCGCAGTACCTTGAGGTAGTACAGTTCATAGACACCACCGGCGAGGAGATGGTCCACCGTGTGCCGGAGTCCGGCTCAGGGGACCTCAAGTACGGCGCGCAGTGCATCGTGCGCGACACCCAGGCCGCCGTCTTCTTCAAGGACGGCAAGGGGACGGACGTGCTCGGCCCGGGCCGGCACACCCTCTCCACGAAGAACATACCGGTCCTGACCAAGATACTGATGCTCCCCTGGAAATTCGAGAGCATCTTCAAGGCCGAGGTCTACTTCGTAAACCAGAAGGTCTTCACCAACCTCCGCTGGGGCACCCGCGACCCGGTCGTCTTCAAGGACAGCGAACTGGGCATGGTAAGGCTCCGCGCCTTCGGCATCTACACCCTCCAGATAACGCAGCCGCTCCTGTTCGTGAACACCATCGTGGGCACGCAGGGCGCAAGCTTCAACGACACCATCAAGGACTACCTCCGGGACGTCATCGTCTCTCGGCTGAACGACCTCATCGGCGAGAGCCTCGACACGATACTCGACCTGCCCAAGGAGTACGACGAGATAGCGGCCGTGGTCAAGTCGCGCCTCGCCAAGGACTTCTCGACCTACGGAATGGAGCTGAAGGACTTCTATGTCACCTCCATCACGCCGACGGAAGAGGTACAGGCGGTGATAGACAACCGCACCCAGATGGGCGCGGTCGGCGACATGGACCGGTTCCTGAAGTTCAAGGCGGCGCTCGCGCTCGGCAAGGTCGGCGAGGGGCTCGGGGCCGGGGCGGCCTCCGGCGGGTCCGGCGGCATGGGCGAGGGCCTCGGGGCCGGAATGGGCATGGGCATGGGCGCGGGCATGGGTATGATGCTCCCCGGGATGATATTCAAGACGCTGAACGGCGGCATGGGCACGCCGGAAAAGATAGCAGAAAAAGGCTCGGTGAACTGCCTGAAATGCCACGGGGAGGTGCTGCTCGACGCGCGTTTCTGCCCGCACTGCGGACACCAGATGGTCGTCTCGAACAAATGCCCGAAATGCGGGAAGGACCTCCCGCCGGAGGCTAACTTCTGCATGAAGTGCGGGGCCTCGCTCGGCCAGAAGCTCACATGTCCCGGCTGCAAGACGGAACTGCCGCCCGGCACGAAGTTCTGCACGGGGTGCGGGGAGAAGATATAGCAGGAGTGCGTTCGTTTCTTATTGTTCGAGTGGAAGAAACCACCTTGGAGCATGCATGCGGCCCGTGTTCCTCAAGTTTGTCATTCTGAGCGAAGCGAAGAATTGCCTTTGACTTGACGTATTACGTATACATACTGACGAACGAATACAAAAAGCTCTATACAGGAGTCACGAACAACATCGTGAGGCGCATGGCGGAGCACAAGAGCGGTCTGGCCAAAGGCTGGGCCGTGAAGTATAAGCTCGACAAGCTCGTTTATGTCGAGGAAACAGGCGACATAAGAGAGGCGATAACAAGAGAGAAGCAGATAAAAGGATGGCTGAGGGAGAAGAAGAACGCCCTGGTTTCATCGGCTAACCCCGAGTGGCGGGACTTGACCGGCGACCTTTGGTAGTCAAAGGCAATCCTTCGCTTCGCTCAGGATGACACAGTTATATCCGTGTCTTTTATGGAGGGGCCGGCCCACGTGTCGGCCCTTCAAATAATGCGGCTTCAACAAATCTCCCCTCGCCCCTTGCGGGAGAGGGGCCGGGGGTGAGGGTGTTTTTGGCGGTGGGCCATGCCCACCCTGCAAATTCCTGGATTCCCGCTTTCGCGGGAATGACGAGCAAGGTTGAAAATGCCCATCACCGTATCCACCAAATGCCCGTCCTGCGCGGGCGAGGTCGAGTTCGAGCAGGGTACGAACGCGGTCCACTGCGGGTTCTGCGGCTCGGACCACCTCGTCACCGGCCGGGGCCGGGTGCTGTCGTACTACGTCCCGGAGAAGGTGCCGGTCTGGGAGGCGCTCGCCCGCGCGCGTGAGGCGCTCGCGGGCGTCGGCATACCGGACGCGAAGACACGCGACGCTACTCTGTTCTTCGTCCCGTTCTACCACCTCATCGGCCAGGCGCTCCACTGGGAGGCGAAGGAGGACGCGGAGCGCAAAAAGTCGTGGAGTACGTCGGGCGTTTCGGTCACCATGACCAGCTCCGATACCGAGGACGGCGCGGGGTTCGGACAGTCCGGCATGGGTTCGCTGTTGATGGAGGGCCTGGGCGGTAACCTCCTCAAAGCCCTGAAGGGAGACGGGGCGCCAAACCTCGTCCGGAAGACGTTCGAGCCCAGGTCGGCCTACATCAGCAGGAGCGCGCCCGCACTCGACATCCCGGAGCTGAAGGTACCGTCGCTCGGCGTCAGGGCGGACGTCCTCAAGCTCGCGCTGTTCGAGAAGGCGGCGGTCACGGTGCGCGGCCAGGTAGTGCCGGTAAAGGCTTCGTTGCCGGACTACGAGGCCAGGGGTTACGCGCCATCAGGGTCCGAGGAGGCGGTGGCGAGGACGGTATTCGGCAAGGTGCGCTCGGTCATCTACTTCCCGTTCTGGCTGGTCGAGTCAGGCGGCGCGCCCGGCGGGCCCGGCTCGTTCACGGTCGTGGACGCGGTCAGCGGCGAGGTCGCAAACCCGCTCGCCCCGGCGGAGATCCTCGACAAGCTGGTCGCCAGAGACGGGATAAGGTTCGACGTCGCGGGCCTCAGGCCGCTCAAATGCCCGGACTGCGGCAACGGCCTGCCGGTAAAGCCCAGGGACGCGGTCTTCGTCTGCGGCACGTGCAGGAAGGCGTGGATGGTGAGCGGAGACGGGTTCGAAGGCATACCCTGCTCCATCGCCGCGCCGCAGAAGAAGGGCTCGGGGGAGCCGGTATACTTCCCGTTCTGGGTGGTTACCGCGAGGCTAAGCACGCCGGACCTGACGGTCGAGAACAAGTATGACCTGGGCCGGCTGATGCCCGGGCTGAGGGTGCCTACCGAGGAGGACAAGGCGCTCCCGCTCAGGTTCTTCGTGCCCGCGCTCCGCATCGGGAGCCAGCTGGCCCTCTCCCGTCTCGCGACCAACTTCACGCGGTTCCAGCCGACCTGGGAAAAGGACATCCCGTACAGCATTAGCGCCAAGGGCTGCCACATCACGCAAGACGACGCGCTATCGCTTATCCCGCTTATACTCTTCGCAATGGCGCCCAAGGACAACATACACAAGGTACGGTTCGCGCTCGAGGCGAAGGTTGAGCCATCCGGGGTCGAGCTGGTGCTCATCCCGTTTTACAAGGGGCGCGGCGACTACGTGGACTCGATCCTCGGCCAGTCACTTCAGGCGGCCGCCGTCAAGGACTGAAGGCTGCCCGCCCGTCCAGTTCCCCCCATCCTCCCTTTTTTCGAGGGGGAGGTATGCTATTGCCAACCCGCCCCGTCTGTGATAAAATCCGGAAGTTTTCCACGCAATTATTAAACCGGCGGCTGAATATTTGGATTCATCGCCGATACTTCATAACGCCCCCCGGCCCCCTCTTATCTTAAGAGGGGGAGTCATAGGTTGGGGGCAGATTGTTATAAATCCGGCGGGCGCAGCTCGCCATAGTTTGGCATCCATCCATATAGTATCGAGGGGATGCAAGGGGGAACGTTTCCCCCTTGTCCGGGGGTGCAAGGGGGCTGCGCCCCCTTGAGGCCGCTATACCCAAGAGGATGTCCGGATTTTTAACCGACGGATTAATAACACAGGACAAAGGGCAACACATGCGTTCCGTCATACATATATTACTCGGCATTATAATATTCGCGTCGCTCGCCGGCTGCGCCGCTCCGGGCAGGCGCGTAGGCACGGCGTCCAAGCCCGTTGTCGTCAAGAAGTCCGTCAGGACATTCGTCCTGGGCAACGGCGCGACACTGATAGTGAAGGAGGGCAGGAAGCCCGGCCCGACCGCGCTCCAGGTCTGGGTTACACAGGGCAGCCTGTCCGACCCCGAAGGCATGCCGGGTATCTCGCACTTTGTCGAGCACATGCTTTTCACCGGCTCGCTCCACCTGCCCAAGGGCAGGATGGAGCATTACCTGGAGTCCATGGGCGGGCGGCTGTCCGGGCATACCGGGCGGGACTTCAGCTACATCGGCGTGACGCTCCCCGGCCCCGGCTGGCAGCGCGGCCTCGACATCCTGTACGACCTCGCGGCCTACCCCCTGTTCAAGCCCGAGGACGTCGGGAGGCAGAAGAAGGTGGTCCAGCTCGAGATTGCCCAGAGGGAGAGAGAGCCGGACACGCTGGTCATCGACAACCTGTTTGGAGCGGCCTACGTCACGAACCAGTACAGGAACCCTGTAACCGGTACGGAGAGAGACGTGGCCGGGTTCACGAGGGACGACGTCTCGGGATACTACAGTGAGACATACGTCCCGTCGAACATGGTCATAGTGGTGGTTGGCGACGTGGACACGGCCGAGGTCAGGGCCGCTGCCGAGAAGACGTTCGGCGCGATAGCCATGCAGGAGTACACCCCGCCCCGCGCAAGGCCGGAGGCCTTCCAGGCGCACACCCGCACGAAGTCCGCCGAGGGGCCGTACAGCCTGACGTACATGGCGATGGGCTGGCACATCTGCTCCGCGTCCGACCCGGACATGTACGCGGCCGAGGTGCTGCGCGCGATACTGGGGCAGGGCAAGGGCTCGCGGCTCTACCAGGAGCTCCGGGAGAGGATGGGCGCCGCGTTCGACGTCGAGGCCGAGCTGTTCCCGCTCCGGGAGCCGGGCCTGTTCGTCCTTACCGCGCACCTCAAGGCGGACGACCTGCGCCGCGTGACCTCCGAGGTCCTGCGCCAGGTGAACAAGCTGAAGGACGAGTACGTCACGGACGCCGAGCTTGCGCGCGCCGTGGACTCCATCGAGGCCGGCTACCTGCTCGACAACGAGACCGCCGAGGGCCAGGCCTACGGGCTCGGCTACTGGGCCACGGTGCACGGCGAGGACGACCCAGGCATGTACGTCGAGAACATCCGGAGGGTTACGCCGGAGGACCTGCGCCGCGTCGCCCAGAAGTACCTCGGCGAGGGTAACTACACGCTGTCGCTGGTGGGGCCGGAGGGCGGCAGGTAGCTATATGATAATAGTCCCGTCGGTAAACGGAGTGCCCATCCGCCTGACGCAGGAGCGCTGGGCGCACATAGTCCGGAACCACCCCGAGATGGACGGGTGGAAGGATACGGTACTGGACACGCTGGCGCACCCGGACATGGTCCAGGAGGGCGATTACGGCGCGCTGATCGCCCTCGGATATCACGAGGAAACCGTTTTGGGTTCTAAGTGGATGGTGGTAATATATAAAGAGACGGACGTCGACGACGGTTTTGTGCTTACCGCATATTTCACTCGCAGGCCGTCGGCTTCAAGGAGGGTAGTATGGAAGCGTTGAAGATACTCGAAAGGAATGAAAACCTGAGCTGGGATTATGACGGGGAGGCGGACGTTCTGTACATAAGCGTCGGCGAACCCGGCAACGCCCTCGGCGTGGACGTGGGCGATGGCGTTGTCATCAGGTACAACGAAGATACAGGCGAGATGGTCGGCCTGACCATCATCGGCGTCCGCCAGAGAAGCATATCCGCCTTGAAGTGACAATCCGCTCGCGGCTGTGTTATAAAGACTTGACGATGCGGGCGCGATTAATCGCGCCCATACGATTTTAGATACAGGCGGATTCTTCGCACAGCCTGCCCCATAATGCAACCCGGCGCGCCGAGGGCGTCGCGCCCTACAAATGACAAGCAGATTATCACCCATACACAGGAGGCATTATAAAATGGCAAAGGTAAAGAGGGCGCTCATAAGCGTCTCGGACAAGACGGGCGTAATAGATTTCGCCAGTAAGCTCGCGAAGATGGGCGTCGAGATACTCTCGACAGGCGGCACCGCCAAGGCGATGCGCGACGCGAAGGTCGCCGTCAAGGACGTGTCCGAGTTCACCGGATTCCCGGAGATGCTCGACGGCCGGGTAAAGACGCTGCACCCCAAGGTGCACGGCGGGCTGCTGGGCCGCCGCGGCGACAAGTCGCACGTCGCCCAGATGAAGGAGCACGGCATCGAGGCCATAGACATGGTCGTCGTCAACCTCTACCCGTTCGAGGCGACGATAAAGAAGGACGGCTGCGGCTTCGAGGACGCCATCGAGAACATAGACATCGGCGGCCCGGCGATGATACGCTCCGCCTCCAAGAACTTCATGGACGTGGTCGTCATCGTGGACCCGGCGGACTACGACGCCGTGGCGAAGGAATTGAAGGACGGCGCGGTATCGCCCAGGACCCGCTTCCGTCTCGCGGCGAAGGCATACGAGCACACAGCGAAGTACGACACGATGATATCGTCATTCTTCAAGGCCGCGGGCGCGATAGATACCGAGTACCCGTTCTTCCACAAGTCGGAGATGAAGACGACCAAGTCACGCCCGTACCCGGAGGCCGTGCCCGCGCACTTCTCGGAGCAGGGCAAGGCGGACAGCCCGTTCCCGATATTCACCTCGCTGCCGCTCATCAAGGTGCAGGACCTCCGCTACGGGGAGAACCCGCACCAGAGGGGCGCGTTCTACAGGGAGCCGGTCGTCACCGAGCCGTCCGTCGTCACGTCATGCCAGCTCCAGGGCAAGGCGATGTCGTTCAACAACTACCTTGACGCGAACTCGGCCCTCGAACTCGCCAAGGAGTTCACCGAGCCGGTCTCGGTCATCATAAAGCACAACAACCCCTGCGGCGTGGCGACGGCGGACAGGATTGTGGACGCATATGTACGTGCGAGGGAGATCGACCCGGTCTCCGCCTTCGGCGGCGTCCTCGCGTTCAACCGCAAGGTGGACGCGGCTACCGCGAAGGAGATAACCTCCACGTTCGTCGAGGTCGTCATCGCCCCGGGCTTCGACAGGAAGGCGCTTGAGCTGTTCAAGAAGAAGGACAACATACGCCTCCTCGACATCGGCTCTGCGATGCACGGTACGGCGTCCGGCTTCGACATGAAGCGCGTCGTCGGCGGCATGATAATTCAGGAGCGCGACCTCGGCATGATTGGCGACATCAAAAAGCTCAAGGTGGTGACCAAGCGCAAGCCGACGGCGGAGGAGTACAAGGGCCTCGCCTTCGCATGGAAGGTGGCGAAGCACGTCAAGTCGAACGCGATAATCTACTCATACGGGACGCACGTCATAGGCATCGGCGCGGGCCAGATGTCCCGCGTGGACAGCACCCGCCTCGGCGCATTGAAGTCCAACTTCCCGACCAAGGGCGCATGCCTCGCGTCCGACGCCTTCTTCCCCTTCCGGGACGGCATAGACGAGTGCGCGAAGCACGGCGTCACGGCGATAATCGAGCCGGGCGGCTCGCTCAAGGACCCGGAGGTCATCGCCGCCGCGAACGAGTACGGCATAGCGATGGTGTTCACCGGGATGAGGCATTTCAGGCACTAAAAGCCGAGAGGCAAAGTCCCGCCTTTTTGTAAAAAAGGCGGCCCAAAAACTTCTGTGCGGGAAACATCAAAGATGAAAATATTCATTGCCGTGTTGCTGCTCTTGTGCCTTGCCATCCCCGCATACGCGGAGGACGAGGGCGTCGACGCCAGAGGAGATATTGTATCGTCGTCGCACTACGACATCGACGGAGACGGCGAGCTGGAGAGGGTGGACATATACCTCGCGTCCGGAAGGCGGTACGTGGACGATACGGACTGGTGCGGCAAGGGCGAGAAGTGGGAGGGCGAGTTCCATGTCCGCATCACGGACAACAAGAAGCTCCTCCGCGACAACCCGGAACCGCTCCATGTCGAGTTCTTCTGGCTGCCTGCCTTCGAACTGAGGTTCGCGGACTACAACTCCGACGGCAACGTTGACTTCAACGTAACCGGGTATTCCGGCTGCAACCTCCGCGAGGTCTACCTCTACACGATATACCCCGGCGGCAGGGTCGAGCGGCTCGATGTCGACGGCGACATACTTGCGTCCACGTCAGAGAGCTCGACCGGCATCGTCAACGCGCTTGGGGACGGCTGCCTGACCACCCAGCACACCGACGATGAGCAGGGCGTGGTGCAGGAGACCTGGTGCTGGAACAGCAGCATGTTCTTCCTGAAGGACACGATACTCGTCGGCGGGGAAGAGGGAGTGGAGTAGGCACTGGGCATGAAAACCGGCGGGCGATACGACACGTCAGGCCTTGCCGAGGCCCGGTCCGAGCCGGGCTCCCGTGGACGCGTGCTCAGGAACAGGCTCGGCATTACCCGCAAGCGGGAGATGGACGCGGCGGAATACAATGCGTATAACGCCGCTATCGTTTCCCTGTTGAAGTCGTATGGGCCGGAGCACCGCTTCACTGCATCTGACATCCAGAAGATGCACCGCCTATGGCTGGGTGGCATCTACGAATGGTCGGGCGAGTACCGGCAGGTGAACGTGAGCAAGGGCGGCTTCTTCTTTGCCGCCTCAGGGCAGATACCGCTGCTCATGGCCGAGTTCGAGAAGGGGCCGCTGAGTCGGCATACGCCGTGCGCGTTCAAGGACATGCCGAGGGTCATCGAGGCGCTGGCCGAGGTACATGTCGAGCTTCTGTTGATCCATCCGTTCCGGGAAGGCAACGGACGGCTTGCGAGGCTGCTCTCAGTTTTGATGGGAACTCAGGCGGGTTTGCCGCTCTTGGACTTCTCATGCATAAGAGGGAAAAAGAAGGAAGAATACTTCGCAGCCGTGCGGGTAGGGCTGGACAGGGATTACAAACCGATGGAGAGGATATTTGAGCTTGTGATAGACACGGCGCTCAAGGCTTCTTGCTGACGGTTGCCAACCTGGTTGCCGGTTTCGCGGGTGCGGCGGTTGCCTGGCGGACGTGTATACCCTCTATGGCGAACGAGGATACTGCGTGCCTGGTGATAGCCTCTTGCAGCGCCTTGGGGTCTTTGAGGTACGGGTTGGTTTCGATAAGGCTCTTCTTTTTCATGGAAATATGATAGCATGGGGGGGCCTTGAAGTAAAGGGGGATGTGGGGGGGCGTTTGAGGTCGCAAATTGCGACCGCAAAACACGTAACACATTGATTATCAAGGGTTGTTTGAGATCACAAATTGTGACCTCAATTGCCAATTATTTCAATGGGTTGCGAGCTTGAGGTCGCAATTTGCGACTTCATGTTTGTAACTTGTTGATTTTGCAGGGCTGTATGAGGTTGCAATTTGTGACCTCAAACTCCTAATCATCTTGATGGGTTATGGACTTGAGATCACAGATTGTGATTTCAAGTTGGCAATATACAGCTTTTCAGGGGATTTGCGGTTGCAAATTGTGACCGCAAATCTATTGCCATATCAGATAGTTACGTGTTTGTGGTCACAAATTGTGACCGCAAATTACGGTTGCGGAGGCTAAATGGAGTCCAGCGTTATACCAGCGGAGCGAATCGAACATTCGATATATGCTATACGAGGTAAGCGAGTCATGTTGGATTCCGACTTGGCAGAGGTATACAACGTATCTACGAAGGTACTCAACCAGCAGGTTAAACGAAACCTTGACCGTTTTCCTGAAGACTTCATGTTTCAGTTGAACCGGGAAGAGTTCAACCGTTTGCAGTCGCAAATTGCGACCGCAAGTTTGACCAAGCGACGCACCGCTCCCTACGTCTTCACCGAGCACGGCGCGGTCATGCTCGCGAGTGTCTTGAACAGCCCGGTCGCGGTAGATGCGAGCGTGCAGGTCGTGCGCGCGTTCGTGAAGCTCCGGCAGTTGCTCGCGTCGCATGCGGACCTTGTGCGGAAGATTCACGCGCTTGAGAAGAAGTACGACTCGCAGTTCTCGGCCGTCTTCAAGGCGATTAACGAACTGATGGAGCCGGTAGAGAAGGGCAAGAAGAAGGTGGTTGGGTTTCGGGCTGGGGGGAAGTGAGCGGGCGAGGACGTAAAGGGGGATGCACATGTCGGACTTAATTAACCAGGAAGATGTAAAGTTAAGTATTTTGCGAGGAATCGCAGATGCCCATCAGGACTATTTGCACCTGTCTGGTGGCGAATGGCTCGAGTGGGCTCCTGAATATTTTATTACAACAAGTATCGCACGCTCGGTAAAGAGGTCTATTCCATTAGATATATTTCTTGAAAACAATACTCGTGAAGCAGCTCAAGACTCTGGCGCACATGGAAAAGGCCGTCTATCTAAATTAATAAGGCCTGAAGGGCGCATAGATATACTTATATATGGTTTACCGGACTCTGAAGAAAATATATATCCCAAAGTGGTCATTGAAGTTAAGCACAGAGTTTATTCATTTGAAAAAATTAGACCTGATTTGGAAAGAATAAAGGGATTGCTTCGTCGCGATAAAACAGACAACACAACAATGCAGTTTGGAGCGCTGGCTTTTTATATTTCAAGAAATGATGGAGAGAGAGGGAAAAGTGATAATAGGATTAGAACAATATTGGACAAAATCGAAACCGAGTCAATAAAGTTCTTCGGTGAATCATGTCATGTCGAGCTAAGCTATAATCTATATGTAGAGGTGAAAGATGCCTGGACGGCGGCGTGTATTATGATCATACCGAAGGAAACTAGCGTATAACACCTTCACGGAGGAAATAAATGAAAGTCCTGGTAGTCGGCGGCGGAGGCCGCGAACACGCCCTGGTCTGGAAGCTCACGCAGAGCAAGAAGGTCAGGAAGATATTCTGCGCGCCCGGCAACGCGGGCATCGGCAAGATGGCCGAGTGCGTCAACATCAAGGCGGACAAGGTCGAGGAACTCCTGAACTTCGCCCGGTTCGAGGGCATCGACCTGACAGTCGTCGGCCCGGAGGCCCCGCTCACGCTCGGCATCGTGGACCTCTTCGAGAAAGAGGGCAAGCGCGTATTCGGCGTCAGCAAGGCTGCGGCCCAGTTAGAGGGCTCCAAGGTCTTCGCCAAGGAGCTGATGCGCCGGTACAACATCCCGTCGGCCGAGTACAAGGTCTTCTTCTCGCCCATAGAGGCGGAGAAGTACGTCCGGATGAAGGGCGCGCCGATAATCATCAAGGCGGACGGGCTCGCCGCCGGCAAGGGCGTCTTCGTCTGCACCACGGTCGAGGAGGCGGTCGAGGCGCTCGACATAATCATGCGGAAGCGGGCGTTCGGCGCGGCCGGCGACCGTGTCGTGATAGAGGAATGCCTCATCGGCGAGGAGGCCTCGTTCATGGCCTTCTCGGACGGCGAGACGGTCGTGCCTATGGCGTCCTCGCAGGACCACAAGCGCGTCTTCGACAACGACAAGGGGCCGAACACCGGCGGCATGGGCGCGTACTCGCCCGCCCCGGTCGTGACACCGGAGATGGAGGAGCGCATCATGCGCGAGGTCATGCTCCCGACGGTGCGCGGCATGAAGCAGGAGCGGATGCCGTACAAGGGCGTCCTGTATGCGGGCATCATGATGACGGAGTCCGGCCCCAAGGTGCTGGAGTTCAACGTCAGGTTCGGCGACCCGGAGGCCCAGCCGATACTGATGCGGCTCGACAGCGACATACTCGACATAATGCTCGCGGTCTCGGACGGGACGCTGAAGCCCGAGATGGTGCGCTGGAAGAACGACGCGTCGGTCTGCATAGTCGCTGCGGCGAAGGGCTACCCCGGTTCATACGAGAAGGGCTTCCCAATCACCGGGCTGGAGGAGGCGGCCGCGATGGAGAACACGTTCGTCTTCCATGCAGGGACGGCCGACAGGAAGGACGCGGTCGTGACCAACGGCGGACGCGTCCTCGGCGTCACGGCCATAGGCCAGGACGTCGCCGAGGCCATCAGCCGCGCGTACGCCGCGATAACGAAGATACACTTCGACGGGATGCATTACAGGAAGGACATCGGGGCAAGGGCGTTGAAGAGGTAGTGCATAGGGTGTCATTCTGAGCGAAGCGAAGAATCTGCTTGTATACGATTACTGTAGGGGCCGACCATCGTGTCGGCCCTTGTTTCTTTTCAATGTAGGGGCGGGTCCCCGTGCCCGCCCTCTTGCATTTATAATTCCTGGATTCCCGCCTTCGCGGGAATGACGGACAAACAAGGGCGGGCACGGGGACCCGCCCCTACATAAATTCAAAATCCTTTACAGCCCCGCCTTCCTTATCTCCGCAATCCCCGCCGCCGGGTCGTGCTCCCCGACATCGCGGACCTTCCTGAGCTTCCGCGCAAGCGGCTCATAATCCTTGCCTGTCTTATCAAGCGATGCGAGGCGGGCCTCGACCCGCGCGGCCTCACTCCGGAACGCGGCCTCGCTTGCAACGTATGCGCGGTATTTGCCCGCGTCCGCCTTGGGGATGGAGAAGTCTCCTTTGACCCGGAAGAAGTCTCCCATGTACAGCCAGGCGGCGAAGTCCCACGGCTCCGCGTCGCCAATCAGGTTTATCTCCGAAGTCGGCCGGATATTCACGACCCGGAGGCCTCCCTCGTCCGCCTCGACGTCCTGCTCCCCGGTGAAAGGCTCCGCGCCCGCGTAGTTCAGGTACTCCCATGTGGCATGCGCCTTCTGCGCGGTGGAGTCATGACAGGAGCCGCATGTGCGAGCCTTTGCCGGCCCGTGCCCGACCGCTTCGAGTTGCAGCCAGCCGAGCGCCTTGTTCGCGCCGGGGAGCCCGGAGAACGTCCCGAGCATCGCGTAGGCGTCACGGGTCTCTCCGTCCGGCCAGCGGAAGGTGACGCCGTCCTTCCTCGCCACTTCGTCCTTCATGTTCGTCGCCATGTTCGGCCATACCTTGTACGGCGTGTAGAACCCGTCCTGGTCCTTTATGATGATGGGCCGCTCCATGACGCCGTAGTACAGGCTGTACTTCTTGAAGGGCGACGGTTTGCCCGCGATATGCCCCTTGCCCCATACGGTCATCTGGTATCCGCCGAGGCTTGCGGTGTGGCATGCGGTGCAGCGGAGCTTTTTGTGGACGCCTTTCTCGTGAGCGAGAGTGGCGGAGTAGTGGCAGCCGCCGCAGTCGACCGCACGCTGTATGTCACCCATGCCCGAAGCTCCTGTCTCGTGGCAGTCAACGCATTCGAGGCCGGCCTTTACGTGGACGTCAGGCGGCATGCCCGCCGGCTGGGAGAACTCATTGCCCAGGTATGTGTCGCCGCGTCGCCGCTCCTGCGTTCCAGCGTGGCACATCCCGGTGCCGCGCCCGCCTCCGTTGCAGTTGGTGGACGGCACGCGCCGCGTGAAGGTGTGTATGCCGGTCTTTGCATTCGGGTCGAAGTGGCAGTCCATGCAGCCGCCGTGGCAGAGGTTGCAGAAACGCTGCCTGTCCTTCGCGTTCTCGTATGTGGACGGGCAGGAAAGCTGGCCCTTGATGATATTGTAATTTGCATCGGAGAAGCCCGCGGACGCGCCGGCCTCGGGTGGCAGGTCGGCCCAGGACGGGCCGCAGTTGTTCGGGCCGTGCGTGTCCGTCCAGTGGCGCATCGAGCGCTGCCGGACGTTTCCGCCCATGATGGTCTTCGCCCACTGGCCGGTCTCGTCGGGGTGGCATCCGGACTTCCCGCATGTCTTCTTCGCAATCTCAGGGTCGTAACCGAGCGTCACGGGGTCGCGGTCGTGCCAGAGGACTGTGAAAACGTCCGGGTTGGGGTATAGCTCGCCGTCCTCGATAACCTTGGGAAAGTGCGCGTACATGCGGTTATCGCCGGTGGGAGCGATGCTGTCCAGGACACCCTTCCTCGGCATGGGCGTGGCATTCTGGTCTATGACCAGCATCTTCAGCATCCCGGCGTGGGCCTTGTCCTTGTCGCGGCTCCTGCCGTCGCCCAGGTGGCAGTCCCGGCATGTCACGCCGGGCATCCGGGACTCCTTTTCCACCTGCTCGCGTGTCATGAAGAACTGGGGGTATCCGTCCGCCTCCATCCGGGCCTTGTCGGCGTGGCAGTAGAGGCAGCCGTCGGAGGTCTCGCGGTTATGCCAGGACGCGGCGAGGGCGACCAGGACTACGAACTGGACGATGAAAAAGGCTAGCACTATCGGCCTCGCCATTAAATCGCCAAGAGCCCCGATGTTCAAGTATTTGGACACAAAAACCCTTGATTTAAGGTGGGTTATCGACTAATATAATAACACTGTCGAAGGCCGCGAGTCAACGGGTATCTACTGGACATGATAACCAACCGTATATATGCGTGTGCCCTGGCCGCGCTCCTTGCGCTCGTGATGGCGTCTGTCGCGTCATGCGCGAAAGCCAGGGACAAGGGCGCGCCGGTCATGCCAGAGGGCGGGGTATTCCGCATAGACGCTTCCGGCATCGGCAGGAACGAGGTAAGGTTCTTCAGATACGAGACCGGCGGGAAGGACGTGGTCTTCTTCGTCGCCCGCTCCCCCCAGGGCGACATAAAGACCGCCTTTGACGCCTGCATCACCTGCTACCCTCACAAACGCGGCTACCGTCAGGAGGAGGACTGCGTCGTCTGCATCTTCTGCGACACGCCGTTCCGCATCGAGGAACTCGAACAGGGCAAGGGAAACTGCGTCCCGATAAGGATAGAGCATACCCTCGACGGGGACTCCGTCGTCATCGAACGCTCCGCCATCGAGGCCGGGGCCGCCTGGTTTTAAACTCCATCGCACAAAAATCTGCGCATTCCATGAACGTACCGGCATTCCGCATGCGTAGTAGCGCGCAAGAAAAAGGAGTAGGTCGAAATATTATCCTGCAATAACAAGCTGTTAAGTTTGGCACGCTTGTTGCATAATAAAATTACAGCACTTTGGAGCATTAAGTAGTCTTAATATGTATTTCGGCTTAAGTAAGACGCCTGACTCCCATAATCCAGGAGGCGTTATGAAAAAGCTCGTCGCGCTCTTGTCCAGCCTGCCCGACCCCGCCATGATTATCGGCAGGGACCTGACAATCACATACCAGAACGAGGCGTCTAAGAAGGCTATCGGCGAGTGGCAGGGCGTCAAGTGCCACAACGCGGTCGAGGACGACTGCTACCCGTGCGCGGACTGCCCGGCCGTTACGGCCTTCGAGGAAGGCGAGCACAGGCAGGTGCTCCGGACTTCAGGTGGGCACGGGTTCGGCCCGCGCAGGTACCTCGAGGTCAGCGCGACGCCGCTCAAGGACGAGTCCGGCTCGTTTTCCGAATGCCTCGTGCTGCAGCGCGACCTGACCGACGTCAAGGAGACCGAGAAGCAGAAGAAGGACCGGCTTTCGATGCTCTCGCACGACCTGCGGTCGCCCCTGACCATCATCCATTCCTACACCGACCTTCTGCTCGACTCCACGCCCGGCCACGATACGGAAATGCGCGAGATGCTATCCCACATCAAACGCTCGGCGGAAGTGTCCGTCAAGCTCCTCGACGACTTCCTTACGCTGTCCACGATAGAGGCCGGGAAGATGAAGCTGTCGGTGGCCGAAGCGTCTCTCGGCGGTCTGGCCAGGCTGCATGCCGGACAGTTCAGCGCGCTCGCCATGGAAAAGGGCATCACTCTTCACGTGGACACGGGAGACGGGTTGCCGGCGGTAAGGCTCGACGAGAAACAGTACGGGCGGGTCATATCCAACATCATAGCGAACGCGATAAAGTACAGCGGGCACGGGACGAACGTCTGGGTCAGGACCGGGACCCTGCGGGAGGACCCGTTCAAGGTATACCTGGAGGTCGCGGACGAGGGGCCGGGCATCCCGGAGGACGACCTGCCGCACGTGACGGAGCGTTACTACCGCGCGGACGCTCCCGGCCGGTCGCAGGGGACCGGGCTCGGACTGACTATAGTCAAGGCCATCACCGAACTGCACGGCGGGGCCGTTGAGATAACGAACCGCCCGGAGGGCGGGACGAGCGTCCGTGTCGTCCTGCCTACCTCTTCCACTCACTGACCGAGCCAGCCAGCGCCTCGTCGTAGGTTATTACCCTGCCGCCGTGCTCCTTTACGAATGCCTCGGCGGCGGATTTGTCCTTGAAGGCTATGCGGGATACGTCGCTCATCACCGCCTTCGCGTCGCTCCCCTCAACCCAGGCCGCATCGGACGCGGTCAAGACCTCGCCTGTAACGTAGTCCACCGTCGTCACGGACGCGACCCCGGCGCCCTCGCGCTCAAGCTCCATGCTGGCGCAGTACAGGCCGCACACGGCGTGCTGGCCCCCGTCCTTCATGGTCACGACGACCTTGACCTTCGATTCGTCGTGCACCTTCATCCGGCAGTTGTCGCATCGCTCAAGCGCGTGGGAGGGGACGGCCATCGCCGCTACGAGCAGCATCCCGAGCATGAACCTTTTCATAAGACCTCCGGTACTTCCGCAACCAACGATAGCCATGCGGCGCTTCATAACGCCCCCCGCCCCCCTCTTAGCTTAAGAGGGGGAGTTAAAGGATGCGGCCAATTAAGGCATGTTATGCACGCGGCGGGCGCGGGAGGCCGCGCCCGCCGCGTGAGTTCTACCAGCCGGCAGAGATACCGGCGATGACGCGGTAGTCGGTCATCTGCGAGATGTCGGGCGTGTGGGTGTAGAGCGGGCACTGCACCTTCACGTCCACCGTCCAGTTGTTAAACGGCAGGAACTGTACGCCGGGTGATAACCATATGCTGTCCTCGCCGGTGTAGCCGGAGTAGTCAGTCAGCCTCTTCGAGTCGTTGCCGTTGTACTTGTTGTCCGGGTCGTCGTTCTGCTCTGCGTGGAAGTAGTTAAGCCCGAGCGAGACGTTCATCCAGTCGAGCGCGTTGTAGCTGAGGCTCGTGTTGAGCGAGGCGGTGTCGCCGAACTCGTAGTTCAGGCTGCCCGGCATGCCTATCTGGTAGTTGGCGTCTGCGGTCAGGAGGAAGTCGCTGTTTATCATGTTCATGTAGGTTGCGGAGAAGACGGGGTCCCACGAGCCGGAGCCGGGCTGCATGTGGGCGTGGACTCGGTTCTTAGTCCCGGACGACGTGACCGTGGACTCCCCGGTCGGCATCTTGACGCCCGCGCCCACTGTTATCGCCCTGGCGGGCATGACGTCCCTGTCCCTGTATATCATGTAGTTGCCGGAGAGCACCACGTCGCCGAGGCCGCTGACGGTGTCCATCGTCCCTGTCCTCCACATGCCGCCCATGAACATCGACATCACCATGTTGTTCTTGACGTAAGGGATAGCAAGGTTTACCGTGACCCTGTCCATAGGGGAGTAGGCGGCCGAGACGGTGAACCGTTCCATGTCCATGACGTCCGGCACGACGCCGTTCATCTTCCGGAAGCGCGGGTCGGACTTTACCTCGTCTATGTCCTTCTCGGCGCTGCCGCTGATTATGCGCTCCATGTGCGAGACCGCGTAGTCGAGCCTGAGGCTCGTGTTGCCGGAGCCGGTCGTGCCGACGCCGGTCGGCATCTGGCAGCAGAAGCCGCCCGCGGAAGAGGCGGACGGGACGAGGAGCAGGGCGGAAAGAATTACTGCGTATAACTTGGTCTGCATATGAAGGGTTCTCCTTGTATGAAAGTTGTGCATAAAATCCAGACTGCGGCGGCCTTCCCGCTGGGCGTG
This sequence comes from Nitrospirota bacterium, assembly GCA_016212105.1. Lineage (GTDB taxonomy): Bacteria > Nitrospirota > JACRHJ01 > JACRHJ01 > JACRHJ01 > JACRHJ01. Next base: position 69,320 of record JACRHJ010000034.1, read on the forward strand.
GCATACCGCCGCCGCGCCTGATAAATCGGGCGTCAATCCGGTAATGCAGGCCAAAGTCGCTGGATTCCCGCTTTCGCGGGAACGACGGCTACCGCGTGAAAACGGGGACGCAGCGACCTTTTTTCGCTTCTGGGCGCAGACAAGGCTATGTTGAGGTACCCGCCGGACGGCGGGTCAGGCTTTCGGAGGTTTCTCGGTATCCCCGGCGAAGGCCGAGGCGACGGCCAGCGCCGGTTCCGCCGGGAGGGCGGATATGTCGGGAAAACAGTATGGAATGTCGATATGGGGGATGGCGGCCACGTCGAGGCTGGCAGGGGATACCGCCGTCCCGGCGTGGCCGCAGACGTTTACGGAGACGAGACGGGGCGTGCCTCCCCTTGCGGCGGAAGCCTTCTGCCTGAATGCAGCGTGCCCGCCCGTCAGTGCCGCGGGGCCGAAGAGGAGGAGCATTATGAGGCAGATGGCTGCCCTGTGCGCGCGCCTGTTAAGCAAGCTGGTCTCCTGGTCAAAGCCGCTGGATTCCCGCGTTCGCGGGAATGACAAGCATTTAGGTGTCACCCCGTGCTTGACACGGGGCCCAGTGACTTTGCCCTATTTAAAGCGTATTATTAACACAAACTTCCTGGACCCCGTGTCGAGCACGGGGCGACAGCAAGAGTAATCTGTTACAGTTCCTTGAGGATGCCGCCGGTCATCGCGTAACGCTTCCTCGCCGCGCTGGCGAGGGACTGGTTGTGCGTGACGATGAGGAAGGTCACGCCGTCCGCGTTCTTCTTCCTGAATATGTCGAGAATCTCGGCCTCGGTGGCCTCGTCCAGGTCGCCGGTCGGCTCGTCCGCGAGGATTACCTTGGGCGAGTTGACGAAGGCGCGCGCGATGGCGACGCGCCTCTGCTGCCCGCCAGAGAGCCTGCTCGGGTAGCTCTTCATCTTGTCCGCGAGGCCCACCATCTCTATGAGAGACTTCGCGTACTCGTCGAGACCCTCGCAGCAGGAGCCGAACGCCGACGGCAGCATCACGTTCTCGAAGACCGTGAGCGTGGGCACGAGGGACGCGAACTGGAATATGAAGTTGACGTTCTTGTTCCGGAACTCGGACAGCGCGTCGTCCGGGAGCGACCAGATGTCCGTCTGGTCGATGACCACGCGGCCGGAGTCTGGCTTTGTAAGCCCGCCCGCGAGAGACAGCAGGGTGGTCTTGCCGCTGCCCGAGTGGCCTATAATGCTCACGAACTCGCCCTGCGCGACCGAAAGCGTGACGTTGTCCACGGCAGTTATCTTCTGGTCGCCGTCCATGTAGGTCTTCGTGAGACCCGCAATGTCTATCATAAAGGTTCCCTTTAAATTGGTTGTCATTGCGAGGAGTCCCGCGCCTTGCGGGACGACGCGGCAATCTCAGCCGTTATCCGTCATTCCCGCCCCGGCTTTATGCATACCGGGGTAAACTCCGGCGGGAATCCAGTAAGCAGATTTTATGTAGGGGCAGGTCCCCGTGCCTGCCCTCTTGCTTTCGCGTTGGGGCAGACCCGTGTGCCGGCCCGTGTATTCAACCGCGCAAGCATGGTGACCGTCCGCCGGACGGCTATTCGCCCTTCCTTATCGCGTTATAGGGCTCCATCCTCGCCGACAGCGCGGCCGGGTAGAGTACCGCCAGGACGCCGGTCACGAGCGAAACGAGTATGCATCCGGCGAGCAGTTCCACGATGAACGCGGTAGACGGCCAGAGGTACGGGACCTTGAGCTGTGTCGTTATCAGGTTCTTGAAGCTGAACACCATGATACCGCCGAGCGCCACGCCGACCACGCCGCCGGCGGTGGTGAGGAGCGCCGCCTCGGTGACAAGCAGCTTGAACATAAATCCCTTCTTCGCGCCCATCGCCCGGAAGAGGCCAATCTCCCTCTGCCGCTCGTTGACAATCATCGAGAACACGACCGCGATGAGGAGGAGAGCCATGACCCAGACGATGCCGCCTATGGTAAGGAGGTACGTCAGGAGCTTGGAGAGCTGGTCCTTTACTGTCGCTATGACCTCGTCGGAGGGTATGGACTTGACCCCGTCCACGGCGTAGTTTATCTTCACCGCGACCCTCTGCGGCGTGTAGTCCGGGGCTACCTTTACGAGCACCGCTGATATCTGGTCCGGGGTTACGGTAATAGGCTTCACCGCCTTCTTCGCCGACTCCTCGGCCATCCTGTAGGCCGCGTCCATCCTGATGAAGGCGGAGCTGTCGAGGAAGGTCATCCCGGTCTGGGCAAGGACTCCGACGACGTTGAAGTCGTGTCCGTAGAACTTGAGCGTCCTGCCGACCATCGTGGGTATGCCGCGGCCCGCTATGATGTCGTCCGGGCCGAACTCCTTGATGGAGAAGTCCGCCAGCCATGACTTGACCGAGAAGTCGGTCTGCGGGTCGAACCCGACCAGCATGGCGTTCCCGACGTAGCAGCAGGAAAACGAAGACGACTCGATGAACACCTGCGGGGACACCTGGGCGACGCCCTCGACCGCCTTGACCTTGTCAAGCACAGAGCGGTCCATGTAGAAGGTGCTCGGCTCGCCGGAGACGAGCACGCCGCGCGCCTTCGTCTCGGCGTCGGCCGGCACGACGAGTATGTCCGCGCCGAGCCGCTCGGTGCCGACCGCTATGCTCCTCTTGACGCTGTATATGACCATCGTGGCCGAGAACAGCGTGCCCGCCACGACCGCGACCGACATCATTATCGAGACCGTCCGGAACAGCTTCCTGCGTATGTTCCTGACGGCGAGGTAGAACAGGCCCAGTTTCTTCAAACGGATTCCTCCCTGGCCATGAAGAACACCGCCGCCGACAGGAGCAGGATGCCCCCGCCGAGCAGGTTCCAGACCGGCATCGTGCCGTAGTGGCAGGCCATCTGCGGGCTGCCGCAGATGCCTATCAGGTACGACGGGTAGAGTATGACGAAAACGCCCGCGACAAACGCCGGGACGGACAGCATGCGCGGGGCCTCAAGGCCCTTTGCCGCGACAGAGGCGGCCGAGGCCGCTATGATTACCGCCGCCGTGCCAATCTCCGCCATGTAGCTGTAATAACAGTGCATCGGGGCCTCGCAGACCGGGAAGACAAACCTCGGCACGAGGACGACGAGTAGCGCGAGCGAGGCCTCAATCGCCACGATGATATTGACAGTCTTTTTTCTGCCGGACATTATGGCACCCTTAAAGTCCCGCCTTCTTGTAAGAAGGCGGCCCAAGAACTTTTAATAGTTAACAGCTTATCTTCTATAAACCTTAGAAGCCAATACCTCGTCGAACGAGAGGATATCTTTGCCGCCGCCCTTCTTCATGAACGCCGCGGCCGCCGACTTGTCCTTGAAAGCGAGTATGCCGTATCGCATCGGGGTCTTCACCTTCGAGCCGGTGAGGTACCACGCCGTCTTCCCGTCCGTCCAGGCCCCGGTATTGTAGTCCTTGACGTATATCGCGGCGATGTCCGCCCTCTTCTTCGATACCTCGTAGTGCAGGAACAGGTCGCCCAGGTCGCAGAAGAAGGCCGGTTTGCCCGTCTTCATGATCATCTCGGAGGCGAACTTTACACCGTCGCCCTTGACGTACATGCCGCACTCTTCGCAGTAGCACTCCGCCGGCGGGTCCACGGGCGCGGGACGCCCCGCCTGGGCCGCGGCGACCGTCACCGAGGCGGCCAGGATAAAGCCTGCCATAAGGCTGTTTCTGAAATATTTAAACATAGAACCCATTCCTAATATTTTACACAACATAAGATGGCCTGTCCAGATTAAAAAGGCCTTCCGGGCCGTACCGGCCCGGAAGGCCTCGCTTAACCGTATTACTCAGGCATAAGACTACTTCGCCCAGTCGACCTCGATGCCGCAGAGAAGCGGGGAGCCCTGGTCGATCGTGACCTGGATACCGGCCGCCTCGTGGCAGGCCAGGCAGAGCGAGGTCTCGCCGAGGACTTCGTGCGACGCTGTGTCGATGGTCAGCATGACGGAGTCGTTGGCATAGGTGCGGCAGGTGACGAGCGCGTACTTGCCATCCGGGGTGAACGCGAGGTCGTGCGAGAACGCGCCGTCCTCGGTCAGGTCTATCCTGGACTTGATCTCCTGCTTCTCGACGTCGATTATTACAACCTCGGCCTTGCCCTTGCCGGCGACGGAATTAGGCACGGGGCCGGTGGCCTCGACGGTGAACTCGTTGGCGGCCGTTACCCAGAACTCGGTCTTGGCGGGGTTCATGCGGCCCTGGTGGATGAAGGTGCCGACACCCGGTATGTCCTTTATGACCTTCTTGGTGGACCAGTCGAGGACGAAGACCTTGCCCTGGACCATGTCGGAGACGAACGCGTGCTTGTCGCCCTTGTCGAAGCCTATTCCGCAGACGGCCATGCCGACCGGTATGGAGTCGGCGGCCTTGTCCTTGGACGGGTCGAAGACGTAGACGTGGCCGTCAGCCATGTCCTCGCAGTATAGGTTGCCGCCCGGGCCCATCACGGTGCCGCAGAACTTCTTGCCGACCTGGCCGAGGTCCTTCAGCTCCGCGGTGTCGAGGTTGTACTTCATCATCTTGCCGTTCAGGAGGCCGACGTAGAGGTTCCTGCCCACGAGCGCCTGGCCGTGGGTGCCGCCGCCCGCTTCCTTCGCGCTCGGGTCGAGGGTGAGGCCGGCTATCTGGCCGGCGATCTCGCCGCCCGCGCCGGTGACTACGATCCTGTCGAGGTCGCCGGAGGCGAGGTTCAGGACGGCCAGGTGGCCGCCGTGGCCCGCGATGTAAGCGGTGCCCTTGAGCTTGGGCATCTCGCCCGCGGCCGAAACAGCAACGCCGGCACACAACACGGCCGAGGCGGCCATCGTTACTACAGATGCGTAAAAGCCCTGCTTCTTCATTTTTTTCTCCTCCCGTATGTTCACGACATCTGTCCGGGCCGCCGGCATCGCCTATACCCCGCAGCCCGCACATGGGGACAATTCCCCGGTAAGCTCCCTGTTGCTTCCATGAGTTATGATGCCTGCCGTACCACCTCCTCCGGATTGGATGTTTTACCTATATATCTCAGCAGACAGGGGGCATTTTGCCCCCCGCCGGATAATCCCATCGCTTATTCCCTGATGAACAGGAAGTAGACCATCGTCCAGCAGCCGAGTATGATGAATATGAGGCTCAGAAGGCTGCCGAGCGCGAGCGTCGCCATGCCGGTGAAGCCGTGTCCGACGTTGCAGCCGCCGGCCAGCGTGCCGGAGAAGCCCATCAGGAGTCCGCCGCCGAACTGGGTGGCGAGCGTCTGGGCCTTGGGGGAGCGCCAGCCGAACTCCTTGCTCCCTATGGCCGAGGTGAGCGAGCCGAGCACGAGGCCGGCCAGCATGAACATGCTCCATGTGGCGGTGCCGACCTTGGCGAGCTTCCCGCTCAGGTCGATCTCCTCCTCCATTGCGATAGCCTGGAACTCGTGCGCGGTATGCGAGCTGGTGAACCACGCGGCCAGCTCGTCCAGCGGGCCGGAGAAGGACAGGCCCCTCGCGTACGGGATGCCGCCCCATATCTCGGAGGAGTAGAAGGCTGCTATGCCGATGAGGCCTATCATGATGCCGGTGCTCCACCAGATGAAGCCCTTCTGGCTCTCGGGCTTCTTGAAGCGGCCCTTGCTGATGAAGATTATCGCGGGTACCACGATGAGGACGATGACCATCCAGCGGTTGACGCCGAAGATGTTGTATATGGTGACCGGGATGGGCTCGCCGGTCTCGGTGTTCATCGGGTAGTACATGAACTTCGCGGTGGCCGGGTCGGAGGCGTCGTAGCCGGGGCCGAACCAGAAGAAGTCGGCGACAGGCTTCAGGAAGCCGGAGAGAGTCGCGGACGCGGTCAGCATAAAGCCGATGGCCGCGAACCAGGAACCGATCATGCCCTCGCCGATCCTGTACATCGTGCCGGAGGCGCAGCCGCCGCCGATGACCATGGCCATGCCGAAGATGTAGCCGCCGAGGATGTTGGCGACCCATGTGAACGGCGCGGGCCTGAGGTGGATTATTTCCATGGTGTCAAGGGCGTTCGCCCCGATTATGAGTACCATGAGCGCGAGGATGTACGCGCGGAAGACGGTGAAGTCGCGGGAGAGAAGGACCTCCCTGAAGGCGGTGTTCATGCAGAAGCGGCCGTGCTGCAGCACGAAGCCGAACATGAAACCGACCAGAAGACCAGATACCATCAAAGGCAAATTCATCTAATAAACCTCCTGTCGTACGATTATGATGTTTGACATGCCGTCCTGTCCGGCCCTGAGGCCCCTCAACCGCCTTACTTTATCACCTCCCCTTATGATAAAGATGGCAAATGCTGTATCGTAACATTCACATATCATGACGAAAGCCGTGATGCATCTTATAGTAGAACAAGGTTATATTATTGCAAAAGGGCTGCCATCCGGGGCATATACCGGATGTATTTTTTAATCACGTGTAAACCCAAGCAGAATATAGGTATTTGTCAGCGCTGTATTAACGCGCCGCCCGCCCTACCGCGAGGCCCGCTGGGACTTTCGTGCCTCACACATTGCCCGTATGCCCCGAAAAACCGGACTTTACTTGGGGTAGTTAAAAATGGGGCAGACATGCCCCAGTTATCCCTTTTTTGTCCCAAGAAAACGGGCTGCGCCGGGGCAGGTCGAGAGTCCCAAAAAATGCTTTTGTTTGACCTGATACTGTGCTAAAATGCAAATACTTTAGAAAATAACGGGCGATGGCATGTTTATTGCTCTACTACAATATACGCGTGCGCACGGCGCCCGGTCAACCGCAATGAGCCTTAAGTACATACATCAAAGGAGAGGTGAACCAGTTGTTCAGTAAAGGGATGTTCCGCTTAATTCTAAGCGCGCTCATTATATATGCGTTATTGTCGGGATGCAATAAAAAAGTTGACCAGCCGGCCGCGACGGACACAAAACCGGTCAGGATAGGCTTCATGATATGCAACAGCAAAGAGGAGACCGAGGCCCGGTTCCGTCCTCTGACGGAATGGCTGTCCGGCAAGCTCGGCCGGAGGTTCGAGGCCGTGACGATAGACACCGTGGACGTCGAGCAGGCGGTAAGGGACGGGCAGGTCGAGTTCACGCACACCAACTCGCTCCTCTACGTCATACTGAACAAGAACTACGGCGTCGAGGTCCTGGGCGCGGACATAAAGGGCAGGCACGGGTACAAGTCGAACGGTGCGATAGTCGTCCTCAAGGACAGCCCCATCAAGACCTTAAAGGATCTGAAGGACAAGCGGATGGTATTCGGCCCGATGCTCGCGCCGACCGGGTATCTTTCGCAGTACGACATGATGCTGAAGGACGGCTTCGACCCGGAGGAGGGTCTGGCATTCTACACGATCCCCAAGGGCTCGTTCAAGCACGACAAGGTGATATACTCGCTCCTGTTCGGCGCATACGACGCGGCCTCGGTCCCGATGCTCGACTTCGAACTGATGTCGAAGGACGGGCGCATCGACCCTGAGGATTTCAGGATAATAGCCGAGTCCGAGCCCATACCATACTGCACCTTCAGCGTCACGGAGGGCGTGGACGACGCGCTCGCGAAGCAGGTTAAAGACGCGCTGTTGTCTTTGAAGCCCGAAGACACGGTCGAGTACGACGGCGAGCGGGTAAAGGTCCTGAAGGCCGCGATGCTCGACGGCATAGCGGATGTGAAGGACTCCGAGTACGACCCGGTGCGCGAGATGGCCAGGCGCTGCAACATGCCGCCTTACCAGAAGTTCTGATGGAGGCCCCTCACCCCAACCCCCTTCGGCTTCGCTCAGGGCAGGCTCTCTCCCGCAAGGAGAGGGGATCAGATACAGGCAAAGGGGCGTGGGAAGAATGAGGTAATAACACCGGTAAAACAGGGCGGGCACGGGGACCCGCCCCTACATAAGAGCACCCCCTGGATTCCCGCTTTCGCGGGAATGACGGTTATCGGGGAAACGTGCTATTCATCCAAAGCCGTTACCTCGCAAAAGTTTTTGGGCCGCCTTTTTACAAAAAGGCGGGACTGTTGCTGAACTTGAGCAGTATTATGAATCTCGACAGGTTCGACGCCTTCAACATATTCGCCGCGCTCATGCTCGTGGCCGCGGCGGCCATCCTCGGGACCTCCGGGGGCGATACCCACGCGACCGGCGCGGTATCCGCGAAGGTCCGCTCCGAGGCCGCGACACCCCCCGATGCATCAACATTATACGCCACTGCCAAGCAGTTAATCGAGTCTGGCCAGCCGGAGGAGGCGGTAAAGTCTCTTGCCGGTATCGCGGAAAAGTTCCCGGCGGAGGCGGAGGCGCACTCGCTCCTCGGCCAGGCGTATGCGCGCATGCTCGACTACCCGGCCTCGATGAAGGAGTTCCGGCTGGCGCTTACGATAGAGCCGGACTACGTGGACAAGAAGTCCGGGAAGTTCATCGGGAAGCGCATCAAGGCGGTCGTGAAGGACGGGATGTCCGAGGCGAAGGTCGCGCTCGAAAAGGCTCCGGAGGATGCCGCCGCGAAGGCCGCGCTGAAGGACGCGTACTACCTCGACCGGATGCTTGCGGGCGGGTGTGAATAGTGGCGGGAAACTGTCAGGTATTGATATAAGGTTGTCATCTTTTGTAGGGCGCGACGCCCTCGGCGCGCCGAAGGTTGTCATTGCGAGGAGTCCCGCGTTTCGCGGGTGATGTTGAGGCCAAGCAATTAATATACAGGCAGATTCTTCGCTTCGCTCAGAATGACACCGTAAAGTCGAAGCCAGGGCCGCCGCACGGGTTGGCCCGACATAAAGGCATGGCGGGCAGTGCCCGCCCTACAGATCAATCATTCCCGCGATGCGGGAATACCCTGTTACTCCCCTCTCCTTCCGGGAGAGGGGCTGGGGGGTGAGGGCGCTCTTAGAAGTTCGGGGGTGTTTTTGCAGTACCTGAAGCAACACAAAGAAATCCTGACCGTAATCCTTGCCGGCGCGGTAATCGGCGGGCTCGGCATGTGGCTCGCCTACATGGGGAACCCGCGCAACTCCGGTATCTGCGTCTCCTGTTTTATGGAGAACCTGGCAGGGGCTATGGGGCTGCACGGTAACGCCCGGATGCAGTACATACGCCCGGAGCTGGCCGGGTTCGTGCTGGGCGGGACGGCGGCGGCGTTCCTTGCGCGCGAGTTCCGCTCGGAGGGCGGCTCGTCGCCCCTGATACGCTTCATGGCGGGCGCGCTCCTCATTGTCGGCTGCTCGGTATTCCTCGGCTGCCCCATCAAGATGAGCCTTAGGGTTTCAGCGGGGGACCTCACGGCGCTCGCGGGCGTCGGCGGCCTTGTCTTTGGCATATGGCTCGGATACGTGTTCCTGAGGCGCGGGTTCTACCTGGGCGACTCGGTCTCGATGCCGCGCTTCAACGGCCTCGTGATACCTTTACTGATGGCCGGACTGCTCGGCCTGCTCATCATCAGGCCGGAGTTCCTTTACATCAGCGACAAGGGTCCGGCGGCGCAGAGGGCGCCGATACTCATATCGCTCGGTGTCGGGCTCCTCGCGGGCTACCTCGCACAGCGGTCGCGTTTCTGCGTCACCGGCGGCATCGGGAACTTCATGGTATCCGGGGACAAGGGGCTTCTCTCCGGCGTAATCTCGATGATAGCTTTCGCGTTCCTGGTCAGCCTGATGCTCGGGCAGTTTGCACCCGGCGTCGAGGGGCAGCCGGGTTCGCACCTCTCATACGGCTGGAGCTTCGCGGGCATGGCGCTGGTCGGGCTTACTTCGATACTTATCGGCGGCTGCCCGTTCCGGCAGTTGATACTCGCCGGGCAGGGGAGCACCGACGCGGGCGCGGCGGTGCTCGGCATGGTCGCGGGCGGCGCGCTTGTCCAGAGCTGGGGGTTGACCAGCTCCAACCTCGGGCCGACGAACGCGGGCGAGGTTGCGACGCTTCTTGGGCTCGCGTTTGTGCTGATACTGGGTATTGTGATGCGGGTCAGGGACTGACTTTCGGTGTCATTGCGAGGAGCGCATTCGATTGCGCTCAGGGCAGGCTCCGCGACGCGGCAATCTCAGCCTTTGTCCGTCATTCCCGCGAAAGCGGGAATCCAGGAAGTTCGTAATTCCTGGACCCCGTGTCAAGCACGGGGCGACAAGCATTTAAGGTGCGGGCGCAGTGAACTGCGCCCCTACAAGAATTGTATACAGGCGGATCCTTCGCGGAGTTTATCCTGAGCGCAGCCGAAGGGCTCAGAATGACAGACAATAAGGGCCGACACGACGGTCGGCCCCTACAATTTGGAACAAACCACACCATGATATACCTCGACAACGCGGCGACGTCGCACCCCAAGCCAGAGGCCGTTTACCGGCGCGTGGACGACGTGCTCCGGCACGCCTCGGCAAACCCGGGCCGCGCGGGTCACCAGATGGCGGTCGAGGCGGACAGGGCCATCTTCGAGGCGCGCGAGTCCGTCGCCCGGCTCTTCAACATAAAACATCCGGACAGGATTATATTCACACCGAACGCCACGGCGGCATTGAACCTCGCCATCAAGGGGCTGCTAAAACCCGGCGAGCACTGCGTGACGACGGCGATGGAGCACAACTCCGTCACAAGGCCGCTCAAGTTCCTCGCGCAGTTGGGCGCGGAGGTGGACAAGGTCCAGCCCTCCCCCAAGGGGGTCACGGACCCTTTCTCCATAAAAGCCGCGATCAAGACCAATACCACGCTCGTCGCGGTTACGCATGCCTCGAACGTCATCGGCACGATTACGCCTATAGGCGAGATAATAGAGGCCGCGCACGCCCGTAACGTACCCGTCCTCCTCGACGCGGCCCAGACCGCCGGCAGCGTGAACATAGACGTGGAGGGCCTGGGTTTAGACCTGCTCGCCTGCCCAGGCCACAAATGCCTGTACGGGCCGCAGGGCACCGGCTTCCTGTACATCGCGCCGTCAGTAAGGCTGAAGCCCATACTCTACGGCGGGACGGGCAGCCGCTCCGACATGGACACCATGCCTGACTTCCTGCCGGACAGGTACGAGGCGGGGACTCTCAACACGCCCGGGATAGCGGGCCTCGGCGCGGGCTGCGAGTTCATCGTGTCCGAGGGCATAGCAAGGATCCGCTCGCACGAGGTCGCACTCTGCAAGCGCCTGATGGAAGGGCTTGCCGGAGTCCCCGGCATGAAACTTTACGGCGTGGACGACCCCTGGGCGCGGGCATCGGTCGTGTCATTTAATATTATTGGCAACGTCGAGGGCATGGACCCCGCGTCGGTTGGCGACCGGCTCGACTCGGAGTTCGGCATCGCGGTGCGGGTCGGCATACACTGCGCCCCGGACGCGCACAAGACGATGGGGAGCTACCCCACAGGCGCGGTGCGGATGAGCCCGGGGTATTTCAATACGGCGGAAGACATCGACAAGGCAGTCGAGGCTGTGGCGGAGATTGCGCGGGGCGCGAGATAATGTCTTGACGGGTGGGCTACGCCCACCGGTTGTCATTCCGAGCGGAGCGAGGAATCTGCTTTTATGTAGGGTCCGACCCGTGTGTCGGCCCATGCACTTCAAATTGGTGCGGGCGCAATGAATTGCGCCCCTACAAACAATCACATACAGGCAGATTCTTCGCGGAGTTTATCCTGAGCGTAGCCGAAGGGCTCAGAATGACACCGAAATAAACAACCAGGGCCGACACACGCTTCGCTTGGTACGGCCCCTACACAAAATCCCCTCTCCTCGCGGGAGATCGGTTGGGGCGAGCGGTATCCCTTGACTCTTATCGAAATATACAAGCTGACCGACAAGTCCAACTGCGGCGAATGCGGCCTTGCATCGTGCATGGCGTTCGCGCAGGCGGTGGCGACGGGCGCGAAAGACGCGCACGGCTGTACGCGCCTGCGTCCCCAAGACGCGGACATGATAACCGGGCAGACCGCGGGCGCGCAGGCGGGGCAGGGATTCGCTGCGTCCATTGAGGCGCTCAGGGACAAGGTGCGCCGTACCGACCTGCGGGCAGCCGCGCCGGGCCTCGGCGCGGTGTACAAGGAAGGCACAGGCCTCTCGGTAAACATACTCTGCAAGGAGTTCGTCGTGGACGATAACGGGGCCGTCACGTCGGAGCTGCACGTCAACAACTGGATACAGTGGCTGATGCTGACGTATGCATCCACGCCGGACCCTAAAAAGCCGGAGGGCAGGTGGGTGCCGTTCGAGGAGCTTGCGGGCGGCCGGACGACCGCCGGTTATTTCAGGAAGAGGTTCGAGGAGCCGCTGCGGGTAATCGCGGACGAGCACACGGACGTCCTGTTCGAGCTGTTGGGACTATTCGGCGGGCGGCATGTGGACGGCTATGACGCGGACTATGCGGTGGAGCTTCGGCCTCTGCCTAACGTCCCGATGCTGGTGCTTTACTGGCGCGCCGAGGAGGACTTCCCGTCGAAGCTCACGGTGATGTTCGACCCGGCCGCGGCCAGCTACCTCGGCCCGGAGCTTATTACCGGCATGGGGAGGGGGCTCGTCGAGATGCTCCAGAAGATAATACCCAGGCACGAGCAGGGCGTGCTGAAGATACAGTACCTGTAACTGGCGAGTGATGAGCCGGCCATCGGCCGGCGGCCGCCACCTAACAAAAGTTTTCGGGCCGCCCTTTTACAAAAGGGCGGGACTTTATGCCTGACGATTTCAAGATTATCGTCTTCAAGACGACCTACCTGACGTTCAAGGCCGAACGCGCCTTGAAGAAGGCGGGGATAGCGTACAAGATAGTCACGAAGCCGCGCGATATAAGCTCGGACTGCGGCCTCGCCGTGCGTGTGGACGCGGCCGACCTTGAGGTGGTCACCGCGTTCATGAACGATGGCGGGATAGAATTTATCGGTGTGTGGTAAAACAACTCCCAAAGCCGCCCTGTAAGCCGAATTCTGTATCCAACCCCCTCGCAGGAGCCGGACGGCGACCATTCCTCTGGGACGCCGGTTACCCGGCGCCTCGTGCGACCTGACCCGGGGACCTCGGGCGGGCCGCCCTCAATCGTCCCCCTATTTGGTCTTGCTCCGGGTGGGGTTTGCCATGCCCCCGAATGTCGCCACCGGGGCGGTGAGCTCTTACCTCGCCGTTTCACCCTTACCCCGCATCCCCCTCGCCCCCGCCCCTCTCCCGCGAGGGGAGAGGGAACAAGGAAGAGAAATCAGCGCGGCGGTTTGTTTTCTGTGGCACTTTCCGTGGGGTTGCCCCCCCTGGACGTTATCCAGCACCCTGCCCTGCGGAGTTCGGACTTTCCTCTACCCCGTCCCCCTCACCCCCGCCCCTCTCCCGCGAGGGGAGAGGGTAAGAGGAAGAGAAGTCGCGGGACAGCGGCCGCCCGGACGGCCTTGGGAATTTTATGAGAAGGGGCTTTCGCCCCTTCGCCGTCGGAAGCGGGCTCCGCCCTGCCGGCGGCTACCCCCTCTGTGATTATTTTATGCGTTTATCAATCGCCTCGTTGGCGAGGGCGTCGGCTTCCTTGTTCATCGCCCTCGGTATGTATTTTATCACGACACGGCCGAGCTTCGCCACAAGAATCCGGGCCTCGGCGTGGCGTATTTGCAACCCCGCGTCCTTGACCTTGTACAGGCCGTTCATCTGCTTGACCATAAGCTCGGAGTCGGCGTAGACCTCGACCTCCTTAGCGCCCATCTCGATGGCCTTCTTCAGGCCCTCGATAAGCGCGGAGTACTCCGCCTGGTTGTTGGTAGTGCTGCCCAGGTAACGCGCGAGCTTGCCGACCACCTGGCCGTTTTCGTCCTCCATGAAGACGCCGAGCCCGGACTCGCCGGGGTTGCCCCGTGATGCCCCGTCGGTATGGAGTATCAGTTTCCTGCTGGCCGCCTTCGCTGGGGCCTTGTGCGGAGCGGGCCTTGCAGGCTCGACATCCACCGGCCCGAGCGCGGCCGCGGCCTCCGTCAGGAGCCTCGATAGGCCGTCCCTGCCGAGCCCGTGGTACTCGTGGAGCAGGGTGTCGATGTCCATCCCCCTGGCGAGGCTTGTCAGTATCTCTGACTTTTTCACGATTCCTTGAAGTAAAGTATCCTGCGGCAGTTGTGGCACTTGACGAGCGCCTCGCCCTTGCGCACGTTGTTGAAGGCCTGCGGAGGGATGATCATCCGGCAGCCTGTGCAGGAGCCGTTCGCGGCCTCCGCGACGGCGGAGTCCGGGAACATCTTGAGGAGGTAGTTGTAGTAGTCGAGTATCTCCTTTGAAACGGAGGCGACGATCTCGGCGCGCCTCGCGGTCAGCTCTCTCAGCTGCACGTCTCCGGATACGAACTTCTCCTCGATGCGGGCCTTGTTCTCCTCGAACTTCGCGGTCTCGGCGGCAAACGCATCCGCCTTCTCCTTCAGGTCCGCGTCAGCCTTCTCGACACGCTCCATAAGTTCGAGGGACGACTCCTCGAGGCGGGTAATCTTCTTCTGGCACTCCTCGATCTCCTTGAGGTGCGCGAAGTACTCCTTGTTGTTCTTTATCTCGGAGGAGCGGTCCTTGAGCTTGCCGAGCCGGTCGGTCTCGGTGGAGAGCTCCATCTCGGCGTCGCGCTTCGACTTGTTGGCGGACTCGGCGGCGGCCCTGGCGTCCGCCGTAATGGCCTCCGCGGAACGGAGGTCTTCGCCTGCTATGGCGACCAGCCTCGGGAGGCGCTCCTTGTCCTTCTCTATCTTGTGTATCTGCCTGTCGACTTCCTGCACCTCAATCAATATCCTGATGTCTTCCAGCACGGTTCCTCCTGTTGCATTTTCCTTCATCATAATAATACAGCCAACAACAAAGTCACTGGATTCCCGCGTTCGCGGGAATGACGGGCAAAGTTACAGCTGCGACCAGGGCTCTGCCTGGCCCTTGCTCACCAGTATCTCGACGTCCCAGCCCTTTTTCCCGAACGCCTTCTTGAGCATGCCAGCGAGGTGCGGGACCACCGGCATTTCGGAGCCGAAATGCCCGACGTCGAGGACGGCAATACCGAGTTCCAGCGCCTTCAGCGCGTCGTGGTACTTGACGTCACCCGTAATGTAGATGTCCGCCCCTGCGGACGCGGCCTCGCCGATGAAATCTGCCCCGCTCCCTCCGCAGACCGCGACCCGGCCGGCCATGACGCGCGGGTCGCCTATCAGACGTACCCCCTTCAGTCCGAACGCGGCCTTGAGCTTGGCCGCGACACCGGCCACGGAAAGCCGGCCCGGAAGGTCGCCGATACGGCCGTAGCCGTAGCCAGCCGGCCACCCGGCCGCCTGGTTCAGCGGCCCGGCCTTCCTGAGGCCCAGCGGCTTGGCCAGCGCGTAGCTGACGCCCTCCGGTATCCTGTCGAGGCTCGTGTGGGCGCTGTATATGGCGACGCCTGACTTTATCGCCGCGCCAACCGTCGCGCCGACGCCCTTGTCCAGGTCGAGGCTCCCGAGCGGCCTGAAAAAGAGCGGGTGGTGCGAGACCAACAGGCCCGCGCCGAGCCCGGCCGCACCGGATACGATCTCAGGCAACGGGTCGAGCGCGACCATGACCCTGTCTACCTCCGTGGATGGGTCCCCGACCTGAAGGCCGGAGTTGTCCCATTCGGCCGCGAGCGCGGGCGGGGCCAGTGTTTCGATTACGGCGATTATGTCTGCCAGCGTCGTCATCCAGCAGTCTCCGTCAACGACAAGTCAAACGCATCGGTGCGTTGCGACATCAGGATACCCGCCGGCCAATAAAGCCGCACGGGCAAAAAAAATGCACCCGGTTTACGGGTGCAGTCTATCTCTCGAACTTTCTCGCGGAGCCGTTTGTGGTTTTCGGGCATCCCGCCCACGGCTCAGTTATTTTGTATGCCTTTGAAAAACAATGGTAATGCGGGTTCATCATTCCCAGCCTTTTTCCCCTCGCAGTAGAGGGAGTGGTGGGCCCACCAGGATTCGAACCTGGGACAATCCGGTTATGAGCCGGGAGCTCTACCAACTGAGCTATAGGCCCTCTCAGCATCTCAGAAGTCCAGTATTTTTCCATAAAGGCGGCCCAAAGTCAAGACCAAACTGGTTCCGGGAATAATTTTTCCAAATAACCCTTTATATCGGGCCTGTTTTCTATTATAATCCAATGTTCGCGTGGAAGGCAAGGCCACAAAACGCAATTGATGCCCTGCTTGTCTTTGCGAGCGAAGCGAAGCAATCTCCTCGATGGCTATATTCAATGGAGGAGATTGCCGCGTCGCCTTCGGCTCCTCGCAAAGACAGACAAGACAGGGGCGACCCGTGTGTCGGCCCAGATTGTCACCCCCGTGAAAACGGGGGGGCCATTTTGTCATTGCGCATTAAATGGATTCCCGCTTTCGCGGGAATGACAATTTTATTCTTACCGCCCCGTGTCTGACACGGGGGCCAGGAATTGTTGCAATATTATCCACACCGGAGGTCTTATAAATGGACAACGTACGCGTCCGCTTCGCCCCGTCGCCGACGGGTTACCTGCACATAGGCGGCGTCAGGACCGCGCTTTTCAACTGGCTGTATGCCCGCCGCCACGGCGGCACGTTCATACTGCGCATCGAGGACACCGACCAGGCGCGCTCCACCGACGAGTCCATGAACGCGATAATACAGGGCATGGACTGGTGCGGCATGGACTACGACGAGGGGCCGGGCAAGGAAGGCCCGCACGGGCCGTACTTCCAGACGCAGCGGCTCGACATCTACAAGGAGCATATCGACAGGCTGCTGGCGAACGGACGCGCGTACCGCTGCAAATGCACGCCGGAGGAGCTCGATGAGAGGAGGAAGGCCGCGATGGCCGAAGGCAGGCCGCCCAAGTACGACGGCCGCTGCCGCGACCTGGGCCTGACCGAGGGGGTCATCCGCTTCCGCGCCGTGGAGGAGGGCAAGACGGTCGTAAACGACCTGATAAAGGGGACGGTCACGTTCGACAACTCCGTCATGGACGACCTCATCATCATGCGCACCGACGGCTGGCCGACCTACAACTTCGCGGTCGTCGTGGACGACGCGACGATGGGCATGACCCACGTCCTCCGGGGCGACGACCACTTAAACAACACGCCGCGCCAGATACAGATATACGAGGCGCTCGGGTACAAGACGCCGGAGTTCGGGCACCTCTCGATGATACTCGGGCCGGACAAGGCGAGGCTGTCCAAGAGGCACGGCGCGACCTCCATAATGCAGTACAAGGAGATGGGCTACCTGCCGGAGTCTATGGTGAACTACCTCGTCCGGCTCGGCTGGTCGCACGGGGACCAGGAGATATTCTCGATGCAGGAGATGGTCGAGCATTTCTCGCTCGACACCGTGTCGTCGTCCGCGGCGGTCTTCAACCCGGACAAGCTCAAATGGATAAACCACCACTACATAAACAACAAGCCGGCCGGGGAGATCGCCGGGCTGCTCATGCCGTTCGTCGCACAGGAGGGCTGGGCCGCCGGGCAGGACTATGTCGAGAAGGTCGTCCTCGTCCAGCGGGAGAAATGCTCCACGCTCGTGGAGATAATCGAGGCATCTCGCTACTTCTTCGTGGAGCCGGAGATGGACCCCAAGTCGGCGGAAAAGTTCCTGACCGCCGAGACAAATCCGGTGCTTCAGAGGCTTATCGAGCTTCTTGAGTTCATGATAGTGTTCACGCACGAGCCGCTCGAAGAGGCGTTCCACAAGGTTATGGAGGAGACCGGCCTCAAGATGGGCAAGGTCGCCCAGCCTGTGCGCGTCGCCCTGACGGGCGGGGTAGTGAGCCCCGGCATATACGACGTCCTGGAGATACTGGGCAGGGAGAAGAGCCTGGACAGGCTGAAGAGGGCGGTGGCTTCCATTACGCCTGCGTAGCGGAGGCCTAAAAACTCTTGACATCCACCCCGTAATCTGGTAATAATACCGCTTGTCATTGGGGGATCGTCTAGTGGTAGGACGGCAGTCTCTGGATCTGTCTACTGGGGTTCGAATCCCTGTCCCCCAGCCATGAAAGCCCGAGGGGCCTCGCTAATAGCGGGGCCCCTTTTTGTTGGCCATTCGAGCCCGTGCCTCAATATATTGGCCGCATCCTCTGACTCCCCCTCTTAAGATAAGAGGGGGCTGGGGGGCGTTATGAAGTACCGGCGACGAATATAATATTTATCCGGCAGCATTATATGCAAATCATGCTATTAACACGGTGGATAAATATGCGAACTTCCTGGACCCCGTGTCAAGCACGGGGAGACACAATACTACCGTCATTCCCGCGAAAGCGGGAATCCAGTGACTTTGTTTTGGTCGAAGCTATATGCATATTTAGTCGCCGGA
>JACRHJ010000033.1 GCA_016212105.1 Nitrospirota bacterium
ATGAAACGGGCTTACGGCTTCAAATCCTTCGACTACTACAGGACGATCATTTACCTCGTTGCTGGAAAGCTTAAGTTCCCGGAACCATGCTGTAAATAACTGTTATGAGCTTCTCGTACCCACACTAAACGAGAGAGAACCGATTGTATTATCGATGATATTATTTTCTAAAGGATCTCGTAATGGACATAATTAAGGCACATTGCAATAAATGCTGTGGTACGCGTCGTCATGAAGTGCTTCACAAAGAGAAAACCGACTGGAGCGAGGCTTATGAAGATGGTCAATTTACAATATATGGTGGCTATACATATTCGATGATCAAATGCTGTGGATGCGAGAACATTGCACTCAAGCATGATTCATGGTGTTCGGAAGAAACGGATATAAATGGCTCACCCCTAACTAGTACCATCTACTTCCCTCCTGCAACATATAGGGAAAAGCCACGATGGCTTTCTGAATTCCTCTTTTTATCATTAAAACATTCCTTTGTTGGTGAACTCATTACAGAAATCTATATAGCGCTACAAAATAATTCGAGCAGGCTTGCTGTAATGGGGGTAAGGTCGCTCATCGAGCAAGTAATGATAGACAAAATAGGCGACAAAGGAACATTTAAAAACAATCTGGATGAGTTCGAAAGGCGTGGCTTCATCTCGAAGACGCAGAAAGAAATATTAGAACCCGTTCTCGATGCAGGCCATGCGGCGATACATAGGAATTACAAGCCCTCGATGAAAGATGTTGTTTCCTTGATTGATATTGTCGAGAACATCATTGAATCTCTGTACGTCAATAGCCGTCGAGCACTTAACATAAAGAAGAAAATACCTCTTAGACAGCAAGAACATAAGTAGAAGTAACCCAACAAAAACGGGGGAGGCCATCCGGCCTCCCCCGTCGTTTTTCCACCCGCGCGAAATCCAGTTGATATTTATAGTCCATTGTGCTATAGTTCATAGTATCAGGAGACATCGTGAGACTATTCGGGACGAAATGGTTCATGCGGTACGCGCGCCGCGAAAACATCGACGGCAATAGCCTGCACGATGCCATCCATCGCGCGGAGCGCGGTCTACTGGACGCCGATCTTGGAGGCGGGATAATCAAGCAGCGGGTAGCGCGGACAGGACAAGGACGCTCGGGCGGTTTTCGGGTGCTCGTCGCCTACCGCTCAGGAGACCGGGCCGTGTTTCTTTACGGCTTCTCAAAGAGCGAACGGGATAACATTGAGGAGGCGGAACTTGAAACGCTCCGCGAGATTGGAGCGGCATGGCTTGAGGCGGAAGAGCGGCAGATCGAACATGCAATCAAGGAAGGCATTCTGAAAGAGGTACGGCCATGACGGCAATAAAAACCAAAACCAGCCGGTTGACTCAGGCGCTGCTCGATACGGCGCAAGACATGAAGGCCGCGGGCATCCTTGACCACGCGGCCCATGAGAAGATAACCCTGCGTCATCTCGGCGAAAAGGAAAGGGTAGTGGAGGAGCCGTTGAAGGCGGAGGATATCCGGTCGATGCGGGAAGAGGCACACATGAGCCAGGCCGTATTCGCCCATTACCTCAACGTGTCTCCAGGCTACGTATCGCAGCTTGAACGCGGAGTAAAGCGCCCGGCGGGCGCGGCCCTTGCTCTACTGAAGGTGATACACAGAAAGGGCATCAGTGTCGTAATGTAGGCCCGGTTGTACACCTGAAAAACAAACCGGTGGAGGCCACCCGGCCTCCACCGCATCATTCCAGCAAACCCAATAGCAAAAACCTACTTCGCCCCGAACTCCTTGTTCGGCGACGGCTCGGCGGAAGCGGCGGCCTTCGCTGCGGCATCGGCCGCCTGGGCCTCGCTCATCTTCTGCGCGATCGGCACCGCGAGCGCGGTGACTTCCTTGGGCACGTTCTCGCCCAGCACCCAGTACAGCGCGGTGAGGAACGTAGCCTGGCGCGCGACGACGAAGAACTCCTCCGGCTCGACGTGCTCCTTCTTGGCGAAGTCCTTGAGCGCCTCCAGGCTGTTCTCAATCTTGTCCATTATCTCTTTTTCGGTCCTTATCACTTTTTTCGGTCTCCTTTTATATGGTATTCCCGCCGCCTGGGCCGGGTTGCAGCTTATGCACAGCGTATGATACCAGAAACGTCCGCCCAATACAAGAGGTTAGTCCGCCCTAGACTGGACAGTGAGAACAAAAAATGGTAGCCTTAGACTATATATTGCAAAAGCATGTTATTGATAACACCTGCGAAATTAGGGGGATGGACATGGACCAGGTCATGGAGAACGTTGTCGAGACCGGCACTGCGCGCAAGGACGGGATTGCCAGGAAGGTAGCGGCCGCGATGGAGAGGCTGAGGTTCGCGCTCCTCGCAATCTATGTGGTGCCGCTGCTCGTGCTGGGCTACCTGTACATGGTGTACATCTACCCGATGTTCACTGCAAACGGCAAGGAGGTCATGGCGCTCGGTATCTCGGCGGTGATAACGTTCGCAGTGGTGCTCTCCATACTCGGGCTGGCGCTGATAACCAAGTCGGCCAGGGAGTCCGTAAACTCGCTCTCCGGGATGAACAGGCGGATGGACAGCCTGCTGCTCGTGACCAAGCGGTTCGAGGAGGCCGGTTACGTGGACATCCTCGTGGACTCGGTCGCGCGCTCCGCGAAGGAGATACTGGACTCCGAGGCGAGTTCCCTGCTGCTTTACGACGACGCGGGCGACCTCCGGTTCGAGTATGTCGAGGGGCCCGCCGCGGAGTTCCTGAAGGGCAGGGCGCTGAAGCTCGGCGAGGGCATCACCGGCTGGGCGGCGAAGGAGGGCAGGCCGATTATCATCAACGACGTCCAGGGCGACCCGCGTTTCGCCAAGCAGTTCGACAAGAAGAGCGGGTTCCAGACCAAGTCCATGCTCTGCGTGCCGCTGCGGTTCGCCGGGTACAACCTGGGCGTTATCGTCGTCCTTAACAAGCTGTCCGGCGACGGCTACGACGAGCAGGACAAGCAGGTGCTGGTCGCGCTCGCGGACCACGCCTCGGCGTCGATATACAGGAACAAGACGCAGGAGAAGATGAAGAGCGACTTCGTGCACGTCATGGACATAGTCCTGACCGCGCTCGAGAACTACATGCCGGAGAAGAAGGGCCATTCGCGCAGGGTCGCCAAGTACTCCGTGAAGCTCGCCAAGGAGCTTGGCCTTGACGACGACGAGGTCAGGAAGGTATACTTCGGCGCGCTTCTGCACGACGTCGGGATGCTGAAGTTCGGCCGGCAGGAGTACGAGGACCTCCAAAAATACAAGCTGCACCCGGTCGTCGGGAGCGAGATGGTGAAGAACATCGCACAGTGGAAGGACGTCGCCGTGATAATACGGGACCACCACGAGAGGCCGGACGGGGGAGGCTACCCCGCGGGACTTTCCGGCGAGGAGATCTCGCTCGGCGGCAGGATAGTCGCGCTCGCGGAGGCGTTCGACGTCATGACTAGCAAGCAGAGCTACAAGCCCGCGAAGGGCTTCGACGAGGCCTTCGAGGAGATAAGGGGGCTCTCCGGCTTCCAGTTCGACCCGAGGGTCGCTGGCGCGTTCGTGAGGTCGTTTAAGGAGGAGGACGTGACTGAGGAGTAGCCATCTTGCGTCATTCCCGCGAAAGCGGGAACCCAGCGACTTTGAGGGGCGGGCCTCTGTGCCCGCCCTTCTATTGTTTTGCCGCCTCGACCACTTCGGCGTTGCTCAGGGCAGGCTCCGGCGGGAATCCAGAGAAAGTGAAACTTCCTGGACCCCGTGTCAAGCACGGGGCGACAAACAATAGCCTGTCATTCCCGCCCCGGCTTTAGGCATACCGGGGTAAACTCCGGCGGGAATCCAGGAATAAGATTTTATGTAGGGGCCGACCCGCGTGTCGGCCCTTCCTGTCACCCCCGTGAAAACGGGGGTCCATTTTGACGTTGAAGTTTTCAATGGATTCCCGCTTTCACGGGAATGACAGACTTAAAGGTGTCACCCCGTGCTTGACACGGGGCCCAGTGACTTTGCTCTATATAGATGCCGGAATAAGAGCGTTCGCCCTTATTCGCCAGCCTCGCAGTGCCCCGCGTCGGCGGCAGCCGCGACAAGCCGCCTCAGCTCCTTCTTGAGTATCTTCCCGGTCGGCGAGGTCGGGAGCGATTCCACTACCTCCACTTGCCTCGGCACCTTGTAAGGGGCGAGCCGGGCCTTGACGAAGTTCCGTATGTCCCTGTCTGTCGCGGACGCACCGTCTCGCAGCGTGACGAAGGCCTTGGGCGCCTCGCCGTGCCCGGGCTCGCATACGCCTATGACCGCCGCGTCCTTCACCGCCGGGTGCTGGTATATGACCTCCTCGACCTCCCTCGGGTACACGTTCATCCCGTGCACGATGATAAGGTCCTTCTTCCTGTCGGCTATGAAGATATAGCCTTCCTCGTCCCTGTAACCCATGTCGCCGGTGAACAGCCAGCCGTCCCTTATCGTCTCGGCCGTGGCCGCGTCGTTGCCCAGGTACCCGCGCATGACGTTCGGGCCGCGCACGGTAATCTCCCCGACGTGGCCGGCTGGCAGGACGAGTCCGGCCTCGTCCACGATGCGCACTAAGACGCCCGGCACCGGCAGGCCGACCGAACCGGGCTTGCACACGCCGTCCCTCGGGTTGACGCTGACGACCGGCGAGGTCTCGGTCAGGCCGTAGCCCTCCAGCAGGGGGAAGGGGAAGTTCTTCGTGAACCGCTCCAGCGTCTCGCCGGGGAGCGGGGCCGCGCCGCTGACGCAAAGCCTTAGCGGCAGGAGCCGCATCAGGAGCCTCGGGAACTTCTTCATCGACAGGATGTTGTACACGCCGGGTATCGCCACGAAGAAGGTTATGCGGCCGAGGACGACCGCCTTTATGACCTTCGAGAACGGCTTGACGGAGGGCAGGACGAAGACGCGCGCCCCGACAGAGAACGGCAGGAGCAGGCAGACCGTGAGCGAGAAGGCGTGGAACATCGGCAGGAACAGGAGGAAGCGGTCCCGCTTCGTTATCCGGAATGCCTCGGCACAGGCGGTGGCGTTCGAGATGAGGTTCCTGTGCGTGAGTATGGCCCCCTTGGGGTGGCCGGTAGTGCCGGACGTGTAGAGTATCGCGGCCGGGGAGTCTTCGGCTGTGTCAACGCCGCCGTCGGGACTGCCGGTTTTGCCGCGGTCGCCGATGATGCCGGGTACGGTTGCCGGACCTGCCGGCTGCCCAAGCAGGCTGTCGAACGGTATGGCGTCCTCTGGCGCTGCCTTGCCGCCCGGACCGCCGGTAACCACGAGCAGCTTTATCGCGCCGTCTTTCCTGAGCGCCCCCAGCCTCGTGCCGAAATCCGGAGAGCTGACGAGGACGTCCGCTCCCGAGTCCTTCAGGATATACGCAAGCTCCGGGGCGGTAAGGAAGGTGTTGAGCGGTACGGCGGCCGCGCCAGCCCTGACCGCGCCGAAATATGCGACGACGAACTCCAGGGAGTTCCCGAGAAGGATTGCGACGCGTCCGCCAGGTCTCACGCCTATGGAGCGGAGTCCCAAGGCGAAGGCCGACGCCAGATGGTCGATCTCGGAATAGGTGTACTTCCTGCCGTCCAGGTCGAGCGCCACGCGCCGTGGATATGCGGTGGCCGTACGCGCGAGCATGCCCCCGAGGTCCAATCTCAGACCTCCGGCTCTGTGTCGTCCGCGTCCGGTTCCGACTCGGCGAGGAGCGCCTCTGCCCGCCCGAGGTCCTCTTCCGGGACGAACAGTCTCAGTTCGCCCATCTTTCCGAACGTGACCGGCAGCTGCGAGACGCGGGATGAATCCACGCGGCAGGGTATACCGTTTTCCTCTAACAGGCCCTGTATTATCGCGGCCTCCGTCTCGTCGTGCGTCAGTCGCACCTCAACCCAGCTGTCCTGGCTCTCGTCGTTCATAGCGCCTCCGGTCGAATATGGGCTGTACGTCGGTTACTCACAATAGTTTCTGGGCGACCGCCTCGCGCTAAGGCGCGAAAATACCTCGCCTAAGCGGTGGGGACCCCCTTTTTTCAAAAAGGCGGGACGTTTCATCTGCTTGTTATTCAGTGTGCGGGGCAATGTCGTCGAGCGTCAAAAGTTCCCCGTCCTTCATGAGGCTGACTCTGTCGCGGCCGGTGTTCTTCGAGTGGTAGAGCGCCGCGTCCGCGCAGCGGACGAGGTAGCTGTCCTGGTCGTTAGGCCCGGACTGCGTCGCCACCCCGAGGCTTATCGTGATGCGCTCGCGCGCGTCGAGGGACTTGATATGGAACGGGTACGCGTGTACCGCGCGCCGGAGGCGTTCGGCCACGACGAGCGCCTCGTCCAGGCCGGTATCCGCCATCACCAGCGTGAACTCCTCGCCGCCGTACCGGCCGAGAACGTCCGTAGAGGACTCCCTCGCCTGCGACCTGAGCACCGACGCGAGGTCTGTCAGGACGGAATCGCCCTCCTTGTGGCCATATGTATCGTTGACGCGCTTGAAGTGGTCTATGTCGAGCATGACGAGCGACAGAGGCCGGCCGGTGCGGAGCATCCTCCTGGTCTCCTGCCTGAGCCGCTCCATAAGCGTCCGGTGGTTGAACAGGCCGGTCAGGCCGTCCACCTGGGCGAGCGCCTCGGTGCGCTCGTACAGCCCGCTCTTCTGGAGCCCGGTCGAGACCAGCAGGCCGACCATCGCCATGAGGTCAACGTCGTCGCTCGTGAAGCGGCCGCGCCTTTGCTCCACGACGAGGACGCCGGTCACGTCGGTGCCGGTCTTGAGCGGCAGGGCGATTACGGACGAGCGGGCGGACTTCTTCTCTCCGGGGAAGTGCAGGAAGTCGGCGAACTTCGTGGCGTCGTGTATGTGGAGCGGCCTCGCGCTGGAGGCGGCCATGCCGGGCGCGCCCTCCCCGAACTGGAAGGACGCAATCGGGCAGAGCTTGTGGCTCGACGTGTAGACGAGCCTGAGCGTCTGGGCCTGCGGGTCGGCCTCGTACACGGACATGGCGGAGATCGAGAGCGAGGCCTTGAGCGACAGCCACAGCTCCTCCGTAAGCTCGGAGCGCTTGAGCGATCCGCCGATGACCTTGCCCACGTTGTACAGGACGTGGATCTCCGTCACCTTCTGGTCCAGTATCCTCTGGAGCAGCTCGAACTCTTCCTCGTCGCAGGGCATATTATTACTTCCACGTCTGCTAGTATGCCGCCCAAAGACCGTCATTCCCGCGAAGGCGGGAATCCAGGAAGTTCGTACTTCCTGGACCCCGTGTCAAGCACGGGGCGACAACCAAGACCGTCGTTCCCGCGAAAGCGGGAACCCAGTGACTTGGACTTGATAAAATAGCATGTCTAACTTAATAGACTTATTCAAGTAAGTCAACAGGAAATGTGCTTGAAATTTGCATTGATGTTTACTATTATAACGCGGACGCACCTTTTGGGGGGCCACGCTTGGCAATGCACCGCCCTTCTGCTATACTTGTAAAGCATTTCCGGCAACAACCGCAGATATTAAAAGCAACATTAACGGGAGGCTATGATGTCCGCTAAGGCGATGGAGAAGCTGCTGGCCGAAAGGCCCGCGCAGGTTGAGAAGAAGCTCGGCAAGGGTTCTAAGGTCTGCATAGTTTCCTCGGACAAGGTATTCAGGGCGCTCCACGACCACAACGTAATAATCATGGCCTGCAACACCCGCATAAGGCACGTCATACCCGGCATCATGCGCGCGGCCCAGGACCTCGACGCCATCGTCGCCTTCGAGCTGGCCAAGTCCGAGGGCAACCTCAAGGGCGGGTACACGGGCATGGACCCATTCACCTACTTCGACGTCATCATGGAGTACGCCGACAGGGTCGGCTTCACCATGCCGTTCTTCATACACGGCGACCACGTCACGACAAAGTCCAAAGCCCCGGAGGTCATCGCGGACTCCCGCGCGCTGATAAAGGCTGAACTCGAGGCGGGCTACACCTCGATAGCCATCGACGCGTCGTTCAACGAAGTCCCTGACAATATCATCGTCTCGACCGACCTGTCCAAGGAGATAATAGAGGCGGGCGCGGGCCTCGAGGTCGAGGTGGGCGAGATAAAGTCCACCGGCTACGAGGGCGAGATAACGTCCGTCGCCGAGGCGGTAGACTTCATCAACGGCCTTGCCGCAAACGGCGTCCGTCCCAACCTGCTCGCCATCAACAACGGCTCCAAGCACGGCAACTACAACCCGGGCGAGGACGTGCACATCGACCTGAAGCGCACCGGCGAGATATTCGAGGCGATAAGGACGTCCGGAGTGACGATCGCCCAGCACGGCATTACCGGCACCCCGCTGGAGCTTGTCGGCCAGTTCGCCGACTACGGAATCAGGAAGGGCAACGTCGGCACGAACTGGCAGAACATCGCACACGAAGGCTTGCCCGCCGACCTCATGAAGCAGATGAAGGACTGGTGCGCCGCCGAGGGCAAGGACATCAAGTTCGCCACCAAGCAGTTCTACAACGAGATAAACTCGATACCGGCCGAGTATGCCAAGAAGATTGAGGACGACTCCTACAAGAGCGCCTGCGACTTCATAAAGGCGTTCCGCGCGGACGGGACGACCTCGACGTTCCTCAAGAGCGTATAAAATGTATGTTGATACAATAACCGATGTTATACTTAACCAGGAGAGAGCTATGAAGTTAGGAGGTAGGTATGCTCTGGAGCGCACTCGAGGTATATGCCCGTTCAAGGTCGGTGCCGGTTAACGCAATTCCGCTTTTCTTGTCCATGGTTGCCGTGCTTGCGGTCATATGGACGGCGAAGAAAACGATGCAGCTTAATCCGTCAGTGCGCCGTGGCCAAGTTATAAAGCTGCCAAATGGTGTAGTCATCGAAAATGGCAATTGGTTGGTGGTGTTCATCGTTTGCGTTACAAGCGTAGTTTTAAGTTGGCGAAACATGCCGCGCTGCTGAGTCCAAACGGTGTTAGATTGGGATGGGCCGACCTGCGTGTCGGCCCTTGTCTTTAGATTGCGTAGGGGCTGGTCTCCGAACAGCCCGTCTGGAAGCCGGGCCCTACAATATTAACCCGGTGGTTAAACAGGGCAATCACGCCGCGTAATTTACTTTCTCGTGCTTGAAGTACCTGCTGACGTGCAGTGGTCTTGTTTGCAGTGTTTTCATGAACGACCGGGTTTTCTTCACGATGTCCTCTTGGCTCC
>JACRHJ010000036.1 GCA_016212105.1 Nitrospirota bacterium
AAAACGGCGGTCAAGGTCGAAAAAGCTGGGCATTCTCATAAATGGTATCCTCCGGGATGAATGCGCCTATTTTATAACTTCAGACCGCCGCAAGCAAGTAAACTCGTGACTTGAACCGGAGATTTTTAGAGATACCCTTATGTCATTACCGATGTCATTCTGAGCGAAGCGAAGAATCCGCCTGTATCAATTCTTGCAGGGGCGCAGTTCACTGCGCCCGCACCTTGCGATGTCATTCCCGCCCCGGCTTTAGGCTTACCGGGGTAAACTCCGGCGGGAAGCCAGGATTTTGTAGGGCGCGACGCCCCCGGCGCGCCGGTAATGCAAGAAGGCATGGTGGGCGTAGCCCACCCTACATATTATTTACAGCACCCGCACCCCGCCCCGCCGGTCTTCCCGTACGCGGCGAGTATCTTCATGATGTCCGTCTCGCAGCAGCCGCCGGACGGGTTCATCTCCTCGCACCGGTTTCCCGTGCATGCCCCGGTCGCCTCCTGTATGTCGTCGAGAGTCGCCGCGCCGGAGATTATAGCCCTGCGTATCTCACCGAGCGCAACGTCGTTACAGTAGCAGACGGTAACAGAGTCCGGTGCAGTTTTGATGTTTAGTAAAAGCATCCGTTGATTCCTATAACAGGTTCCTGAGTTTGTCGTAAACCTCGCGCCTGTGGCCAATGGCGACTATCAGCACTGTAATAATTTCGTTGTGCACTTCGTAGATAATTCGATAACTGCCAGCCCTAACCGAGTACATCCCTTGAAATGGGGGCTTAAGGGGTTTACCTATTTCAGGGCTTGAGGCAATCTTGGCAAGGGCGTTTTGAACAAGCCTCTGTACCGTGACGTCGAGCTTCTTGAAATCCTTGACCACCCTCGGGCGGAACTCAAGAACGAACTTCACGCCAGAACTCCTCCTCGGTAAGTACCTTACCGGCCTTCCTCTCTTCCTCGGCCTCACGAAGCGCGGCCATCATCTCCGGGTCGCTAAGTATCTCAAGCGTCTCTATGAGTGACTCATACTCGTCCATGCTCATCATGACGGTAGCTGGCACTCCGCCCTTAGAGATGGTTATTATCTCCTGCATCTCCGAGACGTCTTTGACTATCTCGGAAAGGTGGGCCTTGGCTTCGCTCAAGGGTATAGTCCGTGGCATTTTTCCCTCCCGCATTAACTGGTTCAAATACTGACTATATTTTAGACTACATGAAATGCATTGTCAAGAAAACAAAAGGGGCGGCCAGGCGGCCGCCCCTGAGAGTATCAGCAATCTTTCCCGCCAGCTACAGCGGTTCGCTCGCAGGCAACTTCGTCCCGTCCCAAGGGCAGAAGCTCCATGCGCCGCTGCACTCCTCTTCGCATTTCGGGCAGGACACCGGCGCCATAAGCGCGTTCAGCGGCAACCTCCACCTGGCCGTCGCGTCATCTATCTTAACAGTTAAAGAACCCGGTTTAGTCGGGTCCGCTATCCTGTCGCCGTTAGGTGTGACGTTGTTAAAAACAAGGAAGTGCATGTTTTCTCCCGCCTTACCAGAAGCTCTCGCCAAAATGGGCTTTGACGTAAAAAGAAGGTTGGCAACGTCCGGGCTTATCTGGTCATCACCAAGCGGCAGGTAGACATTCCCGTTTCCATCAACAACCGTTGTCATTGACCTCAGTTTTTCTTCGGAACTGTAAAATGAGGCGCCCAGAGGTCCCTTTCTTTCATCCAGGACTCCTATTATTGTATAGGGTCTGAGGGCATCCATTATTTCGTCAATTTCGGCGATGGAAGCCGATTTGTTATCCGCCAGGAAAGCAACCTTCCAGAACTCGCTGGGTGTCCACAATACCATCGACGCATGCCGTTCCTCCAGCGCCATCTTCATAAGATCAAGCACCATCTTGCCGGGGTCAACCTTGCGCTCCTTTTGAGTCGCCGAAGCCTGGCTTTCAACAACACTCGCGCCGCCCTCCGCCTCGCCGGCATCGGCATAACCAACGCTTGCGCACAAGAAGATGCTTATCAGAGCAATTGCGAAGGCTGACCCGTAGCGCATCGACTTCATAGCAGTGTCCTCCAGAATGAAACGTATAATAGTCCCAACTATCCCGAGCTTGCGGCTCGGAAAAAGATATACCAACCCGGCTTGAATGTCAAAATAATTCCGCCGAAAACAAAAGGGCCGCCCAGCCGGGCGGCCCTCAGAAATCCCGCAACACGTAAAGCCTACTTCCCGCCCGCGCCCTTCTTCGAAATCTCGCGGATAATCTTGAACAGCTCCATCGACGCGGCCTTCGGGCCCTCCTGCTCGAAGCCCTCTATCCCGAGCCGCGTCCGTATCTGTCCGACCTTGACGCCCGACCCGAACATCTTCCCGAAGTAGTCCGCGGCGCATTTCTCGTGCGACTCGCGCCTCTGCGGCGCGCCGAACGGGTTGGCGAAGTACGTGTGCACCAGCCCCTTCTCATCTGTCGTTCCCTTTGCCAGGCGCGCCCCGCTCCTGAAGGTGGACAACGCGTCTTCCGCCCTGTCGAAGAACTCAATCGGCGGGTGGTCGGCGTCCGTCTGGTCGTAGTTGTTCGCGTAGAGCACCACGTCCACCGGGTACCCCTTGACGAGGTGGTGGTAGCGCGTGATGGGTATTACCAGCCGCGAGTTTATCTTGTGCGGGTTCATGAATATGCTGCGGTCTATTTCCTCGTAGGCGTAGCCCGCCTGCAGGTCGTCCAGCCTGACGAACGCGCCTATCTCCGTGCCGTAGCCGGCGACCTTGCCATCGCCGTTAATGCCCAGCGAGCCCATGTCGTCGAAGATGACGCGCATCTCGCAGATGTGGTCCTCGGCGAGGGTCCTGAGCGCCTCGATCGTCTCGGACTTGCCCGCGCCGCTGTCGCCGACTATCACGACGTTCGCGGAGCCGCCGTCCTTCAGCTTTATGTAGGCCATCGCCCCGTGCAACGGCAGCCGCCCCCTGTTCAGCATCGCTATGTTGTGCAGCGTCAGCGTCATCTTCTTGAAATACCCGAAGTAGTCCACCTCCTCCGAGTGGCCGACCATACCGACGAGCATCCCGTTCTCCTTGTCCTCGTGGAACATCGTGCTGCCGGTGAGCCTTTCCTTGGGCAGGCCGAACGCTATCATCAAGTCCGGGCGCTTGCCGTCTATCTCCTCGTAGGTAGCAATCTCGAACAGGTTGCTTAGAGACAGCCCGAGCGAGATGAAGTCCTGGTGGAAGAATATGAACGCGGTAAGGTCGCCTACCTTCGCCGGGAAGCAGAACCACTCGCCGGGGTCGATGTCGAAAGTGCCGTCCGCGACCTTGCCCGTCTCCTCGAAGCTGCCCTTCCTCGTGTTCATCACCGGGTAGATGATGAGCGGCGGCTCTATGAGCGACAGCCTAATGAACGGCACGTCAAGGAGGCCCGCGTAAGCCTCCGGGCAGTCCCAGTCTATCTTCTCTGTCAGCATGCCGATGTTCGCGCCCGCCGGAAGCTGCCTGTACACGCGCGGGTTCTGGCCGGTGACGTTCTCGCTGATACTCCTGTAGACGTGGAGCACGAGGTCTTTGAACTCCTCGTTGGCCTTGATGAACTGCGCGTGGTGGAGCCTGTTCTTGGCGTACATCGAACGCTTGGGCGCCTCGATATAGAAGAACCTTTCGAGCCGCCTCCAGAAGTTGTACAGGCCCTCTATCATCTCCAAGAGGTCTTCGCGGCTCGACAATAGCCGCTGGTACTCCGGGTTCATCGCGGCCGTCTCCTCGGCGGAATGCGACGTCAGAAGCCGGAAGAAGTTCACGAGGTGCGCCGGTATGTCCGCCCGCTTAACGCCGGTCATCGTGTCCCGCAGGAAGGCGAAGGACGGGCTGCCCTTCGACGCTATCCTCTCGATGTAGCCGTCCACGACCCGCAGGAACAGCTCGCTTTTGAGGAGCTTCTCCGCCGTGTCGCAGTACAGCGCCGAGTAGTCGAATATCACCTTGCCGCGCGTTATCGCAAACGTCTTCTTCGTCGCCATGTCAAAACCTCTGGCCATTTTGCCGTTAAGGAAAACAAGGGGCGGCCATACGGCCGCCCCGCTCAAGCGCTATGGACACGGAGGCCGCAAGGCTTTGCGGCCGTCCCTGTATTTGAAAGAACATCAAAAAGTCAAACAGCCTGTCTTTGCGAGCGAAGCGAAGCAACCTCCTCCAAATTAATGTCGAGGAGATTGCCGCGTCGTCCCGCGAAGCGCGGGACTTCTCGCAATGACAGCGAGTTGTGTTACACCAGCCCGTGCTGTATCTTGCACGCCCTGAGCGCGTTCTTCATCAGCATCATGTTCGTGACGGAGCCGACGCCGCCCGGGACCGGGGATATGGCCGAGGCCACTTCCTTGACGTTCTCGAAGTCCACGTCGCCGACCGTCTTGGTCTTGGGCTTGCCCTTGTCGTTCAACTCCGGCTGGCCGTCCGCGCCGATGACGTTGACGCGGTTTATCCCCACGTCTATGACTATCGCGCCCGGTTTTACCATGTCCTTCGTCACGAGGTTCGGCCTGCCGGCCGCGACGATGAGTATGTCCGCGCCCTTGGTGTGCTTCTCGGTGTTGCCCTTCTGGGAGGTGAAGACGTGCACGTTGGAGGTCGTTGCGTTCCTGTTCAGCGCGAGGAGCATCGCGGGCTTGCCGACGATGTTGCTGTGGCCGACGACGACTATCTCCGCGCCGGTGAAGTCCACGCCCTCGCGGTCGAGCATCTCTATGCAGGCCGCGGCGGTCGCGGGCGGGAAGCCCGGCTCGCCCAAGGCTATCTTGCCCATGTTGTACGGGTGGAAGC
>JACRHJ010000037.1 GCA_016212105.1 Nitrospirota bacterium
AAAACGGCGGTCAAGGTCGAAAAAGCTGGGCATTCTCATAAATGGTATCCTCCGGGATGAATGCGCCTATTTTATAACTTCAGACCGCCGCAAGCAAGTAAACTCGTGACTTGAACCGGAGATTTTTAGAGATACCCTGTATTCATTCTGGCCAACGTCGTCGTCGACCTCGAACCTCTAACGGTCATGAACACTTGGCCTGGACTATCCACTGCATGGCTATGCCCATATGCTCCTGTTCGGCGGCATTATTGGAGCGGCATTCGGCGCCGGGGCCTTCTCTTTGCGGACGCAGTTAATAAAGCTCATGGGCTTGTTCGCGCTTCCGTACCGTCCTTCCATCGGCGGTATGATTCTGTCGGGCGTGTTGGGTATATGGTTCCATATACTCCTTGACAGTCCGTTATATGAGGACATTCAGCCGCTTTATCCTTTGGCGTACAATCCTATCTACGGGCTTGTGAGTAACTCGTCAGTTTACGCCTTCTGCGCCGTGTCATTTGTGCCGGCGATAGTGCTTTATCTGTTGAGCAGGGCTGGGTCAAGCGGCAAATAATAAAAAAGGCCGACACACGGGTCGTCCCCTGTATAAAAACCGCAAGCGCATTTCCCTCACGAAGCTTTACTTCGCAAATCAAAAAAGGCATGACGATGCTCTCCTTGTGTGATTTCGCGCAACACACTGCGGGCAAACCAACACAAATCCCCAATCAAACCAGCCTGATAGCCCGAAATAGCCAAGGCCCGGCCCCGGATACCCGCCATTCATCGCCGAAAACGCGGGTTCTCCCGCTATTATGCTTACCTGAGCGTGCATATCATAATTCTGGTATAATTTATGCATAATATTCACTGAGTATCCAAAGAGGGCCGCGAGATGAAGGTGCTGTCCCTTGCAGCAGCCATATTTTTAATCCTTATCCTGCCAGGCCTCGCCGGGGCGGTGACGGTGCTGACCGTGGACGGCCTCGGCTCCGGCAACTACACCACGATACAGGCCGCCATAGATGCCGCGTCCAGCCCTGACTACGAGATACACGTCGCAACCGGGACGTACACGGAGAACGTCGTCATGAAGGACGGCGTGGATCTCTTGGGAGGGTACTCGGCGGCCGACTGGAGCCGGGACCCGACGGTGAACGTCGCAACAATAGACGCAAACGGGACCGGGAGCGCTGTGACAGCCGCGGACGCGAAAATCGACGGGTTCACTATAACGGGCTGCGCGGCTACCGGCATAGTCGCGGGAGTCAAGGCGGTCGGCTGTTCGCCGACGATAACTAACAACATAATAACCGGGAACGGCAGGCACGGGATATACGTCGAGGGGGGCGCATCCCCGGTCATCGAGAAGAACCTGATAACCTCCAACTCGTACTACGCGATATACTGTTACAGCTTCGGCGGTGCAGGGACCCCGCTCATATACAACAACACCATGCACGCCAACAGGCGCGGCATCCAGCTCTACTTCTTCTCACCGGTAATCAAGAACAACATAATAACGTCCTGCACCGAGTACGGTATCGCCAACGTATACAGCTCGGCCCCCGTCGTCAACTATAACGACCTGTGGTCGAACACGCAGGGTAATTATTACGGACTGGAGGGCGGGGCGCACGACAAATCGTCCAACCCGCTTTACGCCGGGGGCGGGGACTACCGCCTGAGCACGAGCCCGGCGGTATCGCCCTGTATTGACGCGGGCGTGGACGTGGGGCTTCCGTACAATTACCTGCCGGACATGGGGGCGTACGAGTCTCCGGACGCACAGCCGGTTCCCTGGCCGCCGGACGGCCTGAGGGCGACACCGCTGAGCGCCGCGGTCATGCTCGACTGGCTGGCCAACGCGGAGCCGGACATCGCGGGCTACAAGGTCAGCTACGGGAACGTATCCGGGAGCTATATTGACACGCTCGACGTGGGCAACGTGACGGAGTACGACGTGCGGAGCCTTATAAACGGTGCTACCTACTTCTTCGCCGTGCAGGCGTACGACACGGTGGACAACACGAGCGGTTACTCGTCGGAGGTAAGCGCGACGCCGACCGCCGGTACGCGCGAGCTTCCGCACTACAGCTGGGACGCGTCTTTTGGGGGAGGCGGGGACTGCGGCGCATGCCACTTCACCAACACCGGCGGGGGCGAGCTGCTTCCGCCCGACTTCGACTACCGCTACTCTACCAGCCTGTGCCTCAGCTGCCACAACCTCACGGGGACGGCGAGGGGCAAGGTGGTGTACGGGGCAAGCTCGCACCCGGTCTACATCAACGTCACCACCGGCGGCAACCGGCTCCCGGCCTACGGCAACATCACGGGGCGGTACTCGAACAGGATGGGCGACCATCTGAAAGACGGCGGCATTATCGTCTGCAACACATGCCACAACATAATGGAGAAGACGGAGGACCCGGGCCGCACCTGGGAGTTCACCACGTTCACATTCGAGGACTCCTGGAAGACCTTCGCGCTACAGAACGGCGGGTGGTACTGGTACGACTACCTCCAGCCGGAGCTGTACACGTCCCAGACGCTCGTCACCGCGCCGACCTACATCAAGGACAGGCGCGAGTACAGGTCTGGCCTGTCCCTGTCGAACTACAACCCTGACGCGGGCAAGATAACCTTCACCGACCCGTTCTTCGACTACGCATACGTCACGCTCCCATACCAGTACCTGAGGGTGGGCAACAGCGGCAACGCGATGTGTCTGGACTGCCACGTAACCGCCACGCACAGGACGATCAACTGCCTGACATGCCACGAGAACCACGGCTACGTCAACAGGTACGGCGTAAGGCCCAGGATAAAGACGCCCAACAGCGGCATCAGAAACGTCGTGTTCACGTCCGTCACCGGGCCGGACTCCTTTGCAGACGGCGACAACGTATATGACGGCATATGCGAGGTCTGCCATACCCAGACCAGGTACCACAGGAATAACGGCACGGGTTTCGCCAACCACTCGAGCGGTGTGAACGAAAGCGGCAGCGACTGCACCGCCTGCCATGCCCACCAGGCCGGTTTCGCGAGGCCGTAGAACTAAAACCGCAAGCCGCATCCCCGCGACAACCAGCTTCTTCACGAATACGAGTCACGCCTTCTCTCTTTTCCCTCTTGACAACTGTACAAATGTACACTATACTTCCACCAAGAAAGACAGGTGGGCATGGCACTGGAAACAAACGAACGCGTAACCGTCGGCGCGGTCTTCTCGGGAGGGAAGGTCAGGCCGGCGTGGTTTTTGTGGCGGGGGCGGAAGTACGCCGTGGGCGAGGTAACGTTCGCCTGGGAGTCCAAGGAGGGCGTGGCGCGTCTCCAGCACTTCTCGGTGGTATCCGGCGGCAACGTCTACGCCCTGTCTTACAACCCCGTGGAGTGCGTCTGGGACCTGAAGGGAGTGGAACAGGATTGGAGGGGGTAAAGGAAACCCCTCACCCCCAACCCCCTCTCCCGCGAGGAGAGGGGGATTATAGCAGGGCGAAGGCTGATGGTTGAAGCCAGGGATTTGGGATACAGGCAGATTCTTCGCGTTGCTCAGAATGACACCGTAAATACAAAGATAAAGAAGGGCCGACACACGGGCCGGCCCCATACATAAACGGCGCGCCCTACGAAATCCGCCTGTTACCTATTATAAGTTCTTGGGCCGCCTTCTTACAAGAAGGCGGGGTTTTGCTCTGGTTGTCTGGGGGTTGACTTTGTCACGGGTAATCCTTCACATAGACATGAACGCCTTCTTCGCCTCGGTGGAGCAGGTGGCGAACCCCAAGCTCCGGGGGAAGCCCATCGTCGTGGTCGGCGCGAGCCACAGGACGGTCATCACGACCGCGTCCTACGAGGCGCGCGCCTTCGGCGTCAAGACAGGCATGACCGTCCCGGAGGCGAAGAAGGCATGCCCGCACGTGATACTGGTCATCGGCGACAACAGGAAGTACACGACGGCAAGCACGCGCATCATGGGGATATTCGGCCGGTACACGCCGCTTGTCGAGGTGTTCTCCATAGACGAGGCGTTCCTCGACGTGACGCACTCCTGCCTGCTGTTCGGGACGGGCGAGGAGATAGCAAGGAGGATAAAGGCGGACATAAAGAGGGAGGTAGGGCTGACCTGCTCTGTCGGGGTCGCGCCGAACAAACTCCTTGCGAAGCTCGCCTCCGACATGCAGAAGCCGGACGGGTTGACGGTGATACCGCCGGAGCGGGTGTCCGAGGTCATGGAGACACTGCCAGCGAGCGAGCTGTGCGGCATAGGGCCGGGCCTGACCGCGTCTCTCGCCGCGCTCGGCATAAAGACCTGCGGCCAGTTGGGGCGGTTCTCGGCCTCGGCGCTTCGCACCCGGTTCGGCATCATAGGCGAGCGGCTCCGGCTGATGGGCATGGGCGTGGACGACTCGCTGGTCTCCCCCTCGGACGAGGAGGACGAGGCGAAGTCGGTCGGCCACTCCATGACGCTCACGCGGGACACGGGCGACAAGGACGAGCTGTCCGCGCACCTGCTGCACTTATCAGAAAAGGTCGGCCGCAGGATGCGGCGGAACAACTACCTGGGCGACACCGTGACGCTGACGATACGCTACGCGGACTTCCGCACGTTCTCGCAGTCGATGCGGTTTAAAAAGCCCATCAACGACGGCATGGCGATATTCCTCTCCGCGATGAAGCTGTTCACGCCGCTCCGGCTCGCCATGAAGGTGAGGCTGGTCGGCGTGAGCGTGTCCGGGCTGGTGTGCGACCCGATGCAGGTCAGCCTGTTCGCGGAGGACAGGAAGAGGGCGGCCGTGACCGAGGCGATGGACATGGTGAACGACCGATACGGCGAGTTCACCGTGACCTGGGGGACGCTCCTGTCCCGGTACAACCACAAGGACGTGATAGCCCCGGCCTGGCGTCCGACCGGGGTGAAGAGGGTGGAGTATTAGGGGCAGGGGCTAGGGACTAGGGGCTAGGGGCTAGCAATCAATTATTGTGATGCGTGTTCGTGTTTCGTGTTCGTGAAGGATTTTGTGTAGGGGCCGACCCGTGTGTCGGCCCTGCATTTGGGGGATTGTATCATGACCGAGAGCCTTACAAAACGCCAGCGCGAGATACTCGCCTTCATGGAGGCGGAGATAGAGAGGCGCGGCATACCGCCGACGGTGCGGGAGGTTGCCGCCCGGTTCGGCATAGCCTCGCCGAACGGCGTCGCGTGCCACATCAAGGCGCTGGAGGCAAAGGGGTACCTCCGGCGCGAGCCGGGCATATCGCGCGGCGTCAGCCTGCCGGGCGGCGCGGGCGTGGGGTCTGCCGGGCGCGGAGAGGCGCGCGGCGCGCGGTACAGGCTGGTCGGTCAGGTCGCGGCGGGCAGCCCCATCCTCGCGGTGCAGTCCGACGACGAAGACCTGAGCATAGACGAGGCGGCTGGCGCGAGGCCGGGCGACTTCCTGCTGAAGGTTAAGGGAGATTCTATGTCCGGCGCGGGGATAAACCCCGGCGACCTCGCGGTGGTCCGGCCGGGCGCCGAGGCAAGGAACGGCGACATCGTCGTGGTCCTGGTCGGCGAAGAGGAGGCGACGCTCAAGCGTTTCTTCATGGAGCCCGGCGGCGTGGTACGTCTCGTGCCGGAGAACCCTGCATACGCGGAGATTATAATCGACCCGCGTGTCACGCCGGTGTCTGTTGCAGGCAGGCTCGTAGGCGTTGTGCGGAAGCTGTAGGCATGGCCATTACAATGCATCACTGGTAAGTTGAAAGTTTTTGGGCCGCCTTTTTACAAAAAGGCGGGGTCTTCTGGTGTTATGTAGTTGACTAATCGTTTATCTTTACCATCCTCGTCACGCTGATAGTCGTCCCCTGCATGCAGAAGCTTATCTCGGCAACCATGCCGCTTACCTGCACCCTGTCCCCCACCTTGAAGCCTTCCGGACGTCTCGTGATGGTGTACAGCGTGCCGTCGTCACCCCGGAGGGCCTGGCATTCCACGCCTTCCGCGGTAAGCGTGCCCGTCACCTGCACGTGACTGCCGGGCGCCTGCTGGCGGGGCTTCGCGGCAGCCGTCTGGGAGTCCAGGCCCTTGTTACCGACGGTGCACCCTAAGACGGAAAGAAGCGACATGACGACCATCACCGAAATCAATACCCTGTTCATATTGTTCTCCATCCATATTAACCCGGTGGTTAAACAGGGCAATCACGCCGCGTAATTTACTTTCTCGTGCTTGAAGTACCTGCTGACGTGCAGTGGTCTTGTTTGCAGTGTTTTCATGAACGACCGGGTTTTCTTCACGATGTCCTCTTGGCTCC
>JACRHJ010000035.1 GCA_016212105.1 Nitrospirota bacterium
GGAGCCAAGAGGACATCGTGAAGAAAACCCGGTCGTTCATGAAAACACTGCAAACAAGACCACTGCACGTCAGCAGGTACTTCAAGCACGAGAAAGTAAATTACGCGGCGTGATTGCCCTGTTTAACCACCGGGTTAATATCATAGCATCACCGCCGGTAAGTCAAGCGTTTTTCACCCCAGTATAACCTCCAGCGCCTCGTCCACCTGCTCCACGCCGACCAGCTCTATGCCCTTGACCTTGGGGAGCTTTTTCAGGTTCGACTTGGGCATGACGCAGCGGTCGAAGCCGAGCTTCGCGGCCTCCCGGACGCGCATCTCGGCGTTGCCTATCGCACGCACCTCGCCGCCCAGCCCGACCTCGCCCATCATCACCGTCCGGGACGGGATTGGTATGTCCTTGAACGCGGACGCGACCGCGGATATGACTCCCAGGTCCACCGACGGCTCCTCGACCTTCAGGCCGCCGACTACGTTCACGTAGACGTCCTGGCCCATCAGGTGGAGCCCGACGCGCTTCTCCAGCACGGCGAGGAGCAAAGTAAACCGGCCGTAGTCCACGCCGATGGCGGTTCGCCTCGGGTTCCCGAAGCTTGTCGGGGTCACGAGCGCCTGAAGCTCGGCCATGATGGGCCGAGTGCCCTCGACAGTCGAGACGACCACCGAGCCGGTGACGTCCAGGAGCCGTTCGGCGAGGAATATCTCGGACGGGTTCTCGACCTCGCGCAGGCCCGCGCCCTTCATCTCGAAT
This sequence comes from Nitrospirota bacterium, assembly GCA_016212105.1. Lineage (GTDB taxonomy): Bacteria > Nitrospirota > JACRHJ01 > JACRHJ01 > JACRHJ01 > JACRHJ01. The sequence goes on from JACRHJ010000035.1 coordinate 751, forward strand.
ACGCCAATCTCGTTTGTCGAGCCGAACCGGTTCTTCACCGCGCGAAGTATCCGGAACGCGTGTCCCCGGTCCCCCTCGAAGTAGAGCACCGTGTCCACCATGTGCTCCAGCACGCGTGGGCCCGCAATCGAGCCGTCCTTGGTGACGTGTCCGACGATGAATACCGGCGTGCCGGACTTCTTCGCGAAGACGACCAGCTGGGCCGCGCCCTCCCTCACCTGCGAGATGCTGCCCGGCGCGGATGTTATGGTTGGCGTGAACAGCGTCTGTATGGAGTCCACGACCATCGCGTCCGGCTTTACGTCGGACGCGTGGGAGAGTATGTCTTCGAGCGAGTTTTCCGCAAGGACCAGCAGCCCCTTGGAGGACGCGCCGAGCCTCTCGCCGCGGAGCTTTATCTGACGGGCCGACTCCTCGCCGGAGACGTACAGCACACGGCCGCCCCGGCTCGCGAGTTCCTCCATCGCCTGGAGCATCAGCGTGGACTTCCCGATGCCGGGGTCTCCGCCGACAAGGACGACAGAGCCCTTGACCAGGCCGCCGCCCAGCACCCGGTCGAGTTCGCCGATGCCGACCGACGTCCTGTGCTCGCCCTCTGCCGCGATCTCGGCTATGGGCATCGGGCGCGAGGTCGCGCCCTCGACGTATTTCGCCGCCGCGCCCCTCTGGGCCGCCTCGCGCTCCTCGACCATCGTGTTCCAGCCGCCGCAGTCCGGGCATTTGCCGAGCCACCTGGGCGACTGCGCCCCGCATGCCTGGCATGCGAAGTATGTCTTTTCTTTGGCCATTGTCAGCTCTGGTTGTTATAGGGAAGATACGACGTCGTAAAATGGCGCGAACGAGGGGCACTTCTTGTAGACCTTGTCGAGGTCGAGCCTCGCGGCGATTTTCCTGTTGTGAGTTGTATTGGTATAACGGGGCTTGCTGTTTGCGCCTTTGGAAAGCCGCTCAATCGTTTCTTTTGGTGAATCGACTGCTTCAGGATTTGGATATGCTTTAATTGAAAGCTTCGAGAATGAGCCGTTAATTGCATCTTCATCTGCAAGCAGCCATGCCTCGATTTCCTGGATGGGGATTACGATGCACGCCCTGCCCCTTGGTTTGGCGGCCATGACCTTTGCCGTGAGGTCTTTTCTTAACTCTACTATCTTGCTCTCCTCACCGGTGTCTGAATCATGAAAAACGAAAACAACATCCGAGCCCCTATTGAATAGGTCAGTGACATAGCCGTCGCATTTCCTTCTCAGTTTGCCGCAACCGTCTGTCGTTATTGGTTTGATATGAAACTTGCCTTTATCTATCTTGTTGAGTATTTCCCTAATTACTTCCACATCGGAATTATCTTCTGCTATAACACCTATCTTGATGCTCAGGAGAGATCACCCCCTCCCGTCGTGGTAATGTACTCACCAAGCGGCCCGATATTATTGAGAAAATATTGAATTTCCTTTATCTGCTTCTTGGTCGGGTTCTTGGCTTTGGTCTTGTTGTTCTCCATCTTCACGAACAGAAGCTCTTCAGGCTTTAGTGTATTCAGTACATCGGCGGAGTGCGTGGAAAATAGGACCTGATGCAGGTCGGAATATGCGCGAAGTATATCTATCAGCTTCACAAGAAGGCCATAATGTATCGAGCTTTCAGGCTCCTCGATCAGCATCAGAGACGACTTATCATAGAACATGTTAAGGAGGATGCTGATGACGCGCTTGGTGCCTTCTGAAAGCTGGTTTGCGTCAACCAGACCACCTGCATAAATTCTAAATTGTACGGATATGTATTTTTTCAGGTCCTCTGGCATTTCCGGGACTGAGGAATAGTCTCTGAACGATATTTTATCTATTAAGTTAAGGTCTTTCAGCAACATCGATATTTCATTGAAGGTATCATTGTCGTGTTGATATAAATCATAAAGCTTCCATAGCATTGTATTTAGAACATCATTGCTTGGATTAGCTCTCCACTGGTCGTATTTGTCTTTCTGAAGAAGCGATCCTAAAGGATTCGCAAATATATTATGTGTATGATAGTATTTTATCGAAGCTAGATAATTATATATACTAAGAATATCAGCACTTTTATTTGTAATGTAGAGTAGATGAATCGCTGGCATTTCAGGAGATATATTGGTTTTCTTGTTATTATAGTGCATTTTGGCGAAATTTTTCTTAAACACTATTTTGTCATTATTTAGGTCAACAAGAGAATCTAGGACAAATGTACTATTTGATATTTCATAGTTTATACCTTTGACAAGATTATACCGATAAGCCTTCTCGCCAACAGTAAAGTCAATCGATATGTTGAGTGGTTCTATTTCTTCTAATCCGAATTCTTGAACATTGCGCACTATCCTGCCTATGCGAGCAACAGCCTGCAATATATTCGTCTTCCCCGCCCCATTCTGCCCAATGAGCGCGGACACGGACGAGTTCAGTTTGAACTTCGTCGGCTGGCACGTCCTGAACTTCCTTATCTCGACAGCAGTAAGCATGTAGTCCCTCAAGTCAAGTAGTTGCATCTACTTATAACAAAATACGCAAGCAACGTCAATTACTTTCCCGCTATCCTACCCCAACCCCCCGTGCAAATCAAGCAACTTTACAACCCCCGTCTCCTCGTGGGAGAGTGCGGCCATAAGACACGGGTGAGCAGGATGGTATTCAATCGGCAATTCCAGTGAATTGAGTCCGCCGAACTGGACATCTCTAACGCGTTGACATGCCACCGCCCGCTAATCAAGGTTGAATTCCCGCTACCCATGTATTATAATCCATGCATGGACATCTATCCCGGCAAGGAAGACAAACTGGTCTACGAGGCCGATACGGCCATACAGCACTTGAAAGTGTTCGACAAGATGAACGGCTTCCGCTACCTGACGCTAAACGGCGTCCAGCACGGCGGGAACCTGCCGGGCAGGCCGGAGCGGCTCGTCCTGCCGTACTTCCGCTCCGCGATGGCCGCGCTCGTCTTCCTCGACAAGCCGAAGGACTACCTGTTCATCGGCCTCGGCATGGGCGCGATGCCCGCGTTCCTGAAGCTCGTCCAGCCGGACGCCGAGATTGACGTGGTCGAGATAGACCCGGACGTGGTCGGGGTTGCGGAGGTCTGGTTCGGCCTGACACAGGGCAACGGCCTGAAGGTCACGGTCGGCGACGGCAGGAAGTTTGTCGTCGAGACGGAAAAGCGGTACGACGCGGTCTTTCTGGACGCGTACCAGGACCTGGGCGTCCCGACGCACCTGACGACGGTGGAGTTCATGCGGGAGGTTAGGGGGATACTGAAGCCGGGTGGGGTGGCGGTCTCGAACCTCTGGGGCTCGGTGGTGAACCCCATCTTCGACAACTGCGTCTCGACGCTGCTGGAGGTCTTCCCGCAGCTCTACCAGTTCAAGTCATACACGTACAACTACATATTCATCGCCGACACGAGCGACAGGGTCCTTATGCCGGGCGAGCTGCTCACACGCGCCAAGAAGGCCACCGCGAAGATGCCGCTCGGCTTCGACCTGGTGGAACTCGTCCGCAAGAACTACACACGCCTCGACAAGGACTCGGCCGGCGCGATGCTGCTCAGAGACTGACTTGCCTGTTCGCGGGTATGAATATGAAGTTGAAGAATACCCTCCCGGTACCCGGCGCGCGTCCCGTTTCCTGCGTGTAACCGGTCAGAGGATGCAGACGTCCGTCCATGAAGAAATAGCCCGTGTACCCCATCCCGAGAACCCTGTCGAACACGGCCCGCATCGGCACGGAGAGGTGGTGCTGGGCTATTTCCACCATCATCACCGGTCTCTCGCGCAGGATGGTCTCTTCCGCCCCGTCCAGGACCTCCAGCTCGTGGCCCTCCACGTCTATCTTGATGAATGACACGCCGGTAAATCCTAAGCCGTCCAGACGCCGGACCGGCACCTCCAGCTCATCATGCTCGCCGTCAGCCCCCTGGAAGTTCGCAAGCTCGGTCATCCTGACGCCGTTAACAACAGGCACGTACAGTCTCATCGTGCCGTCCGCGGACGACACCCCGACGTTATGGACTGTCACGTTCTTCAGGCGCAGGTTTTTTATCATCCGGACGCTTGCCGGGTTTGGCTCGAAGTACTCGACGCGACTGCACAGCTGGGACAGCCTGTAGGTGTACAGCCCGATGTTGCCGCCGATGTCCAGCGCGACCCCGCCGCCGGCCAGCCTGCCGAGGATGCTGAACTCCTTTTCGAGGTGTCCGAATATCCGGCGGTACTGGTACCGGGCGGGCAGCTCCAGCCGCTTGGGGAACCGGCTGATGACGAAGCCTCTCAGGCGTTTGAACGTCCTCCGGCATATGCCGTCGGACGGGCTTTCCATGCTCAAATTAAACCCCCGGTTGCGTATTGACGGAGCTACCCCTTGTTGACAATTACTATCCCGGCCGCGACCATCGCCATGCCGAGAAGGATGTTCATGTCCAGCGGCTCGCCCAGGAGCAGCGCGCCGGAGAGCACACCGAGCACCGGCAGGATGAACGAGAACACCGAGACCCTGCCTACCTCGCCCGCCTGAAGCGCCTTGTACCACAGATAAAACGGTATGGACGTGGCGAATATCACAAGGTAGCCGAGCACGGCGAGGCCTGTCGCGTCCACTTCCGTGAGCGGCGGGCCCTCTACCGCCATCCCCGCGAGGAGCAGCGGCAGAGCCCCGGCGGTCATCTGGACCGCCGTCACCGCCATCGGGGCCCGGCCCTTCATTATCTTCTTTGCGGCGATGCTCGAGCCGCCCCAGGTCAGCGCGGAGAGGATAAGCGCAGCCACGCCGAGTCCGTACTCGCCTGTCATAGCCCCGTGCCCGAGCGACGTGACGAGGACGCCCCCGAAGCCGAGAGCGGCGCCGGAAAGACGCCTCGCCGTGATGCCCGAGCCCTTGAAGAAAAGCGGCGCGAGCAATATAACGAAAAACGGCTGTGTGTTTATGAATATAGCGGACACGCCGGCGCCGGTCAGCTCCACGCCGTAAAAGAACAGTGCATTCTGGATGCCGGTCTGGAAGATGCCCAGTATTGCGAGCACCGGCAGGTCTCGCCACATAAGCCCGTGCCGGCCCCTCGCCGCAGTTATCGCAAGGAATATCAGGCCGCTCGCCAGGAAGCGCGTGCCCGCGAAGGTAAGCGGCCGGAGCCCGTGGTCCAGGCCGGTCTTGATGGCCACGTATACCGTGCCCCAGATAATGCATGCGGTAAGGGCGTAAAACGCCGCCTTTTTGTTGTCCTGCATAACGGGTTAGCATATAGCCGCACAGGCCCGCAGTCAAGCGATATGTTGGCATACGGTGCCCAATCGTATATATTACCGAATTTGTGATATAATATAAGTAAGGTTTAAACTGGAGGTAGGTCATGAAACACAATATGGGTAGGACTGAGAGGGTTGTCAGGACGATAGCCGGGTTTGCGCTGTTCTTCCTGGGCTGGGCTTTTATGTACGGCCTGTTGACATGGATGTCGACCGCCGTCGGCGCGGGTGTGGTCGGTCTGTCGTTTGTGCTCATCGGCACTGTACTGCTGCTGACCGCGCTGTTCGCGTACTGTCCAGTCAGCGCGATTATCGCGCACAACTCGTGCCAGGCATGCAAGCTTGGCGAGACGCACAGGCACATGCCGGTATAACATCGGCAAAACAACTTTCTATTATTATGGACGGCCTCGTTAACCGGGGCCGTCTTTTCGTGATAAACGCCACCTGCTTTATTCTTCCCTCCCATAGTAAATGGTAGAGGCCATGGGTCAGCTACACCGAAGCCTCTCACCTCGCGGAAAAAGGGTGAAGAGGGCGCGGGTCACGGGCATCCAGCTTTCACGCCCCGAAAAGACTTCCGGTGTATCGCACACGCCCCGTGCTCCCTTATCGCGTCCATGTGCGACTGGCAGCCGTAGCCCTTGTGCCTGTCGAATCCGTACACGGGGAACTTGGCGTGGTGGCCGACCATTATCCGGTCGCGGGTGGTCTTGGCGAGTATGGACGCGGCGGCTGGGTCACCAACACCCATGCGGTTGTTATCGGCAGGACAAGGCCGACGAATATTACTATCAGCCACCTTATGATCCATCTGCGCCAGTTGATTTTATTCATGATTCTTGCAGGAGAAGGCTCCTAGTATAGGGGCGTTATTTCAACCTGTACAGCCTGACCGTACCCCCAAGAAACATTTTCTCCGGGTCGTCATCTTCTGGTGTGGTTTCTTTTCTTTCGGCCGGTATTTCCTGTATTGCCTCTTTCAAGTCATTGCGTTTTGTATGCCTGACAACGTCTTCGACTTTGCCGTACTGCGAGAAGACAAAAGCCTGATAACCCGGTTTCCATATCGCTATCTGGTGGTTGGGAACTGGCATACCCCCAGGTGCGGGAATCCATATGCCCCATTTACGTTTCCCTGACATTTTTATGTAGCCATCCTGATCTGTATGGCCACGGTCTATTACCGCGTGGCTGCAATCAAAGTCGTGCAAATCGCATACAATACGCAATACCTTTGCCCCTTCAATTGGAGCCCCGCTCTCAGCATCGACAACAGTTGTCCTCAAAGGCATCGTTGTCCGCGCTGGAAACGGGAAACATCCGGATAACAATAACAACATGACACCAACGGACATTTTCATAAAGAACGGTATCGTATTCTTATCCAATAGGCGGACCATTACTTCACCCCCCTGAACGACTTCCGGTGTATCGCACACGCCCCATGCTCCTTAATCGCGTCCATGTGCGACTGGCAGCCGTAGCCCTTGTGCCTGTCGAATCCGTACACGGGGAACTTGGCATGGTGGCCGACCATTATCCGGTCGCGGGTGGTCTTGGCGAGGATGGACGCGGCGGCGATGCTTGCCGAGCGCGCGTCGCCCTTGATGAGCGGCTTCTGGGGTATGTCAAGTGGCAGCGTAACCGCGTCCAGCAGCAGGTAGTCCGGCGGGGTCTTCAGCTCGGCAATGGCCTGCGCCATCGCCTTCTTGGTCGCTTCGAGTATGTTGATGCTGTCTATCTCGTCCGCCTCGACGACGCCGACGCCGAAGTCCGCCGCCTCGGCGCAGATGCGGACGACGAGCCTGTCACGCGCGGCCTCTGTCAGCTTCTTGGAGTCGTTCAGTCCGGGTATCTCCTGCCCGGGCGAGAGCACGACGCAGGCGGCGACGACCGGCCCGGCCAGAGGGCCGCGCCCAGCCTCGTCCACGCCCGCGATGAGGCAGTAGCCTTGCGCGTGCAGGTCCGTCTCGAAAAAATAAAGGGAAGGCGACGAGCCTTCCCCATTTTCGAAGCTGAAACTGCCCTGCCGTTTACCGGACATGACAGGCCTCCAATTACAAGTCTAATGTCTTTCCACCATGCTTGTCATTCCGAGCGCAGTCGAGGAATCTGCTTTTCTCTTCATGTAGGGGCGGGTCCCTGTGCCCGCCCTTCTTTAAAAGCAGGTCCCTCCGCTTCGGTCGGGACGACAATCCAAGTCAAATCAAATGCAAGGGCCGACACGCGGGTCGGCCCCTACATAAAACCAGACCCTGGATTCCCGCTGGAGTTCACCCAGGTATGCCTAAAGCCGAGGCGGGAATGACGGTCAAAAGCCAAATCCTCGCCGAAATTGGCCGACGGCGATTACTTCTTCGCGCCGGTCTTCTTCTCCGGCCTGTACTCCTTCTCCTTGATCCTGCTGGCCTTGCCGCGCAGTTCGCGGAGGTAGAAGAGCTTTGCGCGCCTTACGTCGCCGCGCTTGGCCACGTCTATCTTGGCGATCAGCGGGGAGTGGAGCGGAAGGGTCCTCTCGACGCCTTCGCCGTAGGAGACCTTGCGCACGGTGAACGTCTCGCTTATGCCGCCGTGCTTCCTGGCGATGCAGACGCCCTCGAACACCTGTATACGCTCCTTCTCACCCTCTTTTACCTTCACGGATACCTTGAGGGTATCGCCGATGGAGAACTGGGGTAAGTCCTGCCTGATCTGCTCCTTCTCGATGGAGTCAATGATCCTCATTTTGAACTGCCTCCTGAAATGTAATATTTGAACCGAAAACGCGATATTATGCCCTATCGCCCAGCAACCTGTCAAGTATAATCGCAACCGCGCCCCGGACCGGCAGGTGGTTGTACTCACCCGGCCCCTTGATTGGCCGGAGCAGGTGGTCGCATTCTTCTATGAATTCTTCGGTCAGGCCCCAGCCGGTGCCGAAGCACAGGACGTACGGACTGCCGTCTTCCATCATTTTTTGCATCTCGCCGTATCCGACTGAGCCGGGGATGTCCCGCGCCGCCGTGGCTATCAGCTTGGGCCTTGCTCCGTGCCTGGCCTCGATGGACGCTATCACGTCCTCCAGCCCCGCGACGACCTCCACCCTCCCGAGCGCCTCGCCCCGGTTCGGGTTGTACTCGGCCCCAAAGCCCGTCACCCAGTGGGAGAGTATCCGCCCGGCAAGCTCCCTCTGCGCGGGCATAGGGTTGACGACGTAATACCCGCCGAGCCCGAACGTGCGCGATGTGCGCGCGATGTCGTGCAGGTCGAGGTTCGTTATGGCCGTCGTCACCACCACGTTCTGCTTGTTGTAGACCGGGTGGTGCATCAGGGCGACGTATATCAGACTGCTTGAAAGCAAATTATGACGCCCTGTAGTACAACGATGTCATTCTGAGCAACGCGAAGAATCTGCCTGTATCATAAATGACCTGGCTTCGACAATTTGCATGTCGTCCCGACCGAAGCGGAGGGACCTGCTTTATAGAGTCCGAAGACGAACAGCAGATTCCTCGACGGAGCCTGCCCTGAGCGCAGTCGAACGGGCTCGAAAAGACAACCAGCGGTGCGGGCGCAATTAATTGCGCCCCTACAATTTATCATAATACAGGCAGATTCTTCACTTCGTTCAGAATGACACATAAGCGAAGCCGCCTCAACTCGTGCCCCACATCTCGGACTCGACCTCTTCGAGGAGTTTCTTGTCCTCGGGGCTGAGTTCAATCTCATTCAGCAAATCGGGCCGCTTCCGGAACGTCGCCGCGAGCGCCTGCTTCCGCCTCCAGAGCCTTATGCGCTCGTGGTTGCCGGAGGTCAGGACGTCCGGCACGGCCATGTCCCGGTATACCGCGGGCCTCGTGTAGTGCGGGTAGTCGAGCAGGCCGTCGTAGAAGGAGTCCTTCTCGGCCGACTCGTCCGCGCCAAGTACGCCGGGTATAAGCCGGGCCGAGGCCTCGATAATCACCGCCGCCGCGAGTTCTCCCCCGGACAGGACGAAGTCGCCGATGGATATTTCCTCGTCCACCAGCGCCTCACGGACGCGCTCGTCCACGCCCTCGTACCGGCCGCAGATGAATACCAGCCGCCGGGTCTCCCTCGACAGCTCAAGGGCCTTCCTGTGGTCGAACACCACCCCCTGGGGCGACATGAGGAAGACCTTGACCGGCTCGCCGCAGGACTTGATCGCGTCTACTGCGTCGAACACCGGGCCGGGCTTCATAACCATCCCGGAGCCGCCGCCGTAGGGGTAGTCGTCAGCTGTATTGTGCTTGTCAACCGCGAAGTCGCGGAGGTCGAGCACGTTTACCTGGACGAGCCCCGTCTCGGTCGCGCGTCCGAGTATGCTCTCGTAGACCGCCGCCTGGACTATGCCGGGGAAGAGTGTCAGGACGTCGCATTTCATACGGCGTCCATCTCCTCGTCCGGGCCGCTTTCCGGGTCCTCGGGTATGTAGCCCGGCATCCTGAAAAGCCTTATACGGCCGGCCACGACGTCGATTACGTCCACCGTATGCTCGTTGACCGGGACCAGGTACTCCCTGCCCCGGCCCTTTACGACGTATACGTCCTTCTCGCCCGCCGTGAAGATGTCCTCGACCTTGCCGAGGAGCTTCTCCGACGCGGTATACACGGGCAGGCCCAGTATCTGGAAGTGGTAGTACTCGCCCTCCGGCAGGGGCGGTACCTCGTCCTCGTGGACGAAGACCTCGCGGCCCCGGTAGCCGTCCGCATCCTCGACGGAGTCAATGCCTCCGAGCTTGAGCTTCAGGTTGCCCTTGTGCTCCGAGACGCGTTCGACGATAAAAGACCGCGCCTCGCCGCCGTCGCCCAGCATCCAGAGCTTTCCGCCGGGCGCGAACCTGTCCGGGTTGTCGGACATCGGGACGATCTTAATCTCGCCCTTCAGCCCGACCGGCTTCAGCACATGCCCGACGGTTACCCGTCTCTTTACTCCAGTATCTCCAGGACGCATCTTTTCCCTATCTTCGTCCCGGCGGCGTTGAGTATGGTGCGCATGGCGCGGGCGGTCTTGCCTTCCTTGCCTATCACCTTACCCAAATCCGTCTGCTCTACCCTCAGCTCGATAACTGTCGTCTTCTCTCCTTCGACCTCCGTGACGGAGACCGATTCGGGGTGGTCAACCAGCGCTTTCGCAATCTGCTCGATGAGAGACTTCATGTTCACCTCCGCTTCCGGGTAGTGCAGGCCGGTAAGTTTCCGAACTTAGGGAGTTAGGCGGTTTCCGCCGTCTCCTTCAGTATACCGGACTTCTTTATAAGCTGCTTCGCCGTGTCGCTCGCGGTCGCGCCCTTCGCCATCCACTCCTTTACCTTCGCCGCGTCGAACTGTATCACGGCCGGGTTGTGGAGCGGGTCGTAGGTCCCGAGTATGTCGAGGAACCTGCCGTCGCGCGGCATGCGCGAGTCGGCCGCCACTATGCGGTAGAAGGGCCTCTTGTGGGTCCCCTGCCTTGTCAACCTGATCCTTACTGCCATTTGCTCACCTCCTCTCGATATGAAATCGTTGTTAATTTAAATGAACAACTTCCTGGACCCCGTGTCAAGCACGGGGCGACAAAACGGTTGTCATTCCCGCGGAAGCGGGAATCCATTTTAATCATCCAAGGTCAAAATGGACCCCCGTTTTCACGGGGGTGACAGACATGTCAAAACGGCATCATCCCCCGCCCCATCCGGAGCTTGCCGCCGGTCTTGGTCAGCATCTTCATCATCTTGCGGGTCTCGGCGAACTGCTTGAGGAGCCGGTTCACCTCCGGCACCTGGGTGCCGCTGCCCTTCGCGATGCGTTTCCTGCGGTTGCCGTTTATCAGGTTTACGTTGTTTCTCTCCTTCATGGTCATCGAGTTTATGATGGCCACGATGCGGTCAACCTCGCGCTCGTCCACCTGGGACATCGCGCCCTTGAGCTTGCCCATGCCGGGCAGCATGCCCAAAAGCTGGTCGAGCGGGCCGAGCTTCTTAACCTGCAATATCTGCGTGCGGAAGTCCTCAAGCGAGAAATCGCCCTGCTTGACCTTCGCCTCGAGCGCCTTCGCCTCCTCGACGTTGACACTCTGCTCCGCCTTCTCGATAAGAGACAGTACGTCGCCCATCCCGAGTATGCGGGACGCGACCCTGTCCGGGAAGAACGGCTCGATGGCGTCGAGCTTCTCGCCCATGCCGACGAACTTTATCGGCTTGCCTGTTACCGCGCGTATAGAAAGGGCGGCGCCGCCTCTCGCGTCGCCATCCATCTTCGTCAGTATCACGCCCGCGATGTCGAGCTTCTCGTCGAAGGACTTGGCTACCTTTACCGCGTCCTGGCCGGTCATGGAGTCCGCGACGAAGAGTATCTCGTCCGGCTTTACCGCCGCCTTGACGCTTGAGAGCTGGTCCATCAGCGAGTCGTCTATGTGCAGACGGCCCGCGGTGTCGAGTATCACGACCCCGTACGCGCCCCTGTTCGCGCGCTCAAGGCCGCGCTTGCAGACCTCCACGGGGTCGTCGCCCGGCTCGGAGGCCTCGACGTCTATGTTCAGCTGCTTGCCGAGCGTGACGAGCTGGTCGATGGCGGCCGGCCTCTGCGTGTCCGCCGCTACCAGCAGGACCTTCCTGCCGCCCTTCTTGAACATGCGCCCGAGCTTGCCTGTGGTCGTCGTCTTGCCGGAGCCCTGGAGTCCGACCATCATCAGGACGGTCGGGCGGTTCGGGACGAGGGCGATGCGCGTGACCGTCTCGCCCATCAGGCCGACAAGCTCGTTGTACACTATCTTCACGACCTGCTGGCCGGGGGTCAGGCTGTCGAGGACGCCGGAGCCGACGGACTTGTCCCGTACGGACTGCACAAAGTCCTTGACTACCTTGAAGTTCACGTCGGCCTCAAGGAGCGCCATGCGTACTTCTTTCAGGCCCTCGTCCACGTCCTTTTCGTTCAGGACGCCCCTGCCCTTGAGTTTCTTGAATACTTTCTCAAGTTTATCTGACAGGCTGTCGAACATGTAGCTTCACCTTTGCACCCCCACCCTGCCCTCCCCCCTAAAGGGGGCGGGTGACAAGGTGAGAGATTATCGTTTAAGTATATCACCCACCCTTGGTCCCTCCCCCCTGAAGGGGGCGGGAAAGAGGAGGGGCGTGAACAAAGCGCACGAATCCCGTGTCCTTTTTCAGGAAAAAGTGATTTTATTAGAGTGGAGGGGTTATGTCAAGGAAAATGTGAAGAGGGGGCGGCTCAGGCCGCGTCCTTCTTCTTTTTGAGGTGGCCGAACTTTTCCTGCAACTCCTTGAGTTCCTTTTCCTTGTCCTTGGAGTACTCTTCGGAGAGTTTGTCCCTTATCTCGCGCATCAACTTTACGGCGTCAATCTTCTTTTTCATGGATGACCTCCAGCGGGCTCCTTATCTCAAGCAGGGGATAACCATACATCAGGTTCACTGCGTTGAACATCCTTATTCGGTCGAGATTTACGATATGCTTGAAGTTCCAGCTTACCAGTACGTCCACGCGTGCGACAGATGCTACCGCGATATGCTGCGCGTCGACCATGCTCTTTATCCCAACCGCTCCATGCGCAATATATGCGTCCGCAAGCCAAGAGGCCTCTTCGGTCAGAAATACATACTCGAACATGCTCTCCGGCAGGGACTCCAGAATCCCACGCACCTCTTCTGGTGCGTATTCAAGCTCTTTCAACGTCAGGTCCGATACGACGGGGACTTTTACCGTCGCGCGGAATTCGTCAAAGAGGAGGTTCGACCACCGCGCGAACTCGTCGTCGAGACAGCCGCCGATTACCGAGGTGTCGATGTATACCCGTGGGACCATGATTTAAGGATAATACAATTTCGGATTTCAATCAAGGAAATAGCGCGTGGTGACGTGCGGCGTCACGACGCCTTTTCGAGGCGTTCGGCCACCCACATCTTTATGATGGACTGGCGGGGCACGCCGAGGCGCTTCGCCTCCCTGTCCAGGCGCTCTATCATCCAGATGGGGAAGTCCACGTTCACGCGCTTCAGGTCCTCGTTGAGGCGGCGGGCCGTGGAAAGGTCGAGGTATTTGGTTATGTCTTCGCCCTCGTCGAATTTTTTGTCTACGGTTTTGGCTTTCATAGTTATTATCCGGGAACATGTTAAAGGTACCGCCCTACTTTACTGGCGATATTTTGTCGGGACTCCACGTTACAGCATCTGAGACAGGCATATCCTCCGTATTCACTATCAGTAACGTCAAGATTATAACGGGGATAATGAAAACCAGGACGGCAATTATTAGACGTTTAATAAAGACAAATTTGGCGGTCATTAGAAATACGATTAAAGACGGTACCGCAAATACCAGATAGAATAAAACCATCGCCTACACTCCTTGCACTTCCAATATTCAATTACTCACTTGTCTTCAAGCATTTCAGCTATTTCCGGAAAATTATATTCCACCGCCAGATCAAGGGCGGTATTCCCATCGATGTCTATAATACTTTTATCGGCTCCGTTTTTCAGAAGGAGTTTTACAACCTCCGAACGGCGCCAGTTGCACGCCTCTATTAGAGCCGTACGCTTGAGGCAGTCTCTCAGGCCCAGGTCGGCCTTGCGGGCAACCAGGGTTTCCACTATGTCGTAATTATTTCTAACCAAGGCCTCTATCAAGGCGGTATAGCCGGCGGCGTTCTGAGCGTTTATGTCGGCCCCGTGGTTAAGCAGCACTTCAACTGTTTTCATATCGCCGTTCTGCACCGCCATTATCAAGGGGGTGTCTTTCAACTGGGAGGCGAAATTGACGTTCGCACCTTTCTCAAGGAATAATTCCACTACATCCGAATGGCCGCTTTCGGCCGCATCCATCAAAGCGCTGCAATTGAGTGAATTGAACCGGATAAATTCTATATTAGCGCCGTTGTCTATCAGTAGCTGTGCTATTTCGTTATGTCCTTTTTTCGCGGCGGCCTCCAGAGGGGTAAAATTGGTCGACCCGAACTCCGACATACCTTTATTGACGTCCACGCCATCATCAATAAACTTTTTAACGGCCTCCAGGTCGCCGTTCAATGCCGCCAGAGGAAGGTTATCGTTTTGAGAAGGCGTATGTCGGTAGGCAGCTAAAAGAAACTGTATTTCCGGGTCATTACCGGCCATCTCTTCTAACGCATCCATATCGGCCGGGTTGATGTCAAGAGAGCCGTCCTCCATGACGGCTACGCGCAATTTTAGCTTTAGGACCTCCGTTGCACCGGACTCCAGCGTCACAAGGGTTTCAATTACATCTTTATCACCAGTTGAGCAGCCAAGTGCAGTTTTGCCGTTGTTGGTCTCTGCCTTCCAGTCGGCGCCGTTGTCGAGGAGTATCTGAAGGGTATTGTTTCTGCCAGCCGAAGCCGCATGTATCAGGGCCGTGTAACCGGCGGCATCGCGTATTTCGAGGCTGGCGCCATGCGAAAGAAGGGCAGTTACGTTCTCCTCACAGCCAGACCACGATGCTTTCATCAGAGCGGTGTATTTAAACCGGTCCGTAGTTTGAGTATCGGGGTTGGCGCCCGCCTCCAGGAGAGCATCTACTGCCTCGCCGCCGCAATTGGAACAAGCCGCGATAAGCGGAGTGATACCGTTATTATCAGCGATATTTACGTTGGCTTTTTTCTCGATCAGCAATCTGACGGCGTCCAGCCGTCCGTTTCTGGAGGCATCTATGAGCAGTATATGCTGGCGACCGTTTACGTCTATCGGTAAATCCGGATTAGCATCGTCTTCGAGGTAATCCCGCAAGACCTCGACATTGCCATCTTTTGCCGCAGCCAGTATTTCTTCGGGTTTTGGCGCGGAGAATACTTTCTTACCGGCCCATGACAAACTAATCACGACAACGATAACCAAGAATACTATTAATTTTGAGCGTGTCATTTATAGAACCTTCCTTATTTTCTTAATAGAAAAATTCTATACCGAATACAACAACAAAGCCCACCCCTGTAAAACCAGAGATGGGCTCCCCTCCCAAAAAACCAATTACGAAGCCCGACCCCATCACAGGTAGCGCGCGCTTACATCAATCCCCTTTATTTCCCAGTCACCCTCTTGGGGTCCCCCGGCTTCTTCCCGGCAGTCGTCTTCTTCGCGGCAACCTTGGGCGATGAACCCGTGATGTTTTTATTATGGATATCGCAGTAGCTGCTGCCCGCGACAACAGGCCGCCCGCACGGTGTACTCATACATTTTCTTCCCACAACCGAACCTCCTTGAATATGACGCAACCACAAGAGGCCGCAAAACACGTAATGGCTATGGACTACGACGACCGGCCCTGCCAAAGTTCACACTGGAAACATTATACATTACATTCCCCGCAAATCAAGCAAATTTGAACGGGCTTTATTTATCATTGATAAGTGTATCGCTTAGTCGCTGTAGTATATAGACAATCTTGAGGTTGTTGAAAGTTTGATATGCATACCCCGTTTGCCATGCGTTAAGGGATGCCTCATCCTTTGGCCAACCGGATGATTCGCCCGACGTTTCAGAAAGTTTTATATGGATTGACTCGGGAGTTGGCTTATCTTTTCTCATCAACATCGTCATTAACCCGGCAATATATTAACGCGGCGGACAAATATCCGGACATCCTCAAAAGTATCGCACGTTCTCAAGGGGGCGCGGCCCCCGCCACTAAATATTATGGCCCCGGACAAGGGGGAAACGTTCCCCCTTGCATCCCCTCGATCCTGTTAGGATGGAAGCCAAATTATGGCGAGCTTCGCCCGCCGGATTTATAACAATCTGGCCCCCACCTCTAACTCCCCCTCTTAAGATATCCGGGGGCCGGGGAGCGTTATGAAGTATCGGCGATGAATCCAAATATTCAGCCGCCGGTTTAATAATATGCAGATGCGAGCCGATTTGTGCTACAATTCCGTTCATGGAAAAGACCGATGCCCGCAGGCGTATAACCGGCAGACGCAGTATGAGCTTTGCAGGCAGGTAATCCGCCTTCGCAAGAAGGGGATGACCAGCCAAACGGTGGCCGAGACTCTTGGAATAAACGTGAGCCGGGGCCAGCTCAGGCTTGACTTTGCCTTGTGGACGCGTGAAGCCGTGAGGCTCCTGATAAAGCAGGAAGATGGCCTCGACATGCCAATACGCACCGTCGGCTTGCACCTGAAGCGCTGGGGCTTTACGCCCCGGAAGCCGCTCATAAAGGGCGACGGCTGCCAGTCGCACATGGACGCGATAAAGGAGCACGGGGCGTGTGCGATACACCGGAAGTCGTTCAGAGGCGTAAAGCCTGAGTGAAAAACCTGGCGGAGACCCCTCACCCCCAGCCCCCCTTCGACTTTGATCAGGGCAGGCTCTCTCCCGCGAGGAGAGGGGGATTAAACTTTGAAGAAAATCAACTGGCGCCGCTGGATAATCAGGCGGCTAATTGTCATCTTTGTTGGACTCGTCCTGCCGATAACCACCGCATGGGTGCTGGTGACCCAGCCGGGGATTCAGTGCGGCGGTAATAAGCCCGCCCCTGTCACGGTAGACCCCGCGCGCCTCGAAGCACACGTCCGGATGCTGTCCGAGAAACTCCCGCCGCGCGACTGGTCCCATCCCGCGAACCTCGACAAGGCCGCGGAGTATATCCATGACGAACTGTATAAGGCGGGCGGCGCTGTCTCGTATCAGCCATACAAGGCGGACGGCAAGGACTACAGGAACGTAATTGCGAGCTTCGGGCCGGACACGAAGGGGCGTATCGTTGTCGGTGCCCATTACGATGCGGCGGAAGGCACGCCCGGCGCGGACGACAACGCGAGCGGCGTCGCGGGGCTCATCGAGCTTGCGTACATCCTCGGCAAGACCCCGCCTCACATGCGCGTTGACCTCGTCGCATACTCGCTTGAGGAGCCGCCGTACTTTGGGACGCCGGACATGGGGAGCGCGATACATGCGCAGTCCTTACGGAAGCAGGAAGTACCCGTCAGGCTTATGGTATCTTTGGAGATGCTCGGCTACTACTCGGACGAGCCTGGCAGCCAGGACTACCCCGCGCTCCTGCTCAAGATGTTCTACCCGTCCCGGGGCAATTTTATCCTTGTAGTAGGCAAGTTCGGGCAGGGCGAGGCAATTCGAGACGTCAAAAAGGCGATGCAGTCCGCCTCAGCCGTACCGGTCTTTTCAATACGGGCCCCGCTGGTCGTGCCCGGCATCGACTTCTCCGACCACAGGAACTACTGGGAGGCCGGATACGACGCGGTAATGGTGACCGACACCTCGTTCTACAGGAACAAGCAATACCATGCTAGAAAGGACACGGCCGACGCCCTCGACTACGTCCGCATGGCCCAGGTCGTGCAGGGCGTTTACGCGGTTATCGCCGAAACGGCCGGGGCGAAACCCTCCGGTGAATAAGGCCGGGGCAGCCCGCCTTTGACTTTACTCAGTGTCTGCTATAATTACAAAATCACCCGCTCTCCGCAGTGCACCAGTTTACCCAAGGTTAAAACCATGACCGACTACAGTACCTCACGCTGGGCTGACAAGGCATTCGCCGACGGCTATGCGGACCGCGCGGACGCGATAATATTCGAGCGCAGGCGGCTCATCGGCGTCCTCAAGTCGTTCTACAGCCACCACTACGGTACAAAGGAGAGGGTGCACGTCCTCGACCTCGGCTGCGGGGACGGGACGCTCACCGAGGAACTGGCGAAGGAGTTCGGCAACGTAGTCCCGACGCTGATGGACGGCTCCGAGGACATGCTGGCGAAGGCGCAGATACGCCTCGGGGAGTGCTGCCCCGGCGCGAGCTACGAGTGCGCAAGCTTCCAGGAGGTACTCGCGGGCGACGCGGCCCTGCCGGAGGCGGATTTCATGTTCTCGTCGCTCGCCATACACCACCTCGACAAGGCGGAGAAGGCCGCCCTCTTCAGGCGGATACACGCGAGGCTTATAAACGGCGGCCATTTCGTGAACGTGGACGTCGTCCTGCCCCCTCCCGGCGTCGAAGGCTGGTACCTGAAGATGTGGAGGGAATGGATAGACGGGCAGCGGCACCTGCTGGAGGTCCCGGAAGACAGCGTGGACATACCGTCCCAGTACAAGGGCAACACGGACAACAAGCCGGACAGCCTCGCGTCCCAGATGCGCGCGCTCTTCGCGGCGGGCTTCCGGGACGTGGACTGCTACTACAAACACGGGCTGTTCGCCGTATACGGCGGCAAGAAGGTGGCCAGGGAGGGCCTGGACGATGAGGCAGACGCTGACGAACCTGAGGATGGCCGCGACTGGGATTTCGCGGACTGACGACGAGAACCTGAAGGTCGTACTGGACGAGATATTCCGCGCGCTCAAGGAGCTGGACGAGCGGCTGGAGGCGACGGAGAAGAAGGTGCGGTCGGGCTACTGATACCCGCAACACCAATCCATGTCATTGCGAGGAGTCCCGCTGGGGCGGGCTTGACGCCGTCTTTTGTCGCCCCGTGCTTGACACGGGGTCCAGGAAGTTGCACTGTTTAGTTGCCGTGATAATAACCGCAATTGCACGCATGTGGAGGAGATTGCTCCGCAGAGCCTGCCCTGAGCGTAGCCGAAGGGGTCGGGACGACGATATAATCAATCCGGCAGCATTATATGCAAACCATGCGAAGTAAGAAAAGTCACTGGTTTCCCGCGTTCGCGGGAATGACGCGTGCCTGTTCGTCGCCCCGTGCCCATTCGACTACGCTCAGGGCAGGCTTTGACACGGGGTCCAGGAAGTTTGCTGATTATGTTGCCGGTTACATAATACAATAACCCGCAAACTACCCGCCACGTTTGTCAAGTACCCCATTTTTTGTTACATTTACATTAGACTTGAATAATGCGATATTAAGGAGGGCGTCATGTCCAGCGAAGTCAAGGTGCTCGTGCTGTACTACAGCATGTTCGGCAACATAGCAGAGATGACGAAAGCCGTTGCCGAGGGGGTAAACTCCGTGCCAGGCGCGGCTGCCGTCGTAAAGCAGGTGCCCGACCTGCTGCCCGACAAGGTGATAAACGAAAACGCCGCGATAAAGGCGGTTAAGGACAGATACAGGGACGTGCCGGTCGCGGCGGTGAACGACCTCGCGGAGGCAGACGCGGTTATCGTCGGCACCCCGACCCGGTTCGGCAACATGTGCGCCCAGATGCGCAACTTCTGGGACCAGACCGGCGGCCTGTGGGGCAAGGGCGCGCTAATCGGCAAGCCCGCCGGCGTGTACACGTCCACCGCCTCCCCGCACGGCGGGCAGGAGACGACGATAATCTCGACGATGTTCACGCTGATGCACCACGGCATGATAATCGTCGGCGTCCCGTACTCGGTCGAGGAACTGGTCACGACGACCGGCGGAGGCACGCCGTACGGCCCGTCACATACCGCCGGGCCGGAGGCGGACATCCCGGTGGACGAGAAGGAGAAGGTTATATGCCGCGCGCTCGGCAGGCGGGTGGCCGAGGTTGCGATAAAGCTGAAGGGGTAATCGCATTATGGTGTCATTCTGAGGCGCAGCCGAAGAATCCGCCTGTATACGATTCTTCCCCTCTCTTGAGGGGAGGGGACCAAGGGGAGGGTGAAATCCAAGTGCATCACCCCCACCCTGCCCTCCCCCCTCGCAGGGGGAGGGTAAGACAATACGAGAAATAAGGAGCAATCACGCATCATGGAGATATTCGAAATAGTAAACGAATCTGGCGAGGTAATCGGCACCGCGCCCCGGAACAAATGCCACGGCGACCCGTCGCTCGTCCACAGGGCGGCGCACGTCCTGGTATTCAACGGCGCGGGCGAACTCCTGTTGCAGCTTCGCTCGATGGACAAGGACATACAGCCGGGCAGATGGGACACGTCAGTCGGCGGGCACCTCGCTCCCGGAGAGGACTACGAGACGGCGGCGGCACGCGAGATGGCGGAGGAGCTTGGCATAACAGGTATCAAGCTCAACTACCTGTACGACTACCCGCTCCGTAACGAGGTGGAGTCCGAGAACATACGGAGCTTCTATGTAATATACGACGGGCCGGTCAGGCATCAGCCCGAGGAGATAGACGAGGTACGGTTCTGGAGCCTGAAAGACGTCAGGCTTGCGCTCGGGACCGGGGTGTTCACGCCGAATTTCGAGCAGGAGTTCGGGCTGTACGAGAAATGGGAAGGGGCAAGATGAGCGAGGCATACCTGGGCACCCTTGCATACAAGGACCCGCTTTACGACTACCTCGCGGCGGACGTGATGCCGGGGGTGGAGATAGATGTCAAGGACCCGGTCTTCCATGTCAGCCGGCTGTCCGGCTCGAACATGGTCTACAAGTACACGGAGGAGCGCTCCGAGCTTTCGGTCATAGGCAAGTTCTATGCCTTCGACCGTCCGGACAAGGCGCGGAGGCTGATGGCCGAGTTCGAGAACCTCAAGAGCGCGCGCGGCCTGGGGCTCGCGACGATGCCGAACTACGTAGTCAGGCCGCTCGGACAGAGGAAGAACATGGGCCTGGGCCTGCTGGAGGAGTTCGTGCAGGGAAAGGACCTCGACCACTACATACGGCGCGCGATATACGAGGGCCGGCACGGCAGGCTGATGCACAGGCTCGGCGAGCTTGCGACGTTCCTCGCGGAGATGCACAGGAAGGCCGGCTTCACGCGTCCGCTCGACATAAGGCCGTCGCTCGGATACTTCGAGAAGATGCTCGGCAACCTCCTGAAGAAGCGGATGCTCGACGAGGACATGGCGAAGCGGCTCAGGAAACTCGGTAACACATGGACGGGCAGGGGGTTCATGAGCCGGGACCAGGAGGTCATAATACACGGGGACGCGACGCCCACCAACTTCCTGTTCCCGAAACAGGACGGGGTAGTGGCCATAGACCTCGAACGGATGAAGCGGGGAGACCGGATGTTCGACGTCGGGATGGTATGCGGCGAGCTGAAGCACGCCTTCATGTGGCGTACCGGGAACCGGTTTGCGTCAGAGCCCTATATTGGACATTTCCTGAAGGAGTACGCGGACGCGACCGGCTTGGGCGACAGGATGTACTGGTCCGTCGTGCGAAGGAACCCGTTCTACATGGCGGTCACAGAGCTTCGTATAGCCCGCAATGACTGGCTGGACCACGGCCACCGCCTGCGCCTGATACGCGAGGCGGAGCGGTGCCTCTCCTGGGGGCTCGACGTGAAATGACCATCAAGGCCATCCTGTTCGACCTGTATGGGACGCTTGTGAACATACGCACTGACGAGGGCGACCCGGAGGTATACCGGCAGCTCTCGAGGTTCCTGTCCTACAACCACGTCTTCGTCGAGCCGGAGCCGCTGAGGCGTTTCTACTCTGAGAAGATTAAGGCGCACATCGTGAAGAGCCGGGAGCAGTACCCGGACGTGGACGTCCTGAAGGTGTTCTCCGAGATAGTCCACGAGTACGGCACCGGGAAGATGGAGCCGCGCCTGCCCCTTTATACCGCGCGGCTGTACAGGTCGCTGACCCGCAGGACGTTCGAGCCTTTCCCCGGCGTGTACGGGATGCTCGAAAGGCTCCGGGACAGATACCCGCTCGCGCTCGTCTCGGACGCGCAGAGGTGTTACACCGACCCGGAGATAGAGTCGCTCAAGCTCGGCTGGTTCTTCGACCACATCTTCCTTTCGTCGGACCACGGCTTCAGGAAGCCCGACCCCAAGTACTTCAACATAGCCCTGAAGGCGCTCGGCGTGAAGCCGTCCGAGGCGGTGTACGTCGGCGACAACGCGTACAGGGACCTGCTCGGGGCGAGGAAGACCGGCATGAGGATGGTGCTGGTCAGGAGCTCCGAGCGCGAGTACGAGGGCGAGACCCCGGACGCGTATATCGAGGAGATCGCATCGCTCGAAGGCGTGCTTGAGGAGCTGGACAGCCCTGCGTGAACCTCCAGACGTCATAAACACCTTTAAACCGGTATTGCGAAGGGCCGCCCGTCTCTCCGGCGGCCCGCCAAACTCCGCCCCGCCAAGATATTACCTGTTGCTTTAGCCATGCCCACAGTGGTAAAATACGCATTCGTGTCAACCAACATCCCCTTCAACGTAAGGCAGCAATAAATGTCCAGGACAAGGCTCCCCCGTTCTCTAAAGAAAAAACTGCATTTCCCGCGCGTGCCGAGCATCAAGTGGAAGGTGGTCGCGGTCGCGGTCGTCTGCTTCCTCTCCATCGCCGCGGGCTCAGGCTACGCGATATTCGACTCGCTGACGGCCGACCTCCCCAAGATAACCTCGCTCAAAAACTACAAGCCGCCGGTGGGCACGCGGATATTCTCGGCGGACGACCACCTCATCGGCCGTATAAAGGTGGACAAGGGCATATTCGTCCCGCTCGCACAGATACCGGACAGCCTGAAAAAGGCGGCGGTCGCGGTCGAGGACGCGCGTTTTTATACGCACAAGGGCATCGACCCGCAGGGGATACTGCGCGCGGTGTTCAAGGACGTCCTGTCCATGAGCCTCAAGGAGGGCGGGAGCACCATCACCCAGCAGCTCACCAAGGTCTACTTCCTGACGCCGGAGAAGAGCCTGAAACGGAAGCTGAAAGAGGTCGTCCTCGCGCGCAAGATGGAGCAGCAGCTCACCAAGGACGAGATACTCGAACTGTACCTGAACAAGATATACTTCGGGCACGGGGCGTACGGCGTCGAGATGGCAGCGCGCACGTACTTCGGGAAGAGGGTGGGCGACCTCACGCTCGGCGAGTCTGCGGTAATAGCCGGGCTGATACGCTCCCCGCTCAACTACTCCCCGTACAACAACATGGAGCGCGCGCGGAACAGGCAGAAGACGGTGCTCGGCAGGATGGTGGACGAGAAGTACATCACCCAGGGCCAGGCGGACAAGGCCTACGCCCAGCCGATGGTCCTCAAGAACCTCCGAGTCCACGAGGAGGTCGCGCCGCACCTGGTAGAGCAGATACGCATGTACCTGGAGAAGAAGTACGGCGTGGACAAGGTCTACAACGAAGGCCTCGAAGTCAGGACGACCATAAACTACCGTATGCAGGAGGCGGCGCAGAAGGCGGTCGAGGAGGGGCTCCGAGAACTCGACAAGAGGCAGGGCTACCGGGGCCCGGTCAGCCGCCGGGACCCCGAGGAGATGAAGAAGTTCCAGGACGACCCGCCGGCCGGACGCGACCTGTTCAAGAGGGGCGAGATAATGTTCGCCACCGTCCTGAAGGTGGACAAGGCCTGGGCGCTGGTGTCGTCGAGGGGTGGCACGGGCTACATCTCCCTAAAGGACATGGAATGGGCAAAGCTCCTTCCAGGCCAGACCTGGAAAGACGCCAGCGCAAACAACAAGAAGGTAGCATCGGACATCCTCAGGCCTGGCGACGTCGTGCAGGTCAGGTTCAGGGACATAGACAAGAAGACCAAGGCGCTGTCGTTCTCGCTGGAGCAGGAGCCGCTCTCCCAGGCCGCGCTGGTCGCCATAGACCCGTGGGAGGGCAAGGTCGTTGCCCAGGTCGGCGGTTACGACTTCCAGAACAACGAGTTCAACCACGCGGTAAACGCCAGGCGCCAGCCCGGCTCCGCCTTCAAACCGTTCGTGTACGCGACCGCGCTCGAGTCCGGTTTCACCCCGGCGTCCATCATGGACGACTCGCCCAAGAGCTACGACGAAAACGCTTGGAAGCCGCAGAACTTCGACGGCGAGTACTACGGCCCGACCAGGCTCAGGGAGGCGCTGGTCGAGTCCAGAAACGTCGTGACGGTGGACCTCCTGAACCAGGTGGGCGTAAAGCACGTGGTCACGCTCGCCCAGAACCTCGGCCTCACCGGGCCGTTCACGAAGGACCTGACGCTCGCGCTCGGCTCCTGCGGCGTGACCCCGATGGAGCTTACAGCCGCGTATACCGCGTTCGCCAACGGCGGCTATTCCGTAAAACCCGTGACCGTGACCCGGATAACCGACTCGCACGGGAAACTGCTCGAGGCCAACGAGGCGGCTGTCGAGCAGGTGCTGACGCCAGAGACCGCGTACCAGATAACCAGCATCCTGAAAGACGTCGTGGCGCGCGGCACCGCGAGGCGCGCGTCCTGGCTCAAATGGCCGGTAGCTGGCAAGACCGGGACGACCAACGACTACAAGGAC
Source organism: Nitrospirota bacterium (assembly GCA_016212105.1). GTDB lineage: Bacteria > Nitrospirota > JACRHJ01 > JACRHJ01 > JACRHJ01 > JACRHJ01. Next base: position 25,084 of record JACRHJ010000035.1, read on the forward strand.
GCCTGGTTCGTGGGCTACACTCCATACCTCGTCGCCGGGGTCTGGGTGGGCAACGACGACACAAAGACGCTCGGACGCGGCGAGGCCGGAGCGCGTTCCGCGCTCCCGATATGGATAAACTTCATGGGAACGGCCCTCGGCAGCTACCCCCAGGACGACTTCAAGGTGCCGGAAGGCATCACGTTCGTGGACATAGACGCGGACAGCGGGCTCCTCGCCGCCGGGCACAGCAGGAAGGTCGTCTCGGAGTGCTTCAAGGCCGGCACCGAGCCGACTGACTACACGCCCATGCCCGCGCCAGGAACCGCCGATACGGCCGTGATAGACGCGGACAAGGAGAAGGAGAAGGCGAGGCGGCTGGAGCAGGCGGATTAGACGTTACCGTAGGTTATTGCACGTATCTAATGCCAACGTGTGGCAGGCGGCATAATTATTATCTTGACATTGTCTCTTTAACGATATATGTATTGAGGATATAGCCCCTTATCGTAAAAGGTTGGTACCTGCAGCAGAGGAGATTCACCATTCTCATCTCTCTGACAAACGGAGGTTAAGCAGAATGCTGTACATAAGAAACTTATATAATAACGAGTACAATGGGTATACATATGCCAAGATGAAAGGCGAGATAGAAAAGAAACTAATATCCAATTTTGATGATGGCATAGTCTTTTATTTGGCCGTAGTCCCAATGGAAGATGCCGGCTCAGAGCATTTGCTAATGGTTGTTAGGCGGCTTGTAATGTCGCGTCTTAACGGAAAAGCCGATGCCGACTTTGAAAATTTCAAGCTTAAACTTATGGAGCCGGGCTTACTAAGCCGGATTGACTCGTATATATCCGAAAATAATTTATCCTCAAAATCACACTTGTATAAACGCTATGAGATAGCACGCCTCTTGTCTGAGAAGGGGTGCTACAAGGAGGGGTTATACCTTTTTGACCTCATTTTGAGCGAGAGTGCTAAAACGGATATAGTGTGGTATTTCGCCATGTCAGGTTATGTTGTCGTTCTTCAAAATCGGGGCTTGTTCGCGCAGGCAAAGGAAATTGCAGATTCGCTGATGGATGCCTGTAATCAGCTTGACGAGAATGTTATTTCAACTGAACAAAAGAACAGCATCCTTTATTTTAGCAATAAACACTATGCCACATTATTGAGAAGACTCCATTTTACTGACTTGAGTCGTAAGGTTAGAACTAGCATTATTGCACATTTGGAAGCAGCTTGGAGGTTTTGTCCTTCATATTATGTATGCTTCAGTAAAGGCTTCTTTCATTATTTTATAGGGGAATATGAAAATGCGCTCACCGAGTACAATAATTGCCTTGATATGTTGGAAGGTCACGAAAACGAATATTATTTAATTCATCTTAATTGTTGTCTTGCTGAAATGGGATTGCAGAAGAACTTTGAAGCGTCTCATTACACAAGTAGAATATTGCCCAAGCTTAACAAATACAAAGATAGTGCGGAGAGTTTTCCAAACTTCAAAAATGAAATTAACGACTTTCTCGTTAAATTAATTGAGGATTTTTATAACGGGAACGATCCGGATCAAGCCATTCTTCCTGATGTAAGACCAGGTTTTGAGAAGTTGTTGGGTACAAACGAAAGCCTCTATTGCATTAACAACGACTTAAAGAGAGTTACTGATTATTTTAGGCTTAAAACTTCATCGAGACTTCACGCTTATTTTAAGGAAGAACGCGAGGATGCAGAACGCAAGTTTGCAAACTTTGCTCGCGTCTTGGACAATTCGCCCACCCTGGCCCCCAGACAAGGTATCGCGCTCTGTGTTGACATCAGGGGCTTTACCAAGATGATGGATGTTGGAGATAATAAACGAGCCACTGATAGCCTAAAGATTCTTCGCACACTTCTGCATACATACGTTTCAAGCCATTTCGATGACCTGAACTCTACAGGAGATGGCTATTTGTTCGTAAAATATACCGACAAGAATACTTCAATAGATGATTATACAACCATGGTTCTCGATATTGTAAGCAAGCTTGAATTAGTCTTCAACGAAATACCAAAAAGGGCAAAGGTATTGTGCTTAGATGAAGGCTTTAAAATCGGGGCGGGTATTAGTTGTGGTGAATTGATAAGATTGAGGGCAGAGTACAATAGAAGTGTTAGCTATTATTTCCTTGGAGATGCTGCCAACAAGGCTACAAGGGTGTGTGATTTCGCCCGGCCGCAGGGTATTGTCATCCATTACAACAGCGAGCATCCATTGATTGATAAAGATGTGATAGCAAAAGCTATCACGGTAAAATACGCCAACCTTAAAGGGAAGCCTGGTGAAACATATTGTGTATTGCTCTCGCAGGATGTTAATGAGTTGTGTCACGAGTATAGCCACGCGTTCAAATATATCTTTAAGTCTGCAAGTCCTAACGAAAAGAGGATATTTGTCAACTATGGAGAGCCGTGCAAGAAAGGGTGCATGTACTGTTTAAACCCTAACTCAAAATACGAGACATTTAAGATTAATGATTTTGATGAGGAGCTAAAGAAGTTTTCTGCAACAGATCCATCAGGCGAGTATTTGGTTTCCTTGGGGTGTGAAAACGAGGCTCTCGACGCAAACAACAAAACAGCGACCACCGAGCTGACGATTCACCTTCTCGATAATACAAAATACTCAATCCAGATTTCCACCAAGGCTGATGCAGAAACTATTGCCACCTTTATTGATAACCTTGAGGTTGGCTTAAAGGTAGTAAGTAAAGACGACATTAAAACACGACTGGTATTCTTGTATTCTTTATGTACCGTAGAGCAATCGCATGTTCTGGAAAAAAACAGGTTCAGCGATGCAGGCGCCAACTCTGAGGAGCGTGTCAACAAAATAGAAAATGATCTCCAAAGGCTTCTATCGATAGCAAAACGTGGATATAGATTTATACCGTATGTCAAACCCTTCTTGCCGGGTATTACAGATAAAGACGTTAAATTGAGAAAGATGTTGTCTGATTTCGATACCGTTGTCGTTGGCTATCCGTATTTTTCGAGGCAGATAATGTATTCGCTCTCGTCTACGTTATGTAATCAACCGGAAGGTGCCAAGTATTATGACTATTCCAAGTACTTCAGCGACAACGATGTCCTTGCCCTGACCCATCCGCATAGCACTGGTGATAAGTTGTTTGCGTTTGATTACAAGAAAGAGTTAATGGACTATGTGGCTTCGGTTGAGGGGGTTAATGATAATATAAAGATATTTCTGTCAAGCCCATGCGCGGTTGCTTCTTGCAAGGGTGAGACGTGTTCGACAAACGTCGGTGACAGGTCTAAAGAAATTGCGTCTTTACTTTGCAGGAGTCGGGACGCCGAGAACTCGGACAGGCGCAAGTGCCCAAATTCCAGTTGTGAGCATAACTCACCGAAATGAACACTGATATAGAGAGATGGATAGTTTCCCGGTTGAGCGGGAAAAATCAGGACGCTTCGGATCAAAGCCATGACCTGGACCACTTCATGCGTGTTAACAATATCGCGCGCAAGTTGTTGAGTTTGTTTGAGCATGACAATCCGGCAATCCAACTGGAATATGAAGACCGAATAGTGTTGTCATCGGCATGCTTGTTGCACGATATAGGCGACAAAAAGCTATGCGGCGGGATAGACATGCGAGAGAGAAATATAAGGGATTTTCTTGGCATGGGCGTGGCCGAGTTGACTATTACGCCTGACGTTGTGAGCAGAACATGTATGATTGTTTCCAAGGCATCGTTCAGTGATTTTGTTGCGGAGAGAGACAAGAAAAACAGAAGAGGTTTGTGGAGTGAAAATGACAATCTGGTTTGCGATATTCTTGAGGATTCGGATAGAATCGACGCTATTGGGGCCGTAGGGATTGCAAGGTGCCTTGCATTTAAAAAGAATGTAGGGATATTAAAACCGAATGAAAGGCCGCGGACATTAAGCGAGTTAGGGAGGGCCGCAACTTGTGACGTGGAATACAGGTCGGCCATTACTCACTTTTTCGAGAAATTGCTACATATTCACAAGAACCTTAATCTGGATGTGAGTAAACGATTTGCTCAAGACAGACATGAACTGACGGTTAATTATCTTAAAGCGTTTCTTGAAGAATACAAAATGACATCCGAAGAATATATTCCAACGATAATGGAATTGCAGGAGATGTGTTCAAATACCAATTGGTATGAACGCTGATTTCCCCTTGCCCTTTCCCCCGTACCCTGCTAATATTCCCCCATGTTTATAAGGGCCTGCATTATAGCCGTCCTGACGTCGGCGGCGCTCCTCACGTCCGCGCCCGCGCGCGCCGCGGACGACCCGTCGAAGGCCAAGACCGAGCTTGAGCGCATCCAGAGAGAACTCACAGGCATAAAGAAGAAGGCCACCGAGACCGGCAAGAAGGAGAAGTCCGTCCTGACCGAGATCGAGAAGATGGACCGGAAGCTCTCGGCCAAGCGGGCCGAGGTGAAGAAGCTGGAGAAGCACTTGGGCAAGGTCAGTTCGGAACTCGAAACCACCGCGCAGGAGATGGAAAACACGAACAGCAAGCTCGCAGAGAGGCAGGGCTCGCTCAGGGAGCGGCTCCGTGCGATGTACACTGCGGGACGTGCAGGCGGGGCATGGGCGCTGCTCATGACCGGCGACTACGGGGGTACGCTCAAGCGGTACAAGTACCTCTCCGTGATGTCCCAGAGGGACAAGACGCTGGTGGACAGGTACGCGAGCGACCTCGACGAGCTGGCCCGCCACAGGGAGCTCCTCGGCGAGAAGCGCAGGGACTACGACTCCCTGAGGGCGGCCCGGGACAAGGAGGCGAAAAAGGTCGCGGCGCAGGAGGAGGACAAGAAGAGGCTGCTCGTCACCATAAGGAAGCAGAAGGGCTCCTACGAGGCGATGGCGAGGGAGCTGGAGGAATCGAGCAGGAGGATGCAGGCGCTCATCCAGAGGATCGAGGCCGAGTCGAAGGCGCGCGAGAAGGCGGCCTCGAAGCCGCCAGCGTCCGGCGCCCCCGGCGCCCCGAAGCCCCATGTCGCGGCCGCTCCGCCCGGCAGTTTCCCGTCCCTCAAGGCCGGGCTGGACTGGCCGGTGGCCGGGAAGGTCATAAGCCGGTTCGGCAGGCAGAAGCACCCCGATTTCGACACGTACATAGACAAGAAGGGGATAGAGATACAGGCGGGGGTGGGCTCGGACGTTCGCGCGGTCGAGGCGGCCGAGGTCGCCTTCGCCGACTGGTTCAAGGGGCTCGGCCTGGTAGCGATACTGCACCACGGGGGCGACTACTACACGGTATACGCCCACCTCTCGGGACTCAGGGTGAAGACGGGCGACCGGGTGTCGAAGGGCCAGAACATAGCCTCGGTCGGGGACTCGGGCGCGTCCGGGCCCTCGCTCTACTTCGAGGTCAGGCGCGGGGCGTCCGCCCAGGACCCGCTCCGGTGGCTCAGGAGAAGGTAAGAAATACCTCTTTGCTAATCAGGCGCAATGCGGTATAATTACATAACTCATAGAAGTTTTTGGGCCGCCTTTTTCCAAAAAGGCGGGACTTTCCAATCACCCCGTTCCGGTTTGGAGGATTTAGATGCGTTTTTTCGGCAGTGACAGAAGTGTGGCCCCGCTCGTGGCGGTGCTTGTATTCGTGATGGGCGTCTTCATGGGCTCGGTCATGGTGCGTTACAGCCAGGCGGACAACGAGACTTACGACAACCTCAAGACGTTCTCCGAGGTGCTGTCGCTGGTGCAGAGGAACTACGTCGAGGAGGTGGACGCCAAGGAGCTTATCTATGGCGCCATCAAGGGGATGCTGAACAACCTCGACCCGCACTCCTCGTTCATGACGCCGGAGATGTACAAGGAGATGCAGGTCGACACAAAGGGCGAGTTCGGCGGACTCGGCATCCAGATAGGCATCAAGGACAAGATGCTGACCGTCATCGCGCCGATCGAGGACACCCCGGCCTATGCCGCCGGCATCCTCGCGGGCGACAAGATAGTCAAGATAGACGGCGCTCAGACCAAGGACATGACGCTCACGGAGGCGGTCGAGAAGATGCGCGGCCCAAAGGGGACGAAGGTCACGATTACGGTCTGGCGCGAGGGCTTCAAGGAGCCCAAGGACTACACGCTTACACGCGACATCATAAAAATCAAGAGCGTCAAGTCCAAGGTGATGGATGACATTGGGTATGTGCGCGTCAGCCAGTTCCAGGAGAACACGGACACCGACCTCCAGAAGGCACTGGCGGAGCTTGACGAGAATAAGGTCAGGGCTATAGTCCTGGACCTCAGGAACGACCCGGGCGGGCTCCTCAACATGGCGGTGGACGTCGCGGGCGAGTTCCTGCCTACCGGCAAGCTCGTGGTCTACATCAAGGGCAGGGACGGCAAGAAGGACGAGTTCTTCACCGCCAACAAGAGCCCGAGGACCGAAATGCCGATGGTGGTCCTGGTGAACGAGGGTTCGGCCTCGGCCTCCGAGATCGTCGCGGGCGCGCTCCAGGACTGGGGCAGGGCGGTGGTCATGGGCACGACCACCTTCGGCAAGGGCTCCGTCCAGACGGTCATAGGGCTGTCCGACGGCTCCGGCCTCAGGCTCACCACGGCGAAGTACTACACGCCGAAGGACCGCTCGATACAGAACACCGGCATCAAGCCGGACATAGAGGTCAAGCAGCCGCCCCTCGCCGGTAACAACGCACGCGAGACCGACTTCCCGCACTCGCTCAGGGAGAAGGACCTTGAGAGACACCTGGGCAACGAGACGGTGAAGGAGGACGAGGCTGCTCCCGATGCCAAGCAGGACGCCGAGCCCAAGAAGGAGCCGACCATAGAGGAGATGCCGGGCGACAGCACGACTCTCGGGCCGGTCGAGCGCTCAGAGAAGGACGACTACCAGCTCCAGAGGGCAGTGGACCTGCTGAAGGGCCTGCTGATACTCGATGCGCAGAAGAAGAAGTAGACCCTTCGGGGGTTACATGTGATAAACGAAACGGGGGAGGCCGATGGCCTCCCCCGTTTCGTTTATGTAGGGGCCGACCCGTGTGTCGGCCCTGATTGTCACCCCCGTGAAAACGGGGGTCCATTTTGAATTATGGCATTACAATGGATTCCCGCTTTCGCGGGAATGACAGACAAAGGAGTAGATTGCCGCGTCGTCCCGCGAAACGCGGAACTCCTCGCAAAGACAGATAAGGCGTCGCGGCGCCACGGCCTTATTCCCCCTCGCCCATCTCCGGCCTGCCCTTGTAGAAGTACCGCTCGTACAGCTTGTTGTACGCGGTGAAATCGCCCTCGGTCAGGTCCTTCCCGGCGAACTCCATCAGGCCCTGGAGCTTCGCGTCGAGGTTGTCCGCGTAGTGCAGGATGAACGCCTCCAGGCATTTCGGCCGCTTGGGCGCGCCGTACTCCAGCTCCCCGTGGTGCGACAGCACCATGTGCATCAGGAGTTCCGCCGCGTCCTCCGGGAAGCCTTCGACCTCGTCCATGCGCGCCTTGAGCGTAAGCAGGCCGAGAGATACGTGGCCCAGGAGCCTCCCCTTCTTCGTGAAGTCGAAGGTCGGGCCGGGCGTCAGCTCCTCCATCTTGCCTATGTCGTGCAGGAGCGCGCCCGCTATCAGGATGTCCCTGTTTATCATCGCGGCTATCTTGGGGTCGGTCTCGCTGTACTCCTTGTATATAATCTCGCACAGACGCGCGACCTTCAGCGTGTGCTGGATGAGGCCGCCGGAAAATGCGTGGTGTATGCCCTTCGCGGCCGGCGCGGCCTTGAACGCGGCCATGAAGCCGGGGTCGCCGAATATGTTGTTTATCAGCTCGCGCACCTTGGGGCTCTTTATGCCCGCGACTATCTCCGCGACCTCGCCCGCGAGGCCGTCAACGTCCCTGTCCGTCGTGGCGACGAAACGCTCGATGTACTCCGGCGTCTGCTCGACCTTCTTCAGCGTCTGGATGGTAAGCTGGAGCGTGCCCTGGTAGTTCGAGACGTCGCCCCTGATGCCCAAGAAGTCGCCCTTGACGAACTTCTGGTTGTGCGCCTCCGCGTTGTCCCAGATTACCGCGTCCACGGAGCCGGTCTTGTCGGACAGCTTGAGCGCAAGGAACGCCTTGCCCGCGCGCGTGATGCGCAGGCTCTTCTCGGAGACCGCGAAGACAGACTCGACCCGCTCGCCCTCTTTCAGTTCGTTTATGTATTTCAAGTGGACTCCCCTCACCCCTGTAGTTGACGTCATTCCCGCGAAAGCGGGAATCCAGCGACTTTGGCCTGTCTTGCTCGCTTGAGTATATTTTATCCCGCCACATAATGTCAATGAAGTTCGGGGGCGGACAAATCTTTCTTGACTTTGAGGTGGATATTATATAGGTTAGGTTTGCAGGGATTGCACTTAACGCCCGACTTGATGGGAAGGTTGTGTATGAGTGAGAACGAGGAGATGAAGCCGCTTAGGAAGATTAGTGATGAGGAGTTGAAGGCTGTCCTTGCGGAGCATAAAAGGTGGTTTGCAACCAAGGGCAAGAAAGGAACGCAAGCCGACTTTTCAAATTCAGACATACAGAATATAGACTTACAGGGCGCTAACTTAGAAAAGGCAAACCTTTGGGGGGCAAACCTCTGGAAGGCCAACCTTGAATCGGCCAACCTCCAAGGGGCCGAGCTCAGTGATGCCAACCTAAGTCAGGCTACCCTCAAGTGGGGCAAACTCAGCGGCGCAATCCTCCAGATGGCCAAACTCAGCGGCGCGAACCTCCAAATGGCCAAACTCAATGGGGCAGACCTAATACTGGCGGATATTCACGATGCGGACCTATTGCATGCCGACCTTCAAGGGGCAACACTCTACAGGTCTAACCTCAAAAGAGCAATTCTTTTCGAGACCAACCTTTACAGGACTAGACTCTCTAAGGCCAATCTCTATAGAGCTAATCTCGTAGGGGCAAACCTCGTAGAGGCAAACCTCGTAGGGGCAAACCTTGAAGGTGCAAACCTGAATAGTGCAAAGTTCACCACGCGCGAGGAGATCGAACAATTTGACAGGGAACAGGCAAAGAAAGAGAATGATAATGCAAGGAAAGACAATGAAGGAGCGGAAGAAATTACTCGTCCACAATTTCCTGACTTCCTACACGCCAAACTCAACGGTGCAACTCTTATAAACTGCAACCTCAAGTACGCGAGAAACCTCTATGCCGGTCAGCTCGCCGGCACCGACCTGACCGGCTCAACCCTCCCCGAGCATATCACATGGGAACCCGGCCTGGAGTACGTAAAAGAGTCGGCCATATCCACCAATAAGACCTATTACGTTCTGTTGGGCGGTTGCGCATACTCGGCTCTTGCAATAGCCACAAAGGCCAAGCATTCGACAACCAGCACTACGCAGCAATCCGATAAGCCACTAACTCTGCCAGTAATCAATAGCCCGGTTGAAATGGCCGACTTCTTTGTTTTTGCACCTGCGGTAATCTTCCTGATACACCTATATTTTCTTATCAAACTTCAAAACGTGTGGCGCGGTCTGAGCAAACTACCTGCATACTTCGAGGACGGACGTCCATTGTATGACAGGGCATACCCTTGGATATTTATAAGCCTCGCACGACCTCTCATTCCGTTACTCAGAAAGAAGGGCGACCATCCCCTCGACCTCTGGTTGCAGATATTTGCCGCAGTAGTAATGGCTTGGGTGGTCGTCCCTGTAACACTCTACTATTTCTGGCGTGAATATGTTTTGAACTTTCCAAGCCTTGATGCAAATTATCAGATCGGGATATTTGGGATAAACGTGTTTGTGAGCGTTCTCTTTGGCTACTTGGCAGTTGCCACGCTTAGCGGGTACAGTTTATGGGAGCGCATCAAAGTTAAAGCGATAAGCCTCAAGGACAGACTCGCCCATCGTTAGGCCACCTGAAACACAAACGGCCCGCCTCCTTCCGGAAGCGGGCCGCATAATCCAAACTCCCCTTCCCTCTTAATCCCCCCCTCTTAGTCTAAGAGGGGGGCTGGGGGGCGTTATTACCTATTATTTTTCCTCATCCCTTCGTCCGGGAGAGGGGCCGGGGGCGAGGGTCTTCCCTACTGCACCACAGTCCTGTCTATCATCTTGACGAAGTCGCCGGTCGGTGCCATGTTGTCGGCCGGGGGCTGGCCGGTCTCCCTGCGTATCGCCTTCCTCTTGCACCTCTCGGACTTCTCCTTGGACTGGCAGAACATCCTGACCCAGCCCGCCTTGATGACCTCGGAGTTCCCCTTGAAGTTGTTGAAGAACCCGCACTTTTCCAGCAGCTCGCAGCTCTCTTCCATGATTGCCTCCACGTTGATAGTGAAACCCCATGTATTAGGTTACCTGTTGTCTGGAATTTTAGTTTTCTCGCGGGCGATTGTCAACAGAAAAGTGACCACTACCCTTCCGCCCTCTCAAGGGTGAACGCCTTCAGGGACTTCCTGAGCGCGGCAGTCCTGAGCCTCATCCTGCGCGCGGCGGCCCCCAGCGCCTCCATGTCCGCGCCGTCCGCCCTCTCAAGCTCCCTGGCCGCGGCCTCCGCCTTCGCCACCGCCCTTGCGACATCGGCGAGCCTCGCCCTGTTCGCCTCGATCATCTCATTCATCGTGCGTTCCAGGCCGGGGAACTCGTCCTCGTTCCCCAGCTCCATCCGGAAGTCGAGGTGTCCGTCCCGGAGCTTCCTCATGCCGGAGGCCATGTCCCGCGCCATCCTGTCCGCCTTCCGGGAGTACCGCATGGAGAGGTAGCCTATCATGCAGACAGAGAGGATGAAGAACGCGAGGTTCACCTGGAGCGCGACAGGCAGCATCACGTCGCCGGTGCTCGATATGTCGAGGTGCGTCCTGTATAACCGGGATTCTAGGCCGGAATAGACGTAATATACCATCGTGGCCGCTGCGGCAGCCATGCCGAGGATGTACACGGCCATGTACAGCCCTATGAACCGCCCCTGGTACTTCCTGTTGATAAGGTAGTTCCTGCGCTTGATCTCCATGTCGTGTCACCTCACACCCTGAACCGGTTGACCGTCTCCCGTATCTCCCTAAGCCCGTCGCTCATCCTCGGCAGCGCTTCGGCCATCGCCCTGTCCGCGCCGGGTCCGGATGCGGCAGCCTTCTCAAGCCTTACCGCCTCCCTGCCGAGTTCCTCGGCGAGTGCGTCCGCCTTTGCGAGCCTCGCCCGGACCGCCTTCACCGCCTTGTCCATCTCCTCGGCCACATCGGACATCTCGTCCAGCCTCCTGAGCCTTACGTCCACGGAGAAGTCTCCGCCCCGGAGTGACTCGGCCGTCTTCTCGAAGCGGTAGACTGGCCCCGACACCCTGTGCGACATCAGAAGCGACGCCACGAAGACCAGCGCGCTGAACATCACGAACAGGGCGAGGCATATGGCCGCCGCCTGCCCGAGTGACGTGTCGCGGGTGTCCTTCAGGATGTACAGCGCGCGTGCGTACGAGCCGCCGAGCGGCCTGCTCATCACGAGGTAGAAGACGGCGTTGGACGCGGCCAGGCCGATTAAAAGGTAAAATGCAATCTTCCAGGTGAGCACATGGTGGGACCGCCTTCTCTTTTCCATCGCATTCGCGCCTCCTGATAAAAAAACGAAGTGCCCTGGCTGGTGCGGTTGATATAAATATACTATACTGCGCGGATTTGTCAAAAGACGGGCTGGGAGACATAAGAAGAAGGGAGAACACCCCGCCTTTTTGGAAAAAGGCGGCCCAAAAACTATCGACGGTTGTTATTAATCCGGCAACCAAACAGGCAGACTTCCTGGACCCCGTGTCAAGCACGGGGCGACGAAAAATTACAAGTCATTCCCGCCCCGGCTTTAGGCGTACCGGGGTAAACTCCAGCGGGAATCCAGTGACTTAATATAGCATTGTCTGGTTGAGCTATATATTTGCCCAATTAATAAGAGGCGCATTACAACACTCGCATGAGGAGCCCCTGGGCCTCGGCGACGACCGTACCGTCGTCCTTGACGCCAACGGCCTCGGCCTCGATGGCGCGACCGGACTCCTTCGTGAGCCTGCCGGTCACGGACATCCGCTCGCCGACCATGAGGGGTCTCTTGAACCGCACGGTCAGCCGGCCGGTCACGGCGTCCATCCCGAGCGAGAACGCGAGCTTGGTCATTGCCTCGTCGAGGACGGCCGATATAAGCCCGCCGTGCACGACGCCCTCGTAGCCCTGGTGTGTCTTTTCGGGTACGAACACGGTCGTTATGCTCCGTGCCTCCCTGTCCAGCTCGAAGACGAGCCGGAGGCCGGCCGGGTTCTCCCGGCCGCAAACAAAGCAGTGGTGGTCATCTTTAAGCTGCATTGGTTCTCCTATAATATATGTCGCCTCGAACGATAAAACCAACCCCCACCCCAGCCCTCCCCCTTGCAGGGGGCGGGAGATTCGTCGAAGCCCTTTATAAAATTCTTACTCGAATCTTCCCCTCCCTCTCAGGGAGGGGATAAGAGGGAAGGGTTGCCTTTGTCTTTTGCGGCAGAGTGCCCGTGGACGAAGTGGACACTTATTTTCCTGTAATCTTTTCCCCCGCCCACCCGTCTAATAATCAAGACGGCGAAACTCCCCCAGGCCGGTAGAATACACGCAACAGCCGGAATTTTCAAGACAAACCCGGCGCGTCGCATGCGGTACATGTTATACTGTAGTAATACGAGGGCTCACTGCCCTGCACTTTCGAGGAGGTCCAAAATGAGGACGACATTATTATCTGGTCTTGCAAGACCTTTATTCATGCTTCTGGCGGCATTCGCGCTGACTCCCGCGGCGACGGCATTCCCGTCTTACGACGTGCCGTCCGGCCTCGGCAACGCGCACATCGGCTTCATGGAAGGGGACGTCCTTTTCGACAGCCCGGACACCGACGAGTGGGCCGCGGTTACGCCCAACTTCACTCTCAGGGACGGCGACAGGCTGTGGGTCGGCGAGGACTCCAGAATGGAGCTTATCTTCAGGGGCGGCCCTAACGCATGGGTCAACTACAAGAGCGGGCTCGACATACTAAGGATGGACGTCGGGCTGGGCGGCACGGGCGACACGTACCACGTGTCTCTCCCGTTCGGCGAGGCGACCTTCAGGGTCGGCAACTTCAGGGAACTCGGCTCAGTGTTCCAGGTGGACACCCCGAGCGCATCTGTGCGCGCCTACGGCGCGGCCCGGTTCAGGGTGATAGCCATGAGCGACAGCTCGACGCAGGTCGGCGTGCAGGAGGGCACTGTGGAGGTGGAGACCGATGACGGCATAATAACCGTGCGGGAAGGCGACCTGCTGGAGGTTACCGCACGGGGCAGGCCGTTCATCAGCGGGCTGCCGAGGGCGGACTCATGGGACAAATGGGTTGGTTCACGCATGGGCCGGTATACGCGCGGATACGACAGCGACCGTTACCTGCCCGAGGACATCCGCTACTACTCATATGAGTTCGAGGGCAACGGCAGGTGGGAAAGCTACCCGGAATATGGTTTCGTATGGGTGCCGAGGGTTGACCCGCTCTGGTCCCCGTACTCGAACGGCCGCTGGATATGGAGCGGCGGACAGTACGTATGGCTGTCATACGACCCGTGGTACACCCCGTTCCATTTCGGACGCTGGGCGTGGACGGCGAGGCTCGGATGGTATTGGGTGCCGCCGGGTTCGAGGTCGGCATACTGGTCGCCGGGCTACGTCGGCTGGAGCTACAGCCATGACGACGTCTACTGGGTGCCGCTCGCGCCGGGCGAGATATACTACGGGCACGGCAACTACGGCCGGAACAGCGTGAACATCATCAACATCAAGACGTACAACATCACCAACGTGTACGTCAACAGCAGGGCGCACCGCGGCGTCGTCGGGAGCCGCAGGAACGACTTCCTCGAAGGCAGGCACAAAAGGGTAGACGTCTCGGAGCGCGACAACCCGTTCGTGCACAGGGACAGGAAAGGCCACAGGCTTATCGGCAGGCAGCCGGTTGAGGAACTGAGGCCCGCGAAGAGGACATGGATGCCGGAGCCGGACAGGAAGGTCTCCGAGCGCATGAGGCCGCCCGACTGGGTAGGCGATAACGCCGAACGCATCCGGAAGGAGCGGGCGGTGGCGAGGAAGACCGGCGAGTCCGCTTTCGGGGGCGCCGACAGGCCGCGCAGGATAAAGGACGTGACAAGGGACCGCGTGCCGGAAAGCGCCGCGTCCGGCCAGGAGATGAGGAGAGAGCGGGATTCAGGCGGGACGTCCGGCCCGGTACGGACTCCGGACAGGCCGAAGACGCTGGAGGAGCAGGGAAAAGATGACCTGGAGCGCGAACAGGGACGCTCACGCGAGGACCGCGACAGGCGCGACAGGCGGGACGATGGCCGGGTGGAGCAGCCCGGAAACGGTGAGAGAGACGGGCGCACCCGCAGCCAGGCGCCTGCTCCGGACACCGTCAGGCGAGGCGTGACCGAGCCCGAGAGACAGCCGGACAGGCCAGGCAGGGGCGGCCGGGAACAGGGTATAGAGGGGACCGGAGCCGCGGCAGGCACCGTGATAACCCCTCAGGCGCCCGGGACGCTCGACGAGCAGGGCCGTGAGGGCCTGGAGCGCGAGCAGGGACGCGTGCGCGAAGAGCGGGAGCAGGAACGCATCCGCCGCGAAGAGCGGGACAGGCGGGATGACGGCCGCACTGAGCAGCCGCGTACCGAGCAGCCCCGCGTCCGCGAGCCGGGGGTCGAAGAACGTAATACCCGGCAGCAGGACGTCGTGAAGCCCCGCGCGGACGAGGCACCGGCCGCGAGGCAGCCCGGCGCGTTGGGCGGTGGAAATGGCTTCGGCGGCGCACCCGAAACGGTGCCGGAGTTCCGGGGTCCCATGACGTTCGAGGAGCAGGGCAGGGAGGCGGTTGAGCGCGAGCAGAGGCGGGAGAGGGAGACACGGGAAAGCGGCAGGAAGCCGGAACCCGCGCCCCGTACCCGAGTCCAGGAACCGGCCTCCCCGGCGGACGGAGCGCCTTTCAGCGGCGTAACCTCCGGCGGGAAAACGGAAGACGGCTCCAAAGACACGGGCCGCGAAAAGAGAAGGGACAGGCGTGACAGGCGGGACTGACTACTCGAAGCGGGTGAATATGGCCCCGATGAACTTCATGGCGGAGACGTAGTCGAGGAGGCTTACCTCTTTGACTATGCCTCCGCCCGGCTTTTCGGCCGAGGCCTTCGAGCCGCTCGCATGTATCAGGCTCAGGCCGGCGTCGCCGGCCTTTATGATGCCGAGGTGCCCCACGACCTCGCCGACGACACGCCTCTCCGGGGCCTTGACGAAGAATATCAGGTCGCCCGTCTTCAGCTTTCCGTGCGTCTCCGGCTTTAGTATCTCGTCCTTGGGCAGTATCGTGACGGACTCACGCCCGCGCGAGCCGGGGATGTCCGTCGCGCTTCCAAGCTCCGCGGTTATGTCCCTGCCCCACCTGCCGGACGCGGCCATGTCCTCGCCGTACTCGAACCGCTCTTCGTAGTTTGCTATACTGCCGCAGCTTATCCTGCCCCGCGTCCGGAACCGCAGGTCGAGCGCCCTGTCCGCCGCGCCCTCCGGCGTGTTCGCCTGCGCAAGCTCGACCGCGCGGAAGACCAGGTACATGCAGTCCACCCGCTCGTCGCAGACAGCCTTCTTCGTCCGGACGTACTCGCCAAGCGGGTCGACGTCGTAAGGCGCGCCGATAAACCGCTCCCCCCAGAACGCGATGCGCTCGCCGATGGGCCTTGTGTTCACCTGTTCCTGGAGCCTTGCGATATCCTCCGCGACCGGCGGGATAAACCCGGGCCCGCCATTCACGGCGCGTCCCCCGGTCGCGCAGGCGTTAAGGAGAAGGATACATGCAACCAGTGAGAGGGACAGGCTGACAGGCCTGATGAGACGGGGTTGTTTCATGGTGCTCGCTTTCGGGGATGGCATAGGTAATTAAGGTCATTCCCGCCTGTCCCGGACTATTGAGCGGGGCGAAAGCGGGAATCCATATTTCCCTCTCCCCTCGCGGGAGAGGGCGGGGTGAGGGGGATTCAAAGACAGGGCCGACACGCGGGGCGGCCCATGTTTGTCATTGCGAGGAGTCCCGCGAAACGCGGGACGACGCGGCAATCTCAGACTTTGACCGTCATTCCCGCGAAGGCGGGAATCCAGGAAGTTCATAATTCCTAGCCCCCGTGTCAAGCACGGGGCTACACATTTTAAATGAGCGGGCGCAGTAAACTGCGCCCCGACAATATCCGGATACAGGCGGATTCTTCGCTCCGCTCAGAATGACACCTATTATTCCACCTTGTACCCCGCCTCGACGACCGCGTCCGCCAAGTCCTCCGCGTCCACCTTAGTGTCGTCGTAGGTAACGACGGCGGTCTTTGCCGCGAGGTCCACCTTCGCGTCCTCGACGCCTTCGAGTTCCTTGAGCGCCTTGACCACCCGCATAACGCAGTGGTTGCAGGTCATCCCTGACACTTTCATAGTCACGCTGCTCATTATTCCTCCATCGATGGATATTGGTTGTCCCCAATGTACCCTCTCCCTTCAATGGGAGAGGGTGGCCCGCAGGGCCGGGTGAGGGTTGGTTTTCTGTGACCCGCCCTCAGTCCGTCGGGCTCACCGTAATGTACCGCGATTCCACCCAGCCCGCGTTAACCTCGTACGGGTCATGCGTCCGGAGCGGGTTGCTCGTGTCGTCAAGCTCCACGAAGCACCAGGTCCTGCCCGCGTCGTCTTTTTCCGTGCTGAGAACCGTCCCGGTACAGCCGGGCAGGTACTTCGACAGGACGTTCCCGAATACCGCCGTGTCCATGTGCCCGCTCTCGTCCTTGTCGTATGCGTCGTCTACCTCCGGGGACGCCCTGAGCGCCAGCTCGCCGCCGGATGTAAAGCGTGCGGGCTTGTTCCCGGCGGGCGGGATCACTGTATCGCTCGTAATGCTGACGTCGCCGACGATGCCGGAAACGGTCAGGTCGCCGACCAGGTATTCGTCGACCGCCGAGTCGCAGCAGGCGATGGCAACGGAGCTTACCTGGAGCTGGCCGCCTTCCTTTACGCGGAGCGCGAGCGTGTTCCAGAGCGCGTCCTGCTTCACGGCGTACCCGCCCTTGACCCCGAACCAGATCAGGGTCGCATCGGACTCCGAGCACTGCGCAGGACCAGTATAAAGCACATCAGCAAATCCGTCAGCGTCCATGTCATGGATAAAGAAATAATCGGGATAACCTTCCTCTTTCAAGAATATACTTTCAATAAACGAACAGTCTGCGTCTTCGCCGGTTTCCGCGAGGGCGCTGTCCAGGTAAGATTGCCTGAGCGCCTTCTCGTTCTTGACAAGCCATTTCTCGTCGGCATTCTTCATCGAGTTAACCGCCGTCCAGCCCGAAGTCTCCGGGAACAGCACCGCCGAGACCTGTTCGTAGTCGAGGACGGCGTCCTCGGCTTGAGAAACGCCCGCAGTCAACCGGAGACAGACGAGCCCGGCCACGACCAGCATTGCAGCCAGGGATGTTTTGGAAGCCATGGTGTGTCCCGTAATTGAAGTGAAGGTCAGAAAGGCCAGTACTCCATCAGCACGCCGGACTTGCCCGCGAACATCAGCGCGCCGACCCCGATGAGCAGGCAGGCCGTCACGACCTCTACCACCCTCATGTGGTGCTTGACCTTATTGAAGAGGGGAAGGAAGAAGTTGATGGCCGTCCCGGTCAGGAAGAACGGTATCGCCAGCCCGAGCGTATAGAACGACAGCAGTATAATCGCGTCCCACTGGCTGTCGGCCTGGAGCCCCATCCCGATGATTGACGCGAGTATCGGGCCGACGCAGGGTGTCCAGCCCGCAGAGAACGCGATTCCCACGAGGAAGGATCCGAAGTAACCTGCGGGTATCGTCTTGATGTGGGCCCGCTTCTCGCGGTACAGCCACTTTATCTTGAAGACGCCGAGGAAGTGGAGGCCGAAGATCATGATGAGGACGCCGCCGACCTTGCCGATGATGTCCTTGTGCTCCTTGAACGCGGAGGAGAGCAGGGTCGTACCAGCGCCGAAGACTATGATGAAGATGAACGAGAAACCGAGGATGAAGAACACGGTGTTGAGCATTATCCGCCGCCTCGCGGCGGCGGACAGCTCGCTCGAATACTGCTCTATCGACAGGCCCGTGATGTACGACAGGTATGCCGGTATCAGCGGCAGGACGCACGGCGAGAAGAACGACAGAAGTCCCGCCAGGAATGCCGCGAAATTGCTTACATCGTTCTCGAACATCAGTTAGTGGCCCCGCCCTTGGCGACAAACTCCTCGAACTCCATCGTCTTGTAGGAACCGGCCTTGATGTAGTTGAGGTAGAGCAGAAACTCCTTGGGCCCCAGGTACCCGTTCAGGAGCTTGGCCTTGTTGCCGTCCTTGTCGATGAACCATATCGCCGGGTAGCTTCTGACCTCGTACTTGTCCGCAAGCTCGGACATGGTCACCTGCTGCATCTCGTAGACGGTCTTCTCGCCGGACTCGGCGTCCACCTTGACGGGTATGAAGCCGGCCTTGAGCGCGTCGATGACGGTCCTGTCGGTATAGGTCTTCTTGTCAAGCTCCTTGCACCAGTGGCACCACTTGGCGTAGAAGTCCACCATGATGACCTTGCCCTCCTGGCGAGCCTTTACCGTGGCCTCCTCGTAGCTGTACCACTTGAGCGCCTCCTCCTCGGCCGCCTGCTTCTCCTGGAGTTCCGCGTGAAGCTCCTTGACCGGGTTGGCCTTCTGCTCGACCTCGGTCTTGTCCACGGCGGTCGCGCAGCCCGTAGCGGAGAAGAACGCCGCTACGGCGGCCGCCGCCGTGAACGCGAAGATCCTGCTCGATATTTTGCGCATCAGTACCCCCCTATTTCTTCCTGGACTTGTAGTATTCCTTGAACTTCGTCGTCTTGTATGCCCCCGAAGAGGCGTACTCCAGCATGACCATGAAGTCCGACTTGTCGAGGTATCCGACGTTCTGGTAAACCTTTCCGCCGTCCGGCCCGAGCATGCAGAACGTCGGGTAGGCGAAGACACCGTACTTCGAGGCGGTCTCCTTCTGCGTGTCGCCGTCCACCCTCACCGCTACAAACTTTCCGGCAAGGAGCTTCACGACCTCCGGGTCGGCAAGAGTGGTCTTGTCCATCTTCTTGCAGTCCTTGCACCAGGTCGTGTAGAAGTCCACGAGTACCGGCTTGCCCTCCTTCTTGGCACGTGCCATGCCCGCGGCGTAGTCGGTCCAGTTGACAACGCCGGGCTTCTCCGCCGCGACAGCGGGGCAAGGTGACATCGAGAAGGCAAGCAGCAGGCAGACAGCCAGAAGCGCGCCTGCGCCGGCTATGTTACGCGTCCTCACTTCTTCTCCCCGTGGCCGTCGCCCGCCGGGGCGGGCTCCTTGGATGCGGGCGCCCCGGAGGGTGCGCCGGCCTGCCTGGACTTGACATAGTCCTCGAACTCGATGCCCTTAGCGAACGAGCCGCCGGAAATCCAGGTCAGAAACTCCTTGAGCTGCGCAGCCGGGGGGTGACCGGGCATGGACCCGACGGGTTTGCCGCCCCTGTCAAAAAACCACAGCGTCGGGTACCCGGTGACCTGGTAGCTCTGCGCCAGCTCGAGCTCGGTCATCTGCTTCCCGAACTCTGTCACGATGTTCCTGCCTTCCGCGTTGACCTTGATGCAGACGAAGTCGCTGTTCATCATCTCTATGACGGAAGGGTCCTTGAAGGTGCCCGCGTCCAGTTCCTTGCATATATGGCACCAGTCGGTATAGAAGTCCACAAACACGGGCTTGCCGGTCTCCTTCGCCTTGGCCATGCCCTCGGTATAGCCCATCCATGCGATACCGCCGCCCTCCGCCTTGCCCGTCCCGCCCTGCTTCTTGTCACAGGCCGACGCGGACATCAGCACCAACGCAGCCACCAAAGCCAGTACATATACCCTTTTCATCGGTACTTCACGCCTCCGGTTGGATTAACGCCGGCCAACCCGCACACGGGTCAAACCGGCCTTTCGATAAAAAATAACAGCGTCCCCCGCACCAGGCTACTTTTTCTCCTCGCCTATGTATTTTGACGGGTCCTTGGCGAAGCTCTCCATGCATGACTTGCTGCAGAAGTAGTAAGTCTTGCCGTTGTATTCATGGCTGGGCGTGTCCTTGCCGACGGTCACGTCCATGCCGCAGACCGGGTCTACCACGACCTCCTGCTTCGTCGGGTCGTTCAATCCCGATGAAGCGGTCGATGACTTGCAGCACTTCTTGTTGCAGTCGGCCGCGATGGACACTGTAACGGCCAGGAGGGCTACCGCCCCGGCGACCGCGAGTATTGCGAACAGCTTCTTCATGCTTTTTACTCCTTTTGACTCTTTGGTTGTCGACTACCGCATCATGCGCTCGCGCATGTTCTCCATCATCTTCTCTTTCATCATCTCTTCCGGCATGCCGCCCATACCAGGCATGCGCGGCTTCCCGTCCGGCATCGTCCGGCATGCGCGGCCAGGCATGTCCATGTCCTTTATCCTGTCGAGCTGCTCCACGCCAAGCACGTCGCGCGCGTCAGAGGAGGCCTTGATAACCGTAATGCGCAGCTCCGTGCGGGCCTTCTCTATCTCTTTGAGCTTGGCTACGGCGTCCTCGTACTTGAAGTCCGTCTTCGTCACGATGCCGCTCAGGCCGAGTTCGAGCGCCTTGACCTGCGCGCCCTTTATAATCATATCCCGCTTCAGGGACTCGTCCAGCTTTTCGAGCGAGTCCGCCTGGACGTCGCTTACGCCGAGCGCCCCGGCGTTGTCCAAGTAGAAGTCCGGCGTCCGGCAGGACCTGTTCATTCGCGGCCAGGTCATGTCGTCCACGTCGCCCCTCGGGCCCATCATGCCGCCGTCCATGCCCTTGAGGCGCCCTGCCTTCATGCACATCTCGCATCCGCAACCCGGCCCGCCCATCATGCCGCCGCCCTTGCCGTCCTTGCACGGCTTGTCGTCCATGTCCCCGGACTTGCAGGGCTTGTCTTTGTCCATGCAGGGCTTGTCCGTCATGCAGCAAGGCTTGTCACAGGACTTGCCGTCCTTGCACTGCATCTTGCAGTCGTGCCCTTCCTTGCATTCCATGACCTTTGACATGCAGGGCTTGTCGCAGGGCTTGCCGTCCTTGCATTCCATTTCCTTGGACATGCACGGTTTGTCACACGGTTTGTCACATGGTTTTTCAGGGTCGGCGGCGGCCAGGCCCGAGAAAGTCAGTACCGCAAGCAGTGTGATGGCCAGAATAGCGAACCTTTTCATCCGTGCCTCCTTAACGGGTCGGTCACAAGTTACAACGGGAACTTTTTTCGAGAAGCATTCTGAAAAGTATAACAGCGATACCCGTTAAAAGCAACCCCATTTTGTCCCGGTGCGGCTGCTGTATATTCCCTTGCATTATACTATAATCGGACGCCCATGTATCTACAATTATAAGGACAGGCCGGGGCACGACGGCGCGGGGCACTTTTGCCTTGTCAACCGTGGCTTTAACGGGTAGAATTGATACAAGCCGACAACAGGCCCTCCCGCTTCGGCCGGGACGACAGCGTTATCGCAATCTAATAAAAGTTTTTGGGCCGCCTTTTTACAAAAAGGCGGGACTTTAACCATCCACACGGGGGTTTTCACGAAATGTACGACTTGATAATAATCGGCGGCGGGCCGGGCGGCCTGTCGGCGGCAATTTACGCACAGAGGGCGCGGCTCAAGACGCTGATGCTGGAGAAGATCGGAGTCGGCGGCCAGATATGCATGTCCGACGTCATCGAGAACTACCCCGGCTTCAAGAGCATAGGCGGCATAGAGCTGATGAAGTTGTTCGAGGAGCAGGCGAGGGACCTGGGGCTGGAGATAAAGTTCGCCGAGGTCGAGTCCGTGAAGGACATGGGCGGCCACAAGGACGTGCACACGTCCGAGGGCGTATTCCAGGCCAGGGCTGTCATCGTCAGCACGGGCGCGTCTCCCAAGCGGATTGGCGCACCTGGCGAGGCCGACTTCATCGGACGAGGCGTGTCCTTCTGCGCGACATGCGACGGATTCTTCTTCAAGGACCGAGGTCGCGGTCGTCGGCGGCGGCGATGCCGCGCTCAAGGAGGCCCTGTTCCTCGCAAAGATCGTAAAGAAGGTGCACATCATACACAGGCGGGACAGGTTCCGCGCCGAGAAGGTGACCCAGGAAAAGGCGCTGGCCCACCCTAACTTCGAGTTCCACTTAAACAAGGTAGTCGAAGAGATAAAGGGCGACTTCATGGGCGTTCAGCGGCTGCGGCTGAAGGACACGGTGGATAGCTCGGAGCATGAACTTGCTCTGGACGGCGTCTTCGTCTTCGTCGGCATCTCGCCCAACACCTCGTTCATAGACGTGGACAAGGACGACTACGGCTTTATCAAGACCGACCAGTTGCTCCAGACCTCGGTCGAGGGCATATTCGCGGCCGGCGACTGCCGCGTGACGCCGCTGAGGCAGGTCGCAACTGCGGTCGGAGACGGCGCCCTCGCGGCGGTCATGGCCCAGCACTACATCGAGTCGCTGGGATAAGATAAAACAAAGTTCATCCCCCTCCCCTTAATCCCCTCCCGCGAGGGGAGGGGAAATAATAGAGGTGTTCATGAAAATCCACGACATAACACGCCCCATGTACGAAGGAATGGCGGTATACCCCGGCGACCCGACGGTGCGCTTCCGGCGCGGCGAGAAGGTCGAGGAAGGCGCGTCCGCGAACACCTCGGTATACACCTTCGGCTCGCACACCGGCACGCACGTGGACCCGCCGTTCCACCTGCTCACGGAAGGCGCGAAGCTCGACGAGCTTGCTCTTGAGCAGCTCATCGGCCCCGCGCTCGTCGTGGAATGCCCGGCGGGCGAACTCGGCGCGGAGCTTGTCGGCGGCATGGATTTCTGCGGCGCGGCGCGGCTGCTCATCAAGACCTCGGCCGCCCCGGACAGCGGCATATTCGCGGGCTCCTACCTTACCGGAGAGGCCGCGGCCGTCCTTGTCGAGCGCGGAGTAAAACTCGTCGGAGTCGAGGCGCTCTCCGTGGACAAGTTCGGCTGGGAGCTTGATGCGCACAGGGCGCTGCTCGCCTCCGGCGCGGTGATAATCGAAGGCCTCGACCTCTCCGGTGTCGCGCCGGGCACGTACGAGCTGATATGCCTGCCGATGAAAGTACAAGGCGGGGACGGCGCGCCGGCAAGGGTCGTATTGCTGGAGAGAGGATAACATGACAACAGCCACTGGGTCCCCGTTTTCACGGGGACGACATACATATGGCGTCATTCCCGCGAAGGCGGGAATCCAGGGACTTTGCTCTTTGTCAACGCTTGTCCAGGTCGGGTTGTAATGGAAACGCCCGTGTCGCTTTTCGCCGACAAGGCGAAGCTCTTTGTGCACGAGGTGCAGGAGTTCTCACGGCTCTGCTGGGCGGGGCTTACCGGGATTTTCAAGAGGCCGCGCTACGTCCGAGAGGTGATATACCAGATGGACGTGATTGGGGTGGGCTCCATCCCCATCATCATCCTGACCGGCATTTTCACAGGCATGGTCCTCGCCCTCCAGACCTCCGTGCAGCTCAAGATTTTCGGCGCGTCCATGTACGTCGGCAAGGTCGTGGCGAAGTCCATGGTGAGCGAGCTCGGCCCAGTCCTCGCGTCCCTTATGGTCGCTGGCCGCGTGGGCTCCGGAATCGCGGCGGAACTCGGCTCCATGGTGGACACAGAGCAGATTGACGCGATGAAGGTCGAGGGCTCGGACCCCATCAAGAAGCTGGTCGTCCCGAGGCTCATCGCGTGCGTCCTGATGCTACCTCTACTGACGGTCATCGCGGACGCGGTCGGGCTCTTCGGCGGCCAGCTCATCGCGGTATACCAGCTCCGCATAGACAGCGCGTTTTACTGGTCGTCCGCGTTCGACATACTCGACTACAGGGACGTCATACCCGGCCTGGTCAAGCCGGCCTTCTTCGGGTTCATCATAGCGATGGTCGGCAGCCACCAGGGCCTGACGACACACGGCGGCACCGTCGGCGTCGGCAGGAGCACCACCGAATCCGTGGTATACTCTTCTATATCGATACTCGCGTCGGACTTTTTCATCACGAAGTTCTTCCTGTATATATTGTAGGGGCGCGGTTCATTGCGCCAGACCTCATATTTGTCGCCCCGTGCTTGACACGGGGTCCAGGAAGTTGTAGGGGCGCGGATTCCGCGCCAGACGATGCACCGGACACAAGCAGATTCTTCGCTTCGCTCAGAATGACACCGTAAGAGCAAAATCAAGGGCCGACACGCGGCCCATAAATCGGGCCTTGGTACGGCCCCTACAAAATGCAGATCCTGGATTACCGCCGGAGTTTACCCCGGTATGCCTGAAGCCGGGGCGGGAATGACGGACAGCGAGGCCGCAAGCAGCATGATCCACCTCGAACACGTATACCTGGCGCTCGGAGACGCGCCCATCCTGAAGGACGTCTCGCTCGACCTGAATAAGGGCGAGACCGGCGTTATACTCGGCTCGTCCGGCTCCGGAAAGACGACGATCCTGCGCCTCCTGCTCGGGCTATACAGGCCGGACTCGGGCAGGGTGTTCGTGAACGGCGACGAGGTCAGCGCGATGGGCGAGGACGACCTCTACCGCGTGCGCGGGATGATGGGCATGGTGTTCCAGGGGGGCGCGCTGTTCGACTCGCTCACGGTGGGCGAGAACGTCGCGTACCGCCTGACCGAGCGCGACGAGCTCGACGACGAAGAGGTCGAGACGCGCGTCAGGAAGAGCCTCGGCTTCGTAGGGCTGGAAGACTCGATAGACCTGATGCCCGCCGAGCTTTCCGGCGGAATGAAGAAGAGGGTCGCCATTGCGCGCGGCATCGCCGCGTCTCCAAAGATGATGCTGTACGACGAGCCGACTGCCGGGCTCGACCCCATCAACTCTTTCAACGTCATACGGCTGATAAAGAAACTCAAGGAAAGCGAGGGCGTCACGTCCGTGGTCGTGACCCACGACCTCGTGGCGGCATTCGAGGTCGCGGACAGGATAGCGTTCATACACGAGGGCGAGCTGGTATACGTCGGCGACAGGGACGGCGTGCTCGCATGCAGGGACACGCGCGTGCACGAGTTCCTCGGACGCTCAGGATGCGTGGCGCTCTTCTCCGGGAACGGCGCGCCGGCGGGGTACAGCATGTCAGGAATCGGGAGGGACAAGGTTTGAAGACAAGCAGAAAACTCTCCTGGTCGGAGCTGAAGGTCGGCATGGTAGTCATCGTCTCGCTCGCGCTCCTCGCCGTGGGCATACTCCAGCTCGGCGGCAATGCGGGCTTCTTCACGAAGAACTACAGCATATTCGTCCGGCTCGACAATACGTTCGGCCTGAAGGTCGGCAACACCGTCCGGCTCGCGGGCATAGACATAGGCAACATCGAGGACATCTCCCTGCCCGCCGACCCCAACGACCGGTCCATAGTCGTCAAGCTCAAGCTCCAGGAGAAGTACATGGGCAGGGTGCGCGAGGACTCCAGGGTCAACATCAGGACGCTCGGGTTGCTTGGCGACAAGTACGTCGAGATAAGCGTCGGCAGCCCGGCAGCGAACGTCGTCGCGGACGGCGGGACGATAACCGGCTCCGAGGAGACGCAGATAAACAAGGTGCTTGCCGGGGCGAGCACCGGTATAGAGGGGCTGAACACGGTCATGGGCCAGCTCCGGGACGTCATGCAGGAGATCGGGCGCGGCGAGGGCACTGCCGGGCTCCTCATCAAGGACCCCAAGCTTTACCGGGAACTCACGGACGCCGCCGAGAACATCGACGTCATGGCGAAGAACCTGCGAAACGGCAAGGGCAGCCTCGGCAAGCTCGTGAACGAGACTGAGCTGTACGACAACCTCGTCGCGGTCTCGGAGAAGACGCGCATAGTCGCCGAGAAGCTCAGCACCGGGAGCCTCGTTCGGCTCTCGGACGACCAGGAGTTCTACCAGAACCTGCACGACGTCTCCGGAGACCTCAAGGACGTGACCAGGTCCAGCAAGACCTTCATGGCGAACCTCGAGTCCGGGAACCTCGCCAAGCTCTCGGCCGACAAGGAACTCTACGACAAGCTGAAGAGCGCCACGGACAGGCTCGACCGCGTACTCGCTCACCTCGACGGCGGCAAGGGCAGCGCGGGCAGGCTCCTGACCGACGAGCAACTCTACAACGACATGGACAAGTTCTTCAAGGACGCGGACGCGCTGGTGCTCGACATGAAGGAGCACCCGAGTAAATATGTGAACTTCTCGATATTCTAGCCTGCCCTACCTTCCCTGCCCACATAAGAACATGCGCATATATCCAACATACTTATACTATATTTACAATTAACAGGTATTAACCTTAACTTTTCCATTGACATTAAAATCGGCTAATGATACAAATGCGGGTGTAAGACTGCACTACCGCGATTTGGGAAGTATAGTACCATGTTCGGCCAGGGTGTACGTCAGCCGCGTAATATTAGTTCAGGCTAAAGCCCGCACCGGGAATGGTGCGGGCTTTTTTATATTTCAATCGTTCCGTGTGAATTTCGGAGACTGCCACCATGCCCATCAAAGAGCTTGTCTTCAATGGCCCGGTTAAGAGAGACGACAGGGGCGCGAAGGTAGCGCAGGTTCAGGAATGGCTTTGCCTCAACGGCTATCAGGTCAAAATAGACAAGGACTTCGGCCCAGCCACCGAACTGGCGGTCAGGCGTTTTCAGAAGTCGAACAGGCTGCCTGAAACCGGAACGGTCGACGAACCCTGTTTCAACGCCCTGACCACCCCGATGCGGCGCGCGCTCGCCCCCTTGAACGGTGCGGGCAAGACCTTCGGCGGCCTGGTTGTCAACTATGCAAAACAACACCTCGCCGAACATCCCCTCGAGATAGGCGGGCAAAACAGCGGCCCGTGGGTAAGGCTCTACATGGGCGGCAACCAGGGTCCGGACTGGCCGTGGTGCGCGGGTTTCGTCTGTTACATCCTCAAGCAGGCGGCCGGCACATCGGGCGTCCCGCTCCCCTTCAAGCCTACCTATGGCTGCGACTCGATAGCCAGCCAGACACAGCAAAGCGGTATCTTTGTATCTGAAAAGTCGCTGGCAAGCGGGAACGTCCCGAAGAGCGCGATGAAGCCCGGCAGTATATTCCTCAACAGGAACTCCAAGAATTCCAGCGACTGGACTCATACGGGCATCGTCACAGCCTTCCGCGAGGATTCGTTCGATACAATAGAGGGCAATACGAACGATGCGGGCGACCGCGAGGGCTACGAGGTCTGCAAGCGCATCAGAGGGTACAAGAACACCGACTTCGTAAAGGTTTCATGATAAGGCTTGGACTTCTCGCGCTGATGCTCGTCGCACTTCCGGGCTGTTTTGCCTTCACCACGACTTGCGATGACGGTTCCAAGGTCCATCATTACCTTGGATATGCACGGGTGATAGAAAACCCGCGATATCCCGAAGACGCGAAGTTCGGCGGGCTGGAAGACGAGATATACGGCATCCGCATCGAGAACGGCCTGACCATCGGGTACTCACACAGGAAGGAAGAATACTTCCCGTTCGACTGCAAACTGGTAGTCAAGGTTAAGGACAAGGAACAACTGGACGAGGCAGTTAAACTATTATCGCCTATTCTCAAGGAGGGGTTATGCGTGGAGGTAAGTCAGTAGTTCTCGTACTCGCGGTTGGGTTGATGGTGTCGGTGCTTGCGACGGGGTGCGCGGGCCGCCAGAACACTATAATGTTCGGGACCAACACGCTTATCGGTGTCAAGGTTACAGCCAGGGATACCGCCACGGAGATGCCTGAAGTCAAGATAGGGTACGAGCGCGCCGAGTTCGTATGGATGCCGTTGATTTCAAGCAACAAGGAGGGGGACCCTGTAGGTACGGTTTGTGAGTCATGCCCGGATTCTTGTACTTATTGCAAGGATCGCACAGGAGCATGCACTTGTCCCAAGAAGATGATAGACGGAAAGTTCTTTGCGGGCAAGGATGGCAATGATAAGTTAGACAGCTACTCAGTTATAGCAACGATGAGCGGCTCTCTTTCCACTGGAGCAAGCGGTACCAATGGCGGAATAGCGCAGTATTTCGCTACTGGCATTGCGGCGCGCGAGTTAGCAAAGAAAAGCGGGGCTGCGTTGGTTTCAACTGCGCCATCGGCAGAACTTGAGAAGGCAAAACTCGATACCATGAAGTTCATGGAGGAAACTGAGCAAGCAAAGAAATCTGATGCAGAAGAGCCCAAAGCAGAAGAGCCCAAAGCAGAAGAGCCCAAAGCAGATGAACCCAAAGCAGATGAACCCAAAGCAGGAGGTGGCAAATGAGCAAGCTACTCGACAAGCTGATAGAGGCAAAAGAAAAAGGTGTAACCCTCGCAGTTGCGCTGAACGGGAAAGAACTCATAGTCAAAGTCGAGGCTGAGGACAACGAGCTCATAACCATAAAGGACACCAAGAGCACTCGCAAATACTACCTTCATTATACGGCGGTTGTCTTGTGCGGCTGAGGACAACAGGGAGGTTAATATGGGCATTTCTGACCTGCTAACTTTCTTGACATTGGGCGCATTTCTCGGTGCGCTCGGTCAAGGCGCAAGGGTTATCGTTGGGATAAAAAAGATGAATGACGAGGCGGCCGCCACCGGCTTGCAGTCGAAAGACCTCTTCGCAGCAAACCAGTTATTGTTAAGCCTTCTCATCGGAGCAGTAGCAGGAGGCATTGCGACTTTCTTCTACATTACCGATTCGCAAGCTGACATTACAGCCAAGCTCAAGGAACTCTGGTTCACGCTGTTCGCGGCAGGCTATGCTGGAGCTGATTTCATAGAGGGCTTCATGGCAACCAAAGTGTCGGCACTTTCAGCGCCAACGGCGGCAGCGTCATCCCAGGTAGGAACCTTAATGGAAAGTGGCGGCTCTGGAGCCAACGCAACACCGCAAGTTCAGCAACTAATGGAGTCAAAGTAAGAGAAGCCCCCGCCTCCGCAAGAGGCGGGGGCTTCTCTTAAAAGAAAAGGGGCGATATGGCTGATGAGCAGTTTTATGTCCATTCTTTGAAGCACATTGAGAATGCAACTGAAGAACACCTATTCGCCAGCATGTTGAGCATCGAAACCGAGTTCGATATTCTGAAATCAAGGCTTAGTGCTACCAATGAGCCGTTCACAATAGATATCATAGCTCAGTTAGATATAAGGATCAGCCTGCTTAGAAAAACTCTTGAAGACGGCAAGAGCAAAGGGCCTGATAAGAAAAGTGTATTCTTTCGCGAGTCGGCCCATAGAATAGACGAGGATTTTATTCTGTTACGAAACAGGGAGGAATTAATTACAGTCGCACTCACTATTCTTGACAATCTCCATTTCACAGATCTACCCATAGAAATAGTAAACGTCTGGGATAAGAAAGTAACGGATGTAGTAGAAATTCTCGAAAATATCCCATCAAGATGCGCAAACGATGCGAACTCATTGGCTGAACCACGAATTAACTTAAAGGCGGCATTGAACGTGGTAAACAGGAGTCTTGATGGCAACTATAATGAACTATACATGGTAAAGTATTGTCGCGTCTTTCAGGGTGCCGTAGTACTGTTTATTCTGTCCTCGTTAGCTGCTTTACGAAGTATTGATAGTGCAGTCGATAAAACGCTATTATCATATGTCTATTATTGTGCACTCGGCGCTCTCGGTGGGAGTCTCAGTTCACTGCTTTCCAATGCACAAGGGCTATCAAAGGGTAATTTCTTCAATAATATCTTTCTGAACGTGTTCTCACGACCAATCATCGGAGCCGCCTCAGCTTTGGTTATGGTTCTTGTCGCAAAAAGCAGGTTATTGTTCGGCATAGGTTTAGACAAGCCCGGCATCGAGAATCCACTACTTATTCTACCTGTAGCAAATGTTGAAGCTGCATACCGGGTACTAAGCATAGCTTCTGGTTTCGGGGGAGAAAGATGGTTGAAGTCTACAATGGACCAGTTAATATCAAAGCTCACAGTCTATGCCAGCAGGAACACCGCACCTACAAATACCCCCGCGCCTCCCGCCCAGGATACTTCCCAAACGAACACATAAGCGTTAAGTACGTTTATGCCCCCGCCTCCCCCGGAGGCGGGGGCTTCTCTTTCCCCGCAAACCGCAAACCAACCAGAACCTACTCCCCCACCTCTTTCAACTTCCCCACGACCACGATATACAGGTTGTCCGGGTGCAGGTACTTCCTCGCCACGTCCTGCACGTCCTCTTTCGTGACCTTCATAACCTCGCGCTCGTATGTGTCGAAGTAGTCCAGGCCGAGGTTGAAGAACTCGACCTGCGTGAGGAGCCCGGCTATCTTCGCGTTCGTGTCGGTCTTCCGGGGGAAACTCCCGGTGATGTAGTCCTTCGCGTCCTGGAGTTCCTTGTCCGTGACGGGCTCCGCGCGCATCTGCTCGACCAGATTAAGCGTCTCGTCTATGGCAAGCTTCGCGGACTCGTTCTTGGTCTCCAGCCCGGCGGTGAACTCCCCGTCGAACTTGCGCGGGCCGAAGTAGCTGTACGCGCTGTACGCGAGCCCCATGTCGTCCCGTATCTTGTCTAGTATGCGTGAGACGAACCCGCCGCCGCCCAGTATGTAGTTCATCACCTGGAGCTTGTAGTAGTCCGGGTCCTCGCGCCGGACGCCCAGGTGGCCCATCATGATGTTGGCCTGAGTGATGTCCCTGTCCACCATAATCCACTCGCGGCCCTTAGGCTCCGGAGTCGCGGGGAAGGACGGAACCGGCGCCACGTAGTTCTCCAAGCCCGCGAGGTGCTTTTCGACGAGCGCCTTCGCCTCGTCCGCGGTGATGTCCCCGACCACGGCCATGATAGTGTTGTTCGGCACGAAGTGGGATGTATGGAACTTCGAAATGTCGTCCTTTGTGATGCCGTCTATGGTATCGAGCGTGCCCTCGGTGGGTATGCCGTAGGGGTGCTTCTCGCCGTAGACCGCCCTAGCGAAGGCCTTGGACGCGACAGACGCCGGCTCCTGCTCGGAGCGTATGATGCCCGCCTTGACGGACTTCCTGAGCCGGTCAATCTCGGACTGGTCGAACGCAGGCTTCATCAGGACCTTGCCCAAGAGGTCGAAGCCTGTGTCCGCGTCCTTCTTGAGCACCGACAGGCTCGCGGTCGCGTAGTCGCCGCCTCCGCCCACGGAGAGCGAACCGCCGACGAACTCTATCGCCTCGCTTATCTCTGTCGCGGACATCCCGGACGCGCCTTTGGTCAGGAGACCCGCGGTCATGTGCGCGAGCCCGGCCTTATCAGGAGTCTCGTTTACCGCCCCCGCCTTGATTATCATGTTGACCATGACGACCGGCAGGGCGTGGTTCTCCTTGACGAGGAGCACCATCCCGTTGCCAAGTTCGTAACGCTCGCCGATGGGCTCGCGCACGGCCTGAGGCTTGGGTATGGTTGTATCGGACATCGTGTTCGCTGTGGCGCAGCCTGATGCGATAAGGGCTACTATAAAGACTATCGGCAGGAACCTTTTCATCGAGAGACCCCTTTGCGTATATTCGTCATTCCCGCGAAAGCGGGAATCCAGTGACTTTATGTAGGGGCGGGTCCCCGTGCCCGCCCTGATTTTCATCCTTAACGGCTTCAACATAAACAACCCGCCCCCTCTAATGCACTCCCATCCCGTGCCCGCCACCACCGCCCGGCATCGGGGCATCTTCGCCTTCGCCTATCGGCAGCGGCTCCAGTACTCCGACGGTGCGGTTGTCCTTGGTCAGGTACTTCGCCGCGACCCGCCTGACGTCGTCCGCCGTGACCGCCCGTATGCCGTCGAGGTACGTGTTCAGGAGCTTCCACGACGAGACCGACTCGTAACGCCCTATCATCATCGCGCGGTTGAAGTTCGAGTCGAGCCCCATGATGAAGGACGACTCTATCTGGTTCTTGGCCTTCTGGAGTTCGCGGTCCGAGACAGCGTCCGTCTTTAGCTTTTCTATCTCTGCGTATATAGCCTGCTCCACCTCGCCCACCGGCTTCTCCGGCATGACGCCCGCGTACAGCGTGAACGTCTCCGGGTCCTTCGACACGCTTGAGTAGCCCGCGCCCGCGTACTGGGCTATCTGCCTGTCGTATACGAGCGACTTGTACAGCCTTGAACTCTTGCCGCCGGACATGACAACCTCAAGCACGTCGAGCGCGTACGTGTCCGGGTCGTCCTGGTTGGGCGTATGGTAAAGGACGTATATCGTCGGGAGCTGCGCCTCCTTCTTGAGAGTCACGCGCCTCTCGCCCTTCTGCACAGGCTCGGTCATGATGACCTTTGGCGGCTCCGGCCCGCGCTTTATGCCGCCGAACTTATCCTTGATGTCCAGTATCATCTTGTCCGCGTCGATGTCGCCGACGATGACTATTGTCGCGTTGTTCGGCTCATAGTACGTGTCGTAATGCCTCTGCGCGTCCTCGACCGTGAAGTTCTGTATCGTGTCCATCCAGCCGATTATCGGCCAGCGGTATGGGTGCGTCTGGAACGCGGCCGACTGGACGAGCTCGCCCAGGGCCGATTCAGGGTCCGTATCGGTACGCATCCGCCTTTCCTCGGCGACGACGTCGCGCTCGGACAGGAAATCCTTCTCGTCGAGCATCAGGCCCTTCATCCGGTCGGACTCGAGGTCGAGCGAGAGGCCAATCCTGTCGGACGCGAATGTCTGAAAGTACGCCGTGTAGTCCTGGCTGGTGAAGGCGTTGTCGCTCCCGCCGTATCTCTGGACGGTCTTCGAGAACGTCTTCGGGCCGTACTTCTTGGTGCCCTTGAACATCATGTGCTCCAGCATGTGCGAGATACCCGCCTTGTCGTAAGGCTCGTAGCGCGAGCCGACCTTGTACCATATCTGGAAGACTGCGACAGGCGACTTGTGCTCCTCCAGCAGCAGCACCTTCAGGCCGTTGTCGAGAGTATACTCCTTGACGCCGTCGAAGCCGACGGCGAACGCGGACGCGGTCGTCGTCAGCACAATAATGGCGGCGATTATTGCCGCGCGGAACTTCTGGGTCATTGTTATCCTCCGGGTATTGACTACGTGCAACAGGAAGCGGTTGTGTGTTTAATGTAGGGGCGGGTCCCCGTGCCCGCCCAGTATTGCTCTTAATGCAGGGGCCGACCTGTGTGTCGGCCCTTGCATTGTCTTTACGGTGTCATTCTGAGCAACGCGAAGAATCCGCCTCTATACGATTAATTGTAAGGGCGCGGCTTACCGCGCCCGGCGACTTCATTGGATACAGGCAGATTCTTCACTTCGTTCAGAATGACAACAGAAATTCCAAAGACATGGCCCGGGACGCGCCTCGCCAGATACTGACCCATCGAAGGCATGGCGGGCAGTGCCCGCCCTACTATAAATCCCCTCGCCTTGTGGGAGAGGTGTTGGGGCGAGGATGTTCCGCTATATCGTCTCGTTATACACTTCTCTCTTGGGCACGCCGCGAAGTTTGGCGACTTTGGCGATTGCGTCCTTCTTGGATATGCCCTCCTCGCGGACAAGCTTTTCGACGTGGTCGGCGAGCGAGAGCACCGACTCCTCGACCGGCTCGGAAGTCCGTCCCTCGACCACGAGCGTTATCTCGCCCTTGACCGCAGCCTTCTGCCCGATTATATCAATTATAACATGAATTCTCCCGCGCAGGGTCTCCTCGTGCAGTTTGGTAAGCTCGCGCGAAAGCGAGACGCGCCGGTCGCCGAGGACCCCCGCCATGTCCTTCATGCAGTCGAGTATCCTGTGCGGCGCCTCGTAGAAGATCATCGTGCGCGGCTCGGCCTTCAGCACTTCGAGCTTCCTGAGCCTCTGGGAATGCCGGGCCGGCAGAAAGCCCTCGAAGACGAACGCGTCCGTCGGGAGCCCGGACACGGACAGCGCGGCAGTCGCCGCCGCGACGCCGGGTATAGGGATGACGGCTACGCCTTCCTCAATCGCCCGGTTGATGAGGTAATATCCGGGGTCGGATATGCCCGGTGTGCCCGCGTCGGAGACGAGCGCGACGTCGTCGCCGTCCTTGAGACGCGCGACAAGCACCTCGCCCTTTTGCTCCTTGTTGTGGTCGTGGTAGCTCGTGAGCGTCTTGTGTATGCCGAAGTGAGTAAGCAGCTTCTGCGTGTGGCGCGTGTCCTCCGCCGCGATGAGCGATACCTCGCGCAGCGTCTTCAGCGCCCGGAGCGTGATGTCGTCGAGGTTGCCGATCGGCGTGGCGACTATGTAGAGCGTACCTGCGGACATTCTGTACCTTAATCCCCCTCTCCTTGCGGGAGAGGGGGTTGGGGGTGAGGTGGTTCCATTGGGGCCGACCCGCGTGTCGGCCCTGCCTTTGCTTTTACGGTGTCATTCTGAGCAAAGCGAAGAATCCGCCTCTATATGATAAATCGTAGGGGCGCAGTTCACTGCGCCCGCACCTTTTACAAAATATAACGAAATTCCTGGATTCCCGCTTTCGCGGGAATGACAGGATATTGAGGAGATTGCCGCGTCGTCCCGCCGGGCTGGACTCCTCGCAATGACAATAATGAGGGCGGGCACGGGGACCCGCCCCTACGAAAATCCTAATTCAATGGCCTCGACGAATCTCCCGCCCCCTGCACAGGGGGAGGGCTGGGGTGGGGGTTGGTTCACCCCCTCGGATGAAACTGCTTATGCAACTTCTTCAGCCGCTCCGTCTCAACGTGCGTGTAGATTTGCGTTGTCGAGATGTCCGCGTGGCCGAGCATCGCCTGCACGATGCGAAGCTCCGCGCCGTGGTCGAGCATGTGCGTCGCAAAGGAGTGGCGCATCATGTGCGGAGTCAGCTCCTTCTTTATCCCCGCCTTTGCAGCGTACTTCTTGATTATCTTCCAGAAGGACTGCCGGGTCATCCCGGAGCCGAGCCTCGTGACGAAAAGCTCCTGGGACTGCCGCCCCTTCAGGAGCAGCGGACGAGCGGAGTCGATGTACTTCTGCACCGCATCGATGGACGACTCGCCGAGCGGGACGACACGCTCCTTTGCGCCCTTGCCGAATACGCGTATGTACCCGACCTCGAACTCAATGTTGCCCGCCTTCACGCCTACCAGTTCGCTCACGCGGAGGCCGGTGGCGTACAACAGCTCGAACATTGCCTTGTCGCGCACAGCCTCGGGCGTGTCGCCGGACGGCGCGGCGAGGAGCGCGTCCACCTCGGCCATACTCAGGACTTCGGGCATCCTGAGCGGCTTCTTCGGTGTCTCCAGCGTCTCGGTCGGGTCCTTGTCCACGAGTTTATCCCCGAGCAAGAACTTGTAGAACCCGCGTATCGTGGAAATAATCCTGTTCGTGGACGTCACGGACATCCCGCCGTCCCGCAGGCTCCTGAGGAAGTCGCGGACGTCAGTCAGCCCCGCGCCGCCTGGCGCGTGTATGCCCCGTTTGTCAAGAAACGTGGCGTACCTGCCCAGGTCCCGGCCGTAGGACTCCAGCGTGTTCTTGGACAGACCCTTTTCGACCACGAGGTAGTCGAGGTAGCGGACTACCGACTTTTCCATCACAAGATATTAGTCCACGCGCGCTTTTATTGCAAGGAAAGAGTTGCAAGCTCACGCCGTTATTGACTTTGGGGCGCGTATGGATTATATTCGTGCGAGCGTGAATACAAGACAAGCAAATGCAAATCCCCCCTGTAGTCCCCCCTTTTACAAAGGGGGGATATGAACGACCTTACCTCCCCCTTTGACAAAGGGGGATTGAGGGGGATTTAAAGCGGTAACGATAACATGAAGGAGGCAGTACATTGGCATACAAAGACCTGCGTGAATTCATAAAGGCGCTCGAAGGCAAGGGGCTCTTAAAGCGCATAAAGGCCGAGGTAGACCCGTACCTCGAAATCACCGAGATTACCGACCGCGTCTCGAAGGAAAAAGGCTCGAAGAACGTTGCGCTCCTGTTCGAGAACGTAAAAGGGACAAGCATCCCGGTGCTGACGAACGCGCTCGGCTCGATGGAGCGGATGGCGATGGGCCTCGGCGTCAACAACCTCGACGAGATAGGCGAGCGCGTCCGCAACATGGCCGACCCGACCCAGCTCTTTCCATCGCCCGGCGCATCCTTCATGGAGAAGCTCTCGGTCCTGCCCAAGCTGAACGAGCTGTCGAACTGGTTCCCCAAGACCGTCAAGAAGGCCCCGTGCCAGGAGGTCGTCATGACAGGCGACCAGGTGGACCTGACCAAGCTCCCGGTCCTGACATGCTGGCCGGGCGACGGCGGGCCGTTCATCACATTGCCGATGGTCGCGACGGTTGACCCCGTGACGGGCATCACGAACCTCGGCATGTACCGCGTCCAGGTCTTCGACAGGAACACCACCGGAATGCACTGGCACAAGCACAAGGACGGCGCGCGCCATTATTCGCACTACGAGGGCGCGGGCAAACGCATGGAGGCCGCGGTCGCCATCGGGGCCGACCCTGCAACGATATACACGTCCACCGCTCCGCTCCCGCCGGTCGTCGGCGAGTACCTGTTCGCCGGGTTCCTGCGTCAGGAGCCGCTCGAAGTCGTCCAGTGCAAGACGGTGGACATACGCGTCCCCGCGCACGCGGAGTTCATAATTGAGGGCTACATCGAGCCGGGCGAACGCCGCACCGAAGGCCCGTTCGGCGACCACACCGGGTACTACTCGCTGGCGGACGAGTTCCCCGTCTTCCACGTCACATGCTTGACTCACAGGAAGGACCCGATATACCCCGCGACGGTCGTCGGCCGCCCGCCGCAGGAGGACGCGTACATCGGCAAGGCGACCGAGCGCATATTCCTGCCGCTCCTCCAGATGGTCTCGCCGGACATACTCGACTACGACATGCCGGTCGAGGGGGTGTTCCACAACAACGTCATCGTGAAGATAAAGAAGCGTTTCCCCGGCCACGCGAAAAAGGTTATGAACACCATCTGGGGCACCGGTATGCTGATGCTCTCGAAATTCATCGTCGTCGTGGACGAAGACGTGGACGTGCACGACTACTCCGAAGTCGCGTGGAAGGTGATGAACCACGTCGACCCGAGGCGGGACACGGTCATACTCGACGGCCCGCTCGACATACTCGACCACGCATGCCCGTACGTCGGCTTCGGCTCCAAGATGGGCATAGACGCGACGAAGAAGTGGGCGGGCGAGGGATTTACGCGCGAGTGGCCGGACGAGATTAAGATGTCGCCCGATGTTATCGCGCGGGTGGATGCGAAGTGGAGGGAGCTGGGGTTCTGAGGCCCGTCTCCCCTACCCTCGACGGCTGTCCCGATTGTTCCACTCTCATGGCGGTCGCCCCGTTATCTCCCCTCCCCTTGCGGGAGGGGCTGGGGGAGGGGGAAGCCTTTGACGTCATTCCCGCCCGTTCGGCTGCGCTCAGGGCAGGCTCCAGCGGGAACCCAGTGACTTTGCCTGTCATCCCGAGCGGAGTCGAGGGATCTGCTTTTCGCCTCGGTCGTCATTCCCGCGAAGGCGGGAATCCAGGAAGTGTCTAATTTGGAAGCGTACAATTATGATAAAACTCCTCATACCTGATACCGAGGTCCAACTTGCTCTTGTGAAGGGTATCCTTGAAACCGAGGAGATACCCTATTACGTGCTCAACGACCACTTCGGTTCAATGTGGGCGGGTGCACAGATAGAGCTGTACAACCAGAAAGCCGTGATGGTCGACGATGCGGACGCGGAGCGCGCCAGGGGGGTGTTAGGTGCGTTCGAGTCTTACCCGCAGGAGCCGGAGGAATCCCAAGATTCTCCAGCCACCTCCCTATGGGACAAGATTCGCATGGTCTTGGAAGTCCTGTTATTCGGCTGGATAATGCCAAGGAAACGATAATAATGAGTTTTCGCTTCATATGCCTGCTGATAATATCCGCCGCACTCCTTGCCCCCGCGACAACCCAAGCCGCCCCCCCGTGCGCGACCTACGACGACTGCTATAAACTCTACGTCCCGTACGTCAAGTACGCGAGCGCATCCACCCTCTGCCCGGAACTCCCGGACGAGTCGCTCGGCACCTGGCTTGAGGGCGAGTTCGGCGAGGGCGCGGAAATCGAATGGGACGTGAACGACTGCGGCGAGCGGCCGGAGGTCACAGACCCGGAAGCCGACTACCCCGTCTGCGTCGGCGTCTACTCGGTACTCCCGGACGGGGGCG
Source organism: Nitrospirota bacterium (assembly GCA_016212105.1). Classification (GTDB taxonomy): domain Bacteria; phylum Nitrospirota; class JACRHJ01; order JACRHJ01; family JACRHJ01; genus JACRHJ01. The sequence goes on from JACRHJ010000035.1 coordinate 63,257, forward strand.
ACGTTTACCTGAACTTCATCGCGGGCACGGAGAAGAAGGGGCCGTCCGGCCCGGTGGAGCTTTTCTACGGCGACGTGGACAGCATCTGCGACCTGCCCTACTATCTCGGCATGCCCGAATAATCCAAGACGACGCCTCCCCAATTCGCTTGAATTCGATTCGCGATATGGCTATAATGTCAGTTCGTGACAGCCTTACAACAACCAACCAGCAGGAGAACTAAGCAAAGTGAGCACGATGGACCCGATGGCGATACTCGCAAAATACTATTACACGACATCCAACACATACCAGTACCTGATCATGCACAGCAGGGCGGTCGCAGACAAGGCTCTCAAGGCGGCGGAGAAGGTCGCCGACCTCAAGCCCGACATGGCGTTCATAGAGGAAGCGTCGCTGCTCCACGACATCGGCATCTTCAAGGTCAACGCGCTGAAGATCGGCTGCATCGGCCCGATGGACTACGTCGCGCACGGCTACCTCGGCCGCGAGATTATGGACGCGGAAGGGTATCCCCAGCACGCGCTCGTCTGCGAGCGGCACGTAGGCGCGGGCATTGCGGTGGCGGACATCGAGGCGTACAACCTACCGCTCCCGAAGCGTGAGATGCTTCCGGTCAGCATCGAGGAGCAGATAATCTGCTACGCGGACAAGTTCTTCTCGAAGTTCCCGACGAAGATGAAGGAAGAGAAGACGGTGGACCAGGTGCGCGCGATGGTCTCCAAGTACGGCGACGCACAGCTCACGCGTTTCGACCACTGGCACGATATGTTCGGGGGGTAACACGCGGCGCGTGTTAATGACTGATTCTATGTAGGGGCCGACCCGTGTGTCGGCCCTTTTTGTATTCCCCCTCCCCACCTGCGGGGGAGGGGGGCAGGGGGGCTGGGGGCGTCTCTTCCAAATCAAAAAGGCCCCGTCCAACCGGACGGGGCCTTTTAATTTCTATCGTATGCCAGCCGTTACTACTCGGCCTTCTTCTCCTCGCCCTCGGCGGCGGGTGCCTCTTCTGTCGCGGCGGCCTCGGCCGGCGCTTCCGTGGACTCGGCGGCGGTCTCCTCAGCCGGAGCGGCTGCCTCTTCGGCCGGGGCCTTCTCCTCTACAGCCGGCGCGGGGGCCGGAGCTGCGGCTACCGGTGCCGGGGCTGCCTTCTCCTTCTTGGGGGCGGCGGCCTTTGGCTGGTAAACCGTGCCTTCCTTGTCGACAAGCTCGATTATGGCCATCGGCGCGGAGTCACCGTTACGGACGCGGGTCTTGGTTATGCGGGTGTAGCCGCCGGGGCGGTTGGCGACGCGGGGCGCTATCGTGTCGAAGAGCCTCGCCACGACGTCCCTGCTCTGTATGTAGCCGAACGCCATCCTCTTGGAGGAGAGGTCGCCCTTCTTGCCGAGGGTTATCATCTTCTCGGCGATGCCGCGCATCTCCTTGGCCTTCGCCTCGGTGGTCTCGATCCTGTCGTGCTCGAGGAGCGCGGTGACGAGGTTCCTGAAGAGCGCCTTCCTGTGGCTGGAGTTCCTGCCGAACTGTCTTCCTGTATTCCTGTGACGCATTGGAGATATCCTTCCTCGCTTGATTTATGATGTCCACCGGCCGGCCGGTCCAGGGCAAGGCGGGTATACCATATTCACCGCCCCCGATAACATGCCCACCTGGCCGGTTTAGACGCCGGATTTCTGCATCGACTTCTCGTAGGCCCTGAGCTTCTCCATATCGACCTTGAGGCCGAAGCCGAGGCCCATCTCGACAAGGAGCTCCTTTATCTCGTTCAGGGACTTCCTGCCGAAGTTCTTTGTCTTGAGCATCTCGCCCTCGGAGCGCTGCACGAGGTCCGCGATGGTCTTGATGTTCGCGTTCTTTAGGCAGTTTGCGGAACGTACGGAAAGCTCGAGTTCGTTCACGCTCCTGAGCAGGTTCTCGTTGAACTTCTCCTCGACCTCCACGCCCTCGTCCTCCAGCTCCTCGCTCTCCTCGTCGAAGTTGATGAAGATGTTCAGGTGGTCCTTGAGGATCTTCGCCGCGTATGCGACCGCGTCGTTAGGCGTGACGCTGCCGTCGGTCTGGACCTCCATTATCAGCTTGTCGTAGTCCGTCTCCTGGCCGACGCGGGCGCTCTCCACCCAGTAGTTGACCTTCTGGACGGGCGTGTATATGGAGTCCACCGGTATGACGCCTATGGGCGCCTCCGGGTCCTTGTTCTTCTCGGACGGGACGTAGCCGCGGCCCTTGCCGACCTGCATCTCCATCGTGAAGCGGGTGTCCTTGTCAAGCGTCGCAATAAGGAGGTCCGGGTTCAGGACCTCGAGGTCCGAGTCGGTCTCGATGTGCGACGCATATACCACGCCGGGGCCCTCGACGTCGATGTTGACCGCCCTGGTCCTGTCGCCGTGCATCTTGAACCTGAGCCGCTTGACGTTCAGGATTATGTCCGTGATGTCCTCGACCACGCCAGGCAGGGACGAGAACTCGTGGAGGACGCCGTCTATCTTTATCGATGTGGCAGCCGCGCCCTCGAGGGAGGAGAGCAGCACCCTCCGGAGCGAGTTACCTATCGTGGTGCCGAAACCCCGCTCGAACGGCTCGGCGGAGAACTTGCCGTATGTATCTGTAAGGGTGTCTGTCTCGAACTCCAGTTTCTTGGGGATCTGGAAACCCTTCAACTTCATGGTCATAACCCCTCCTTAAGTGGGTTATCCGAAACCTGCCCGCTGAGAACCGGCATCGACGGTGCAAGAACCCTTGGGCGGCCGTCCACCGCGTGCCACCGGTACCAGTCCGCCTGCCACCGCCCCCCTTGCCCCAATTACTTGGAGTAGAGCTCGACGATGAGGTTCTCGTTGACGGGCATGGTTATGTCTTCCCTTGTGGGAAGCGCGGAGACGACGCCCTTGAAAGCCCTCTTGTCCAGGTCAAGCCACGCGGAGACGGTCTTCCTGTCCATCGCGGCAACCAGTTCCTGGAACCTCGGCGCGTTCCTGCTCGACTCGCGCAGTTCGACCACGTCCCCCTTCTTCACGACGAACGACGGGATGTTGACCCTGCGTCCGTCCACGAGGAAGTGGCCGTGCGTGACCAGCATGCGGGCCTCCTTGCGGGACGCGCCGAAGCCGAGCCTGTATACGACGTTGTCGAGACGCCTCTCGAGGAGCGAAAGGAGGTTCTCTCCAGTCGCGCCCTTCATACGGGCGGCCTTGGTGTAGTAGCCTCGGAACTGGCGCTCGAGGATCCCGTAGACCCTCCTGGGCTTCTGCTTCTCGCGGAGCTGGATGCCGTAGTCCGAGATCTTGGCCCTTCCCTGTCCGTGCTGGCCGGGGGCGTAAGCCCTGCGCTCGACCGCGCACTTGTCGGTGAAGCAGCGGTCGCCCTTCAAGAACAGTTTATTGGATTCCCTCCTGCACAGACGGCAGACAGGACCGGTATATCTTGCCAACTTGAAACCTCCTGTTATAGCGGGTAGCTATCTTCTGAAACCTGCGGACCCGGCTCCGGCGCGTCGCCGCCCGTGAACGGACGGCCTCACGCCGGCGGCCGGTGATTAAACCCTGCGCCTCTTGGGGGGACGGCAGCCGTTGTGCGGTATCGGCGTGATGTCCCTGATGGCGGTTATGTTAAGCCCGACGGACTGGAGCGCGCGTATCGCGGACTCGCGTCCGGAGCCGGGGCCGTTGACGCGAACCTCGACAGACCTCATACCGTTGTCCATCGCCTTCCTGGCGGCGTTCTCGGCAGCCATCTGCGCGGCGAACGGCGTGCTCTTCCTGGAGCCCTTGAAGCCCTGGTTGCCGGAACTCGACCAGCATATGACGTTGCCGTTCGCGTCTGTTATGGACACGATGGTGTTGTTGAAAGAAGCGAGCACATGCGCGACACCGGTCGGTATGTTCTTCTTCTCCTTCTTCGGGCCGCTCCGTCTCGGTTGAGCCATTTCTCCTCCTGTGGTTATGCTTGAATTACCACGGGCCTGCGGCCCGCAATCGACTGAATTCTATCGCCACTGCCATGCATGCTTAGCGCGTCACGTGAGGTAGCAAGATTTCTGGAAGATACTTCCGTCCATCCACCCACTGGGCCCACGCGCCCGGTGCACGGTTTACTTTGTGGCCTTCTTCTTACCGGCGACGGTGCGCTTCGGGCCCTTCCTGGTACGCGCGTTCGTCTTGGTCCTCTGGCCGCGCACGGGCATGCCGCGCCTGTGCCTGAGTCCCCTGTAGCACCCGATGTCCATAAGGCGCTTGACCGCGAGCGTGCGCTCGCGCCTCAGGTCGCCCTCGACCTTGTAGGACTTGTCGATGACCTCCCTGATCGCGGCTACTTCCGCGTCGGTGAGGTCCTTCGTCCTGGTGTCCGGGTTTACCTTTGCCTCGACGACGATCTTCTTCGCCGAAGTGGGCCCGATGCCGAAGATATAGGTGAGGGCTACTTCGACCCTCTTCTCCCTTGGTAGGTCAACGCCTGCAATCCTTGCCAAAGCTTCCTCCTGTCAGCCGGGGACGTATTATCCCTGACGCTGCTTGTGTCTCGGGTTCACGCATATAACCCTGACAGTCCCTTTTCTCTTGATTACCTTGCACTTGTCGCAAATCTTTTTTACGGACGAACGGACCTTCATTCCTGAGTCCCCCCATGACTTTTACCCAACATTAAAAACCGGGGTTATTTAAAGCGGTATGTTATCCTGCCCCTGGAAAGGTCGTAGGGCGATAGCTCAACCGTAACCCTGTCACCCGGCAGTATCTTGATGAAGTGCATCCTCATCTTACCGGAGATATGCGCAAGCACGACGTGGCCGTTTTCAAGTTCTACACGGAACATCGCGTTTGGCAGGGTCTCCAGAATCTTGCCAGAAACCTCTATCGCACCTTCTTTGGCCATCAGGCTCCTTGTCTTGTTTCCTGCTGTCGCATGGCGGCCGACCCGCCAAAAGCTCAACTTCCTGTATTCCCGCCGGAGTTTATCCCGGTATGCCCGAAGCCGGGGCTGAGACGACTGGCTTCACCATACGCCCGCCTGCTCTAATCCCGCCCATCTTACAGCGCCGTGAGTATGTCCGGCCCATCTTCGGTGACAGCGATGGTGTGCTCGTAGTGGGCCGAGGCCTTCCTGTCGAGCGTGACGGCCGTCCAGCCGTCTTTCAAAACCACCGTCTGGTACACACCCAGGTTTATCATCGGCTCGATGGCCAGGGTCATCCCTGCCTTGAGCCTCGGCCCCTGGCCCGGAGGCCCGAAGTTCGGGACCTGCGGGTCGTCGTGCAGCTTCCTGCCTATGCCGTGCCCCACGAACTCCCTGACTACCGAGAACCCGTTCGCCTCGGCGTGGGACTGTACCGCGTGCGAGATGTCCGAGACCCTGTTGCCGACCACCGCCTGGGCTACCGCCCTGGCGAGGCACTCTTCGGTCACGGCCATGAGCCTCTTTATCTCCTGGGATACCTGGCCCACGGCGAAAGTAACCGCCGCGTCCCCGTAGTACCCCTCAGCGACAGCGCCCAGGTCTATGCCGATTATATCGCCTTCGTTCAGGACCCTTCCGGACGGTATCCCGTGTACCACAACCTCGTTGACCGAGGCGCATATCGTGGCCGGGTACCCCATGTAGCCCTTGAACGCCGGTTTCCCGCCCTGCTTCCTGATGTAGTCCTCGGCGTACCGGTCGAGCTCGGCGGTAGTAACGCCCGGCCTGACCAGCTCCCTCATCCCCGCCAGGGCGCCCGCGACAATCCGTCCGGCTACCCGCATCTTCTCGATCTCGGCGCGGGATTTTAAGACTATCAACTCTTCAGCCTTCCATTTCACGGACTACAGTGGCGGCATCCGTCACCGCACGTCCGCCCGGTAAGCCCCTTAGCCTTCGAGCGCCTTAACCATGCGGTCGAGGATGACAGACATGTCGCCTACGCCGTTTACCGCCCTCAGTATGCCCTTCTTCGTGTAGTACTCGATGAGCGGCGCGGTCGAGGAGTGGTAGGTCTTGAGGCGGTTGGCTATCGCCTCGGCCTGGTCGTCGTCCCTCTGGTACAGCTCGCCGCCGCAGGCGTCGCAGACGCCCTCGACCTTGGAGGGCTTGAACTTCACGTGGAAGCCGGTCGGGCAGTTCCGGCAGGTCCTGCGGCCGGAGAGCCTCTCTATCAGCTCGGAGTCGGCAACCTCTATTGAGAGGACCTTGTCGAGCGGGGTGTTCATGTCGGCCAGCGCGGCTTCGAGCGCCTCGGCCTGCGGCACGGTCCTGGGGAAGCCGTCGAGGATGTAGCCTTTAGCGCAGTCGGACTCCTTCAGGCGCTCCTTGACTATGCCGACGACGACCGAATCCGGGACGAGCGCGCCCTTGTCCATGTAGCTCTTGGCCTCGATGCCGAGCGGGGTCTTGTCCGCGAGGTTCTTCCTCAGTATGTCGCCGGTCGAGATCTGCGGTATACCGTACTTGTTGACGAGGTCCTTTGCCTGGGTGCCCTTGCCGGCTCCCGGAGGGCCGAGTAGTATCATCCTCATGTTATGCTCTCCTCCCTTTTATCCTGATGCCTTTCATGAAGCCCTCGTAATGGCGGGCGATAAGGTGCGTCTCAATCTGGCTCACTGTGTCGAGCGCGACGCCGACGACGATGAGCAGCGACGTACCGCCGAAGTAGAAGCTTGCGTTAAAGAAGTTGTAGAACACGTCCGGGACGACGCAGACGAGCGAGAGGTAAATCGCGCCGCCGAACGTCACGCGGTTGAGCACGTTGTAGATGTAGTCGGAGGTGTTCTTTCCTGGCCTGATGCCGGGTATGAAACCGCCGTACTTCTTCATGTTGTCCGCCACGTCCACCGGGTTGAAGACGACTGCGGTGTAGAAGAAGGCGAAGAACACGATCATGCCGATGTAGAGGGTGTAGTATATCACCGAGCCGCGCGAGAGCGCCTCCTGTATCGCCACGACCCATGCGGCGGTCGAGAACCCGGCGAGCGTCGCCGGGAACATCAGTATCGAGCTGGCGAATATCGGCGGTATGACGCCCGCGGTGTTAAGCTTCAGCGGTATGTGGCTCGACTGTCCGCCCATCGGGACGTTGCCGACCATCCGCTTCGCGTACTGGACGGGTATCCTCCTCTGTCCGCGTTCCATGAAGACTATCGCGGCGATGACCGCGACCATCAGGGCAAGCATGACGACCACGGCGAATATAGAGAGCTCGCCGGTGCGGAACAGCCTGTATGTGCTGACTATCGCCTCAGGGAACCTTGCAACAATACCAGCGAATATGATAAGCGAGATGCCGTTGCCTATGCCGCGCTCGGTTATCTGCTCGCCCAGCCACATGATGAAGGCGGTGCCGGTCGTCAGCGTCAGCATGGTCAGGAGCCTGAAGCCCCAGCCGGGGTTAGCGATGAACGCGCCGCCCGCCATGCCCTCGAGTCCAACCGCAATCATGAACGCCTGGACCAGCGATATGCCGATGGTGCCGTAGCGCGTGTACTGGCTCATCTTCCTGCGACCCCGGTCGCCCTCTTTCTGGAGTGCGGCGAGGTACGGGAAGACGATGGTCAAAAGCTGGAGTATGATGGACGCGCTGATGTACGGCATGATGCCGAGGGCGAATATCGTGACCCTGGACAGCGCGCCTCCAGAGAACATGTCGAAAAAGCCCATCAGCGCGCCGGCGTTCTGGTGCAGAAACTTGGACAGCTCCTCGCCGTTGATGCCCGGCGTGGGTATGTGCCCGCCAATCCTGTACACGGCCAGCAGGCCGACGGTAAAGAATATACGCTTCTTAAGCTCCGGTATCTTGAAGATATTCTGGATGCTCTGAATCAAAGCGCAACCACCTCGGCCTTTCCGCCCGCGGCCTCGATCTTCTTCACGGCGCTCTCGGAGAACTTGTGCGCCTGAACCGTTATAGCCCTGTCTATGTCGCCGTGCGCGAGTACTTTTATGCCGGCGCCCATCTTCTTGACGAGGCCAAGGTCGAAGAGCATCTCAGGGCTTATCGTATCCGTGTCCTTTATGTTCACCAGGTCGCGCAGGTTGACCAGCGCATACTCCTCGCGGAATATGTTGGTGAAGCCGCGCTTGGGTATGCGCCTCATGAGCGGCATCTGCCCGCCCTCGAAGCCAGGACCTTTCGCGCCACCGGCCCTCGCGCGCTGGCCCTTTTCGCCGCGGCAGGACGTCTTGCCGTGGCCGGAGCCGTCGCCCCTGCCTACCCTCTTCCTGTCCTTCTTCGCCCCTGGGCGGGGACCAAGCTCTTCTATCTTCATAACTAGTTAGTCTCCTCTACGGCCACCATGTGCGAGACCTTGTTTATCATGCCGCGTATCTCGGGGGTGTCTTTCCTCACGACCGTCTTGTTGGTCTTGGTGAGGCCCAGCCCAACGAGTATCGCCCTGTGCTTCTCCGGGCGGCTTATCGCGCTTCTTACGAGCGTAATCTTAATATCTCCGGCCATGTCTCGCTCTCCTAACTCATCATCTCTTCGGTGGTCTTGCCGCGAAGCCTGGCCACCTGTTCGGGGTTTCTGAGAAGCTTGAGGCCCTCGAGCGTCGCCCTCGCCACGTTGTGCGGGTTGGAGCTGCCGAGAGACTTGGACAGTATGTTGTGGATGCCCAGGACCTCGAGTATGGCGCGGACCGCGCCGCCCGCGATGATGCCGGTACCGGGCCCTGCGGGCTTCAGGAGCACCCTGGCCGCCCCGAAGTGCCCGATGATCTCGTGCGGTATCGTGGACTCCCTGAGCTGCACCTTGATCATGTCCTTCTTGGCGCGCTCGACCGCCTTGGATATGGCGACCGGGACCTCGACCGCCTTGCCCTTGCCGATACCGACGCTGCCAGCGCCGTCGCCGACGACGACCAGCGCCGAGAACGAGAACCTGCGCCCGCCCTTGACGACCTTGGCGACCCTGTTTATATGTACTACCTTATCCTTGAGCGCTCCGCCCTCGGCATCGAACTTTTCCAATGGACCCTCCTGATCAGAAATTCAAGCCGGCTTCCCTGGCCGAGTCGGCCAGCGCCTTAATCCTTCCGTGGAAGATGTAGCCGCCCCTGTCGAAGACGACGTCCTTGACGCCTTTCTCGAGGGCCCTCTTCGCCACCTCTGCCCCGACCTTCTTCGCGGCGGCGATGTTGCCGCCGTGCTTGAGGCCTTCCTTCACGGACTCGTCCAGCGTGGACGCGGCCGCGAGGGTTATGCCCTTCGTGTCGTCAATTATCTGGGCGTATATGTGCGAGGCGCTCCGGAATACGTTGAGCCTCGGCCTCGCGGTGCTGCCCGATACCTTTTTCCTTATCCGGTTCTGCCTTCTCGCCCTGCCTGTGAGCTTGGCTGTGTAGCCCATTTCATCACCTCTTGCGTGGTATCCGTCCGCCCGGAGACTGTTCATCCGCGGCGATTGCGGCCTGTATATATAACTACTGGGTCGATAAAGCTGTATACCGCCTGAGCGGAAATGTCATGTTATATTTGTCGCCCCGTGCTCGACACGGGGTCCAGGAAGTTCATGAAGGGCCGCACGCGCTTTAACTGGTACTGCCCCTGAGAAATCCAACTTCCTGGATTCCAGCCGGAGTTTACCCCGGTATGCGTAAAGCCGGGGCGGGAATGACGGGGTGTGTGACTTCCGCCCCGTCTCCATCTTTTCCAGTTGCAAGCGAGCTGCTTATTACTGCACCCGCGTGCCCCGGTTACTTGCCCTTCTTGCCTTCCTTGCGGAGGATAGTCTCCTCGGCGTATTTTATACCCTTGCCCTTGTACGGCTCGGGCTTCCTGACCGCGCGGACGTTCGCCGCGACCTGGCCCAGGAGCTCCTTGTCGATGCCCGCGAGCTTCACGACGGTCTGCTTCTCGACCGTGGCGGATATGCCCTTGGGCAGCTCGAAGTTGACCGGGTGCGAGTAGCCCATGTTGAGCAGGAGTATCTCGCCTTTGGCCTCGGCCTTGTAGCCGACGCCGTTAATCTCGAGCACCCTCTCGAAGCCCTTTGTCACGCCGAGGACCATGTTGTTGATCAGCGTCCTGGTGAGGCCGTGGAGCGAACGGTGTTCGTTGTCGTCGGACGGCCTTTCGACCGTTATGACGTTGCCCTCGTACTTGACTATCATCTTGGGGTTGAGCGTCCTCTTGAGCACGCCCTTGGGCCCCTTGACGACCAGGTCGCTCTTGTCGAGCTTTATCTCGACGCCGGCCGGAACCTCAATCGGCGCCTTTCCTATTCTGGACATTTCTGAGTCTCCTTGAATATCTTGCCGCCAGCGGTGCCCCCGGAACTCCGTGGCCGCCGCCGCAACATGCCCACGTGCCCCAATTACCAGATGTAGCAGAGGACCTCGCCGCCTATGTTCTGCTTGCGGGACTCCCTGTCGGCCATGACGCCTTTGGAGGTGGAGAGTATCGCCACACCCATGCCGCCCATGACCCTGGGTATCTCGTCGGCCCCGACGTAGACCCTGTTGCCGGGGCTGCTGACCCTCTTGAGGCCGTTTATTACCCTGACTTCCTCGGGGCTGTACTTCATATATACCCTGACGATGCCCTGCTTCCGGTCCTTCAAGAGCTTGAAGTTCTTTATGTAGCCTTCATCTTTGAGGACGCGCGCCAGTTCCAGTTTCAGGTTGGAGGAGGGTATGTCCAGCTTCTCCAGCTTCGCCATGTTGGCGTTTCTGATCCTGGTCAGCATGTCCGCGATCGGGTCCGTCATTCCCATCTTCAATTGCTCCTTTTTGAATATTTAAAAAGGCGAGCCAATTACCAGCTGGCCTTGATAACACCGGGTATCTCGCCCTTGAGGGAGAGGTCCCGGAAGCATATCCTGCACATTTCGAACTTCCTCAGGTAGCCGCGCGGCCTTCCGCAGACCTTGCAGCGCGTGTATGCGCGGACCGCGAACTTGGGCTTCCTCTGCTGCTTGGCTATCATGGATTTCTTTGCCAACTCGTCCTCCTATGGCTTATTTCCTGAAAGGCATCCCGATCTGGCGGAGGAGCGACTTCCCCTCTTCGTCAGTCTTTGCGCTCGTTACTATTGCTATGTCGAGGCCGTGCACCATCTCGACCTTGTCGTAGTCTATCTCCGGGAAGATGTACTGCTCCTTGAGGCCGAGGGAGTAGTTGCCGCGGCCGTCGAAGGCCTTGGGCGACACGCCCTTGAAGTCCCTGATCCTCGGGAGGGCGACGTTCACCAGCCTGTCGAGGAACTCCCACATCTTGTCCTGGCGGAGCGTGACCATTGCGCCGACAGCCATGCCCTCCCTCAGCTTGAAGGCGGCGATGGACTTCCTGGCCTTCTTGACGACCGGCTTCTGCCCTGTCATCTCGGTCAGCTCCTTGACGACGCCGTCCATGAGCTTGGGGTTCTGTATGGCCTCGCCGAGGCCGACGTTCACGACCACCTTGAGTATCCTGGGCGCCTGCATGGTGCTCGTGTAACCGAACTCCTTCATGAGCGCCGGGAGTATCTCGCCGGTGTACTTATCCCTCATCCTTGCCGCCATTATAACCCTCCGATATATCAACCTGCCGCCCAGGTGTTGCATGGATGGTGCGCCGCCTTTTATCGGCCCACCTGCCCACGGGACGTGTTTAGACCTTGTCCATGGTGGAGCCGCACTTCTTGCAGACGCGGGCCTTCTCGCCGCCTTCCGCGAAGCTGTGCGCCACCCTCGTCGGCTTGTTGCACCTGGGGCATACCAGCATCACGTTCGAGACGTTCATGGGGGCCTCCATCTCTATGATGCCGCCCTGCCTGTTGGCCGCGCCGGGGCGCTGGTGCTTCTTTACTATGTTGAGCTTCTCGACCACCACGCGCCCCGCGTCCGAGAGGACCTTGAACACGCGGCCGGTCTTGCCCTTTTCCTTGCCGGCGATTACCTTTACGGTATCGTTCTTCTTTATGTTAGCCATTTTATCTTCGCGCCTCCTATAGGACTTCCGGGGCCAGGGAGATTATCTTCATGAAGTTCTTCCACCTGAGCTCCCTGGCTACCGGCCCGAAGATACGCGTGCCGACCGGCTCGCCCGCAGCGTTGATCAGCACGGCCGCGTTCCTGTCGAACTTTATGTAGGTCCCGTCGGCCCTCCTGACCTCCTTGGCGGTGCGGACGACGACCGCGCGGGCGACCTTGCCCTTCTTGGCGGTGCCGTCGGGTATGGCCTCCTTGACCGAGACGATTATGACGTCGCCAAGCGTGGCGTACCTTCTCTTGGACCCGCCCAGGACCTTGATGCACATTACCTTTTTTGCGCCGGAGTTGTCCGCCACATCCAGCAGCGTCTGGACCTGAACCATTTTAGCTCCTCATTTATTTATTATGCGAAACGGTGCATGTTGTAACAAAGGCCGCCGTCTTGCAATTTCACTACAGTACCAGCACGTCCGGCCTGCCGTCGTGCCCTTCCTGGCCGGGCGGCCGCAAACTCCGTACCGCCTTGCCCGCTAACCGACGAGGGTGGCCTTCTCGATTATCTCGACGACCTCGAAGTGCTTGTCCTTGGACAGGGGCCTGGACTCCATGATCCTGACCTTGTCGCCCATGCCGCACTCGTTCTTCTCGTCGTGCGCCTTGAACTTCGTGACCCTGCTGATAGTCTTGTTGTACAGCGGGTGGTGTATGCGCCTGGCTATCGCGACGACGACGGTCTTGTCCATCTTGTCGCTCACAACCGTGCCAATGTACGTCTTCTTTTTAAACTCGGCCATCAGGCTTCCTCCAGCGGGCCGGGGTTAGTTCCCCAGCTGCTTCTCTCTGAGTATGGTATGCATCTTTGCGATCGTCTTCCTGACCTCGCGTATCCTCATCGGGTTCTCGATGTCGCCCATCGCAAGCTGGAACCTCAGGTTGAACGACTCCTTCTCGAGGTCTGCCAGCCGGACGTTTATCTCTTCGGCGGAGAGGTCCCTTATCTCGTTTATCTTCATATGATGCCGCCCTCCCTCGCGACGAACTTTGTGGCAAGCGGAAGCTTGTGTGCCGCGAGCCTGAGCGCCTCGCGGGCGACGTCCTCGGCCACGCCGGACATCTCGTAGAGCACCCTGCCCGGCTTCACGACCGCCACCCAGTGGTCCGGGGCGCCTTTGCCCTTGCCCATCCTGGTCTCGGCCGGCTTCTTGGTTATGGGCTTGTCCGGGAATATCCGGATCCATATCTTTCCGCCCCTCTTTACGTGGCGGGTCATCGCGATACGGGCGGCCTCTATCTGCTGGCTGGTTATCCAGCCCGGCTCGAGGACCTTGAGCCCGAACTCGCCGAAGCTGACCTCGGCCCCGCGAAGCGCGGTGCCCGTCATGGCGCCCTTGTGCTTCTTCCTGAATTTTACTTTTTTTGGCGCTAACATTTAAAAGCTCCCCGTATGTCGGATAAGTCCCGCCTTTTTGTAAAAAGGCGGCCCAAAAACTTTTGTGAGGTATGCGGCGTACACGCTGCCGTTTTAGACCCCATCTCGCCCACCCGCTCGCCCCTTTAGACGGTCAGGACGCTGGTGTCGAGAATGTCGCCCTTGTATATCCAGACCTTTATGCCTATCTGGCCGTAGGTGGTCTTTGCCTCAGCGAAGCCGTAGTCTATGTCGGCGCGGAGCGTGTGCAGGGGCACCCTGCCCTCCCTGTACCACTCGGAGCGGGCGATCTCGGCCCCGGCGAGCCGGCCGGCGCAGGCGATCTTTATGCCCTGGGCGCCGAAGCGGAGCCCGGAGGTGACCGCCTTCTTCATCGCGCGACGGAAGGCTATCCTCCTGACAAGCTGGAGGGCGATGCTCTCGGCCACGAGCTGCGCGTCCATCTCGGGCTTCCTGATCTCCATTATATTGATGTAGACCTGCTTGCCGGTCTGGACCTCGAGCTCCTTCTTGAGCTTGTCGACCTCCGCGCCCTTCTTGCCGATGATGATGCCCGGCCGCGCGGTGTGTATGTTCACCTTGATGCGGTTACCCGCGCGCTCGATGTCGACCTTGCCGACGCCGGCGTGAAAGAGCTTCTCCTTGACGACCTTCCTGAGCTTCAGGTCCTCGTGCAGGAAATCGGCGTACTCTTTTTTCGCGAACCACCTGGACTTCCAGGTCTTGATCACGCCTAACCGGTAACCGGTTGGATGGACTTTATGACCCAAAATCACCTCCGGGGGACAATACCCCTATTCGTCTCCGAGCACCAGCGTTATGTGGCTGGACCTCTTCTTGATTATGTTCGCCCTGCCCATGGCCCTGGGCATCATCCTCTTCATGGTGGGGCCCTGGTCCACGAACGCCTTCGTTATCTTGAGCCTGTCGACGTCGGAGATGTTCTTCTGCTCCGCGTTGGCTATCGCCGAGCGCAGGAGCTTCTCGACCACCTTCGAGGCGTGCTGCGGCATGAACTTCAGGATGTTGAGAGCGTCGCCCGCCCTCTTGCCCCTGATGACGTCCACGACGAGTCTCGCCTTCCTCGGTGTGACGCGTATGAATTTGACTACAGCCTTGGATTCCATGACTTCGCTCCAGAGTTGCCGGCCGGCGGCCGGTCATTTAAACATATATCGAATGCGGTACGCCTCGCGTACCCGCCATACCTGCCGGACTATCTGCCGGTCTTCTTCTCGTTGCCGCCGTGTCCCTTGAAGGTACGGGTGGCCGCGAACTCGCCCAGCTTGTGACCGACCATGTTCTCGGTGATGTAGACCGGTATGAACTTCTTGCCGTTGTGCACCGCGAGGGTGTGGCCGATGAAGTCCGGTATTATCATGCTGCTCCGGAACCAGGTCTTGAGGATCTTCTTGTCCCCGGACTCGTTCATCTGCTCGACGCGCTTGACCAGCCTGTCGGCTACGTACGGCCCCTTCTTAATGGATCTTGGCACGGCCTTCCTCCTGAAATGTCGCCAGATTACTTGTTGCGCTTCTTTACTATATATCTGTCGGTGGTCTTGTTCTTCCTGGTCTTGATGCCCTCTGGCTTGCCCCACGGGGAGCATGCCGGGCGGCCGCCGGATGAGCGGCCTTCGCCGCCGCCGAGCGGGTGGTCGACCGGGTTCATCGCGACGCCCCTGACCTTCGGCCTCTTGCCCTTCCAGCGGTTCCTGCCGGCCTTGCCTATCGTCACGTTCTCGTGCTCGATGTTGCCGACCTGGCCGACGGTGGCCTTGCAGTCCATCAGGACCATCCTGACCTCGCCGGAGCCTAGCCTGACCTGCGCGTAGCGGCCTTCCTTGGCCATGAGCTGCGCGTATGCGCCAGCCGTCCTCGCCATCTGACCGCCGCCGCCGACCCTCAGCTCGACGTTGTGGATGAGCGTGCCGAACGGTATGTTCCGGAGCGGGAGGCAGTTGCCCGGGAGTATGTCCGAGCCCTCGCCGGACATTATCTTGTCGCCGACCTTCATGCCGACCGGCGCGAGTATGTAGCGCTTCTCGCCGTCCGCATAAAAGAGCAGGGCGATGTTCGAGGTCCTGTTCGGGTCGTACTCGATGGTCTTGACCGTGGCCGGTATGCCGTCTTTGTCGCGCTTGAAGTCTATCATCCTGTAGGCGCGCTTGACGCCGCCGCCCTTGCGGCGGACTGTTATCCTGCCGTAGGTGTTCCTGCCGGCGGTCTTGGAGAAGCCCTTTACGAGGCTCTTTTCAGGCGTATCGGTGGTTATCTCGTCGAACGTGCTTACCGTCTGGAAGCGTATGCCCGGCGAGGTCGGGTTGTATTTCTTGATGCCCATTTACTTGACTCCTTCGAGGTATTCGAGGGTATCGCCCTTCCTCAGGGTGACTATGGCCTTCTTCCAGTCGGAGCGCTGGCCAAGCCTCGCGCCCATGCGCTTCTTCTTGCCCTTCAGGGTGATGGTCGCCACGTTCTCGACCTTTACCTTGAACGCGGTCTCGACCGCCTTCTTTATCTCCATCTTGTTCGCGTCTATGTCGACCACGAACATGACCTTGTTCTCTTTTTCCTTGAGCGTCGTGCCCTTCTCGGTTATGAGCGGCTTCTTTATCACGTCGTAGAGGTTCACTTCAGCACCTCCTGCAGTTTTGCCAATGTCTCCCTGTCGGCCAGGAGGTTGTCGTGCTTGAGCAGGTCGTAGACGTTGACGTTCTCGACCCTGAATACGCTGACGCCGGGGAGGTTCCTGGCGGCCAGGTAGAGGTTCTTGTCCTCGCCCGTGGTCAGGATCATCGTCTTGCCGGTGAGCCCCAGCGCCTTGAGCATCGCCGCAGCCTCGGAAGTCTTTGGCGCGCTGACGGCCAGCTTGTCCATCACGTAGAGCGTGCCCTCGATGAGCTTAGAGGAAAGGACCGACGCCAGGGCCTGGCGGGCCGCCTTCTTGGGCATCGAGTACGAGTAGTCCCTCGGGTGCGGCCCGAAGACTATGCCGCCGCCGCGCCAGAGCGGGGAGCGGATGGTGCCCGCGCGTGCGCGGCCCGTGCCCTTCTGACGGAACGGCTTCACGCCGCCGCCGCTCACGAAGTGGCGGGTCTTGGTGCCCGCGGTGCCCTGCCTCGCGTTGGCGAGCTGCATCACGACGGCCTCGTGGACGAGCGACTTCTTCGGGTTTACGCCGAACAGTTCGTCCGAGAGCTCCATCACGCCCGTCTTTTTCTTGTTAGCGTCTATTATGTCTACCGCTGGCATCTGAAAATCTCCTGATATTTATTCGTCCAGGCAATCCGCCCGGCTGTCCCGGCCATGTCACGCGGCCAGTCTGTATTCCGGCAAACCCGGCCGGTTGTTACGCCTTGTTGAGTATGACGATACCGGAGGGCGAACCGGGGACCGCGCCCTTCACGAGTATGACGTTCTCCTGCGGCCTCACGTCCACGACCTCGAGTCCCTTGACGGTGACGCGCGCGTCGCCCATGTGGCCCGGGAGGCGCTTGTTCTTCCAGACCCTGGAGGGCCACGCGGAGGAGCCTATGCCGCCCGGCGCCCTGTGGAACATGGAGCCGTGGGTCGCGCCGCCGCCGACGAAGTTGTGCCTCTTCATGACGCCCTGGAAGCCCTTGCCCTTCGAGGTGCCGACCACGTCCACCTTGTCGCCCTTGGCGAACATCTCGACGGTGATCTTCTGGCCGGTCTCCATGTCGGAGACGTCGCCCCTGAACTCGCGGAGGACCTTGAATGCCTGGGTGCCGGACTTCTTGAAGTGGCCGGACATCGGCTTGTTGGTGCGGCCTTCCCTGGCCTCGTCGAAGCCGAGCTGCACCGCGTCGTAACCGTCGGTCTGGACGCCCTTCTTCTGGGTGACGCTGCACGGGCCGGCCTCTATGACCGTGACCGGCATCACGCGGCCGTCCTCCAGAAATACCTGCGTCATCCCGAGCTTCCTGCCTATTATCCCTGTAATCATCGCTGATTGACCTCTGATTTCATATCAGGCTTGTAGCGGGCTTATATAGCCTGCCGCCTCTCATTAATACCGCCGGGCCGAAAACCGCTGCTATCTCGTGCCCCAGGTTATAACTTTATTTCGACGTCCACGCCGGCCGAGAGGTCGAGCTTCATCAGCGCGTCTACCGTCTGCGGCGTCGGCTCAAGTATGTCCACGAGCCTCTTGTGGGTCCTTATCTCGAACTGCTCGCGTGACTTCTTGTCCACGTGCGGGGAACGAAGGACCGTGTACCTGTTTATCTTCGTGGGCAGCGGCACCGGGCCGGAAACCCTCGCGCCGGTCCTCTTGGCGGTGTCGACTATCTCGGTCACGGCCTGGTCCAGCAGCCTGTGGTCGTATGCGTTGAGCCTTATCCTTATTTTCTGTGCCACGTTACCCTCTTATTTATCAACCGTTCTTTTCTTTCAGGTGAAAGAAAAGAACCAAAAGAAAGCCGACCTATATATAGACAGGCAAGGGGGTTGATAAAACCGGCCCCCTGAATGCCCTTATTCCACTATCTCGGCGACGACGCCGGCGCCGACTGTGCGGCCGCCCTCGCGGATCGCGAAGCGCAGCTCCTTCTCGCAGGCTATCGGCATGATTAGCTCCACCTGCATCGACACGTTGTCGCCGGGCATCACCATCTCCACGCCCTCGGGAAGCTTCACCACGCCAGTCACGTCAGTCGTCCTGAAGTAGAACTGCGGACGGTAGCCGTTGAAGAACGGCGTGTGCCTGCCGCCCTCTTCCTTCGTCAGGATGTACGCCTCAGCCTTGAAC
>JACRHJ010000041.1 GCA_016212105.1 Nitrospirota bacterium
AAGGGCTTCAAGTTCCTGCCGTTTCTGAGGCAGACGCTCAAGAGGGAAATAGAAAACAAGGACGACAGGAAGGCTGAAAGGTCAGCCGCTTGAAAAACAGGGGCCACTTCAAATTTCAACTAAGAATGGGCTTGACTCCTTTAGATATTTTGCGAGAAAAACCATCACAACCATATACATACCATGTGACAAACCTACGACAATGCGTAAGTTCTTTGATGTACTGCTTACTATGAAATACAAGCACAGTACTGAAACGGTTGCTATTGCGACACCCAGTCCAATACCAACAATATAGTAGCAATAAACATCCATTACCAACTCCTTAGGCAAAGTTACCCTGTGATTGCGATTTTGACTGATCTATTCTTAGGGACACGAAGACTTTTTCGAAACATTCGATCCGATAGTATTTACTAAGGCTTCAACCCTAGTTCCAGATGTAGAAGCTGCTGTTTTAGCCAATACTTTAGAAGTAGTAACTAATGGAGCTACCTCACCAACAGCACCACCTGCAGGCGGTTGTTCGCGCCGTCGCATGTGAACAACGCGCCGGGCATGGAGGTGAGCCTGTGCAAAGAGTCAAAGGTGTTCTACTATGACTATCATGACCGCTCTTTATCATAGGTTATGCCTTTTGTTGCCGTAGATATATCAACATTAGTACGACAACGAATAACGTAATGTTCACATATAAATAATTAGTCATGTGGTTCCTGAACAATGATGCCGAAAGAAACACCGGGAACGCGCATATAACCGGCAAGGCTAACCTTTTTCGCTTTATCCCATAGATATATAAGCCCGCCAAATAAAGTACCCATGCAAGCTCGTCAAGCAACATTTGAGTTAGATAAAGCGCTTGGTAATCGCTAATCGATGTTCTTGACATATATAGGCCATAAGCAAGTGTGATAAACACAAGAGCGTATGATGAAACCATTAACTTCTTATCCACTAAAGTTGCCTCCGTTCACATCCCCGCCCCCAAACCCCAGCGGGTCCTCGGACACAAACCGCCCCACCTTCGAACGGGTCGCAGGCGCCTGCCCAGCCTTCAGATGCGAAGAAGGGCACCCACGGTGGGGTGCCCCTGCATAAAGAGCTTGATGAGGGCGAGGGCTACTCTTTCGCCTTTTCGCCGCTCGTCTCCGGCGCATACGTCTTGACAAGTTCGCCCAGGAGCTTGATCATGCCCGGCGTGTCACGCCTAATAAGGCACTGCTCCAGGTCGTCGCCGAACTTCATGACCTCCGGCTTTCCGGGCAGGTCGCTGGAGTAGGCCTTGAAGACCTTCGAGGCCTGGGTCAGGACGACCTCCTCGCAGGTGTCGAACAGCTCCTCGTACAGCTTCTCGCCCGGCCGGAGGCCGACGAACTTTATCTGTATGTCCTTGTCCGGCTCGAACCCGGACAGCCTTATCATGTCGCGCGCGAGGTCGAGTATCCGTATCGGCTCGCCCATGTCGAGGACGAATATCTCGCCGCCCTTGCCGACGGACGCGGCCTGGAGGACGAGGAGTACCGCCTCCGGTATAAGCATCGTGAAGCGGGTGATGTCCGGGTGCGTTACCGTGACCGGCCCGCCCCTCGCTATCTGCTCGCGGAAGAGCGGCACGACGCTGCCCGATGAGCCGAGTACGTTCCCGAAGCGCACCGTCAGGTACTTGGTCTCGGAGTTGTCGTCGAGCGCGCGGACGAGCAGCTCGCAGGAGCGCTTGGTGGCGCCCATGATGTTGGTCGGGTTGACCGCCTTGTCCGTGGATATGAGGACGAACGTCCCCACGTTGTACTCGCCCGCGACGAGCGCGACCCTCCGCGTGCCGAGGAAGTTGTTCTTTATGGCCTCCCTCGGGTTAAGCTCCATCATAGGCACGTGCTTGTGCGCGGCCGCGTGGAAGACGATGTCCGGCCTGTACAATTCCATCGTCTCCTGGAGCCGCTGCATGTCGTTCACGTCGCCCACCACAGGCACGAACGGCGCGTCCGGCAGGTTTCGCCTGAAGTCCATGTCGAGGTTGTATATGGAGTTTTCGTGGCGTTCGTAGGCGACGACCTTTGACGCGCCGTAGGCCGCGACCTGCCTGCATATCTCGGAGCCTATGGAGCCTCCTGCCCCGGTTACCATGACGCTCTTGCCCTTGATGAAGGCGAACAGCTTGTCGGTGTCCGGCTTGATGGGTGGCCTGGCGAGGAGGTCCTCAAGCTCTATCTGTTTTATCTGGCTGACGGAGTTGCCCCCGTCGAGCATTTCGTTCATGTTGGGCAGCATCTTGACGGGGAGCTTGTATACGGCGAGTTCGCCCATCAGCTCCTGCAGCGACGCATGGTTGGCGGACGGGATGGCGATGATTATCTCTTCCGGCTCGTTCTGCTTGACCGCTTCCGCCATGTCCTTCCGAGTGCCGAGGATGGGGACGCCGTGGATGGCAAGCCCCTTCTTCATCATGTCGTCGTCGATGAAACCCACCGGGTCGTAGCGGTACGAGGGGCTGTTCTTCATGTCGCGGACCAGCATCTCGCCCGCGTTGCCCGCCCCGATGACGAGCACCCGCTTCCCCTTCCTGCCCTTGGAGTGCAGGTAGTCCTTGTACATCCTTAGCGCGAACCTCACGCCGCCGATCATCCCGACGACGAGGAGCCAGTCCACTATGAGCACCGCGCGCGGGTAAGCAGGGAATACCGCCAGCCAGCGCTCTATGGCATAAAACACCGCTGTCCCGACAGTGGCCGATGCCAGTATCTTCTGCATGTCGGTTATGCCCGCATACCGCCAGAGCCCCTTATACAGCCCGAACAGCGCGAACAGCGGCAGCCTCACTATCAGCATCAGGAGCACCGACTGCCACAGTATCGCCGTGAACTTGTCGGGGACCGCCCCGTCGAAACGTATCTGGAAAGCGAGGTAGTTTGACAGCGACACGGCGAACACGTGGTACAGGAATATCAGTACGCGCCGGTACCTCAGCAACCTGTCCTGAAAACTGTATGACTGAGGGGACATGTCGTTCTCCTTGAATGTATTGATATGCGTCGGCCGGGCCGCTAATGCCTGACTCCCTCGCTCTGCGCGACCTTGAATACAGTCCGCCAGAGTATCTTCATGTCAAGCAAAAACGAGCGGTTCTTCAGGTAGTACTCGTCGAACTCGACCTTCACGGGTATGGACAGGTCGTCCCTGCCGTTTATTTGCGCCCAGCCGGTGAGGCCGGTGACGAGCGTGTGTACCCCTTTGCCTGTGCGAAGCTCGATTAAGTCATACTGGTTGAAGAGCGCGGGCCTCGGGCCCACGAAGCTCATGTCGCCCTTGAGTATGTTCAGGAGCTGAGGCAGTTCGTCGAGGCTCGTCCTCCTCAGGAACTTCCCGATGTCTGTCACGTACGCGTCCGGCCTGTCGAGCAGGTGCGTCGCGACCGCCGGGGTGTCCGTCCTCATCGTCCTGAACTTGAACATCTTGAAGATGACGTTGTCCCTGCCGACCCTGTCGGACAGGTACAGCGCCGGCCCCCTGGACGTGAGCCTGACTATGGCCGCGATTACCAGCATCAGGACGGCCAGCGCGGCGAGCAGGACGAGGGACATCGTTATGTCGAATATACGTTTCATTATATTTAAAACCAAAAATCCAAAGTCACTGGATTCCCGCCTTCGCGGGAATGACGGACGGTGGGCGTTGCCCACCCTGCAATTCTTCCATTCCCGCGATGCGGGAATACCTTATTACTCCCCTCTCCTCCCGGGAGAGGGGCCGGGGGTGAGAGCCATTCCCGCGATGCGGGAATACCTTGTTACTCCCCTCTCCTCCCGGGAGAGGGGCCGGGGCGAGGGAGTTCCTCATACCCTCTTGTACGAACTCGGCACCCGCCCGGTCAGGGCCTTTAGGATGCCGAGCGACATGCCGACGTTGGCGGTTACGAATATGAACGCCCACGACGGCAACCGCGCCTGCATCCCTGCCCTGTTGAGCGCCCAGCCCGCGACGTACAGGCCGTAAAACGCGGCCTGCAGCATCAGCGCCAGGGTGTATATCCCGCCATGCCCCGCGAGGGCGACGTTCGTCACGAGCGCGCCCGCCATGAAAAATCCGGTGAACCAGCGAAGTATCTTGCGGGACATCAGCCCCCAGCCGGCCATCGGGTGCTTAAACCAGAACGTCAGCCCGCAGAGCCGCATCAGGCCGGAGAACGCCTTCGCGGTCATCCTGCTCCTCGCCTTCATAACGCCCTTGACAGTGCCCGGCGGGAAGTCGTATGCGACCGCCTCCGGCTCTATGTGCGCCCTGAAGCCCTTCTTTATGCAGTCGATAGGCAGGGCGAAGTCGACGTCCTCCGTGCCCGGCAGCTCGCGGTAGAGCGACTTCCGGATGGTGAAACAAGCGCCGGTGCCGGATGTCAGTATCCCCACCCTGCTCTCGAGGTTCCGGAGCATCTTCTCGAACTTGAAGTAGAACCCCTCCGCGCTCGCGAACTCGTTGCCGCGCGATATGTACGTCAGGCTGCCGGACACCGCCCCGACCTTGGGGTCCGCATAGTATTTGACGACCTGCCGGAGGAAGCCCCTGTCGAACGAGGTCTCCGCGTCGGTGAAGACCATTATCTCGCCCGTTGCGCTTCTGACGCTGTCGTTGTGGACCGCGGCGCGTCCCCGGTTCACCTTGAAGTCGTGCACAACCACGCCCTGTCCGACGTACCTGGAGGCTATCTCCACCGTCCTGTCCGTCGAGCCGTCCGAGCCTATGATGATTTCAAGCTTGTCGTCGGGGTAGTCGAGTTCCAGCAGGTTCTTGATGCGGGCCTCTATGTTCCTCTCCTCGTTGAGCGACGTGACTATGACGCTCACCTTTGGGAAGTACCCGGGGTCGAAGGCCACGCGCACCGTCCTGAACGCATACAGGAGCCTCAGGCATAGGTAGTAGCCGGCGTAGACGTAGACTACCAGGCCCGCGCACGACCAGAATACTATGGACATTATCTCATTCATCCCGGGACGTCCTCTGTCCTAAGGTACACGTAATACTCATGCCGTCAGCCTTTCGCGGGCGCATGCATCAGCTCCCTCAGCCTTGCGACCACCTTGTCGTTGATAACCCGCCAGTCGTATGCCCTGGACTTCGCCAGCGCGTTCGTCTCCAGCCTCTTCCTGAGCTCGGGGTCGCTGTATATGCGGAACACCGCCTCCGCCATCGCCCCGGCGTTTCCGGGCTCGACAAGCAGGACGTCCACCCCGTCATCGAGGACGCTCGAAACCCCGGTCAGCCGGGTTGACACGATGGCCTTTCCCATGGCCATGAACTCGAACATCTTGACCGGGTATGTCTCGTCCTTGCCCTTTATCGGCGGGAACGGTATGAAGCAGACGTCCATCCGGCCGAGGAAGTACGGCACACGCTCCGAGTCTATCGTACCCCAGAACTTCACGGCGTCGCCGAGCCCCTTCGCTCCGACGGCCTCGTCGAGCCACCGCCTGTCCTTTTCGCTGATGAAGCCGACGAGGTTGAGCCGCACGTCCGGTATCCTCTCCCTCAGCAGCCCGACCGCGTCGACCAGCGTGTCCATGCCGAGTTCCTTCAGGATGTACCCCACGAAGACAAGCTCGAAACGCCCGCCGTCCCTCGGCTCCGACTTCTCCGGGTCGAACATCTTCAGGTCGACGCCGTTGGTGAGGTATGCGACCCTGTCCTCCGGTATGCCGTACTCGTCCAGCGAGCCCTTCGCGAGGGAGATGAACGCCCAGTCGACGTGCCTGTATGCCGCCCTCTGGAGGAAGTTGTTGACCTTGGACAGCCACCACTTGACGCTGTACCTGTCGGTTATGAGGTTCGCGGGGTTGTCGTAGATGTCTGCGACCCAGACCACGCGCCTGAATACCAGCTTCGCAAACCATACGAACGGGATGTGCGGGCCCGGGAACGTGTACACCACGGCCCGCCCCTTGAAGGAGGCCGACATGATCACGCGGACCAGCGTCGCAAGGTACAGGAAGTGGTTGATTATCCCGGCCGCGCCGAGGCTCCTGCTGTAGAGCTTGTCGTCCTTCTTCCCTCCGATGAATGGCGACACGTGGACCTTCGCCATGCGGGCCAGGATTTCAGGGGCGACGTATTTTTCGCCCTTCGCCACAAGGCTGACGTCGAAGTCCTCCGCCAGGGCGGAAATGCGTTTGTAGTGCGCCTTGTTCCTGTACCTTATCTCGTGGGGGAACACGATGCATATATCCCCCCTGCCGCCGTTATTCATCGGTTGCCTCCAATGCGCGGGCCCTGTACTCTCAGCGCCGGGCAGCGTCCGCCGCGGGCGGCTGGCAAGCCGCGCCCCCCTTGTAATCGTAGGAAAGCTTCACCAGGAACACTATCAAGGGGTAAATGGCGTACAGGAAGTGCTGGTTGAATATGAACACGCAGTCCACCATCGAGCTTATCAGGAACCCCCATAGCATCATCCGAAACGGTCTGCTAAACATTGGAGCGTCCCCGGCGGCGAGCATCGCGCCGGACTTCTTGTAGAGCTGCCTGAAGAAGTAGACAACTATTCCAAACCCAATCACACCGTAAAACTGCAGCGCGGTCAGGAAGACGTTGTGCGCAGTCTGCTTGCCTATCTCGTTCAGCATGAAGTCGTTCGAACCGCCGTAGCCGTAGATGAAATGTACCGGGTTGACGAGCAGGGTGTACACGCTGGCGACCCAGATGGACACCCTGCCGCCGATTATAGGGATGTTGGATCCGATCCCGACCGGGTTCTGGACGTAATGCTCCCCGGAGTAGAACAGCTGTCCGAGCTTCGTGCTAGCGAGTATGAAGACCGCGAGCGAAAAGAGCAGGACGTTGAACGCGAATGCGTATTTCTTCTCACGGAAAAGTATGACCACCGACATCACGAAGAATATCAGCAGGGCTGCCCTTGAGTTCGAGAAGACGAGTATTCCCACGAAAAACAGAGGGAGCAACAGCAGGTAGTTAACCTTCTTCTCGACAACCCACTTGTACCATGCGATGATCGACGCACAGTCGAGGAACAGCCCGAACGCGTTCGGTGCGCCAATTATCGAGCCGCCGCGCTTGATGTCTATGAACATCTCCCAGTCGGCCCTGGTCCCCCACGATTCGCCGCCGATGCGCGGGTTGTAAAAGTCGTGGACCTGCACGGGCCAGAGGTATTCCAGGAACCCGACCGCGACGGCGGCTACCCCGGCCCACAAAAGGAGGTCCATCGTGTTGACGGCAAGCCTCTTCACGCGCTCACCACTGAAACCGTCAACCCTGCCCAGGTACAGCATGAAGAACGGGAACCCCAGGAACCACAGGAAAAGCGACGACGTGGTCGCCCCGGTGGCGTTGCCCATGTTCAGTATGTTTCCTGCCACGATCATCGCCGTGTAATATATCAGGCCGAGCGCGACCGGGTGCGAATAGACGGCGATAGACTTATTTCTCCTGACGGCGAACCCGAGCATCATAACGAAGCACAGTATGGGCATGACTATGAACGATGACTTTATCGGGTGGCCTGAGACCTCGAACAGATAAGGCCACAGAAATATTACCCAGTAGTAGGCCGCGAGGACCCAGTCATCTTTCAGTAGATGGAACGAGGCCACCCCGCCCGCGCAGATTATCAGCACCAGCGCGATGTGCACCGGCTCGACGTCGCCCTGGTCGAGCACGGCGATGCATACGTACGCCACGAACGCCAGGAACACCAAGGCCAGGGATGAGACGAGAAACCTGTTCATTTTGACACCACATACCGCCTGTTGCGGTCCGGCTGGGCATGCGCCACGGCCAGGACCGGATAAGTCGTCACCAAACCAGGGACTATGCCCACATAAGCCGGAAAACCGCCGGCGACGTTCAGGCAGCCCCCCCGGCCGCCTTCTCCATGAGCCTCTTCTCCCCGAGGACTCGGTTGGAGACCGCCATCATCGTCAGGACTATCAGCGCCTCCGAGAACACCAGAGAGTCCGAGGCGCCCAGAACTCCGGTCACTGGCACCAGGATAAAGCTCGATACGAGTATTCCGGCCGCGCCTGCAAGACCGCCAAGGTTCTGCCACTTCTGGAACCCTGTAGCGAACAGCACGCTCCCGTAGGAATACCTGATAAAATAGAGCGGCACCAGCCAGCACGTAACCCTGACGACAGGCACGCTGCCCATATACTCCGGCCCCCATATAAGCCTGACCCCCTCCTCGGCGAAAACGAACGCCACTACGGCGACCGGCGCTCCCAGCGCGAGCATTATCAACTGGAGCTTCTGCCGCATCTTCCGGAAGGCGGCGATGTCCCTGTGGTAGAGTTCCGCGAGCACTGGATAAAACGACGAAGGTATGAGAAAACCAGCCCCTCCGACCGCGAGCACTACCCGGAAAGGCGCCGAAAACAGGCCGACCTCGAAGTCCGTGTAGTAGTACTTAAGAAGGAAAAGCGGGAGGTAGTTGTACACCGTCATGAGCCCGCCGGAGACAGTGAAGTATATCGACTCCTTCAGGTGCGGCAGCCACTGCCCCGGGTTGAACGCCGGCCTGAACCTTATGCCAAGCCTTCGTGTCAGCACGCGGAGCAGCGACACGCTGGCAAGGAAGAACGAGCCCGACCATAAAAAAGCGGCGAGGGCGACGTCCTCGCCGCTCTTCACCACGGCCAGTACCCCCGCCAGGAAGACCACCGAGGAGACCAGGCTCCCGTAAGCAATGAACTTGAACCTCTCCAGGCCCTTGAAAACCCAGTCGGAGTAAAGCGAGTAGGTAATCAGGTACAGCCCGCAACCGGCGAACGCGAGCGTCTGGTCATGAGGGTAGCCGAGGATTACTAGCCCCAGCGAGTACAGCGCGAACATCAGGACTCCCGCCGTTATCCGCAGGCCCATAAGCGTGTTTATAAGCCCTTCCGCGTCGTCCTTGTTCTTGGCAATCTCCCTTATCCCGTACATGTTGGTGCCAAGGTCTACAGCGAGCCAGAAGTACAGCGCGACCGTCTGGGCGAGCATGAACATGCCGAAGCCCGAAACGCCGAGCGAGCGCGCCAGGTAGATGTTGGCGAACACGAACGCGCCCTTGCCGACCGCCACGCTCATCAGCGACCAGACGAAGTTCGAGCTTACCCTCCTGCCGAGGCCCGCGGATTTTCCGGTCCCGGCGCCAGCGCCTGCCGCCTGGGTCATCCGCGCCATTTCCTCATCTCACTGCTATCGTGACGTCCGGACACGGTCTCTAAACCCCTCTTCCAGCGCATCGTTCATCAAGGTGGCCACGCCGTCGTCGAACGGGTTGTATCCAGCCATGCTCGCGGCGTATATCCAGACGTAGTCGTACGAACGCGCCAGTTCCCTGAAATACGGTACAAAACCGGCAGCGTCCTCGACATCGCACTCGGCGCACCGCTCCATAAGGAGCCAGTTCGTCTTCCTGCACGAGTCGGGCCACGGCGCGATAGTGCCTGCGAGCCTAAGGTTGCCATATTTCAAGAGCGTATCGCCGTAGTCGGTGTCCCTCCTGGCTATCCTTGCCCTAAGGGCCTCGACGCTGCTGAAGCAGTACCCGAGCCCCCACTCACCGCCGGCGACGAACGTAAGCCTGTAGCCTCTTTCGTTGCACCTGTCGAGAAAACCCAGCACCACCAGTGATACCGAGCTGCAGCCTTTATCGGAGGCATCGAGGCACTTCCCCCTCTTTCCGACGCCGCCGAAGAACGACCAGACTATGGCGTCCGGGTACTCGTGCGCGGCGATGTCCGCGAGGTCCGCGCCGAGCACGACCAGCCGCTCCCTGACCTCGTCCGGGTCCCTGGCCATCCGCGCGGCGAGGTAGTCCAGCCCGTAGTTTTTGTAGTTGTTGTAGGACTCCAGGTCCACAACAACACCCGGCGAACCGCTTGACCTTGCGGCCCGGAACGCGCCGCGCCAATTCTTGAGAAACTCGCCAAGGTCCCCGGACTCGCCGTACAGGTCCATGCCCCGAACCCCCAGGAAGTACTTCTTGTCAGGCGTCGTCCCGCCGAGACCTTCGCCCTCTACATGGCCGATTATCCGGTTGAGGAAGACCCACGGCCAGACGTGTTTGCCTGAGGCCAGGGTCATCTCCTTGAACAACGCCTCCCGGCGCGCGTGGTCGACAGTCCCGTTCTCGTACGCCTCCTGGTAGGCCACGGCAACCCCGTCGTAAGGAGAACGCCCTATTGCCGACGCCTTTTCCAGCGAGAATTCGTCGGCCGAGCCCGCCATGAAGCTGACCAGAAGGAGGTAAGGCACAACCGAGTATAGCTTCATATTATACCGCCTTGCCGGGGCCGGCACGCCGGCCCGGTCCGGCACTACTTTCCAGCCGTTGGAGACGCGGGGACGGTCCCCCTCCCTATGAGGTATGTGACGATTGAATCCACGCATTCGTCGATGCCGCTGTTCGCGGTGTCGAACGAAAGTTCCGGGGCGTCAGGCTTCTCGTAGGGTGAGGAGATGCCGGTGAACTCCGGGATAAGCCCGGCGCGCGCCTTCTTGTAGCTGCCCTTCACGTCCCGCTCCTCGCAGACATCGAGGCTGCAGTCGCAGTACACCTCCACGAAGTTCTCCGGCCCGACAAGCTCCCGCACCCACTGCCTGTCGGCCTTAAACGGGGAAATGAACGCGGTGATTGTAATAACGCCGGCGTCCAGGAAGAGCTTGACCATCTCGCCTATGCGGCGGATGTTCTCCTTCCTGTCCTCTGCGGAAAATCCGAGATCGCGGTTGAGCCCGTGCCGGACGTTGTCCCCGTCGAAGACGTACGACCGGCAGCCGAGCCGGTAAAGCCTGTCCTCGAGCGCGTGGGCGAGGGTGGACTTCCCTGAGCCGGACAGCCCCGTAAACCATATGGCCACGGACTTATGGCCGCCAAGCTCCTCCCTGTGCTTCCGGGTTATGGTGGCGTTATGCCATACGAGGTGCCTCTCCCCGCTACCCATTTTTCAGCCTTTCCCGAAACCAGCCCCACGTCTCCTCCAGCCCTTCGTCCAGCCCCACGGCCGGCTCGTAGCCGAGGACGCGCCTGGCCTTCGATATGTCGGAGACGCTCCTCGTTATCTCGCCCTTCCTTGCGGGCTTGAATATAATCTCTACCTTTCTGTCGGTATCCCGCTCGATCAGACGCTTTATCTTCGAGGTCATCTCGTTGACCGTGGTCTCGGTGCCGGTCGCGACCTGGAACACCTCTCCGCCCGCGCCGGACTCCGCGCCCTTGATTATCGCCTGGCAGAGGTCGTCGGTGTGTATGAAGTCACGGGTCTGGCCGCCGTCCCCGTAGATTATCAGTGGCTCACCCGCGAGGGCGCGCCTGAAGAAGAGCGCCACGACGGAGCCCTTCTTGAACGAGTAGGGGCCGTACGCGTTGGAGAACCGGAGCGCGACGGTGTCTATGCCGAATGAGCCGAAAAACGCGGAACAGTAACCCTCGCCCGCGAGCTTGGAAGCGCCGTACGGCGAGAGCGGCTTGGGCACCTTCTGCTCGTGCACGGGCGGGTCCTGGTCGCCGAGAGGCGCGGAGGACGACGCGAACACAAACTTCTTCACGCCCGCGTCCTTCGCGGCCTTCAGCATGTTGAATATGCCGACGACGTTCTGGTCGCAGTCGAACTTCGGGTCCTCCAGAGACGGCATGACCCCGGTCTGGGCGGCGAGGTGGACTATCGCGTCAACCCCGTCTACGGCCGCCTTCGCGGTATCCGCGTCCCTTATGTCGCCTACCATAAGCTCCACGGTCCCGGCGACCGGCGAGCCCGGCGACTTTACCTCGGTAAACTCCGTCACGGCCGATAGGTCGTCGCGGCTGCCGACGCTCAGGTTGTCTAGGACGCGGATGTAGTCGCCGCGCTTCTTCAGCACCCGGATGAGGTTGACGCCGATAAACCCGCACCCTCCGGTAATCAGCCAGTTCCTTACCATTTCACCCCTCTGAATATCTTGTGTGAATGTATGTTGTCCTTGTGCCTGATTACCGTCTCGAACATACCCGCCATGACCTCGTCCGTCAGGTAGTTGGGCTTGAGGCCGAGCTCCTTCAGGCCTGTGTAGACCGGGTTGTAGTAGTGCTCCTCGGCCTCCTTGCGCGGGTTCTCTATGCTCTTGACCTCCACCGGGAAACCCATGCCCCGGCCGACCTTCGCGACCATGTCCGCAAGCTGGTTGACCGAGAACGTCTCGGTAATCTGGTTGTATATCTTCAGCTCGCCCACTCCGGCGGGGTTGGCCGCGGCAAGCTCGACACAGGCGAGCGTGTCCTTCAGGTTCAGGTAGCCCCTGGTCTGGCCGCCCTTGCCGTACACCGTCAGCGGGTAGCCCGCGACAGCCTGGACGACGAACCGGTTGACGACCGTGCCGAACATCTCGTCGTAATTGAAGAACGGCTTAAAACCCTCGTCCATCAGCGTCTCGGGCGTCTCCAGTCCGTAGACCGGGCCCTGCATCAGGTCCGTGACCCGCAAACCCCACATCCTCGCGCCGAACCACATCAGGTCGGTGTCCATTACCTTCGTCGTGTGGTATATCGAGCCAGCCGCCCTCGGAAACAGGAACCTGCCCTTCCTGCCCTTGTGCTCGATGTCCAGCCAGCCTTCCTCGATGTCTATGTTCGGAGTGCCGTACTCGCCCATCGTGCCGAGCTTGATTATATGCGTATCCGGCGCGAGGTCGCGGACCGCGAAGACCAGGTTCGTCGTCACCATCAGGTTGTTCTGGATGGTTAAGGTCGAGGTCTTGTAGTCGAGCATCGAGTACGGCGCGGAAGGCTGCTCCGCGTAGTGTACCACGGCGTCCGGGACGCCGTCCCAAGTCCCGCCCGTCAGCGGGTAGCCGTACTTGCAGGAGCCGCTGAAGAGCGAACGGGCGAACTCCGGCTCGGCGAGGTCGCCTATCACGACCTTTATGACCTTGCCTGTCTTCTCCTGCCAGCGGCGAGCCCGTTCGAT
Source organism: Nitrospirota bacterium (assembly GCA_016212105.1). Classification (GTDB taxonomy): domain Bacteria; phylum Nitrospirota; class JACRHJ01; order JACRHJ01; family JACRHJ01; genus JACRHJ01. The sequence continues at coordinate 12,930 of JACRHJ010000041.1, forward strand.
GAGGTTCGGGACGGCGAACAGCGGCTCGACGTCCATGTCGGTGCAGGCGCGCCTCCGGAAGTAGTTGTCCACGACGGTCACGTCGTGGCCCTTCGCCGAGAAGTCCATCGCGGTGGGCCAGCCGAGGTATCCGTCTGAGCCGAGTATTAAAATGTTCATTTATGTCAACCGCCTGAGAAAAGGGCCAATACCAACGTCCCGCCTTCTTGTAAGAAGGCGGCCCAAGAACTTTTGTGAGGTCTACAGGTAATCTTCAAGTATACCATTGTCCAGCAGGAATGTCTTGATCTCGGCCACCGACATCGTCTCCTCCAGAGACGATATGTACGGTTTCGTGACCGGGCTGGTCTTCTGGCCGGGGTACTTGTACTCTATCTCCTTGTAGATGTTGCGGAAGGCCGGGAGGGTCACGAAGAGGTCGCGTATCTCTATCGACCGCGCGGTCTCCTCGTCGCTCATCAGCTCCTCGTACATCTTCTCGCCGGGCTTCGCGCCGATGGTCACGGTCTTCATCTTCGCGGGGTCGTGGCCGAACCTGGGCGCGAGTATCTCTATCATCGCCTTCGCAAGCTCGGCAATCTTGAGGACCGGCATCTTCGTGATGAAGACCTCGCCGCCCCTCGCAAGACGGCCGGCCTCGAGGACAAGGCGCGCGGACTCCTCGACCGTCATGACGAACCGGGTCATCCGCTCGTCCGTGAGCGTAACCGGGCCGCCCTTCTTTATCTGCTCCCCGAAGACAGGAATGACAGAGCCGCGTGAGCCGACGACGTTCCCGAACCTGGTCGAGGAGAATATGACCCGCTTGTGCCAGCGGTAGTTGTTCGCCGAGGTGATAAGCCTCTCGCCCATCAGCTTGGACGTCCCCATGACGTTTGTCGGGTTGACCGCCTTGTCGCTCGACGTGAATATCACGCGCTCGACGTCGAGGTTGAGCGCGCACTCGATTACGTTCTGGGTCCCTACGATGTTCGTCTGGACGGCGTCGAACGGGTTCGTCTCGCATACCACGACGTGCTTGTAGGCGGCCGCATGGAATACCACGTCGGCGCCGGTCATCACCTTGGCGAGCTTGTCCTTGTCGCGGACGTCGCCCAGGAAACACTTGACCGCCGGGTTGTCGCGGTATCGCTCCAGCATGAAGAAAATCTCGGCCTCGTTGTTGTCGAAGACCCGGACCTCGCCGGCCCCGATGCCGACAAGCTGCCTGACGAGCTCCGTACCGACCGTGCCGACGCCTCCGGTAACGAGGACCTTCTTACCCGCGTACGCCTTCTTATCCTTGGACACTTGTCCTCCTTTTTCTGAAGAAACCGACGGTTTCCATGAGGCCTTCCTCCAGGGCGACCCTGGGACTCCATCCCAGCTCACGCCCGATGAGGCCGCAGTCTATGACGCTCCGGAGCTGCTCGCCCGCCTTCGCCGGGCCGTGCTTTACTTCGCCCTCATAACCGGTCGCGGCCTTAAGCTTTTCATAAAGCTCGTTAACCGATACCTCGACGCCGGTGCCGACGTTGAGGCTCCCGACAAACTGGCTGTGGACAGCAAGGACGTTTGCACGGACTACGTCGCTCACGTACACATAGTCGCGCGTCTGCCCCCCGTCGCCGTTTATCACTGGCGTCTCGCCGTCAAGCATCTTCCCCGCGAATATGGCCACGACGCCCGCTTCGCCGTGAGGGTCCTGGCGCGGGCCGTAGACGTTGGCAAACCTCAGCGCGGCGTAGCCGAGCCCGTGTACCGCCCTGTAGTAATAGAGGTAGTGCTCGACGGCGATCTTGGTAATGCCGTAGGGGCTGAGCGGCCTCTTGGGGTGGTCCTCCGCCGCAGGAAACGTCTCCTGTTCACCGTAGACCGCGCCTCCGGATGACGCGAAGACAAACCGTTTCACGCCGTGCCTGATGCAGCACTGGAGCAGGTTCAGGGAGCCGACGACGTTCACGTCCGCGTCGTAGACCGGGTCGGCAACCGAGGCGCGCACGTCCATCTGGGCCGCCATGTGTATGACCACATCGGGACGCTCCGCCTTGAAGACATCGTCGAGCGAGCTGTCCCTTATGTCAAGCCTGTGGAACGAGGCTGCCGTGTTGAGGTTCTCAGTCATGCCGGAGACGAGGCTGTCCACAACCGAGACGCCCGCGCCCGACTCGACCATCGCGTCCACAATGTGAGAGCCTATGAAACCGGCGCCGCCGGTTACCATTACGTTCATCCTTGGGGTCCGTATAATTTGTCTCTTGTTTCAGAGAGAAGCAGACTCATAGACAATAAATCTCAACTTAATGCCGGTATCTATCGGCTCGCTATGGCAGGCGGCTGGCGCGGGCGGTCTTGTTCATCTGGCAGCATATTTTTACCACAGATGGACATATTAGTCAATCAAATAGTGCCCCCGGATACCCTGCGGACTCCCGGATGACGGGCGTCCGCGCCGACCTTGAGGCCTGCCGGGCTGGTCGCGCCGTGACGGCGATCACCTTCCGGTGAGCACGAAGTCACCCTTGTAGGCCATGACCCTCTCCTCGGCACCGCCGCCCGCGCCCCTTGCCTTCACAAGGACACGGTACTTCCCCGTGCCATAAGACGAGGTATCCCAGGTCCAGGTATTCGAAGGGCCGTACTCCGTCATGTCCACGTATTCTACGTCCCCGAGCCTCTTCAGGCAGAACTTGTATTCCAGCCTACCCGTGATGATCTCGGCCTTGGCAGTCCATGTCACCCTGTCCCCGGCCACGGCGGTGTTTCCGGCCGTGTCCGGGACCAGCGACTTTACCCTGACCCTGTTGTTGACCGGGTCGTATACCGCCAGATCCACCTCGCGCCTGTGCGCCTCATCCCTGTCGCCCTTCTTTTTGTAATACCCAATCAGGACCTGTTTGATCAGCCGGTTTGTAGGGTTCAGCCGCTCCGCGGCCAGGTACTCCTTCTCGCCGCCGGCCATGTCGCCAAGCCCGTCCTCCAAGGCCCTCCCCGCGAGCAGGTGCGCGAAGCTGTTGTACGGGTTCCTTTGGGAGGCCTCGATGAACTCCCTGTAGGCCAGGCCGTAGTATTCGGACGAAAGAAGCAGCCCCATGTCGTCGGCCTTCTCGGAACCGAGCCTCTCTACGAGCCTGCCGAGGGAGTTGTACGCCACGCCCTTTTCAAAGGGGTAGTCTATGCGTCCCAGGTCGAACGCGGCAGCGGAATTCATGCACTCTATAATGTCCTCGTAGCCCCGCGCCATATACAGCGGGTCGTTGGAGTCCGACTTTGCCAGTGTCTCCTTTTCCTGCATCGCGTTCATGAACCGGATGTCGGCCAAGGCCCCGGCGGCCGCGTACGCGGCTGCCATCAGCGACACGAATGCGGCCGCGTAGACGGCCGCCCTGACGGCCCGGCCGCGAAGATATACCTTGGCGGCCCCGGACTTGTCCCCGCCGCCCCCGCCTCCTGCCACTCCAGGCGACAGGACGACCGCCGCCAGCACAGCGACCAACAGCGCGTTGGCCGGCATATGCAGGTTGGTGTCGACGAAACCATGCACGAGCAGCGCGGCCGTGGCCGCGAGGACCCCTACAGACATCCCGGCCGCTCCAGCGTCACCCTCCAGCCTCGACGCGCGTACCAGGCCCAGGAGGACGAGCGCCGCGAACGCGGCCGCGAGCGAAAAGCCAATAAGGCCGCCTTCCGCGAGGACGTAAAGGTAATCGCTCTCGGGCTGGAATATTATCGTATATTTCTTGACAGTCTTGTAATACTGGTATGCTGTCTCGTACCCGCCGAGCCCGACACCAGTGACTGGAGCCCCCTTTATCATCTCGGCGGTGTCCTTCCAGATGTCGAGGCGGAGCATTGCCGAGCCGTCCTCTGTCACGTTGGCGAGCCGTCCGAGCCTCGACGAGAGCGTACTCTCGTCAAGCGCCGCAAGGCCGAGCACCACCAGGAGCATGGCCGCGACCGGTACCAGGGCGGCCCGCCTCCTGACGCCAAGGCTCGTGGCAGCGATGACCAATAGCCCGGCGGCAAGCCCTATCAGGCCGCCGCGCGAGACGCTCATAAGCAGTCCGGCGAACATCACGGCCACGGAAAGGGACATCCAGGCAGTCTCTGAACGCCATCCGCACCGTATGAAACTCCTCAGGGCGCCCCGGACGCGTTTCTCTTTGGCAGCCCCGCGCTCACGGTACAGTATGGACGCGGCAGCGATCGATATGGCAGCCTCGAGGTAGCCAGCAAAATGGTTCTTGTTGACATAGGGCCAGAAGTGGCGCTCGACAGTGCTGTCTCCGGACCTGGCCAGAGACACGACGGAGAACAGCGTGCCCAGGGCCACGACGAGGTAGACTACGCGGGAAGCGCCCTCCCTGCTCCATGAGTGGAAGAGCACAAGCAGGAACAAGACGATGATCGACAGGATGAACAGGCCCCTGTCGGCCGCGGCCCAGGGGTAGAGCGAGAGGGCTGAAACCGTGGCCGTGAAGCCGGCTGCCGAGTCGAGCGCGGCCCTGCCCGGAGACAGCGCATGGATTAGAGTTACAGGCAGAGGGGTTAACTGGATTAGCACAAAAGCCGCTGTGAGAGGCAGGAGAAGCACGAGAGGGGTTCGCGTGTATGTGAACCCCCTCTTCCTGCCGGCCCTGTACAGCCAGGAAGCGAGGAGAAGGAACGAGACAGCCGCGACCAGCCTGTAAGTCCATTCGTAGACTGAGCCACGCACAAGCGGGGTGATTACGAGGATCGCGAGGACGCTGGCCTCAAAGATTTTGTCGTGGATTCTGCCGGTCAAATGTGGAAGGCCTCCGGTGAGGGCTTTTCCTCAGGGCAGGCCGATAGCCTGCCACCAGGACACACGTAACGCCCGCGGCTGGCCCGCCTATGAGTCCTGCTTCTTGTCTTCGTTATAGTACTTGTAGTTGTAGTTGTAATAGTAGTAGTAGCCGGCCGAGCGCGTGGACAGGTCGTTAAGCACGACGCCGAGAGTCTTGGCGTTGATGGCTATCATGGACTTCACGGCCTTCTGCACCATGTCCCTCGCGGTCTTCCCGCTCCGGACGACCAGTATCAGGCCGTCGGTTATCGGTGTAAGGAGCGAGGAGTCCGCGATCCCGAGGTATGGCGGACAGTCTATTATCACCCTGTCGTACCTGTCCCTGAGCGCCGCAACGGTCTCGACCATGGTCTTAGACCCGAGAAGCTCGCCCGGGTTGGGAGACACCGGCCCGGACGATATGAAGTCGAGGTTAGCCACACCGGTCGGCTTTATGACAGAGTCGAGGTCCGTCTGCCTGGTCAGAAGGCTACTGAGCCCGGTGCCGTTGGACGTCTTCATGACCCTGTGGAGCCTGGGCTTCCTCATGTCGCCGTCAATCAGTACGACCTTCTCCCCGGCAAGCGCCATGATCGCGGCCAGGTTGGACGAAGTGGTGGACTTGCCTTCGGAGTGCAGCGCGCTACAGATCTGTATGACCTTCGGGGTGGTGTCCCCGGTTGCGAGCAGGATGCTGCTCCTTATGCTCCGGAAAGATTCCGCAAGAGGAGACTTAGGGTTTGCCACGGCGACAAGCTGGTTCTCACGTTTCTTGTCCTGCAGGACGTCGCTAGTGGGTACGACGCCGAGGAACGGGAGGCCGAGGTACGTCTCTACCTCCTCCGGGCTCTTGAATGTGTTGTCGACAAACTCTATCATGAACGCGAAGAATATGCCAGAGAACGCCCCGAGTACAAGTCCGAACGCGATGTTAACCGCTTTTTTGGGCTTGTAGGGGTTGGCGGGCACGACCGCCTTGTCAAGGAACTGGACGTTGGTCATGCTCATGTTGCCCATGAGGTTCGACTCCTGGAACTTCTTCAAGACCGTGTCGTATATGTTCCTTGAGCCCTCGACGTCCTGCTTCATAAGCTCGTACTCAGTCGCGCGCCTCTCGTAGCTCATCGCCTCGCCCTTCTGCCGCCCCAGGGCGGCCTTCAGGCTGTGCTCGTTCCTGAGGGCGGAGTCATACTCGTTCTTGAGCGAGTTCACCACCAGGTCCACTTCCTGCTGGACCTGCTTGTTGAGGGTAGCGGCCTCCCCCTTCATCTTGATCATCTGCGGGTGCTTCTCGCCGAACTTCTTGGACTGCTCGGCGATGTCCTTGTTAAGTCCGGCAAGCTGGGCCCTGAGCCCCTGTATGACCTGGTTGCTCATCACCGAGGGGAGCGACATAAGCCTGTCAGGGTCGCCTGCGTATTTCGCTACCTGCTGGTACTTGACCTCGGCCTCGTATCGCGCCGCCTCGGCCGTAAGCACCTTGCTGTTCAGGTCGGTCAGCGCCTGAAGCGAGATGTTGGTCTGGCTCTCGCCGGTGACTATAAGCCCCTTCTCCCTCTTGAACTCCTGAAGGCTTCCGGTAGACTCGGTCATCTTGCCCTTGAGGTTGCCCAGCTCCGCGTCCAGCCAGGACATGGCCTCCCTCGCAGGCGCGACCTTCATCTCGAGGTTCCGCTCTATGTAGGTCTGCACCGTGGCGTTGACTATTTCCGCAGCCCTCTGTGGGTCGTCGGACTCATAGCTGACAGAGATGAGGTTGCTGTCCTTCACGACTTCCACGTCGAGCCTTTTCAGGAACTTCCTGGTCATCTCGCTTATGAGTTCATCTTCGGACTTCGGCCTGGGCTCCATGCCCAGGAACCCCTTTATCCCCCGTATACTGAACGGTGATGGCCTTTTGCCGCTGAACTCTTTTTCCAGTTGAAGGTTGGATATAACCTTCCTGGCGATCGACTCGCTCCTGAGGATTCCCAGCTGGGTCTGGATATATGCCGAGTTCTCGTAGGGGACAGGCCCTTGCTGAAATGAAAGCTGGGCGTTGACGCCGGGGTCTATGAAGACCTGCGCGGTGGCCCTGTAGACGGGCGTCGTCAGAAACGTGGCGACGGCGATGGACAGGAATATCACAAGAAAAGCGGCTATCGCCGCCCACTTGCGCTTCCTGAGGACCCTGATGTACTCCTGTATGCTAAGTTCTTCCGTAGCCATTGACTGCTTGAACCTGCTTTCCTAAAAGAAGCTCTCGGGGACGGACACGACATCGTCGGGCTGCACGATAAATCCCATTTCTACCTTGATGGTCTTCTCCTCGCCATTGACCTTTCTTATGACCACGGTCCTGTTGGGTGCGGCCATGTCGGTAAGGCCGCCGGCCAGGGCGATAGCCTTCATGACTGTCGTGCCGTCGGCGATGTTGTACGCTCCGGGTTTGCTCACTTCGCCGGTGACGTACACTACCCCGCTCTTGCTGACATAAATGTTGTCCCCGTCCTGCACGCTCTCGTTGAGCGCAAGGTTCCCCTTTTCCATGAGGTCTTTCAGGTTGACACTTATGTATTCTTCCTTGGGTTCGGCCGCCTGGGACTGGGCCCCCGGGTCCTTTTTCCTCTTGATGAGGATGGTCTCGCCCGCGTTCGGGGTCAGCCCTTCAGCCTTGGATATGAGTTCCAGGATGGTGACGTTGGCGCTAAGCTCGTACACGCCGGGCTTGTTTATTTCGCCGAGGATGGTAACCCGCTTGCTGTGGTATTCCTGGACGAAGATGTTGACCTGCGGGTTAACGATGAAGCCGTCCGCCAGCAGTTCGGAGAGCTTGCGCTCCGCTTCGCGGATGGTCATCCCACCCACCTCAACACCCCCGACCAGGGGGAAGTTTATCTTGTTCTCACCGGACACCCTGGCCTGCGTGGTAAGGTCCGGGTTATCGTAGACGCTTATCGTCAGCAGGTCGCCCTCGCCCAGGACATAGTCCTGGGCATGCACGACACCGGAAACCAGAACAGCCGACAGAAAGAGCAGGGCCGCGATGAATGACTGCTTGCTTCGCATTTTGCTACAGAACCTGTGCCTTCCGTCCTACAGGGTACCCTTGAAACCGAATGTTACGCTATTGTCGGTATAGTCGTAGTATGTGAACGTCGACACCCTGTGGGTGTACTTGTAGCCGAGGTGGAACGCTATCCACTTGTTCATGTTGTAAGACGCGTCTATGCCGGACGAGTATATGTCGTCCTCCCTGCGCCCGGTGTCACCCTGCACAGTGGTGTCGCCAGAGTACTCGTTGTTGGATATCGACGTGTACGGCGACACGAAGACCTTGGTCACGGGGTTGAAGCGCAACTTTAACTGCCCCCTCGTCCCGGTCATGTACTCCACGTTGGGGTCGTCCGTCTCGTTGGCGAACCTGGAACCGGAGATGAACATGGAGGTCTTGGGCGTGAAGTGGTGCTCGAGCGAGGCGTTGAAAACCGGGCTGGAGAAGTCCTTCCTGTCGCCCTCGTCGAAGTCCTTCCACCCGTAACCGGCCTTTACAGTGCCTTTCGACTTGGCGGTGATATCCCAGGTTAGGCCGGCGAGGGCGTTGTACTCCACGCTGTTGAGCCGCTTGGCGTTATCGCTGTCTTCCCTATGGTTGACGTCCTTATACGTGCCTTCCACCAGCACAGACGTCTTCGGCATGAACTTGTAATAGACAGTCAAGTCCCCGCCGTTGTCCATCCTGTCCCTGAAACTGTTGGCGTCGAGGTCGTAGTCCATGTAGAAGTTGGTGTACGCAGCCGTCACCTTGAACCTCTCCGAGATGTCATAGCCCAGCTCCGCCATGAAGTCGTTCTTGTAGTATTTGTTCATCGGGGTCGCGCCTACCACGGCCGCATTGGTGTCGCCCCTGGCCTCGTGCCCGCGCGTGCCGAGGTCGTCAAGCCTCAGGGAAACGCCACTTGCGAGGTTGACGCCTATCAGGCCTCTCAGGTAATGGTCTTCGACGTTGTTGTTGTCGCCGGTGTCGACATACCTGAATATGTCCGCCTTGTACTCGACCTCGACGACGCTCTTGCGCACCGGAAGACGGAGCAGCATGCCAGGGGACACGGTGAAGTACCAGTCGCTCTTTTCGTTGGTATTCTGGACGTACACGTTGTCGTCGTATGTCGTATTGAAGCCAAGATTTGGATGCGCCTCTAGCGGGCCAAGCCTGACAGCATGCGCGGTGTTGGCTACGGATACCGACAACAGGACTGCGAAGACTGCTCCGAAAATCCTTGATGTTTTCATATGCCCCTTTTCCCTGGAAATTTCGTACAAGGTTATTGAGTTGCCGCGGCATATGCATATCCGCGACCACAACTTACCTGAAAATACAGTCTTACTATTGTTCTTACTCGCATAACACAAAGGCCAGAACGCGGCCAGGATTATTTTAAACACATTTCTGTCTGATATTTATAACAAATGAGATGGAGTTTTGTCAATACAAATCTTTAATCTTCCTTTAATAACACAGAAATGTGCGCGCAAACCAACACACGGCCTGATTTTCGAAAGTATAGCATACCTCATGGCTGGACATTACGAGAATATGACTAAGCCTCAGTAGACGTATCACCTGCCTATGGCAAATGCGTATACCACCGTCTCCTCAGTCCCGTCCAGGCCGAGGACGGCGTTAAGCTCGTCGTCGTAGAACGCGCCTATGGGGCATGTCCCGAGCCCCATCCCGCCCGCGGCAAGACATATGTTCTGGCCGATGTGGCCCGCGTCGAGGTATATATAACGGTACGCCCTCTGCCTGTACTTCCACCGGGTGCGCTCGATTATCGCGGTAAGGAAGATCACAGCTCCGGCCTTTGCGAGCATGGACTGGCCGAGTGCCGCGCGGGCGACCGCATCCGAGTAGTCTCCTTCCCGTATCATGACCAGCCTGTGGCCGGGGACGTCGTAGTGGTATATGCCCTTTTCCAGACCTTCCACGTCGTTCGCCATGACGTACAGTACTATGGGGTAGAGCGCCCCGGCGGACGGCGCTGTGCGGAGGACCGCCTCCCTGCCCTCCTTGGTCTTGCCGTTCGCCGCCCAGAGCATCTGGGACAGCTCACCGAGTGCTAGCGGCTCCGGCCTGTACGTCCGCCTCGTCCGCCTGGCGTCGAGAACATCCCATAGCCCGGCCCCGCCAGCCCTGTCCGGCTGGCCGAGCTCGATGGTCATTATCGGGTCTTCGTATACCTTGTAATGGCCGGGCCGCTTCTCCAGGTCCAGACCGCCCCTGGGCATGTCGTCCCTGTCGTACTTGGTGACCTGCTGGAACGCGTCTCCAACGTTCTCTTTCTCTATCTTCATCTTCTTCCCTTCCCGTGCTTCGTCCTGGCCGGCTTGGCCGGGCCGGGCCCGGCGGGCCCGGCGGGCCTGCCTGGTGAGGCCTGCCAACCCCGCATGCCGCGCGTCCCGCGCTCGGACTCCGGCAGTACCAGTTTAAAGTCCATCTGGCGGCGCTCCAAATCGACGCGCTCGACTATGACCGTCACCTTGTCGCCCAGCCTGTGCGTCCTGCCGGTGTGCGCCCCTTTGAGCGCGTGCGCCTTCTCCTCGTATGTATAGTAGTCGTCGTACAGCGAGGTCAGCCGCACCAGCCCCTCGACGAAGTACTCCTCAAGCTCCACGAAGAAACCGAACGCGGTCATGCCGGTAATGAACCCGTCGAACTCCGCGCCCACCTTGCTTACCATGAACTGGAGTTTTTTCAGTTCGACCACCTGCCGCTCCGCCTGCTCCGCCTCCCGCTCCATGAACGAGGTATGCTGTCCGAGTCCCGGCAGCGACGCCGCGAGCGAGGACTTCCGCGTGGCGGACATCTCGCCCGCCTTCAGAAGCTCCTTGACCGCCCTGTGGACGGTCAGGTCGGGGTACCGCCTGATGGGCGAGGTAAAGTGGCAGTAGCACCGGGAGGCAAGGCCGAAGTGGCCTTTGTTCTCAGGGCTGTACTTTGCCAGCTTCATCGAGCGCAGTATAACGGTGTTCAGGAACCTCTCCTCCGGCCTGCCCTCTATCTTGGTCAGGAGCTGGGCAAGGTGCTTGGGCCGGATGCTTCCGCCGGACGGCCACGGCAGGTCGAAGCTCTTTACCAGTTCCGCGAGCGAGGCAATCTTGTCCTCGTCCGGTTCCTCGTGGACGCGGTAGAGAAGCGGCACCCCGTGGCTTTCGAGGTGCAGCGCGACCGCCTCGTTCGCGGCCAGCATGAACTCCTCTATCAGTTTATGGGCCTCGTTCCGCTCGGACTTTATTATGGCAGTGGTCTGGCCCCGGAGGTTTATCACCACCTGCGGCTCCGGGAGGTCGAAGTCTATGCTGCCTCGCTTCCTGCGCATCGCGTTCAGCCTGCCCATAAGCTCCTTCATCAGCATGAACTCCGGGACAAGCTCCGGGAACCGGTCCTTCGTGTTCTGGTCGTCACCCTCTATAATCGCCGAGACGTCGGTATACGTCATACGCTGGTCGGACTTAATCACGCTCTCGTATATGTCGTAGCCTACCCGCTCGCCCTTCTCGTTGAAGACCATCTCGGCGGTGAGCGTCAGCCGCTCGACGCCCGCGTTCAGGCTGCATATGCCGTTCGAGAGTTCCTCGGGCAGCATCGGCAGGACCCGGTCCGGGAAGTAGACGCTGGTCGCGCGCTCCCGCGCGTCCCCGTCGAGCGCGGTGCCCTCCCTGACGTAGTTCGCCACGTCGGCGATCGAGACGTACAGGCGTATCAGCCCGCCCTTCTCCGGAGCGACAGACACCGCGTCGTCGAAGTCGCGCGCGGTCTCGCCGTCTATCGTGACGGTCTTCATGGCCCGCAGGTCGCGCCGCCCTCGCATCATAGGCGCGGTCACCTTCTGGGGCGCGGCCTTCGCCTCGGCGAGCGCGGCGGGCGAGAACTCGGTCGCGAGTCCGTGCTCCTCTATTATCAGGTCGGTGTCGAGCCTGGGCTCGCCCGCCATGCCAAGCACCTTCGTCACCTTGACCTCGGCGCTCCGGTAGGCCTCCGGGTATGACACGATGTCGGCCACCACCATCTCGCCGTCCTTCGCGTCACCCATGGACTTGGGCGGGACGTAGAACTCCTGGACAAGTCTCGGGTTGGTGGGTATCACGACGCCGAAGCCGCGGCCGGACTCGAACCGCCCTACGACGCGCTCGTTTGCGCGGTCGAGGATGCGGATGACCTTGCCCTCCTGCCTGCCGCCGGGCTTCTCGCGCTC
>JACRHJ010000040.1 GCA_016212105.1 Nitrospirota bacterium
AAAACACAAATCTGGACCGCCGTCTCCGTTTATGTGCTGGTCGCCATCATGAAAAAGAAGCTCGATATTCAGCACAGTCTCTACACAATTCTACAGGTACTGAGCGTGTCAGTATTGGACAAAAGTCCAATATTCCAACTATTTACGGATACCGACTACAAATATGAAATACCGCATGACACTAACCAGTTGAATTTATTCAACTAAACAACCGGACACTTGTGTGAAGCCATATTAATTCTTATTCGAATCTTCCCCTCCCTTAACAGAGAGGGGATAAGAGGGAAGGGTTGGTTCTCGCCCCCTCCAGATAAAAAAGAAGGGAACAGTAAACACTCTTCCCTTCCGGAATTGCCGCTATATTGTGGCTGTATGTTATTTTACGGTTGCCTTGAGTTCTACGAGAATCTGGAACATGCGGTCTTTCTTGGCGAGCTTCTGCTTCTGAAGGGTCTTCTTCTCAATCTCTTCCTCGGCGGTCAGGAACTTTTTCCCGCCGAACTTCGTCTCGATTTCCAGGTCGAGGTCCCGGTGCCCCTTTTCCAGGCGCGCGTACTCCTCGTTTTCGCGCCTGGCGTACTCAATCAGGTCTTCGCTCTCACCCATGTCCACCTCCTGTGATCGTTGAAGGTAAAGACGCCGTGCCATAAGCTTGTTATATCAGTCAATTTAGCATATAGCCGGGGAAACATCAAGGGGTTTTTTTGGAAATACGACCAAACCCCTCCAGTCTCATCAGCACCGCGTCCTCGACCGGCGACTCGTAGTATCCCCGCCTCCTGCCGACGGCCGCGAAACCCAGCTTTTCGTAGAGTTGTATCGCCGCATCGTTCGATTCCCGCACCTCCAGGTCAGCGGTCCGGCATCCCCGCCTCCGGGCGAACCGGAGCGACTCTGCGGCAAGCGCAAGGCCCACGCCCTGACGCCTGGCAGCCGGGCTTACCGCGAGGTTGAGTATGTGCATTTCGTCATACAGCACCCAGAATATGATGAAACCGAGCAGCGCCCCGGCCTTGTCCCTCGCTACGAGTATGTGCGAGAAGCCACGCTCCATCTCCTCGACGAACGACCGCTCCGACCAGGGCCATGTGAAGACCTCGGACTCGAGTGCGACGACCTCGGCGAGGTCCTTTTCGGTCATGGGGTAGATGGTGTTGGGCATGGTTTCGCGTCCGGGTGCGCATGATAAAGAAGGGCCGACACGACGGTCGGCCCCTACAATTTAGATACAGGCGGATTCTTCGGCTTCGCCTCAGAATGACAACCTTTGGATACCCCTCCGCATTTCCCCCTTTGACAAAGGGGGACGCAAGGGGGATTTGCCTCTACTCCGCCTTCACCAGGTCCTCGAACTTTATGTCGATGCCGAGGACGCCGGAGATGTTGTCCCCCTTGTCCCGGATGGGCGTGGAGACGGTTATCGCCAAGGCGCCTGTCACCTTCGACGTGTAGAAGTTCGTGACGTGCGACTGGCCGTCCTTCATCGGGCCGATGAACCAGCCGCGGTCGGCGAAGTCGTCGTCCAGGCCGAAGTGCTCGTAGGCGGCCCTGTCCACTATCTGGGTGATGTTCTTCGTCACCTTCTTCGCGTCGGTATTGACGACGTAGGCGAACTGGATGAACGGGTTGTCGTCCAGCATGCCCTGCATCGACTTCTCCATCCCGGCCTTGTCCATCTTCTTGAAAGGTGCGCCCTCGACGAGGCCCTCGACCAGGTGCACCGCGATGTCGCGCGCCTTCTGCTTCATCACGTCCAGGTCCGATACCATGTACTCCGGCAGGTACTTTTTCACCTTTTCCGCCATCTCGTCGCGCGAGATGTTCGTAGTCCGGCCTTCCGCGTACTGGTCCATCACCCACTTGTGTATCTTCGCTATGCCGGGGTGGCGCTTGTCCACCATGCTTGCCCCGGTCAGCCCGAGGAAGTTGTTCGCCCAGTAGGCGATACCCGCGACGCCGGACTTGTCCGTGATGATGACGCCCATCGGACGGTTCAGTATCTTTGTCGTGTCGAAGATGTTGTAAATCTCTTCGTTCTTCAGGACGCCGTCCGCGTGTATGCCCGCGGCCGTGTTGTTGAAGTCGTCTCCGACGAACGGGTAGTTGGTCGGGATGTGGACTTTAAGCTTCTTCCTGAAGTACTCGGCCATGTCGTTGATGGCGGTCGTGTCTATGCCGTTGGTCGAGCCGGTCAGGCTTATATACTCGATGAGGAGCGCCTCGACCGGGGTGTTGCCTGTGCGCTCTCCGAAGCCCAGGAGCGCGCCGTTCGCGGACGAACAGCCGTACAGCCAGGAGGTCGTCGCGTTGATCAGCCCCTTGTGGAAGTCGTTGTGGCCGTGCCACTCCAGCAGCTCGGACGGGACGCCGGCGTAATGCCTGAGCGTGTAGATTATCTCGGGGACGCCCCTCGGGAGCGCCGCGCCGACGTACGGCACGCCATAGCCCATCGTGTCGCAGGCGCGTATCTTGATCGGAATCTTCGACTCCTCGGACAGCCGCATAAGCTCCTGCGCGAACGGTATGACGAACCCGAAGAAGTCTGCGCGGGTGATGTCCTCGAAGTGGCAGCGCGGCCTGACCCCGGCGTCGAGCGCGGCACGTACGACGTCCAGGTAGGACTCCATCGCCTGCTTGCGGGTCATGTTCAGCTTGAGGAACATGTGGTAGTCCGAGCAGGAGACGAGGATGCCCGTCTCTTTCAGCCCCATCTCTTTTACGAGCTGAAAGTCCTTCTTTACCGCGCGTATCCAGCCGGTGACCTCCGGGAACTTGTACCCGCGCTCCATGCAGAGCCTCACCGCTTCCTTGTCCTTGTCGGAGTAGAGGAAGAACTCGGACTGGCGGATGACGCCGTTCGGCCCGGACATCCTGTGCAGGAAGTCGAATATGTCGGCTATCTCTGCCGCGGTGTACGGCGGACGCGACTGCTGGCCGTCACGGAAGGTCGTGTCTGTAATGAATATGTCGGCCGGGATCTCCATCGGCACGACACGGTGGTTGAACGGAAGCTTGGGCACCTCGCTGTACGGGAAGTACTCCCTGTACAGGTTGGCCTCGGCTATGTCCTGCACCTCGAACCTCATGCACTCGCGCATGGCCTCCTGACGGCCGGCCTTTATGTGCGCGATTTCTTTGGACTCTTTATCCTGCTTCTTTGGCAAAACGACCTCCTTAAAAACGTGTTCGTGTTTCGTAATTCGTGTTCGTGTAAAAGCCTTAATCATGCAGCCCTTCACGAACACGAAACACGAACACGAAACACGTCATTTATCCGACTATCTCGAACGCGTTGAAGAAGTAGCTGATCTCGAAGGCCGCCGTCTCCGGGGCGTCCGAGCCGTGTGCGATGTTCTCTTCCTTGTTGTCCGCGAGGTCGCGCCTGATGGTGCCCGGCTCGGCCTGGGCGGGGTCGGTCGCGCCCATAAGCTCGCGGTTCTTCTTGATGGCGTTTTCGCCCTTCAATACCATGACGACGCAGGGGCCGGACGACATGAAGTCGGTCAGAGAGCCGAAGAAAGGGCGCTCCTTGTGTACGGCGTAGAAGCCCTCGGCCTCGCCCTTGGTCATGTGTATCATCTTCATGGCCGCGATCTTGAGGCCGGCTGCCTCGAACCTCGATACGACGTTGCCTATGACGTTCTTCCGGACACCGTCCGGCTTGACGATAGAGAGTGTGGATTCCATGCTGTAATGCCTCCTTGTAAGTTGTCGGATAAAGAGTGTTTTATAACATTATCGGGGGGTAAAAGTCAACAGGTTTCGAAAGGCCCGTTTTTGCTTGACACTCCCCGCCGCAGAAGCTAATATATTAAGCTCGTTTGGGCATGGATTACCGCGTCGTATTAACGGAGGACGTCATGAAGGTAGCGCTTGGTTGCGACCACGGCGGGCTGGAACTGAAGGATACGATAGCCGCTGAACTCAGGAAGCTGGGCGTCGAGGTGGTCGACGAGGGCACGGTCAGCGAGGAGTCGGTGGACTACCCCGACTTCGCGGCCAAGGTCGCGGGCGACGTCGCATCGGGCAAGGTGGACCGGGGCATAACCGTCTGCGGGACGGGCATCGGCATGTCAATAGCGGCGAACAAGTTCCCGGGCATCCGCGCCGCGCTCTGCCACGACAGCTACACCGCCCGGATGTCCCGTATGCACAACGACGCGAACATACTGGTACTCGGAGGGCGCGTCACCGGCCCGGAGGTCGCTCTCGACATACTGCGCGACTGGCTGAAGACCCCGTTCGAGGGCGGCAGGCACCAGAGGCGGCTCGACAAGATAGCGGAGCTGGAGAAGAAGGGCTGCAAGTAGGCACGGCGTGCCTCCTTGGGGGCCGGGCCTTTGTAGGGGACGTACCAAGCGAAGCGCGTGTCGGCCCAGCACGTCATTGCGAGGAGCCCGTTCGGCTGCGCTCAGGGCAGGCTCCACGACGCGGCAATCGCAGCCCTTGCACGTCATTCCCGCGAAGGCGGGAATCCAGGAATTTGTCCTTTGCTCTGATAAAAGGCAGGGCCGACACGACGGTCGGCCCCTACAAAATTATAGGGGAGGACCATCGTGTCCTCCCTTCTTGAAATAGATAAAAGCAGGTCCCTCCACTTCGGTCGGGACGACAAGCACAGGCGGAAGCACCCCGGCGCGTATCCATCCGGCCGGTTTTGATACACAATAACAGTTCAGATAGTAAAGAGGTAGGAAGATGCCGTCGTTGAGAGAGTCGGACCCCGAGGTCTGGCAGGCGATTGAAGACGAGAAGCTCCGCGAGAGCGAAAAGGTTGTCCTGATAGCGTCCGAGAACTACGCCTCGCGCGCTGTTCTGGAGGCACAGGGCTCGGTCCTGACCAACAAGTACGCCGAGGGCTACCCCGGCCACAGGTACTACGGCGGCTGCGAGTTCGCGGACTCGGTCGAAAGCCTGGCCATATCGCGCGCGCGCGAGCTGTTCGGTATGGAGCACATAAACGTCCAGCCGCACTCCGGCTCGCAGGCCAACATGGCGGTCTACTTCTCGGTCCTGAAGCCCGGCGACACCGTCCTCGGCATGAAGCTGACCCACGGCGGACACCTGACGCACGGCGCGTCCGCGAGCTTCTCCGGCACGATATACAAGGCGGTGCATTACGGCGTGAAGCGCGAGACCGGCCTCATAGACTACGACGAGGTCGCGTCCCTCGCCAGGGAGCACAGGCCCAAGCTCATCGTCGTCGGCGCTTCGGCGTACACCCGCACGATAGACTTCAAGGCGTTCCGTGAGATTGCCGACTCGGTAGGCGCGTACCTCATGGCGGACATGGCCCACATAGCCGGGCTCGTCGCGGCGGGCGTCCACCCTTCGCCCGCGCCTTACGCGGACTTCGTCACCTCCACGACGCACAAGACCCTGCGCGGCCCCAGGGGCGGGATGATCATGACCCGCAAGGAGCTGGGCAAGGCTGTAGACAAGGTGATATTCCCAGGCATACAGGGCGGGCCGTTGATGCACGTCATCGCGGCCAAGGCGGTCGCGTTCAAGGAGGCGATGCAGCCGGAGTTCAAGGTCTACCAGGCGCAGGTCGTCAAGAACGCGCAGGCGCTCGCTGCCGGGCTGGTCGCCCGGGGGTTCAACCTCGTCTCAGGCGGCACCGACAACCACATGATGCTGGTGGACCTGACCAACAAGGGCGTCACCGGCCAGGAGGCGGAGACCGCGCTCGACATCGCTGGCATCACGCTGAACAAGAACGGCATACCCTTCGACGAGAAGCCGCCGACCATCACCTCCGGCATAAGGATAGGCACGCCCATCGTCACGACGCGCGGCATGATGGAGCCGGAGATGGAGCAGATAGCCGGGATGATAACGGAGGTTATCGCCGACATAAAGGACGCGGGCACGCTCGCCCGTGTGAGCGACAGGGCGAAGGCGCTCGCGCTCCGGTTCCCGGTATACGAGAGCCTGGCGGCTCCGGCGGGGAGATAAAGCGCATTTTCGCTGTCATTCCCGTGAAAGCGGGAATCCATTTTACCCTCTCCCTTCAATGGGAGAGGGTGGCCCGAAGGGCCGGGTGAGGGATGGTTTGCGAGAGCGCCAGAGCAGAACCCTCACCCCTAACCCCTCTCCCTTCAATGGGAGTGGGTGGCCCGAAGGGCCGGGTGAGGGATGGTTTGCGAGAGCGACAGGGCAGAACCCTCACCCCTAACCCCTCTCCCATAAAGGGAGAGGGGGACAATCGGATGATGAGAGAAACGTAAGAGAGGCATTATAGTGAGCAGGCCGACCTGGGACGAGTACTTCATGGAGATCGCGCACCTCGTAAAGAAGCGCTCGACATGCGTCCGCCGTCAGGTGGGCGCGGTGCTCGCCAAGGACAAGAACATACTGGCCACCGGGTACAACGGCCCGCCGGCCGGGACTGCTCACTGCATCGACGTCGGCTGCCTGCGCGACCGGCTGGGCGTCCCTTCCGGCGAGCGGCACGAGATATGCCGTGGGCTGCACGCCGAGCAGAACGCGATAATCCAGGCCGCGAAGCACGGCACGGTAATTTCCGGTTCGGTGCTCTACTGCACGAACATGCCCTGCGCGATATGCTCGAAGATGATAATAAACGCCGGCATAACGAAGATAGTATACGACGACGGCTACCCGGACAAGCTTGGCGAGGAGATGCTCGCCGAGGCGGGCGTGCCGATGGAAAAGCTCGGAGGGCGATAAAACCATGAAATGTCCCTTCTGCGGTCACCTCGAAGACAAGGTCGTAGACTCGCGGCTTTCGACGGACGGCGAGGCGATTCGCCGCCGCCGCGAGTGCGAGGGCTGCAACAGGCGCTTCACCAGCTACGAGCGGGTCGAAGAGATAATGCCTATGGTGGTCAAGAAGGACGGCAGGCGCGAGCCTTTCGACAGGCAGAAGGTGCTGTCCGGCCTGAAGAAGGCCTGCGAGAAGCGTCCCATCTCGATGGCGACCCTGGAGTCCGCGGCGGACGAGATAGAGAAGAGGCTCCTGGACGGCGCGGAGAAGGAGATAGCCTCGCGCCAGATAGGCGAGGAGATAATGAAGCGGCTCCACGAGCTGGACGAGGTCGCATACGTCCGGTTCGCCTCGGTATACCGCGAGTTCAAGGACATCAACGAGTTCATGAAGGAGCTTAAAGACCTTCTGAGCGCGGAGAACAAGAAGAAGTGAGCCTGGCGACTTTCAAGGGCGGGGTACACCCGCCCGACAGCAAGAAGGCGACCGAATCCCTGCCCATAGTGGACGCGCGCGTCCCGGAGCGGGTGGTCCTGCCGATGGCGCAGCATATCGGCGCGCCGGCGAAGCCTGTCGTCGCGGTCGGCGACATGGTCAAGAAGGGCCAGATGGTCGGCGAGGCTCAGGGCGCGGTCTCGGCCCACGTCCACGCGTCCATATCCGGCAAGGTCGTGGCGGTCGGGAATTTCCTGTCCCCTTCGGGCATCAGCGTCCCGTCCGTCGTGATTGAATCCGACGGCCTGGACGAGTGGGTGGACGGCCTTTCCGGGCGCGACGACTACATGACGATGAACCCGGTGGAGCTTCGCCGCATCGTGCGCGCGGCCGGGATAGTCGGCCTCGGCGGTGCGACATTCCCGACGGGTGTAAAGATAGAGCCGGACAAGACCAAGAAGATTAAATACGCCCTTTTAAACGGGGCAGAGTGCGAGCCTTACCTCACCGCCGACGCGCGGTTGATGGAGGAGCACCCGGACGAGGTCATCGAGGGGCTGAAGATCATAATGGCCATACTCCGGGTGACGGAGGGCTATGTCGGCATAGAGGCCAACAAGCTGCGCGCGCTCGAGAAGATGGCCGAGGAGTCGGGCAGGGTATACTGCGAGCTGGTCACCGAGACCTACTACGACCGCTCCGGGTTCGAGACCGAGGTCCCCAAGGGCTGCAAGATGTCCATCTCGGTCGTGCCGCTGGAGGTCAAGTACCCGCAGGGCTCGGAGAAGCACCTGATAAAGTCGGTACTCGGCCTCGAAGTCCCGCCCGGCCACCTGCCGATGGACGTCGGCGTCGTCGTGCACAACGTCGGCACCGCCGCCGCGATATACCACGCGGTAAAGTCCGGCAGGCCGCTGATTGACCGGATAGTGACCGTCACCGGCCCCGGCATCAAGGAGCCCAGGAACATGCGCGTCAGAATTGGCACGCTGTTCTCGGACATCATAGAGCAGTGCGGCGGCCTGACCGAGAACACGGCGAAGGTCCTGATGGGCGGCCCGATGATGGGCGTAGCACAGACTGACCTGATGGTGCCTGTGGTAAAGGGCACGTCCGGCATCGTCGCGCTCACGGGCGCGGAGGCGGGCGTCTTCGACATGGGGCCGTGCATACGCTGCGGCCGCTGCGTCGAGGCCTGCCCGATGGGGCTGAACCCCGGGCTTCTCGGCCAGCTGATAGAAAAGGGGCGGTTCGAGGAGGCGAAGGACTACGGCCTTCTCGACTGCTTCGAGTGCGGCTCCTGCTCGTTCGCGTGCCCGTCGGGGCGTTCTATGGTCCAGCTCGCCAAGTGGGCGAAGCGGGAACTGGCGAGGAAAAAGCAGAAGGCGTAAGACCGTGGAACGCCATCACCCCCAACCCCCTCTCCCGTGAGGAGAGGGGGATTTAGGTAGGGGCCGTACCAAGCGAAGCGCGTGTCGGCCCAGCTTGTCATTGCGAGGAGCTCCGCGACGCGGCAATCTCAGCCATTGCCCGTCATTCCCGCCCCGGCTCTAAGCATACCGGGGCAGGCTCCGGCGGGAATCCAGGAAGTTGTAGCTGCCCGATTCATCGGGCGCATTTTGAAGAAGGGCGGGCACAGGGACCCGCCCCTACATAAGAGAAAAGCAGATTCTTCGCTCCGCTCAGAATGACAGGCGAAGAGTTTTCGTGCACGTTTCACGTATTTCAGTTCTTTCATAAGGTGGGAATTGCAAATGGACACTCCGGCCAAGACGCCGAAGGACGTGTCCGCGGGGGACGCTCGTCTCAGGGCCTCCGTCGGACCGCACATAAGCTCCGGCGAGTCGGTTGAACATATCATGTGGACCGTGTCGGCCGCGCTGTTGCCTGCGGCGGCGCTTTCGGTCTACTATTTCGGGGTGCACTCGCTCCTCGTCATGGCGGTGTCCATCGGCTCGGCAGTCGCCTTCGAGGCGCTCGCGCAGAGGATGGCGGGCCAGAAGGTTGCCGTGTCCGACGGGAGCGGCTTCCTGACCGGCCTGCTCCTCGCCATGAACCTGCCCGCGGGCGTCCCGCTGTACCTGCCCGTCGTCGGCTCCGCCGTCGCCATCATCATCACCAAGCAGCTCTTCGGCGGCCTCGGCTTCAACATCTTCAACCCCGCGCTCATCGGGCGCGCGTTCCTGCTCGCGTCCTGGCCGAGGTACATGACCACCTGGCCGGTCCCGCACGACTCGCTCTCGCTTGCGTCCGTGGACGCGACCACCGCCGCGACCCCGCTCGCCATCCTCAAGGAAGAGGGCTACGCAAGGCTCCTGGAGCACTTCGCCTCCCGTTACGACATGTACACACAGATGATACTCGGCCACAGGGGCGGCGCGCTCGGCGAGGTCTCGGCAATCGCGCTCCTCTTCGGCGCGGCGTACCTCCTGTACAAGGGCTACATCACCTGGCACATACCCGTGAGCTTCATATTCACGGTCGGCGCGCTTACCTGGATATTTGGCGGCGACCCTGTCCTCGCGGTCTTTTCCGGCGGCCTTATACTCGGCGCGTTCTTCATGGCGACGGACTACGTCACCGCGCCGATGCTGAAGAAGGGCCAGGTAGCCTTCGGCGTCGGGTGCGGGGCGCTGACCGTCCTGATACGCCTGAAGGGCGGGTACCCCGAAGGCGTCTGCTACGCCATACTGCTCATGAACTGCTTCACGCCGCTCCTGGACAGGGCTTTCAGGCCGTCCAAGTTCGGCGCGGCGGGCGCGAAGGTCAAGGTATAGCATGAACGACATGTTGAAGATAACGGTAAACCTGACTGTAATCTGCGCGCTCGCGGGCGTCATCCTCGCCTTCGTATGGGCGGAGACCGACCCGGTCAGGGTTGCGGAGGAGGCGCGGGAGCGTGAGCTTGCCCTCAAGGAGCTGATGCCTTCGGCCGACATGATAACGCCCATAAAGGACGTGGTAATCGCCGACAAGGAGAACGTGGTGTACGAGGCCACGGCAGGCGGAAAGACCATCGGGTACGTAGTGTCGAGCGCGGGTAAGGGCTATTCGAGCTACATAAAGCTCCTTGTCGCAGTGGACCCGGACTACAAGGTCACGGGCTTGGCGGTGCTCGGACATGCCGAGACGCCCGGCCTGGGCGACAGGATACAGGAGGACTGGTTCAAGGGCCAGTTCGCGGGCAAGGGCGTGGACAACCTCGTAGTCGTGAAACAGGAGACGGACACGGACATCCAGGCCATCTCCGGGGCGACGATTTCTTCGCGCGCGGTGACGCGGGGCGTCAAGGACGCGGTCATCAAGCTGCGCGAGGTACGCGAGGGCGCGGCTCCGCCCGCTCCGGCAGCGGCAAAGTAGTTGTTGGCGTCATTCCCGCCCCGGCTTTAAGCATACCGGGGCAGGCTCCGGCGGGAATCCAGGAAGTTGTAGTTGCCCGATTCATCGGGCGCTTGTAGGGCGCGACGCCCTCGGCGCGCCGGGTTTTTAAAGGTGTCATTCTGAGGCAACGCCGAAGAATCCGCCTGTATCTTATAACTTGCATGGGCGCAATTGAATGCGCCCGCACCATATACGTTTCATAACGCCCCCAACCCCCTCTTATCTTAAGAGGGGGCTAAGAAGAGAAAATACAAGGGCCGACACACAGGTCGGCCCCTACCAGAGGTAAGGGCGCAATGAATTGCGCCCATTGAATGCATTTTGATAGAGGCGGATTCTTCGCTTCGCTCAGAATGACACCAGAGAGATTTCGTTATGGACGAAAAGCAGCCCAACCTGTACAACCTGATAAAGAACGGGATATTCTCCGAGAACCCGGTCTTCAAGCTCGCGCTGTCTCTCTGCCCGGCGGTCGCCGTCACGACCACGGTAAAGAACGGGTTCCTGATGGGCGTGGCGGTGCTTTTCGTCATGACGATGGTGAACATCACCGTCTCGATATTCAAGGACTTCATAAACCCCAAGGTGCGCATACCGGCGTACATCCTCATCATCGCCCTGTACGTCAGCATGACGGACATGGTGATGGCTGCCTATGCCCGGTCGGCCTACAAGGAGATGGGGCTTTACATCCAGCTCATAGTCGTCTTCGCCATAATAATCTCGCGCGCGGAGCTGTTCGCCTCCAAGAACAAGGTCATACCGTCCGCCGTGGACGGTATCGGGATGGGGCTCGGCTTCCTGTTCGCGCTCGTGCTTGTCGGCGCCGTCAGGGAGCTTATCGGCAAGGGCTCGCTCCTTGGCTACAGCATTTTCGGCGGGGACGCGGTGCTCATCATGGTTCTGCCGACCGGCGGCTTCTTCGCCATCGGGCTTCTGATGGGCCTGTTCAACTGGATAGAGGACAAGTATTTCGGCGGCATGTCCTCGCCCGGCGGGGGACACGGACACTAAGCTACGCCGTCATTCCCGCGAAGGCGGGAATCCAGGAAGTCGCAGTGTTTTAACAATTACTTCCTGGGCCCCGTGTCAAGCACGGGGAGACAGCTAACGATATATATATCCATTAGAAGTTTTTGGGCCGCCTTTTTACTAAAAAGGCGGGACTTTCGCCTTTAAAGGGGTTTCTCATGCTCGAAGATCTCGGCACTATATTTATAGCCTCCGCGCTGATAAACAACTTCGTTTTCTCGCGCTACCTCGGGCTTTGCATCTTCTTCGGCGTGTCCAAGAAGATGGAGACGGCGGTCGGGATGTCCATGACGTTCACGGCGGTCATGGTCATATCCGCCGCGCTTTCGTGGCTGGTCTACAACCTCGTGATGCTCCCGGCCGGGCTCGGGTTCCTGAAGATCGTCGTGTTCATAGGCATAGTAGCGGGCTTTGTCCAGGGCGCGGACACGGTGCTGAAAAAAATAAACCCTACGCTGTACCACAAGCTCGGCATATACCTCGTCCTCATCACGACGAACTGCATCATACTCGCGGTGCCGGTGATAAGCTCGGACGAGAAGTACAACTTCATGCAGGCGATAACGCTGGGCCTGGGCTCCGGGGCGGGCTTCTCTCTCGCGCTCATCATCATGGCGAGCATACGCGAGCGGCTGGAGCTTGCGAACGTGCCCAAGCCGTTCCAGGGGATGCCCATAGCGTTCATCGTGACCGGGCTTATCGCGCTTGCGTTCCTCGGCTTCTCGGGGCTGATAACGGTATAGCGGACCAACCCTTCCCTCTTATCCCCTCCCTGTGAAGGGAGGGGAAGATTGGTTGTAGCAGTTAATATTATTAATTTCCGGCCTCGACAAATCTCCCGCCCCCTTCATAGGGGGAGGGCTGGGGTGGGGGTTGGCTGAAACAGGCAGGCCGGATACTCTGTAATTCCCGGCCCGGAATTGATATAATATCTTATCGTTCTTTGTTATCCCGGAAGGTGCTTAATGCAGGAGACTGTACATCCTGACCTGTTGCAGGTCATAATAAAGAGCCTCGCCCTGATGGGCGGCGTCGGCGCGGCGTTCGGCATAGTGCTGGCATACGCGGCGAAGAAGTTCGCCGTCGAGACCGACCCGCTTGTCGAGCTTGTCCGCGCGGCCCTGCCCGGGGCGAACTGCGGCGCGTGCGGCTTTGCCGGCTGCCAGGGCTATGCCGAGGCCGTGGTAAAAGACCCGACGCTCTCGCCGGGTCTGTGTACGCCCGGCAAGGCGGACGTGGCCGCGCTGGTAGCAAAGATTATCGGCAAGGTCGCGCCGGAGGTCGTGCCTATGGTCGCCACGGTCTTCTGCCGGGGCGACGAGTGCAAGGCGTCCCGCCGTTTCGTGTACGAGGGAGTAAAGGACTGCCGGGCCGCGATACTCGTCGCTGGCGGGGACAAGACCTGCCAGTACGGCTGCCTGGGCTACGGCTCCTGCTTCAAGGCCTGCCCGTTCGGCGCGATCTCCATGAGCCCCGACAACCTGCCTGTCATAGACCACGAGAAGTGCACCGCATGTGGCGTCTGCGTCTCGGCCTGCCCCAAGTCCATCATAGCTCTCACGCCGACCGCGAAGAAGGTGCACATACGCTGCTCAAGCCACGACAAGGGGCCAGTGGTCAAGAAGGCCTGCGAACTTGGCTGCGTGGCATGCGGGCTCTGCGTGAAGGGCTGCCCGGAGGGTGCCATATCGATGGACAACTTTCTGGCGAGGATAGACTACGAGAAGTGCACCCACTGCGAGACCTGCGTAATGCTCTGCCCGCAGAGGACGATAGAGGACCAGATAGACCCGTCGAAGGAGACAGGGCCGAGGACGAAGCTCGCCAGGAAGGAAGACGCGGGCGGCGGCTCCGAGCCCGCTGACGCGCCCGCGGCGAAGGCCGCGAAGCCGGCTTAGGGGTTTGCTTTTATGTAGGGGCCGACCCGCGTGTCGGCCCTTCCCTTTGCATGTCTTTGCGAGCGGAGCGAAGCAATCTCCTCACTCATGAATTCACAAGGAGGAGGTTGCCGCGTCATCCCGCGAGACGCGGGACTCCTCGCAAAGACAATAGTTTTTTGGAAATATACGAGGCCCCTGATTGCTAAAAACCATCGCCATACTGCTCGTCGGCATCAGCCTCGAGTCCTTCGGCAACGTAATGCTGAGCAAGGGTATGAAGCAGGTCGGCGAGGTCACGAGCTTCTCGCTGTCATCTCTCTTCGGCGTCTTCCTGAAGGGCATCACGAACATCTACGTCATCGCAGGGGTGACACTCGACGCGCTGTTCTTCGCGTGCCTGCTCATAGCGCTTTCCTGGGCGGAGGTCACGGTCGTCCTGCCGCTCACCGCCTTCGGCTATATCACCACCGCGCTCGTCGCAAAGTTCGTCCTGAACGAGGACGTCACGATGCTCCGCTGGGCGGGCACCTTCTTCATCGTCGTCGGATGCGTCCTTGTCGGCAAGTCCGGCACGCATTAAGCCCTGCCGGGCTTTCAGCCGACCCGCAACATACGTCCATCACTGTCCACGGTGAACCGTTCGCCCTTCCATACGACCACGCTGCCCGTAAAGCTCATCAGCCATATGACAAAACTCAGGACGTCTTTCAGCGGCAGAAGCCAGAAGTAACGGAGCACGCCCGCACCCCGGACGTATGCCGCCTCGGTGTAAACCGCCTGGGCGTAGCGGATAAGCAGGTTGGCGGCGAAAACCGACCAGCCCGCTCCCGAGAACCCCGTCGCAAGCAGGAAGAACAGCGAGGACGCGGTCCCTTTCGTCAGGACGGACAGGAAGTACCCGCCCGGCCTGCACACCCTGTACGTCCGCGCCCAGCGTAGCTGGTGGCTGAAGTACCCGGCAAACGTCTCGGGCGTCTGGACTGCGTCCACGACGTAACCGGAAAGCCTGAGGTTGTAGCCCGCCTTCTTTACGAGGTTGCCGAGCTGGTAGTCGTCGGCAAGCAAATCCGCGAGACGGTCGAGCCCGCCTATAGCCTCCAGCGCATCGCGCCTGACCGCCATCGTCGCGCCGAGCGCGAACGACAGCCCCTCAAGCCTCTCCGCGACCGCTACGGACGGCAGGAAGTCGGTGTTTATAGTCAGCGCCTCGAACGCGGAGCCTAAGTCGCGCGGGTTTGCCGCGCGGTACAGGCATGTGACGAGCCCGACCGTCTCGTCCGCGAAGCCCGCGGCCACGGACCGGAGGTAGTCAGTCCCGACGCGCATGTCGCCGTCCGCTATGACAATGATGTCGTGCTTCGCGGAGCCGTGCATACCGATAAGGTTGCAGACCTTCGCGTTCGGCTGGGACGGCTCGCCCGTCACCACGAGCGATATGTCCACGGCCGGGTTCTCGGAGATGAGCCGCCGGACAGCCTCGCCGGCCGGGTCGGACTCGTCGGCCATGCCGAAGATTACCTGGTACACCGGGTAGTCCTGAAGGACGAAGCTCAGGAAGTTCTCGTATGTCCCGGCGTCAGCGCCCTTTACAGGCTTCAGGACGGTCAGCGGCGGAAGAGCCGCGTCTCCCATCGCGGCACGCGGACGCATGTAAAACGACCGGACGCACCAGGCAGAGATTATGTAGAACGCGGCCGCCGCGAGCCAGAGGAGGAAGAAAACGGCCTGTAATACGGTCAAGCCCACACTAACCCCCGAGGAGCAAAGGCTAAAGTCCCGCCTTCTTGAAAGAAGGCGGCCCAAGAACTTTTGTGAGGTTATACGAAAACGCCCCACGGATGGGGCGGTACGAAGACCTATTATGCAACCGGCACTAATTCAGCTCGCGGGCAAGCGCCGCCGCCTCATCCTTAATGTCGGCGTCGTCTTTGGGATGGGCCGGGTCTACAGGCGCGGCGGCGATGTACGCAAGCTCGGCGAGCGCATCCTTGTCTTTGCCGTTCTTCTCGTAGGCCTGCGCGAGGTACAGCCGGTTGATCAGGCTCCTGGGTGATATGTCCTTCGCCTTGAGGAGGAGCGAAAGCCCCTTCTTCCTGTCGCCGATGAACGCCCAGGACGGCGCCTCGATTAAAACCTTGCCCCAGCTCCGGCACGCTCCCGCGTCGTCGTACTCAGGGTCGGCGTACGAGACCTTTTCGAGGCCCTTGAGCGCGTCCTTCACGAGAGACAGGGCCGACAGGCCCCCGACGACATCCGCCTTCTGGAGCTTGGCCATCGAACGCCAGTAAAGCGCGTAAGCGTTCGCCGGGTCTGCCTTCAATGCCCTGTCGGCGGCGGCGATGGCCTTGTCCATGTACCCGGCCTTCCTGGCCCCGTCCACCTCCGGCTCGCCTGTCAGGTAGTATGCGCGCGCGAGCTGCGTCTCGGCCATCGGGTAGTCGGCGGGCTTGCAGCCGGAAGCGAGCGACTCGATGGCCGCGACCTGCGCCGCGACGTCCGACGCCCCCCGCGCCCTGTCGAGCGCGGCGGTAACCTCCGTCACTGTCGGGCCGGAGAGGGCTGCGGACGGGAGGGCCAGTGCGAGGAAAATAGTGGCAAGTAAAGGTTTGTGCATTCTCGGATGTCCACGACAAACCGCATATTGTCATTCCCGCGAAAGCGGGAATCCATTTTAATGTAGGGGCGGGTCCCCGTGCCCGCCCTCTTTTCTGTCATTGCGAGGAGCGAAGCGACGCGGCAACCTCCGCCTTATAAATCTGAGATTGCTTCGCTTCGCTCGCAATGACAGGCATTTAGGGAAGGTGTCTACTCCCGCCCAAGCCTCGGCTTCGCCCCGAGCTTGTACAGTATGTTCGCCATCAGGCAGAAACCGGTGAGCGCGTACACCATCAGGTTGAAGCCTATAAAGGCCGTGAATATCAGCCAGTATTCGCTGTGCAGGTAGGCCAGCGCCGCGCTGATGAACGTGAACGCGCCGCCGATGAGCCAGGTGAGCCTCTCGAGATACCATTCGTCTGTCTTCAGCATGTACATATTACACCTCCGTTAAAATGCAACATCCACCACAGAGTCACAGAGACACGGAGGAGAGCAAAACGTTAACGACGAATATCTTTGGGAAAATGCTTTTACCCAAAGACGCCTGTTTTCGATTCTCTCTGTGCATCTGTGCCTCTGTGGTAAAATCAGCAGCTTTTAATGCTCTCACGCCGCTTGGCGATAAAGCCGTAGAACTCCCTCGCCTCCCGGTATATCCGCCGCATCTCGTCCATGTCCGAAAACGCCTTCCGTAGCACCTTGAAGACGTACTTGGGACGGTAGTAGAACTTCTTGTAGAACCGCTCGACCGCCATGAATATCTCGGCGCTCGAAACCTCCGGGTAGCTTATCACGCAGCTCTGGTAGCCGGTCTCGGACACCATGCTGGCGGGGTTGACGTACCCCTTCTCCACGCAGAGGTCGTAGAACTTCGTGCCGGGGTATGGCGACGCGAGCGAGACCTGTATCGTCTCCGGGTCCAGTTCGCATGCGAAGCGTATCGACTTCTCGATGGTCTGCCTCGTCTCGCCGGGCAGCCCGAGGACGAACGCCCCGTGCACGGTGATGCCAAGCTCCTTGCAGTTCTTCGTGAACGTGCGCGCCTGCTCTATCGTCGTACCCTTACGGACGTTGTTCAGGATGGTCTGGTCGCCGGTCTCGTACCCGACCATGATGACACGCATCCCGGCCTCGCGCATCGCCTTCAGCGTCTCGTACTTCGCAGTGACCTTCGCGTTGCAGCCCCAGCTTATGCCGAGCGGCTTTATAAGGCCGCTTATCTCTATCGCCCTTTCCTGGTCCTCGACGAAGTTGTCGTCGTCGAAGAATATCTCTTTCACTTCCGGGAACTGTTCGCGTATATACTCCACCTCGGCCAGTACCGACTGCGGGCTCCTCGTCCTGTAGCTGTTCCCGGAGTACGTCTGCGGCCAGAGGCAGTAAATGCACTTGCTGGAGCAGCCGCGGCCGGTGTATATCGACATGTACGGGTACTGGAGCCAGGGGATCTCGTAATCCTTGTAATCGAGGTCGCGCCTGTACACCTCAGCCGCGAACGGCAGGACGTCCAGGTCGTGCAGAGGCGGCCTGTCCGGGTTGTGTACGACCTCGCCGCCATCCCTGTAGCTTATGCCCGCGACACCGGCCAGCGGCTCGCCTTTTGCGATTTCCACCAACGGGTAGTCTAACTCGCCGCGCACGACAAAGTCCACCGCCGGGCAGAACTCGAGCGACTCATCCGGCAGGACGCTCACGTGCGGGCCGACCATGCATGTGAGGATGCCCGGCTTCGCGGCCTTTATCCGCGCGGCAATGGCGTCGTCGTTCTTGAGGGACGGCGTGCTGGTGTACAGCACGACCAGGTCGTAACCCGTGGCGATATGCACCGTGCCCTCGACGTCTATGCCGGAGGCCGGCGAGTCGAGGACGCGCGAGTCCGGCAGCATGCCGGCCGGGTACGCAAGCCACGTCGGGTACCAGAACGAGCGAACCTCGCGCGTCGCCTGATACCGGGAGCCCGCACCTCCGTCGAAGTCGTCGAACGACGGGGGGTTTAAGAACAACACCTTCATTATAATATGCCCTCTACCGTTTGTAGGGCCGACCGTCGTGTCGGCCCTGCTCTTGCTGTTATGTAGCTGCCCGATTCATCGGGCGTTTTAAATTCGCCCCATAAATGGGGCAGCTACAACTTCCTGGCCCCCGTGTCAAGCACGGGGCGACAAATCGATGTTACATGCCGGCTTTCTTTTGGTACTTTTCTTTCACCTGAAAGAAAAGTACGTCATGCTTTGGCTTTTAGCTCCTCGCCTATCTTCTTAATCTTGTCGATGACGCCCTGTATCAGGACGTCCGGGGTCGAGGCCCCGGCGGTGACGCCGACCGTCTTCACGCCTTCAAACCACGCGGGCTCGAGTTCGAAGGCGTTGTCTACGAGGTACGCCCTGGGCGCGACAGAGGACGCGACCTCCTGCAGCCTCTTGGAGTTCGCGCTGTTCCTGGAGCCGACGGTTATCATGATGTCCACCTGACCGCCAAGCTCCATCGCGGAGGACTGACGCTTCTCGGTCGCGTCGCATATGGTGTTGTAGACCTCGAGCTGCGGGTAGCGGCCCTTGACCTTCTCCACCACCTCCTCGAAGAATTTTATGTTCTGCGTCGTCTGGGATACCAGCGCAACTGGCCCGGAAATCTCCGGCAGGCCGGCAACCTCGTCCTCGTACCGGAACACTATGGTGCTCTCCGGCGCGACGCCCTTCAAGCCCTTGACCTCCGCGTGGTCCTTGTCGCCGAGGAGCAGTATCGTGTAACCCTTGCCCGCGAGCTTCTTTACGATGCGGTCAATCTTCGATACGAGCGGGCATGTCGTATCCACGACCCGGAGGCCCTTGCCCTTGGCCTTGTCTATGACGTCCGGCGATACGCCGTGCGCGCTGATGATGAGCGTGCCGCCTTCAACCTCGTCCACGCAGTCCACCGACCAGACGCCCTTCTCCTGAAGCTCGCGGACGACCGACTTGTTGTGCACTATCTCGTGCAGGACGAAGACCGAGCTTTCGGCCTCGGCCGCGGTCTTGTGCGCGAGGTCTATGGCCCTCTGGACCCCCATGCAAAAGCCCGCGTATTCGGCAAGGTATACTTTCATGATAAGACCCGTGTTCGTGTTTCGTGTTCGTAAGTATCAAAACATCGGGCGCGGTTATTGCGCCCGTACCGATTTGTTGGGGCCGACCAAAGCCTGTCCTGAGCGTAGTCGAAAGATGCCAGCCCTGCCTTAATTAATTTTATAACCGGGGAAGGGTGTAAACCAAGGTGCGGAACAAGACTACAATAGAGGTTTATTATACAATTATTCTCCGTAAAAACTCCTATTGAACTTCCAGTGACCCTTATATTCTTTTGCCCCTGCTCATATCCCAAATCCCAGCCAGGGCCGCCACCCTTGTCATTCGATACTGCTTGTTCTCTGATTTCTGTTATTATATCGATAATTAGCTCATCCTTTGGGTTGCGCTGATTTAACAGGTTCTTTATGATTGTCTATAAAATCAAGAACGGCTACCCCCTCAGCCCCTTCACATACTTCTCCGCGCACTCCCCGGAACAGAAATGCATTGTCCGACCGCCGACCTCGCGCGTGACGGCGCGGGAGAGCGGGACGTAGACCTTGCACTCCGGGTCCTGCACCATCTCGTCGGCCTGGGGCCGCGCCTGACGCGCCTGCTGTCCGGCGCCAGCGCCGCGCGCACCCCCGCCATGGCCGCCACCGGGCTGGTTGCCCGGCGGCGACAGCATGTACGCAAGCAGCCTCTTCAGGAATATGTAGAACGAGACCGCGAGTATTATGTATAGAAGAGCCCTTATTTCGGTGCCCCCTTCATCGCGTCACGGTACTTCTGGACCTCGGCCTTCAGCGCGAGGTCGTTGCCCGCCTCGGGTATCGCCTTTATGAGGTCTTCGTACGCCTCGACCGCGCCCTTGTAGTCCTGCTTTGCGTCGGCCAGCGTGACGATGAGGTTCGTCCTCGCCTGCGGGTGCTTCGGGTCTATGCTTATCGCCTTCCTGTACTCCGCGATGGCCTCGTCTCCGCGCCCCATGAAGTGCATCAGGTTTGCCATGTCCACGCGGACGTTCACGTCGTTCGGGTTGATGACGAGCGCCTGGTTGTAGTAGCCCACGGCCTTGCTCCATTTGGGGACCGGCTGGGCCATCTCTCCCTTTGACTCTATCTCGGACTGGCCCCAGTCATAGTACGTGTTGCCGAGCTGGACGAGGGTGCCTACGTTGTTCGGGTCTTCCCTGAGCGCGGCTTCGAGCACCTCGGCCTTCTGTCCGTAGTTCTGTATATCGCCGCCCGCGGGGGCAGACGTCTCCTGCTTCTTGTCGCCGCATGCGGTGATGGTGAACACAAGCGCAATCAGGGAGACGAGCGCGGTCAGGCCTCTTGTCTGTCTGGTCATTTTTCCTCCAGGGTTCTGTTGCCGGTTGTTATCGCGGCGTCCATGCTGCCGCTTCGGTAGCCCTCCATGTCGAGGGTGACGTAATTATAGCCCAAGCCCGTGAGCTTCGCCACTACTTTTTTCCGCATGCGCGGCGCGGCGAGCCTGGGGACTTCTCCCGCCTCGACCTCGATACGCGCAGAACCGGAATAGTCGCGGACGCGCACCACCCTGAAGCCTTGCGAGCGTATGAACGACTCTGCCGCGCGCACCCTTTCGAGCGCGTCGACCGTGAGCCTCGTCCCGTAGGGGAACCGCGTCGCGGAGCACGGCGCGGACGGCCTGTCCCAGTTCGGGAGGCCGAGCTTCTTCGCCGCAATACGTATGTCCGCCTTCGTGAAGCCCAGCGCCGCGAGCGGGCTTATGACGCCCGCCTCCTTCAGCGCCCTGAGCCCCGGCCTGTAGGCAGTAGTGTCCTCGGCGTTGGTACCGTCGAGCACCGTGCCGATTCCCTCGGCGAGGGCGGCTTCGCGTATGGAGGCGAAGACGCGGCCCTTGCAGTGGTAGCACCGCTCCGGCGGGTTGTCCGCGACCTTGTCGTCGCCGAGTATCGAGACGGTAATGGTCGTATGGCGTATGCCGATTGCGCGTGCAAGTCCCGCCGCGTCCGCCGCCTCTTCTTCCGGGCACAGCTCGGACACGACCGTCACCGCGAGCGCCTTGTCTCCCAGCGCGTCGAACGCGGCCTTCGCCACGAGGCCGGAGTCCACGCCGCCGGAGAACGCGACGGCGGACGGCCCGAGACCCCTGATATACTCGACCAATCCCCGGTACTTCTCCACGTCCGCCCCTTCATAAACACAAGACAAATAAAGGGCAAACACCTTTGCCCATATCCGGATTCTAACATGCGGGAATATGGCGTGTCAATCTCCTGCAAATTATTCTTGACAATCTTCACCCGCGCGTGATAAATTCCATATGTTCTGCGTCTGGAGGTGGCGATTCTTCCAGTCGAAAAGCCAAAAAAGAATCCAGGAAGGGTGATAATATTTGGAAGTTAAAGTCCACGACGGACAGGTAGAAAAGGCACTCAAGATCCTGAAAAGGCAGATGGCCAAGGAGGGACTCCTCAAGGAGCTGAAGAAGAGGAAGTTCTACGAGAAGCCGAGCGTCAAGAAGAAGAGGAAGCAGCAGGAAGCCCGCAAGAAGCGCGCCGGCAAGAAGTAGCTTCGCCCTTTCAAGGCGGCCCCACATGGGGCCGCCTTTTTGTTTGCTTTGTCCCGCCCCGTCTGGTATATTTATCTCCCATGAGGATGAAATCCGCCATACTGATAAACCCCGGCCTGCTTGAGATAAACTCCAAGTCGGACATACCGGAGCCCGGACCGGGCGAGGTCGTCGTAAAGGTCAGGGCCGCGCTCACCTGCGGGACCGACCTGAAGGCATACCTGCGCGGCCATCCCAAGATACCGCTGCCCTCGCCGCTCGGCCACGAGTTCGCGGGCGACATACACTCTCTCGCGGACGACGTGCGGGGTTTCTCCAAGGGCGAGCCGGTCATGGCCGTACACAGCGCGCCCTGCGGCGAATGCTCCTTCTGCACGCGGGGCCTTGAGAACCTCTGCAAGTCCCTGATGGACGAGAAGGTGCTCGGCGCGTACGCGCAGTACATAAAGCTGCCCGCCCGCATCGTGAAACAGAACCTGTACAAGAAGCCGGACGTGCTGTCGTACAAGGAGGCGGCCATGCTGGAGCCTCTCGCCTGCGTCGTCCACGGGCTTAACGTCCTCAAGGACATTTCCTACGAGACCGTACTTATAATAGGCGCGGGCCCGGTAGGCCTGCTGTTCCTTATGCTCCTCAAGATGCGCGGCAAGCGGGTCATCGTCGCCGGGCGCGGAGAGCTGCGCCTCGCCATGGCCAGGGAGCTTGGCGCGGACGCGGTAATGGACGCGTCGCTCGACACGATGGCCTGGTCCACGATGGAGGCGACGGACGGGCTCGGCGTGGACCTCGTCATCGAGGCGACCGGCAAACGCGAGGTATGGGAGGCAACACCCGGCCTCGTCAGGCCTGGCGGCACGGTGCTCCTGTTCGGCGGCACCGCGCCCGGCGAGTCTGTATGCTTCGACCCCGCGCGCCTGCACTACGACGAGATAAAGCTCTACGGGGCGTTCCACTTCACCCCCGCCGACGTCCGCGAGGCGTATGTCATCCTGTCCGGCGGGAAGCTGGACGTCAAAAAGCTCATCACCGGCGAGTACCCGCTCGACCGTCTCATGGAATCCTTCGACGAGCTTATCGCCGGGCGCGGCATAAAGTTCGCCATTATCCCCTGACCATGAAAGTCGCCGTACTCCACAGCTACACCGACATCCGCATCGAGGACTGGCGCATTCCGGAGGTAGAGGCCGGCGAGGCGCTCATCCAGATGAAGGCCTGCGGCATATGCAGCGGCGACGTCATGCCCTGGTACATAGAGAAGAAGGCGCCTCTTGTGCTCGGCCACGAGCCCGCGGGCAGGATAGTCGCGCTCGGCGAGGGCGCGCCGCCCAGGTTCAAGGTCGGCGACATGGTCTTCGTCCACCATCACGCGCCGTGCATGAAATGCCGCCACTGCAAGAAGGGCGACCACGTCCTGTGCGAGACATGGAAGCGCTCCCGCATAATACCCGGCGGGTTGGCCGAGTACGTCAAGATACCGAAAGTCAATCTTGAGCGGGACACGCTGGTGCTTCCCAAGAAGGTGGGCTACCTGGGCGGCGTGATGGTCGAGCCTCTGGCATGCGTCGTCAAGGGTATAAGGCGCATGACCATAGAGCCGGGCGACCGGGTGCTGGTCATCGGGCTCGGCATCATGGGGATGCTGTTCGTGGTCCTGGCGAAGCATTACGGCGCGTCAAAGGTAATAGGCGTGGACATGAACCAGTACCGTCTCGCCAAGGCGCTCGACATGGGCGCGACCGACGTGGTGGACATCACCGAGGAGAACGCGAAGACGCGGATAGACAAGCTGACCGGCGGCGACGGTGCGGACAAGGTCGTCATCGGCCCGGGGAGCATTCCCGCGATGGCGCAGGGGATTGCGTGCGCCGGGCCGGGCTCGACCGTTCTCTTCTTCACGCCGACCCCGCCGGGCGACATCCTAAAGATAGACCAGAACAGGCTGTACTTCAACGAGGTTTCTTTAGTGCAGAGCTACTCGTGCGGCCCGGACGACACCCGCGAGGCGTTGAAGCTGCTCGCCTCCGGCGTGATACCCATCAGGAAGCTCATCACCCACCAGTTCCCGCTCTCCGAGGCCGCCGAGGCATTCCGGCTGACGTCGAAGGCGGGCGAGTCGTTGAAGGCGGTGGTGGTGTTTTAGCATTGACATTACATACATGAACCGAAAGCGCCCCGTCCGGGTCGGAGGGGCGCTTTCGGTTCTATATCCTCACGTGTTATCACCCACGTGTTTTCCTTCCACGTCCTTCACGCACGGGAGTTCACGACGCCTCTTTCTCCTCTTTCTCGTAGAGCATTATCGGCGACTCGCGGTTCGTGATGACCTCCTCGTTGATGATGACCTCCTTGACGTTCGACTGCGACGGCACGTCGTACATCAGGTCGAGCATCACGTCCTCGAGGATGGCGCGGAGCCCCCTCGCCCCGGTCTTCCTCTGGACCGCCTTCTTCGCTATGGCGCGTACCGCGCCCTCCGTAAAGCGGAGCCTCACGCCTTCGAGCGACATCAGCTTCTGGTACTGCTTGATGAGCGAGTTCTTGGGCTCGGTCAGGATGTTGACCAGGGCGTTCTCGTCCAGCTCCTCGAGGGTCGCTATCACCGGCACGCGGCCTATGAACTCCGGTATCATCCCGAACTTGAGCAGGTCCTCCGGCTGCACCTGCACCAGCACGTCGCCCAGGTTCCTGTCCTTCTTGGACTGTACCTTCGCGCCGAAGCCGAGCACCTTCTCGTTGCCCCTGGACTCGATCATCTTGTCCAGCCCCACGAACGCGCCCCCGCAGATGAACAGGATGTTCGAGGTGTCAACCTGTATGAACTCCTGGTGCGGGTGCTTCCTGCCGCCCTGCGGCGGCACGGCGGCGACGGTGCCCTCGATAATCTTGAGCAGCGCCTGCTGCACGCCCTCGCCGGAGACGTCGCGCGTGATGGACGGGTTCTCGGACTTCCTGCTTATCTTGTCTATCTCGTCGATGTAGATTATGCCTCTCTGAGCGCGCTCGGCGTCGTAGTCGGCGGCCTGGAGCAGCTTCAGGACGATGTTCTCGACGTCCTCGCCGACGTACCCCGCTTCCGTAAGGGTCGTCGCGTCCGCGATGGTGAACGGGACGTCGAGCATCCTCGCTAGCGTCTGGGCGAGGAGCGTCTTGCCCACGCCGGTCGGGCCGATGAGCAGTATGTTGGACTTCTGCAGCTCGACGTCGTCGAGTTCGGCGACCGGGGCGCTGATACGCTTGTAATGGTTGTGCACCGCCACGGAGAGTATCTTCTTCGCACGCTCCTGGCCGACGACGTACTCGTCGAGGAAGCGCTTTATCTCGGCCGGCTTCGGCAGCTTGGGGAGGCCGCTGACCCTCTCCTCGTCCCACTCCTCCGCCACTATGTCGTTGCAAAGCTCGATGCACTCGTCGCATATGAACACAGTCGGGCCTGCGATGAGCTTCCTCACCTCGTCCTGGCTCTTCCCGCAGAATGAGCAGTGGTGCACCGCTTTGTCGTTTTCGGTCTTCTTGTCCATCACGAACCTCCAGGTACTGCCGGGGACAATCTATTACAATTCCGCACTCGCAAACCAAACCCTGGATTCCCGCTTTCGCGGGAATGACGGGCTGTGTGGCCCTACTTCTTCTCCATCTCCGGCAGGCGCTCTATGACGGCGTCTATCAGGCCGTACTCCTTGGCCTCCGCGCCGCTCATGAAGTAGTCCCGCTCGGTGTCCGTCCTTATCTTCTCGATGCCCTGGCCGGTCGCGGACGCCAGTATCTCGTTCAGCCGCTCACGGAGCCTCAGTATCTCCTTGGCGTGTATCTCTATGTCCGTAGCCTGGCCGGAGAACCCGCCCGCGGGCTGGTGTATCATTATACGGGAGTTCGGCAGCGAGAACCGCCTGCCCTTCGCGCCGGCGGACAGGAGAAGCGCGCCCATCGAGGCCGCCTGCCCGATGCATATCGTGGACACGGGCGGGCGGATGTAGTTCATCGTGTCGAATATCGCGAGCCCGGACGTCACTATGCCGCCGGGGCTGTTGATGTAGAGGTGTATCTCCTTGTCCGGGTCGTCCGCCTCCAGGAACAGGAGCTGGGCGATGATGGCGTTGGCCACGTCGTCGTCCACGCCGGTTCCCATGAACACTATGCGATCCTTGAGGAGCCTCGAATATATGTCGTATGCGCGTTCGCCGCGCGCGGTCTGCTCTATAACGTAAGGGAGAAGCATCAACAGGACCCTCCAGTTGGTTGCCGTTATTGGTAACTCGTTACCATTTTACCCCCAAACGGGAGATAACGCAATACCCTTGACTACTATTCTAACGCAAAACGGCAAACTTCGCCAGACCGGCCTTTTTACGCCTTTTTCGCGTGCGAAAGGACGAAATCGAGCGACTTGTCCTCGCCTATCATGGCGGCCAGGTCCTCGAGGCCGCCCTCCCTCTTCTTGTACATCTCCATGACCTGCTGGGGGGTGTGGCCGGTCTCGGCCGCTATCATCCGGATGCCCGCCTCCATCTCCTTTTCGGTCACTTTTATGCCTTCCTTGTCGGCTATGGCGGAGAGCACCAGCGTCGTCTTGACCCTGTCCTGGGCGATGGCCTTGGCCCTGGGCTCGAACTCCTTCAGCTCCTCTGAGGCCTTGCCGGTCGGCATGCCGTTGCCCACGACCTCCTGGTAGCGGCGCACCATCATCGAGCGGAACTCCTTCTCGACGAGCGTCGGCGGCAGCTCGAAGTCGTGAAGCCTGACAAGCTCCCTGACGATCTCCTCCTTCTGCTTCTGGGCGACGCCGCGCTTCTTCATCATCAGGATGTCTTCCCTGACCTTGTCCTTCAGCTCGGCGAGCGTCTGGCCGATGCCGAGGTCCTTGGCAAGCTCGTCGTCCAGCTCCGGGAGCACCTTGCTCTTCAGTTCCTTGACAGCCGCCTTGAACGTCGCCTCGGCGCCAGCGAGGTCCTTGTTCCTGTACTCCTCCGGGAACCTGACCGTGAACTCGCGCGTCTCGCCCTTCTTCGCGCCTTCGAGGTTCTCCTCGAAGCCGGGGATCATCGAGCTCGAACCCAGCTCCAGCGGGTAGTTCTCGGCCTTGCCGCCCTGTATGGGCTCGCCGTCCTTGAAGCCCTCGAAGTCAATCACTACGAAGTCGCCCTTTACCGAAGCCCTGTCCTCCTCGACCGTCTCCAGCGTGGAGTGCATGCTCCGAAGCTCCGCGAGCGCCTCGTCCATGTCGGAGTCGGAGACTTCCAGCGGCTCGTCCTTCACCGTGATGCCCTTGTACTCGCCGAGCACGATAACCGGCTTTACCTCGACCGTCGCCGTGAATGTCAGCGGCTGGTCCTTCTTTATCTTGAGCGAACCTTCCTCTATGTGCGGCCTGTCGATCGGGGTGAGGTCGGCCTCGTCGAGCGCCTTGCCGTAGTACTCCGGGACTATCCTCTCGAGGACGTTCGCCTCGACCGAGTCGCTGTAGTACTTGACCAGTATGTGCCTCGGGGCCTTGCCGGGCCGGAACCCGTCCACCTTCGCGGTCTTGCCCACCTCTTTGTACGCCTCTTCGATGGCGGCCTTTATCGCGTCCGCCGGTATCTCCACTTTGAGGCGCTTTTTTGTCGCGCCGAGGTCCTCGACATCCAACTTCATCTTATACGTTCTCCTTTGCGTGGTTATTATGGGTGCGAAACCCGGTTAAACAGGTTATATGGTGCGAGAGGGGGGACTTGAACCCCCACGGTTGCCCACTGGATCCTAAGTCCAGCGCGTCTGCCAATTCCGCCACTCTCGCGCTGAAAAAAGCATATTTTTAAATAAGTTGAGTAATTTATCACAAACGGGCGCGGTTTGTCAACGGAAATGGCGAGAACCTACCCTTCCCTCATGTCCCCTCCCTGTGCAGGGAGGGGAAGATTCGAGTAGGAATTATATAAAATATATGGCCCCAACGAATCTCCCGCCCCCTGCATAGGGGGAGGGCTGGGGTGGGGGTAGGTTTTAACCTCTATTCGCCTTGTTTTTCAAGGAGTTCGATAGCGTTCTTCAGCCAGGAAAGCCATTCCTCGTCCGGGTCTTCCCTGCTGTCGGCGAGGAGCTTCCTGAGCGGTTCGAGTAACCGTTTGTCGCCAAGCTCTTCCGCCGCCTCGAAGATTATCGTGCCGGGCTCGCCGTCCTTTATCGTGTCGAGGATTATGTCGTAGACGCGGGCGTCCTTCCGGGCCGCGAGGCCGAGCAGCGCCTCGCAGGACGTCACCTCGTCGTCGTCGTCCAGCCTCTCAAGGAGCGCCTCCCTGATTTCCGGGGAGTCCAGCTCCGGACGGTAGCCTATGCCGAAGGTCGCCCAGTCCCGGACACGGAAGTCCTCGTCGCGGGTCAGCTCCAGAAGCCTTGAGACGGCGCGGGGGTCGTCGAGCTCCCACATGGCCTTTACCGCGCCCTGCCGTATCTCAGGTTGTGCGCTCCGCGTGTATTCGAGCAGGGTGTCGAGGTTCAGCACCTCGTCTTCGTCCTGTAAATCGGCGGCGGAGATTATGACCGCCTTTAGCACGGCAGGGTCGGTTTCGCCCTTCAGCATCGCGGTAACTATCTGAAGGGCCTTGTAGCCGAACGGGACGAACCCGTCCCCGCCGGAGCCGAGTATTGCCGCCCCGATACGCCTTTCGCCCGCGTCCGCGCTCTTGCACAGGCCGGACGCCTTGCCGAACACCTCGCCGGGAACGTGCGCGTGAATCAGTTCTAAATAACCTGCGAGCGCGTCTTCGTCCTCTTCCTCTATAGCCAGACGGACAAGTTCGTCCATGCTGAGTTTCATAAGGGCTTCCTGGTCCATTGGCATAAATAATGGCTCCTTAATGATTTATCATTCCCGCAACTTCCTGGACCCCGTGTCAAGCACGGGGCGACGAACAAGCGCACGTCATTCCCTCCCCGGCTTTAGGCATACCGGGGTAAACTCCAGCGGGAATCCAGCGACTTTTCTTGGTTCGTATGGTTTGCATATAGTGCCGCCGGATTAAAGCTCACCTCTTCTTCATCCCCCCAAGCCTCCCGGCGGCGAGAGGCGCGGCCCACGGGCCGTCCGCGCTCAATAGCGTCGCCTCGGGGTAGCTGTCCAGTACCTTCCTGTACGCGGCGGCGGCCTCGTCGTACCGCCCGAGCTTTTCGTATACCAGCCCGAGCCGGTACAAAGCGGTGCCGGTACAGACGCCCTGCCCTGTCCCGGTACGTGCCTCCAGGTATGCATCCGCCGCTTTTTCCGGGTCTCCAGCCATGGCGTATGCGTCCCCGAGCGTGAGCGCGGCAAGCCCGCGCACCTCCTCCCGGACCGTCTGGCCCGCGGTGTCGTCGAGTATCGCCAGGCTGTCCACAAGCGCCAGGTTCACAAGGTAACCCGGCGCTTCCGGGTCCGGCTCCACCGGCGCTTTTACTGGAGTCAGCCGCACCTTGAACAGGTCTCCTCCACGGAGCGCGGTGACCTCCTGCTCCACGCCAGGCTTCAGGAGCGCCGCGAGCCCCCGGCCACCCGTTACCGCCGTCCCGTCCACGGAGACGACGACGTCTCCGGGCGCGAGCCCGGCAACCTCGGCCGGGTAGCCCTTCAGGAGCCTTGTAAGCTCGGCCCCTTCCGGCCGGCCGGCAGCCTCCGCTCCTATCGCTGCCCGCCCGCGCACCTGCTGGCGCCTCCATCCCGCGAGGAACCCTCTTATGCCGGGCTCCGGCCCGTCCGGGCCGAGCACGGCCATGTCCGCGTAGTCGCTCGCGGTGCTGTAGAGCATTATCCGGACGGCACTGCCGCCGTCCCCGGCCGGCGCCGCGACAAGCGCAAGCTCCACGCCGGCCTGCTCCATTATCCCGGACAGCACCGCCGAGTCCTCTATGTCGAGCCGCGTCCTGCCGGCCTTCAGGAAGTCGAGCGAGAACTCCTCCAGGCCCCGTTCCACCAGCCCGGCCGCGAGCTCGCCGAGGCCCACGCGGACGACGCTCACCACTCCGGACTCCGATAACGCGGCCCCGACGGGATCGGTGACCGAATCTGGCCCGTCCGCGCCTGTACCGTCCATCCCGACCAGGAGTATCCGCCTCTTCAGCGTCAGGGCGACCGAACTCCTTTCCGCCCTGCCCATGCTCACGTCCGCCACTGCGTCCTCGAAGTAATCGCGGGTGAGCCGCACCTCGTGCCCGCCCTCGGTCACCCTTGTTATCGTTACCGGCGTGACGCCCGCGCGGCGTCCGTCGAACAGGACCTGCACTCCCGGCGGTTCCGACTCGACGTACACCTCGCCGCGTGCCTCATGCAGCTTGTCCTCGACGGTCAGCGTGACGTCCTTCTTAACCGTGACCCTGCTCTCGGAGGGCTCGAAGCCGGGCTTCACGAGCCGGAGCGTGTACTCGCCGGCGGGCAGGCATTCCTTCCTGACCGGGGCCTCGCCGACAAGCTCGCCGTCCAGGAATACCGACGCGCCCGGCGGGTCGCAGTTGCAGACGAGCGTCCCCTCGCCGAGCGCGGGCTTGCATGACTTGGCCGCGCCCGGCGTGTAAGTACCGGCGGGCCTTCCCTCGCCTGAGGTGGCCCCCGGTGCGGACCATGCCGCAAGCGGCTCGGGTATCATCCCGTCGCCTCCGAAGCACGGGCCCGCATGCAGCGCCGGGATTAGAAGCGCGACGAAGAACGTAAAAAGGCGTATGGGCGAAACCGACATATCGTACCCGGTTTGAGAAGGGAATTTGCGCACAGGTATAATTTAGCAGAAATGGTGCGGCGGGTCAACCGTCGAGCGACTTCCGGACGGGGAGTACCAGGCTGAACTCGCTGCCCCTGCCTTCCTCCGAGGACAGCTCGACGCGGCCCCCGTGTATGGCGGCCACGGCCTTGACGACCGCGAGCCCGAGCCCGCTCCCCCGCGTGCCGGAGGTCTTGGGCGAGCGGTAGTACTTCTCGAATATCCTCTCCCTCTCGCCGGCCGGGATGCCGGGGCCGTTGTCGGCGACGGATATCCTTATCTGGGGCTGCCCGCCGGACACGATGCTTTCCGCCTTGAACGTTATGCGCCCGCCGTCCGGAGTGTAGTTGACCGCGTTCAGGACGAGGTTCGTGACCGCCCTGTATACGTGGGTCTTGTCGATTATACTCATCGGCAAGCCGTTGTCTATCTGCGAGTCGAAGGCCTGGCCCTTGCGGACGGCGAGCGCGAAGCCCTCGGACGCGACCTCGACCAGCATCTCGCGGACGTCCACGGGACACTCGTTGAAGGTCGCCTTCCCTGCTTCGAGCCTCGATATAGCGAGGAAGTCGTCCACCATGCGGAAGAGCTTCCTGCCGGAGAGCTTTATGCCCGCCGCCATCTCCCGGATGTCTTCGGGCCTGTCCTGCTGGCCTTCCTCCAGCAGCATGTCGGCGTAGCCGAGTATCACGGTAAGCGGCGACTTGAGGTCGTGGGTTATCATGGCGTAGAAGTCGGACCTCTGGCGCTCTAACGCCTTTCTTTCGGCTATGTCCCGGACAAACGCGCAGACGTACTCCCCGCCTCCTATCTCCATGTAGACCGACTTTATCTCGACGGGGATGGCCCTGCCGTCCTTCGCTATGTGCGTGCTCTCGAAGAGCGGCAGGTCGCCGGCCTTCAGCTCCGCGAAATGCCCGGGCCACCTCGTCATATCGAACTCCGGGTCTATGTCGTGTATCGTCAGCCTGGTCATCTCTTCCTGCGTGTACCCGAGGCTCCTCGCGGAGGCAGGGTTTGAGTAGACGATGTTTGCGTCTCTGTCGATAAGGTTTATTACCTCTCCCGCGCCGTCCACTATGAACCTGAACTTCCTTATCTCCTCTTCCGCCGCCTTCCTGTCCGTGATGTCCTGAACCGTGCCGAGGATGCTGGCGGGGTTGCCGTCCGGTCCGAGCGTTACCTCTCCCTGCGCGCGGATTACACGCACAAGGCCGTCCTTCCGGATTATCCTTGCCTCGTAGTCAAGGGGCCGGAACGTGGTCGCGGCGCTCAGGACCTGGTCCATCACGGACTGCAGGTCGTCCGGGTGTACGAAGCCCAGGTACGCCTGGTACGTCCCGTCGAACTCCTCGGGCTTTATCCCGAATATCCGGCAGAGGCCGTCCGACCAGAAGACCCTGTCCTCCGCCAAACGCCACTCCCAGCTCCCGAAGCGGGCGACAAGCTCAGCGCCCGCGAGCCTCGCCTGGCTCACCCTGAGCCTGTCGTACGCCTGCTGGCGCTCAATCTCGGCCGATGCCCGGGCCGCGAAAATCCGGAGCATTGACCCGGCGAGGCCCACGTCCTCCAGGGGCTTCACGTCGAGGACGGCCACCAGCCCGAGGGGGCCGCCGGAGGAGTCGAACAGGGGCGTCCCGACATAGCTCTCTGCCCCCATCTGGACGAGCATCGCGTCCTCGGGGAAGAGCGCCTGTATGGCCATCGGGTATGTGCAGAGTTCACGGCCGACGACGTTCTCGCATGGCGTGCCCGCGAGGTCGTAGCCGAAGTTGTCCATGAACGAGCCGTGCGCGTACACGGCCTTCGTCCCGACCCTGGTCAGGCTCCCTTCCTCCAGCTC
This sequence comes from Nitrospirota bacterium, assembly GCA_016212105.1. Lineage (GTDB taxonomy): Bacteria > Nitrospirota > JACRHJ01 > JACRHJ01 > JACRHJ01 > JACRHJ01. Next base: position 32,211 of record JACRHJ010000040.1, read on the forward strand.
GCCGATAAATGCGTAGGCAACGCCGAGCGCCTTCGCCAGCCGCTCCGCGAGCGAGCGGAAGAACTCCTCGCCGGTGTCCGCCGAGACGGCGGCGGCGATTCCGCGCACCATTTCCTCCGCCCTGTTGCGCTCGGTCATGTCTTTCGTAACGCCCACCATGGCGATTGGCCAGCCGGAGCCGTCCTCCACGAGAGACGTGGAGAGCCAGACGTCCACTTCCCTGCCGTCCTTGTGCCTGAACTTCGCCTCTCCGCTCCACCCGCCCTTCTCCCTGGTGGTGTCGACAACCCTGTTCCTGCCCTCTTGCGGCCCGCAGTGGAGCTCGCTTATATGCATGCCCACTATCTCTTCGGGGAGATAGCCCAGCGACGACGCGGACGTCTTGTTGGAGTACGTTATGCGCCCGGACATGTCCAGTATCCTGACGCCGTCGGGCGCGGCCTCCACCGCGGCCTGCAGGAGCCTCATCCGGTCCTCCGCCCTCTTGCGCTCCGATATGTCCCGGAACGCCGTGACGGCGCCGGTTATCCGGCCGTCCTCGTACAGCGGCGCGGCAACATACGAGACAGGGAAGGAGACGCCGTCCCGCCTTATGAATATGTCGCCCTCCACCGTGCTCGTCTGGCCGGTCCTCAGCGTGGCGATGACCGGGCAGTCCTCGCGGGACTTGTGGCTGCCGTCCTCGTTCATGAAGTGTAGCGTCTCGTGCATGTCTCGGCCTATAAGCTCGGCCTCGGTCCATCCGAGGAGCCGCTCCGCCTCCGGGTTCATGAATGCGAGCCTCCCGTCCGTATCGAGGACGTAGACACCCTCGCCGAGCGCGGACGCGATGTCACGAAGCTTCTTCTCGTTCGCGTGCCTGAGCGACGCCAGCCGGAGTTCCTCCGCGCGGGCCGCGGCCTCCTTCGTGCGCCGCCAGGCCACGGCGAATGCCATCGCGAAGAGGCTCAGGGCGAGGGAGAGCAGTATGCCGTAGAACCTGTGCTCGCCGACGTCCCTCTGCCATACGGACGCCTCCACGTCTATGACGACCTGCGCGATAACCCTGCCGGATCCGGTTTCCATGACAGGGGCGACCGCCGAGACCCAGCTTTCATCGCCATCTCTGTACGGGCCGAAGACCCAGGTCTCGCCGCCGTTGTAGTACGTCAGCTCCGCGTCCCGCACGGGCCTGTCGTGCTCGCCCGTACCGGCGACGACGGTCAGGTCGCCGCCTATCGGCATCCTGATGTGGACGTGGGCGCAGTACCGGCCGTCCATGTCCATCCTCCCCGCGCCGCCTGCCCGGCAGTAGGCGGCGCAGACCGCCTCGGCCTGCTCCTGTATGCGTGCCCTGTCCGCCTTGTCCGTGCCCGCCCTGTCAGCCGCTATCCTCGCCAGCCGCTCCGGGTTAACGCTCCCGGCGATGTTTGCCACGCTGTACAGAAGCTCGCGCTCAAGGCCCCTCTCAGCATGCCGTCCGGCGGCGTCGGTCAGCGCCCAGCCGAAAAGCACGGCCGCAACGACCGCGCCCGTCATTGCATACGGGCAGACAGCCCCCGCGCCCTTTCCGCCGCCCGGCGCGAAGCCCCGGCAAGGGGACCCGCCGTACATGGACAGCAATGCCGCGACAGCCATGGCGAGAACGCCCCGGACGAACTGGACCGGGACGTGCAGGGCTTCGAAAAAGGCGCGTTCGTTGAATAAGGAGGCGGGCGGGAAGTCCGCGCCGGGTACGACCGCGGTCGCAAGGGCGTAGGCGGCCATGCAGACGCCCGCGACGGCGAGAGGGGCCTTTGCCCGTCCGTCCGAGGCCTTGCCGGCCTCCCAGAGCGCGGACGCGGCCCAGACCCCGCCCGGCAGGCCGATGAAGTAGCGGGTAGTGGCCCCCAGGCCCGGCAGGCCGTACTTCCAGCCCAGGCATGCGAGGACAGCGAAGGGCAACAACGCCCACCTGCCCGGCCCGGAGCCGCGCACCGCCTTCAGGCCGGAACGCCCGAACTCGAGGAGGAATACATAGGACGCCGCAGCGAGGACGGAAGAGGCGGCGGACAACACCTGTCCGCCGCCGAATTCGTGCTCGGCGAGCAGCAGCCATTCGCACGCCCCGTGCAGGACGCCGAACACGCCGAGCCATTTCCAGGGCAGGCCCCTGTCGCCGGCAGGCCTGACGTAAAAGCAGGACACGGCCATGATCAGGAAGGCAAGGCCGTAGAAGAAGTATATGAAGTCGAGCTGTGACTCAAAGAACGCGGCCATCAAAGCCTCCCTGTCAGCAGCTTCCCACCTCGTCGATTATGTATGCGGTCATACTGTCGAGCGGCATCGACCTGTCCACGCCGCCCATCTCGACCGCCACCTTGGGCATACCGTACACGACGCAGCTCGCCTCGTCCTGGGCGACGGTCCTGCCGCCCGCGTCCCTTATGAGCTTTATGCCGCGCGCGCCGTCGTGCCCCATGCCCGTCAGTATCAGGGCAAGCGCCCTGGCCCTCACGACCTTCGCCACGGACTCGAACAGGACGTCCACCGACGGGCGGTGCAGGGTGCCCTCCGGCTCGGACGACAGCCTTACGTACAGTCCGTCGGCGTCCCGCACGACGGTCATGTGCATCCCGGAAGGCGCGATGAGGCACCTGCCAGGGGCCGCACGGTCCCCGTCCACGGCCTCGGACACAGAGAGGTCGCAGAGCGTGTCCAGCCTCTGCGCGAGCGAGGCGGTGAAGCCTATCGGCATGTGCTGCACGACGAGGACGCAGGCAGCGAGCCCCGCCGGTATGCCCGTCAGTATCGTCTGGAGCGCGGGCGGGCCGCCGGTCGAGGTGCCGATGGCGACCAGTTCGTAGACTCCCCTGCCCGGCACCGGCCTGGGTGCCGCCCGTCCCGCCGGGACGGCCTCCGCGGGCTGCACGGGTTCCGGCTCCCTCGGAGGCGCGGGCGGGCGCTTAGTCGCGGCCGCGCTCCTCGCCATCTTCTCGGCGTCCACCCCGGCCGCCGCCTTCACCTTGGTTATCAGGTCTCCGGCGATGCTCAGGATGTCCATCGCGGTGGTCGCGGACGACTTGTCTATGAAGTCCACCGCGCCCAGGTCCAGCGCGCGGAGCGTGACCTCGCCTCCCTCGCTGGTGAGCGAGGAGAGCATCAGGACAGGGACCGGGCAGTCGCGCATTATCTTCCCGAGCGCGGTCAGCCCGTCCATGCCGGGCATCTTGACGTCGAGCGTGACCACGTCCGGCAGGAGGGACCTGACCTTCCGGTAGCCCTCCTCGCCGTCCGAAGCGGTGTCCACGACCTCTATCATGTAGTCGGACGAGAGCATGCGCGTGAGCGCCTTGCGCATGAACGCCGAGTCGTCTACCACCAGTACGCGTATTTTGCGTGTCATGTCCGCGATGTCCTTCTTATATAATTCCCTGGCCCCGACCTCTTGCTCCCCCTCTTAAGATAAGAGGGGGCCGGGGGGCGTTATGAAGTACAGTGAACTATTCTACCGTATTATTAATCCGGCGTCTAAATATGCATGTAGCTTCTACCAAAACAAAGTCACTGGATTCCCGCTTTCGCGGGAATGACGGGTAGTTGCGTGTCTCCCCGTGCTTGACACGGGGTCCAGGAAGTTCACATTTTATCCACCGTGATATTAAGGCTGCCCTTCTCTTGCTCCCCCTCTTAAGATAAGAGGGGGCCGGGGGGGCGTTATGAAGTACCGTGTACTACTCTACAGTATTAAGGCTGCCCGTCTCATTCCCACTCATAAGATTAATGAGGTGGAAGGGGGGCGTTATGAAGTATTACACGGGTGACGGGCCCACCGGGCCGGTCAACTCTCCTTCTTGGCATACACAATCACCCCAGGAAACCGCCTGGGGTAGAATATGTCCGTCACCCGCGTGAGCGACTCGGAATGCCCCAGCATGAGGTAGCCGTCGTCCGAGAGCGCGCCGTGGAAGTTCTCCGCTATCCGCCTGATGGCGTCGTCCGAAAAATAGATGAACACGTTCCGGCAGAATATCGCGTCCACGCCCTTCAGCCCGGAAAGCGACGCCGGTTCGAGGAGGTTGCCGCGCCGGAATGCGACGCGTTCCCGTATCCTCGGCTTGAGGACGTACCTTTCGCCATCTTTATCGAAGTATCTGTCTATCATGGACCTGTCGGTCGCCCGGAGCGAGTAGCTGTTGTACGAGCCGGCGGCGGCCCTCTCCAGCACCTTCCTGTCGATGTCTATGCCGGTAATCTCGACCTCCCAGTCCCGGAGGTAATGCCCGGCCTCTTCGAGGAGGATGGCGAGCGTGAACGCCTCCTCGCCGGAGGAGCAGCCGCAGGAAAGGATGCGGAGCCTCCTGTCGCCCCTGGCCGCCTTCTCCGCCTTTATGCGTCCGGCCAGCTCGCCCACGAAGAAGCCGAGCTGGTTCATCTCCCTGAAGAAGTACGTCTCGTTGTTGGTGAGGTGGGGGATCAGGTCCTCCATCTCCTCCTTGTATCGGGGGGTGTATTTCAGGTGTGCGTAGTACTCGCCGTATGACCTGATGTCAAGGAGCCTCATGCGGAACGACAGCTTCGACGCGAGGCTGGTGAGCTTCCCGTCGTCGAAGAATATCCCGCAGTACTCGTGTATGTGGTCCCGGAGCAGCCGGAACTCGTACTCCGACAGCGCCTGCTCCGGCGTACCGATACCGGCGGGCACTGCAAGCCCGCATGACTTGAACTGTTCCATCGACTCCACCGCGTGTTAAGTGTGCGTCAGGCGTCCGGCCCGGCCATGCCGCCGATAGCCGCCCTCGCGGCCTGCCTGACCATCTCCACATCGTCTTCCGCTTCGATGCGGCGGAGTTCTTCGAGCGCCTCCGGCCCGCCGAGCCTGCCGAGCGAGGCCGCGGCCGCGCGCCTCACGGCTGGCTCGCCGTGTCCCGAAAGCTTCGTCAAAAACCCGTATGCCTCCGGCCCTCCCAGCTCGCCCATCAGCCGCGCGCCCTTTATCAGGGCAGTGGCGTCTCCCCGTCCGAGCGCGGACGCGGTCTCCGGCGCGGCCGCCCGGCCGAGCATCAGCAGGGCGTCGTATGCCGCGGGGCCGGCGTATTCGTCGTCGAGCATTGCCGCGAGCGGCCCGGCCGCCCTGCTGTCGCCGAGTTCGCCGAGCGCGGACGCGGCGGTCTTTACCACGACCATGTCCTTGTCGTCCAGAAGTCCGGCGAGCGCCCTGAACACGCCCTCACCGCCGACCCTGCCGAGCGCGTGGGCAGACGCGCTCCTCACGCTCCAGTGCTCGTGCGAGACCAGGGCGAGGAGCGCCGGGAGCGCCTCGCCGCAGCCAAGCTGGCCTAACGCCTGCGCGGCCGTCCGGAGCAGGTCCCTGTCCGCGCGCGAGGCGAGATCTATTATGGCCCCGCACGCCGAAGGGTCGCCGAGGCTCCCCAGCGTCTCGACGGCTGCGACGACCAGGTTCTTCCTGTCGCTCCCGACGACGCCGATAAGGGCCGGGACGGCGGAGGCAGAGCCCTGGTCCCTGAGCGCCCTGATGACGTAGTAGCGTACCGACTTGTCCGGGTCCTCCATCAGCTCCAGGAGCTTCTTCAGGACCAGCTGGTCCCTTACCCTTCCGAGCGAGACAATCGCCTGCTGCCTAACCCTCGGGCTTTCGTCCTTGAGCGACATCAAAAGAGGGTGGACCGAGGCCTTGCCGCCTATCCTGCCTATGGACTTCACCGCGACCTCGCGTATGATGTCCCTCGGGTCGTCGAGGAGCGAGGAGAGCGGCTTGACCGCCTCCTCGACCTTCAGCAGCCCGAGCGTCTCGGCGGCGAGGAACATGTACTGGGGGTCGCTGTTCTTCAGGTACGGGACGAGCTTGCCGCAGACCACCTGCGGGTCGAGTTCCGAGAGCGCGCCTATGGCAGACTCCTGCACCTCCGGGTTCGGGTCTCCGAGCAGGCCGATAAGCCCCTCGACCGAGCCCATGTCGCCCAGCTTGCCGAGCATAAGGGCGGCCTGCGCGCGCACTATGCTCATCTCGTCGGACAGCATCGTGCGCAGAAGCGGCGCTCCGGCCTCGCGGCCGAGGCTGCCCAGGTACCTGACGAGCGACTGGCGCACCATCCCGACCGGGTGTCCGAGGTTGCTCCGGACGTCCGCGAGGGCGGGCATGCCGACCGCGACGAGGTAGCCTAGCGCCGCCTCGGACAGGTCGTCCTCCTTCAGCAGTTCTATGACCTTGGGGACCGCCCTGTCCTCGCAGAGCCAGGCGAGGGCGACGACCGCGTCCCTCCTCGCCACCGGGTCGCCGGACGAGAGCATCCCCATCAGAAACGTGCGAAGCTCCGGGCCGTCCACACCGGATAAGATAGACGCGCATGATGCCGTGCCGGACGCGGCGCGGCTGTCCGCAATCATGCGTTCCTGTATCGCCACCACGGCGCGGAGCGCGTGCGCCCTGACCTCGTGCTCTTCCGAGGCGAGGAGCGGCACGACCGCGGGGAGCGCGGCCGGGCTGGCTATTCGGCCCAGCGCCTGCGACGCGTTCAGGACGAAAAGCTCGTTGTCGAGGCACCTGATGAGCGGCTCGACCGCCCTCTCGTCGCCTATCTCGCCGAGCGCGGCGATTACCGGGAACGAGTGCCAGAAGTCGCCGTTCTCGAGCGACCTGATGAGCGGCTCGACCGCCTTCGGGTCGCCGATCTTGCCAAGCGACTCCGCGGCCGCGTGGCTGACGTTGACGTCCGGGTCGGACAGCGCGTCAACCAGCGCGGGCACCGCGCCGGGGAGCGCTATGCTCCCGAGCAGGACGCACGCGAAGTTACGGACCTCCTCGTCCGGGTCGGACACGAGGGCGCAGAGCGCGGGCAGGGCGCCCTCGCCGAGGCTCGTGTAGACCTCCATCGCGGCGTTACGCCTGCCGGCATCCTCGCCGTCCCTGAGCGCCTCGTCCAGGTACGGGAGCGTCTCGGAGTGCGGCCTCTGGAGGACCAGCGCCTTCGCCTTGTTCCGCAGCCTGATGCTCTCGTCCTTCATGGCCGCGAGGAGCCAGGGCAGCGCCTTGCCGCCGCCCTCCATCGCCATCCGTTCGAGCCCGCGCGAACGGGCCGTCTCGTCGGGAGACCCGAGGAGCTGGATTATTTCCTGTATCGTTTCGGGCATATATCGCTCCGCCTAAGGTTTCCGGTAGTACAGGGCGTCGCCCCCGCCCGCCCTCTCGAAGCCGTGGGAGAACAGGTGCAGGGGCTCCGAGTCGCCCGTGAAGAGGTAGCCGCCCGGCTTCAGGCAGTCGAAAAGCGCGTCCACCAGCCGCTGCTGTCCGTCCCGGTCGAAGTATATCATAACGTTCCTGCAGAATATCATATCGAAGAGGCCGGCGGCCTCCATTACTTCTTCCCTTCCGGCCTCGTCCCGCAGTTCCAGGCGTCTGGGGCGTGAACTGGTCAGGCCTTTGAGGTTCGACTCGCGGAACCGGACCAGCCGCCTCGTGTCCTCGCCGACCCGGAACGTGCCGCCCCCGGCCTCGACGTGCCTGTCCGCGCCCCACCTGGCCAGTTCCGGCAGCTGCGAGCCGTCGTAGACCCCGGCCCTCGCGGCGGCAAGCACCGCCCTGTTTATGTCCGTGCCGAGGACCTCGACGTCCCAGGCCCTTATGTACCTTATCGCGTCCAGGAGCGAGAAGGCTATGGAGTACGCCTCCTCGCCGGTCGAGCAGCCGGAGCTCCATATCCTGATGTTCATCGCAGGGTGGCGTCCGGGACGCTGGACCTGAGACCCCGGCCCTCCCCAGGAGCTTATCACCTCCCGGTTCCTCGCCGCCACAAGCTCCGGCAGGATGACCTCCCGGAGCGCGGAGAACTGGGCCGGGTTCCGGAAGAAGCTTGTCTGGTGCGTCGTCAGGCACTGCAGCAGCCCGTCGAGCCCGTCCGGGTTGTCGTGGACGTGCCAGAAGTATGCCTCCAGGTCCCCGAAACCGCATGCCGCCGCCCGGTCCGCGAGCTGCCTCTCGAAGAAGGCGCGCTTCCTGGGCGAGAAGTGCAGGTCGCTCCTTTCGTATACCAGCCTCTTGAACCTCTCGTATAGGTCGTGCTTCGCGGCGGTCATGGTCAGGCCTTACGACCTCCTGCCCGTGTCCTGCCCGACGTACCTGCCGGTCGGGGCCGGCATCGTGTTCACGCCCTGCATTATCTTGAAGGCGTCGCAGTGCATGCAGTTGGCGAGCTTTGCCCTCGCGTCGCCCTGCTTGGTCCCCTTGCACCATGTGCCCTCGATGAGCCAGCAGCGCTTCTCCGGGTTCTTGTAGGCCGGGCACTTTGCGCGGTTCTCCGGCGCGCAGTGGAGTATGTCCCAGCAGTTCGAGGTAATCTCGTTGGTCTTGAAGACGGATATGGCCTGCTGGAGCGACTCGGCCTGGAACGTCATGCTCTCGGCCGCCTGCGACATCTGCTGTACCGAGCCGAGGTTCTCCCTCGCTATGTCCGATATGTTCTCGACCGCCTTGACGACCAGCTCCCCGCCCCTCTTCTGCTCGGCGGTGGCGTTCGCCACCTGCTGGGTCATGGAGTTCATGTTCTCGACCGCCTTCATTATCTGCCTGGACCCTGATGCCTGCTCGGTCGCTGCTATGTTCACCTGCGACGTCACGCGGTTCATGTCCTCGACGGCGACCCTTATCTGCCTGCTGCCCGCGGCCTGCTCCTTCATCGCGGTCGAGAGCTGCTGCGTTACGGAGTTCATGTTGTCCACGGCCTTACGTATCTGGTTGGTGCCCATCGCCTGCTCCCTGACGGCGGTGGTCACCTGGTCGGTGGCCTGGTTCATGTTCTCGACCGCCTTCAGGACCTGGCCCGCCGCGGACGCCTGCTGCTCCGAGGCGTTGTTGATCTGCGCCATCAGCAGGTTGCTTGTCCCAACGCTGTCCTTTATGCGCTTGAGCGCCGCGCCCGCCTTGTCCGCGAGTTTTATGCCTTCGCGCGTCTCCGCCGCTCCGGCCTCGGTGGACTTCACGGCCTGGGCGGTCTCGTGCTGAACCTGCTTGATGACCTCGCTTATCTCCTTGGTGGCGACGACGGAGCGCTCGGCAAGCTTCCTGACCTCGTCCGCGACGACCGCGAAGCCCCTGCCCGCGTCGCCCGCGCGCGCGGCCTCGATGGCCGCGTTAAGCGCGAGGAGGTTGGTCTGGTCGGCTATCTCCTCGATGACCTCGACGATCTTGCCTATCTCCTCGGAACGCCGGCCCAGGTTGCCGATGACGGTGGAGGTGGTGTTCATCGAGTCCGATATCCTGTTGATGCCCTCTATCGTCAGCTCGACCGCCTCGCTGCCCGCGAGCGCCTCGGCCGCCGCCTTCTGTGATATTGTATCGGCCTCCTTGACGTTCTTGGCGACCTCCTTGATGGAGACCGCCATCTGCTCTATCGTGGACGAGGTCTCGGAGACCGCGGCCGAGAGCATGTCCGAATTCTTCGCCACCTGGTCTATCGAAGCCACCATCTGCTCAATCGTCGCCGAGGTCTCCTGCACCGAGGCGGACAGCGTGTCCGTGTCCTTTGCCACGCGCTCGACGCTCGCCGCCATCTGCTCTATCGTCGCCGAGGTCTCCTGCACCGAGGAGGCCATCACGCCGGAGTTCTTCGCCACCTGCTCAATCGATGCGACCATCTGGTTGATGGAGGCCGAGGTCTCCTCGACGTTCGAGGCCAGGTTGTCCGCGTTCTGGGCGACGGTCTGGATGGAGGCCGCCATCTCCTCCATGCTGGAGGAGGTCTCCTCGGCGGCGGAGGCCTGGGTCTGCGCGCCCCTCGTTATCTGCTTCGCGCCGCCGCTCACCTGGTCGGCCGCCGATGCCACCTGCGCGGCCGACTGGTTCACCGTGCCTATCATGTCCTTGAGGTTTCCCACCATCTTGTTGATGGCGTGGCCGAGTTCGCCTATCTCGTCCTGCGTCCTGACCTGCACCTGGTTCGTCAGGTCGCCTTCCGCGATACCCTTGGATACCGCAACAAGCTCCATTACCGGGACCGATATGGCGCGGCTCATGAACATCCCGATGCCCGCGCCGAGTACGGTGGACGCTACCGATATGAATATGAGGAGCAGTACGGCGTTCCTCTCTGTCTTGTCGACGACCTTCATGGTCTCGTCCATGGAGCCCCGCATGCTCTCGTGCAGTCCTTCCACGTCCTCGGACATCTTCCCGGCCAGCGTGTCGAACGCCTTCATCTTGTCCGTCATCTCGGCGTTCGCCCCGGCGACCCTGGTGTTCAGTATGTCCATCCCTTCCGCCTCGACCAGGACAAGGTTGTCCTCGACCTTCTTCAGGGCCTCAGCTTCCTTATCCGTGAGGCCCTTCTTCTTTATATCCTCTATCCTCCCCTTCAGCTCGGCTATCAGCTTCCTGAAGTTGGCGGCCTCGCCCCGGTCCCCGGTTATAAGGTAGTCGTTCACCGGCATCATGGCGGCCAGCGCGGTGAGCTGTATGTCGGCCGCGTCCTCTATCTCGCCGCTGTGCTCGGAAATGTAGTCGGTCCCCTTGCCCATGCTGGTCATGGACCTGTAGGACGAGCCGGCAAGGATGACAATCAGCACAACCAGGCTTCCGAACGCGAGCAACAGCTTGGCCCTGAGCTTCAGTTTCATTTCTTTCCCCCTTGTTGCCATTGTGTCACGGGTGTACGATACAACCTGCGTGTACGGATTATGCGGCGAGCTGCCTGCCGACGACGGAGTCGAGGTCGAGCAGGATGATCAGCCTGCCTTCCATCTTCCCGACCCCCTTTATGAACCCCTTGTCCTTCTCGGCGACCTCGTCCGGGGGCGGCTCCACCACCCGTGACGGGAGCTTCATGACCTGCGAGACGCCGTCCACCAGCATCCCGAGGACGCGGCCCCCGGCCTCGATGACCATTATCCGGGAGCCCTTCGTCAGGCCGGACTCTTTGATGTCCATAACCGCCTTAGGGTCCACCACCGGGATTATCCTGCCGCGCAGGTTTATCACGCCCTTTATGTGGCCCGGCGAGTTCGGGACGCGTGTCCAGCCGCCCACCCTGATTATCTCCTGCACCCTAGAAATCTCGAGCGCGTACTCCTCGCCCCCCAGGAAGAACCCCACCAGGTGGAAGGATTCCTCCTCCTTCTTCTCTTCCTCGCCCCAGACGTCGCCGGACGCGTAAGGGCTGGACGTCTCCGTCTCCTCCTCCACGGCGGCCTCCGTGACTGGGACGGCTCCGGGGACGCCATCTGCCCCGCCGCTGAACGCCGCGAGGATGTCCTCGGCGAGTCCGGAGGACGGGAGCGTTATCTTCTTGCCCGCTTCAGGTTTGCTGTCCATGTCTATGCAGTCCCCCCCCTCGCGGCCTGGTCCTTCCTGTCCGCCTTTAATAGGTTCCTCTCGACAAGGCCGGCCACGTCGAGTATCAGGACGACTGAGCCGTCCCCGAGTATCGTGGCCCCGGCGATCCCCTCGCACTCGCCGACGTACTCGTCGAGCGCCTTGATGACTATCTCCTGGCGTCCCATAAGCCTGTCCACGACCAGCCCGACCTTCTTCTCGGCACGGCCCACGACGACCACGTAGCTCCTGCCCTCGCGGCCGTTCCCGGACGGCGGCACGCCGAACAGGCTCGACAGCCTTACCAGCGGGAGTACCCTGTCCCTGAGCCTCACGACCTCCCGGCTGTTGATGGTGTGTATGTCGGACGGCTCGATGCGTATGCTCTCGACTACCGAGGAGAGCGGCAGGGCGTAAAGCTCCCGGCCGGAGCCGACCATCAGCGCTGATATTATGGCGAGCGTGAGCGGGAGCTTTATGGTGAAGGTCGTCCCCTTGTCCGGGACGGAGTCCACCTCTACCAGGCCGCCCAGCCTCGCCACGTTCTTCTTGACGACGTCGAGGCCGACGCCGCGGCCGGATACCTGCGTCACCTCGGCTGCGGTGGAGAAGCCCGGCTCGTAGATGAGCTCCAGCAGGTTGTCCCTGCCCATCGCCTCGACCGTCTCGTGCGAGTACACCTTCTCCGCCTTCGCCTTCAGCCTCTCGGTCGAGATGCCGGCGCCGTCGTCCGAGACGGTTATAATTATGTGGTTGCCCTCCTGGGCGGCGGTGAGCTTCACCTCGCCGACGGGAGACTTCCTCTTTTCTATCCTCTCGGCGGGCGTCTCGATGCCGTGGTCCACCGCATTCCTTATGAGGTGCAGGAGCGGCTCGCCTATCTCGTCGATGACCGTCTTGTCCAGCTCGGTCGCCTCGCCCTTGAAGGTAAGCTCGACCTCCTTGCCGCGCTCGCGGGAGAGGTCGCGGACCATCCTCGGGAACCTCTGGAAGACCTGGCGGATGGGGAGCATCCGCACCTTCATTATGGCCTCCTGGAGGTCGGAGGTGGCCTTGTTTATCAGCGACGCGGCCTCGGACAGCTCCGACGACATCTCCCTGTCGCCGTAAAGCTCCTTGAACTTCATGTCCACCTGTGCGAGCTTCGTCCTGTGTATGACAAGCTCGCCGGCCAGGTTCAGAAGGTGGTCGAGCCGCTCGAAGTCCACCTTCAGGAGGCTGGACTTGGCGCCTATGTACTTGAAGCTGTCGGCCCTCGCCGGCGCGCTCCTGCCTGTCGCCGAAGGCCTGACGGAGGGGCCGGACGCATCGTCTTTCGGGCCGGACGCCGCCCCGCCGTGCGCGCCTGTTTCCGCCGCCGCGCTGGCCATGGTGTCCAGGTCCTCTATCCTGTCCGCCATCGGCGGGGGCGTCTTGGGGTCCTTCTCTATCTGGTCGAGCGTCTCCCGGAGCACGGCCGCCGCCTCGAACAGCCCCTGGAGGAGTTCGTCGCCCATCGCGGTCCTGCCCTCCAGCACGGACTTGAAGACGCTTTCCAGGTGGTGCACGTACTTCTGGAGGCCCGAAAAGCCCATCATGCCGGAGTTGCCCTTGAGCGTATGGAGCGCGCCGAGCAGGTCGGAGACAAGCTCGACGTCGAGGTCTCCCTGCGCGGCGTCCTTCTCCATGTCGAGGAGCGAGGAGTCGAGCTTGTCCAGGTGGGCCCTGGCGTCGTCCAGGTATTCCTGGATAAGCCCGGAAGTATCGAATTCTTCCATTTGAGTATGCCTCGGGTTGAGTATACCTCAGGTCGGGTATACCCCAAATCGGGTATGCCCCTGGTTAAGTATACCTCAGGCGCGTGCCGCCGGGCTGGCGGCCGCTATCTTCTCTATCATGTCGTGCAGCTCCGCCGGCTGGAACGGCTTCTTTACGTAGCCCCTCGCCCCGAGCGCGAGCCCCCGGAGCGTGTCCTCTTCCTTGCCCTCGGTGCTGACGATGATGACCGGCAGGTCCTTGTGTATGCCCTCCTTCTGGAGGCTCTGGAGGAACTGGAGGCCGTTCATCACCGGCATGTTTATGTCCAGGAGCACAAGCTCTATCCCCGCTTCCTGGGACAGCTTGTCGAGCGCCTCGAGGCCGTTCATGGCCGAGACGATCTGGCAACCCTTGTACCTCATGAACACCAGCTTGTACATCTGGTGGATGAGGGCCGAGTCGTCCACTATCAGGACCTTCTTGATCATAACCCCCCCTTTTTGTAATGCCTGCCCGGCCCCCTAAAGGTAACCGATGGCAAGCCCGCGCCCGTCTATAAGGTTTGCGAACCCGCGGGTCCTCAGGTCTTTCACGAAATCGCCCTTTATCACGCGTTCGAGAGTCTCGACCGCCCTCGGGTGGAACTCCGAGCCGCTGTAGTGTTCCAGCTCGGTCACCGCCATCTCCGGCGGGAGCGCCTTCCTGTACGGCCTGTCGGACACCATCGCGTCGTATGCGTCCACGACCTTTATGATGCACACCAGGAGGAAATCACGGCTCCGCTCCTCGATCGACGTCGGCAGGTGCTCGTATGCCTCGTGGTGGTAGCGTATCAGAGGTATGACCGGCTTCAAGGAGTCCACGGCGGATATGATCTTCACGCCCATCTCCGCGTGCGTGTAGATGATGTCGTAGTCCTCGCGCGTGAGCGGCCCGTTCTTGTTCAGGACGCGGCTGTCGACCGCTATCTTGCCGATGTCGTGCAGGATGCCGCCGTAGCGGAGCGTCCGTATCTCGTCCTGGGACAGCCCCATCCTCTCGCCGACCCTGACTGCGAGTTCCGACACCCTGAACGAGTGTCCACGGGTGTACTCGTCCCTCGCCTCGAGGGCGCCCGCGAGCGCCATTATGGTCTCGAGGTTGGCGCGCTCCAGCTCGTCCTTCAGCCTGACGTTCTCCTCGGCAACCTGTGCCCTGAGCCGCGCGGTGGCGCGCTCGGAGTCGCCGAAGGCCCTGCCGACCGCGGCGACGAGCGAGTCCGCCGTGACGGGGTCGAACAGGTATTCGTACGCCGAAAGCCTGAGCGACTGCAGCGCCGAATGGAAGTCCGGCCTGCGCGAGAGCACTATTATCCTGCCCAGCGGGTTCCTGTCCCTGTACAGGGCGAGAAAACCGAGCGAGTCCACGGTGGGGGCGCTGACGTCCGAGAGCACCACCCCGAAGGTGTGGCCCCTGACAGCGTTCTCCGCCTCCCGGGACGTCCGGGCGGTCGTGACGGTGTAGCCCCCCGATACAAGTCCGGAGACCTGCTCCCGCCTCTCCTGCGACCCGTCGACTACGGCGAGTACCTGTCTTCTAAGCATAAAGCCTCCCCTGCGAGGGTCCTTAGCTGACGGACGCGCTCCCCGAGACCGGGATGCCGAGCTCCCCGACCTTGCCGAGCAGGTGTTCGATGTTGATTGGCTTGTCGTAGTAGTAGAACGCGCCGCGCCTGACGGCCTCGGCCTTGATCTCGTCCGAGCCGTACGCCGTCATGATTATGACCTCGGTCTCGGGGCTGAGCCTCTTGACGTAGCTGAGCAGTTCCAGGCCCTCGATGCCGTACATACCGCTCATGCGTATGTCGGCGATCACGAGGTCGAAGAAGTAGCGCGAAAGCGCCTCCTCCGCGGCCTCGATGCGGGAGGAGGTTATGACCTCCACGCCCGGGGTCTTGAGACAGTACGACAGGCTAAGCAGTATCGTGGGCTCGTCGTCCACAATAAGGATACGCTTGCTCTCTCCCATCACGCCCTCCATGTTTTCATTGATTGCCGGGAGACTCTCCGGCCGGGTTTTTTGAAGCATTCCACCGTTATAATATAGCAATAACGGTGCCAGATGCATGATACGTGTATTTACAATGAGTTACAGCAAGGATTTGGATGATGGCGCGAGGGAGTGTACGGAATCAGGTCAGAGTGGGTGTACGGAAACGATACAGAAGGGACGCCGATGACGCGCCGAGGTCTGTCTTTGCGAGCGGAGCGAAGCAATCTCGACCTTTACAGTTCGTAGGGCGGGCACTGCCCGCCGTCCTGCCTTTTTGCTGAGGTTATGTTGATTACGTGCTAAATGGATCAAGGAACGAGGGAACGGTGGGCGGTGCCCACCCTACTGACTGGCGCTATCGAAGACAAAATCCGAGGATTGTATTGTTGACGGAACGCTCGTCGAATTCGTGAAGTCGTGCGCAAGGTATTGCCTCCCGCTTTGCTCATAGAGGCAGAAGTTTATTGTGGTACCATTAGACATAACACCTCTGCCGGGCACCGACAGATACCGCATTTCATCAGATGATCGTAAAATCATACCATCCTTGGCATCGATGAAAAACTGCCAGGCACCGGTAGGTATACTAACCCCTACAAATACTCTGTAAGCAAGTTTGTTGTTGAATATAACGAGTTCAATCTCAGGCGGCGTAAGCCCACCTAATACAACTTTTCTTCCACTACTGTCATCAAGATATTTGATCGCTATCGTCAAGGCCTCTTCCGGCGTCAACAACGGCGTTGTGTCGATGCCTGGATATGGTGCAAGATTAGCTCCCATGGATACAATGTCTCCGTCTTTGTTTGTTCGCGCCCCCATTCCTTTCTGCCAAACCGGAACTCCGTTATAAATCTGTTGATACGTTGTAATATCACTATCCTTAGCTCTTTCCTCTTTAATAAGCTCTCGCTTGGCATCCTTCAAGCCAAACGCATTACCATGCCTGTCGATAAAATCAAGCGCGGCCTCCTCAACCGGCTTGTTCCTGTCGATACGGAACTTGCCTTTCAGCCTCGTGACCCGCTTCCCGCGCCCGTCCATCTCCACTTCCGCATCCCCCTCCGACTCATCCAGCAGCGCCTCCACCGCCCGCCGGTTCTCCGGATTGCCGTGAATTGTCCGCTTCGGCTTCCCGTTATCGCCACCCTTGTCCTTCTTCATCTCCGCCTGCCCGGCGAACACGACCACCGACACCAGAACCATGAACAACGCCGCGATTACCGCGCCGATGAAACTATGCCCCTCGTCGCCTCTGAGCTTGCCCTGCATGTAAGCCTCCTTTCGTCCACCACCACAAAAAACAAAAAAAACCCATCACCGCCTTCGGAGATGGGCTCTGTCTTGCGCCTGCTGAAGCCCACGTCTAACTCGGGTAGTACGTAGGGCGGGCACTGCCCGCCGTCCTGCCTTTTTGCTGAGGTTATGTTGATTACGTGCTAAATGGATCAAGGAGCGAGGGAATGGTGGGCAGTGCCCACCCTACTGACTGAAAGATAATTACAAGCAAATTACGTGCCAAGAATTCGCACGATACGCAAAGGCAGGACGTCGCAAGCAGGGCCGACCCGCGTGCCGTCGCCTATGCATGTCTTTGCGAGCGGAGCGAAGCAACCTCCTCGACTGTATTTGTACTATAAGGAGGAGATTGCCGCGTCGTCCCGCGAAACGCGGGACTCCTCGCAAAGACAAACAGGGTTTATTCGTATTTCTTCAGCTTGGCGATGAGGGTCGAGCGGGATATGCCGAGGATGCGGGCGGCGGAGCTTTTGTTGCCCCCGGCCCGCTCCATGACGGACGCGATGTGCGCCTTCTCGGCCTCGTCGAGGGTGAGCGGCTGGCCCGCGGCGGGCTTCTTCTGGCCGTTGCCGGGGCGGGTAAGCTCCCAGGGGAGGTGCTCCTGCGTGATGAACGGGCCGGGCGAGACTATCACGGCCCGCTCGATGACGTTTTTCAGCTCCCGGACGTTGCCAGGCCAGCCGTACTCGACGAGCCGCTTCTCGCAGTCGGGCGATATGCCGGTTATGCTCTTCTTTATGCCCGCGTTCATCTGCGCGAGGAAGTGGCGGGCGAGCGTCATGATGTCCTCCCTGCGCTCCCTGAGCGGGGGCATGGTGATGGGCATCACGCGCAGCCTGTAATAGAGGTCCTCGCGGAACGTCTTCTGCTCTACCGCCTCGGCGAGGTTCCTGTTTGTCGCCGCGATGACCCGGACGTCCACCTTTATGTCGCGGGTCCCGCCTATCCTCCGGAATGTCATCGTCTCCAGGACGCGCAGGAGCTTTGGCTGGAGGCTCTGGGAGAGTTCGCCTATCTCGTCGAGGAACAGCGTGCCGCCGTCCGCGACCTCTATCAGGCCCTTCTTCAGGCCCTTCGCGTCCGTGAAGGCCCCCTTCTCGTGGCCGAAAAGCTCGGACTCGAGGAACGTCTCGGACAGAGAGGCGCAGTTGATGTCCACCATCGGCCGCGAGCGCCGGGCGCTCATCCTGTGTATCGTCCTCGCCGCCAGCTCCTTGCCGGTGCCGGACTCGCCCTCTATGAGCACCGTCGTGTTCGGGTTCTCCGCGAGGAGGTTTATCATCAGGAGCAGCTTGTGTGTCTGCGGCGAGCCGCCGACTATGCCCTCCTTGAGAGCCGCCGCCTGGAGCTTCCGGAGGAGCTGGTTCTCGTTCTTCAGGCCCTGTACCGCGAACGCCCGGTCCGCGGCAATCTCTATCGCGCCGATGTCCACGGGCTTGGTCAGGTAGTCGAAGGCGCCCGCGCGTATCGCCTCGACCGCGCCGGAAATGCTGCCGTAGCCGGTCAGCATTATGACGAGGGCCTCCGGCATGACGGCCTTTATGCCCTGTAGCGCCTCTATGCCGGTCATGTCGGGGAGGTTGTGGTCGAGTATGGTCAGGTCGGGCTGGAGCTCCCCGGCGAGCCGGATGCCGTCTTTCGCGTTGTGGGCGCCTAAGACCTCGCAGCCCCTGCCCTTGAACAGGAAGGAGAGCGAGGCCATTATCGTCTTGTCGTCGTCTATCAGGAGGACGGACGGGTTCATGCGATGGCCTCGCCCAGCTTGCCGGCAGGCATCAGCAGCTCGACCGTGGTGCCGACGTCCGGCTTGCTGTGTATCGTCACGGTGCCTCCGTGGTCCTCGACTATCTTCCGGCAGATGGCGAGGCCGAGCCCGGTGCCCTTCTCCTTGGTGGTGTAGAACAGGTCGAAGACCTTCGACAGGTCGTCCACCGGGACGCCTATCCCGTTGTCGCTTATGCGTACGGACACGGTGTTGTCGGACATCCTCGTCCGGAGCAGGACCTCGCCGCCCCTCCGGCAGGCGTCGAGCGCGTTCACCAGGACGTTCAGGAAGACCTGCCTCATCTGGTGCGGGTCGAGCATCAGCGGCGGCAGCCCCGGGTCGAGGTCTTTCACGACCCTGATGTCCTTGTCCCTGATGCCCGCCATGTGGAAGTCCACGACGCTCTCTATGAGGGCGTTCAGGTCCACCGCCTGGGGCGCGGCCTTCATCGTCCTGCCGTATAGCAGCATGTCCTCGACGAGGGTGTTCAGCCTCGACGTCTCGGACAGCATCGCGTCTATCAGCGCCCTGGTCGGCGAGTCTTCCTTCGCCTCGCGGGCGAGTATCTGGGCGACGGAGGTGATGCCGAAGAGCGGGTTCCTTATCTCGTGGGCGACGCCTGCGGCGACCTTCCCTATCGCGGCGAAGCGGTCCTTCTCCCTTAGCTGGTCGTGGAGCTTCTTTATCTCGGAGAGGTCGCGGAAGACAACTATGACGCCGTCCGAGACGCCGTTGTCCTCGAGGAGTGTCGAGTTCGAGTACCCGACCGGGACAGGCCCGCGCTTCGTGGTGACGACGACCTCGCGGCCGATGGACGATGTGCCCTCGACATTAATGAACCGGGCGGCCTCGGGGAACAGCTTCGTGAAGTCGCCTCCGACTACCTCATCGTGCTCGCAGCCGAGGATCTCCGCGCCGGCGTAGTTGAGCATCTTCACCCTGCCGTCGTGGTCTGTCACGAGGAGGCCGGACGACATGTTGAATATGATGCCGTCGATGAACCGCTCCTCCTTGACCAGCCGCTCCATCAGCCTGATGTTCTCGAGGAGTGTCGCGGCGGAGTTGGAAAAGACGTTCAGGGCCTTGACGTCGTCGTCCGTAATCCGCCTGCCGGTGGCGCGGTTGTCGGCGCATATGATGCCGATGTTCTTGCCGCGCCTGTTGGCCTTGTAGACGTCGCAGTCCTTGCAGACCTCCATCTTGTCGAGGAGCGTCGCGGCCGGGTTCGCGCCCCTTACGCAGCTGTCCTTTATCATCCAGCAGCCGAGCGTCATGTTGTTGAATGCCGGACAGCCCTTCTCGCCGCAGTGGAAGTGTTCCCAGCAGTGGAGTTCCCTGTTGTGGGGGTTCCGGGTAACGAGGGGGGATACGGCCATGCATACCTCGTCCGAGACGGGCTTGTATAGCCCGGAAGTAACGTCGCAGACCGAGCCGGCGGTCAGGAAGGCGACGCCCTCCTCGACCGGCAGGCCGGAGAAACCGGAGCCGTCGATGCTCAGGACCTGCATGCGCTCGTCGCTCCCAAGGCCGTGGCATGCGGTCAGCGTGAGGTTCCCGCCCTCGTCGTCGTAAAGCCATATGCAGACACGGTCGAACCCGACCCCCTGGACTATGGCCGAGACGACGACGTTCGCGGCCTCGTTCAGGCGGTTCGAGACGCGGGCCAGGTGCCCCATCTCGTTGAGTATGACGAGCTGGTTGACCTTCCCGTGCAGGTCGAGGGCTGTAGCCTTCTCCCTCTCGTATAGCCTTATCCTGTCAATAGCCACGCCTATCTGGTTTCCGAAGGAGGTCAGAAGCTCGAGGCTCCCCTCCTCGAACCCCTTGCCGGTCTTCGAGGCTATGCCCATGCTGCCGAATATCCGGTCTCCGGACTTTATCGCGGCGTGTATCGCGGACGTGAAACCCTCGGCCGCGACGCGCGGCCCGAGAGGCACGCTGGCGGCGGACAGGTCGTCGAATATGAACGACTTCCCGTGCACGAACGTCGTCCCCTTGTAGCCGTCTTCGGGGTTAATGGTGGAAGCCTCCTCCAGGAGGGGTCCGGAGAAGCCCCTGCTCGCCCTGAGCCTGAGGAGCGGCGGGTCGCCGTCCAGGAGGTATATCCAGGCCGCGTCGGTCTCGAGCGCGTCCACGAGGTTGTCCACCGCGCCGTCCAGGATGGTGTCGAGGTCGAAGGAGCGGTTCACCACCTCGGAGAAGGCGTTTATCAGCGAAAGCTCGCGGGTGCGCTCCTCGACCTTCCTGTCGAGTTCGGCGTAGTACCGCTTCAGTTCGGCGTCGAGCCTTTGGCGCTCTATGGCCGCGCCTACCGCGACCTCCAGCTCGTCCATGTTGAGTGGTTTTCTGATGTACCCGCTGATGCCGGACTTGATGCCCCGGATGGCGGAGTCCACCGTGCCGTGCGCGGTCATCACGACGACTGGGGGGTGGCCACCGGGCCGAGCGTCGAGGGCGTCGAGCAGCTCCTCTCCGGACATGCGCGGCATCCGCATGTCCGTGACGAGCAGGTCGTACTCGGCCCGGTCGAGCTCTTCGAGCGCGGCCCGTCCGTCGGGGGCGACCGTTACGTCGTAACCCCTCGACGTCAGGTACAGCCGGAGCGCATCCCTGAGGGTCTCCTCGTCCTCCGCTATGAGAATCCTGCCGTCAGCCATTGCGTGTTGCTCCGTTAAGATTTTACCCCGGCAATTACTAATCCGGCAACTTAATATGCATATAGCTTCGACCAAAACAAAGTCGCCGGGTTCCCGCTTTCGCGGGAATGACGTGCTATAGTTCGTCGCCCCGTGCCTGACACGGGGTCCAGGAAGTTTCCTGTTTAATCGCCGGACCTGATAGCCCCCTTCGGCCTACTCCGTAAGGTGGCTGAAGTCTATCATCTTGAGCCCCGGCTGGTAGTTCACCGAGGCCGCGTGCGTCGCGGCTGAGAGCTTGTCCACGATGTCCGCTATGCGGGCCACCTCGGATATTATGCCATGGACGCTCTGGTCTATGTCCGGGTCGGCCAGGTCGAGCTTTTTCTCCAGGAAATAGGCGAACGTGGATATGGACATCAGCGGGTTGTTTATCTCGTGGTTGAAGCTGACCGCGACCTCGCGGAGTATGTTCAGCCTCTCCATGTCCACGACCTGCCTCTGGAGCTGCCTTATCGTGAGCTGGGACTCTATCCTCGCCGACAGCTCGACGAAGTTGAACGGCTTTACTATATAGTCCGCGGCACCGAGCGAAAAGCCCTTGACCACGCTCTCGGTGTCCGACTGACCGGTTATCATCAGGACGGTCACGCCGGACAGCTCCTTGTTCGCGCGTATGTCTTTGAGGACGCTGAAACCGCCCTTCTTGGGGAGGTTGACGTCGAGGAGGACCAGGTCCGGCTTGAGAGACGCCGCCAGTGCGAGCCCCTCCTCGCCGTCGAGTGCGAACGAAAGGGTGTACGTCTCCCCGAACTTCCTGTACAGGAGGTCCACAAGCTCGCGCGAGTCTTCTATGATCAGTATCGAGTGTTTTTCCTGCATGGCACCGTTCCGTGGGAGGTGTCTGGTATTATGTTCGGACTGTCTGAAAATACTATAGCATCATATTTCAGGTCGCGCCCGATTACAAGCCTTTTTTCAGCCCGCCTTCCGGAACGACCAGTTGGCGAGGACGACGGCTACGGCCATGAATGCCGCGATTATGGAAAGATCAAACACGAGCGGGTACTCCGGCCCCATCGAGGTCCCCGCCGCCCCGGACAGCAGGACGTTCTTGAGCGCGTCCACGCCGTAGGTCAGGGGGTTGAAATGGGTCAGCTCCTTGAGTACCGGGGGAAGCTTCCCCACCGGGTACATCGCGCCGGAGAGGAAGAACATAGGCATGACGATGAAGTTCATAATGATGTTGAACCCCTCGTACGACGACATCCGGGACGCGACAAGTATGCCGAACGACGTCAGCGAGAAGGCGAGCATGCCCGCCGAGAATATCAGCAGGAAGAACTGGGCGAGGGTTATGTGTATACCGAGGACGGGGATAAAGACGACCATGATGAGCACCTGGACGAGCGAGATGCATGTGCCCGCCACCGCCTTCCCGAAGACGACCGAGAACCTGGATATGGGCGCGACGAGTATCTCCTTCAGGAAGCCGAACTCCCTGTCCCAGACTATGGATATGGCCGAGAAGATGGACGCGAACAGGATTGTCATGCCTATCATGCCGGGGAAGATGAACTGGAGGTACGACACCCCGCCCTCCGGCTGCACCATCCGTGACAGCCCGCCGCCCACGACGAACAGCCAGAGGATCGGCCGGGCCATCGTGCCGAGGAGCCGGCTCCTCTCCCGGACGAACTTCTTGAACTCACGGAACGTGATGACGTAGACCGCCTTCGCGTTGTGACGCAGCGTGGTCATGTCAGTGCCCCCTCTTCTTCGAGGAGCGGGCCATCGCGCGCATCACGTTGTTGGGGTCGGCCTCCTCGTCCCTTATGCTCTTTCCGGTCAGGGCGAGGAATACGTCGTTCAAGGACGGTTTCGTGAGGTTCACCGAGGTTATCTCGGCCCTGATGGTCTTTATCAGCGCCGGCAGGAACTCCTCGCCCCGTTCGACGGTCAGCGTGACCGCGCCCTCGGAGACCTTCGCGTCCATGCCGAACCGCTCCCTCACCTCGGCCGCGAGCGCGTCGTTGTCCTTCGCAACAAGCCTTATGGTATCGCCCCTGAGACCCGCCTTCAGCTCCGCCGGGCTGCCAATCGCAATGACCTTGCCCAGGTCGATTATAGCCACCCGATCGCAGGACTCCGCCTCCTCCAGGTAATGCGTCGTCATGAATATGGTGATGCCGGTGTCCGCCTTGAGCGTGCGTATGAACTCCCATATCATGTTCCTTGACTGGGGGTCGAGCCCGAGCGTAGGCTCGTCCATGAACAGGACCTTGGGGTAGTGGAGCAGGCCGCGCGCGATCTCAAGCCGCCTCTTCATCCCACCGGAGAACTTCCTTACGAGGTCGTCCTTCCTGGCCGTCAGGTCCACGAGGGCGAGCACCTCCGCGATCCGCCTCCTCGCCGTTACCCTGTCGAGGTCGTATAGGTACGCATGGAAGAGCAGGTTCTCATACGCGGTCAGTCCGTTGTCGAGCGTCGGGTCCTGGAATATTATGCCGATGGCCTGGCGCACCTCGTCCGGGGAGGAGGCGCAGTCGAAACCCGCCACCTCGGCCCGGCCCGATGTCGCGGAGAGGAGCGTGCAGAGGATGTTTATCGTGGTGGACTTGCCCGCGCCGTTCGGGCCGAGGAAGCCGAACACCTCGCCCGGCCCGACCGAGAACGATATGCCGTCCACGGCCGTCGCGGCCTCGAACTTCTTCGTGAGGTTTTCTACTTTGATGTTGGACAAGATACCCCCGATGAAAAGACACCCCCAGCCCCCCTGCCCCCCTCCCCCCCAGGTGGGGAGGGGGAAGACAGGAGCGGGAGAGGTTCCGTCAATTGTATATGCATGCGGGAGCGGTTGTCAAGGTTGTATGGCTGTGGTATAATCCGGCATTGACTTGTGGAGACCCCTCACCCCAGCCCCCTTCGGCTTCGCTCAGGGCAGGCTCTCTCCCGCGAGGAGAGGGGATTATAGTGAATCAATGGCGCACGCATGACCGACCGGGAATTTATGGAGCTGGCGATAGCCGAGGCGAGGGCCGCGCTGCCTGCGGGCGACGTGCCCGTCGGCGCGCTGGTCGTCGTGGGCGGCGAGGTCGTGGCGCTCGCGCACAACCGGCGCGAGGCGGACAACGACCCGACCGCGCACGCCGAGGTGCTTGCCATACGCGAGGCGGCGGGCAGGCTCGGCCGCTGGCGGCTGGACGACGCGACGGTATATATAACGAAGGAGCCTTGCGTGATGTGCGCCGGCGCGCTGATGAGCGCACGCGTGAAGCGTGTCGTCTACGGCGCGCACGACCCGAAGTTCGGCGCGGCCTGGTCCGTGTTCAACATACTGGACGACGACCGTCTGAACCACCGGGCCGAGGTTTCGGCGGGTGTCATGACTGAGGAGTGCCTGGCGTTGCTGAGGGAGTTTTTTGAGGGGAGGCGGGGATAATGAATAAGCAAAGCAAAATGCACATGATATCCAATTTGCTTGAGGCACGGGAAGAGATTGACGCGATAATCAAAGAGCTTGAGGGAAAGCCGGAATACGGTGAGGGAGGTCTGTTAGTCAGGTTCGCACACGTATATAGCCACGTGAACTTCGCATGGAACATCCGCAATATCAAACTTAACAAGGAAGACAGGTTAGCAGCCTGTAGCGATGCCGACTTTAATGCTTGGAGGCAATTCCCTCAAGATATGACAGACTGGATTTCCGATGCTGGGGAGTGGGCCGACGATAGCCCCTCCAGATAACAGAGTATCGCCTCCTTCGCGTTTTCGAGCGCCTCCTCCACCGTGTCGCCCTCGGTGAAACAGCCGTCGAGAGCGGGCACCGTCACGTTGTAGCCGCCCTCTTCCGCCTCCTCAAGCACAACGTTGAATTTCATTTGTATTCCTCCTCAATCGAGCGTTACCAGACACCGGACGCTATCTTACTCATAATGTAATGATAACCCCTGTCCATTTAATTATCAACTGTTTTTCATCTGGCCTCCCGACTCGCTTATCTGCTACAATATCCCCATGCCCATACCGAAACTCATAAATCTTCTGCCGCTTTTCGTCCTCCTCGCCCTCGCCGCCTGCAACCCTTACGGCTACGGGCCGGCGCGGGACTACTCGAAGTTCGTCTCGGCGAAGCTGATCGGGGACGGACAGAAGGTCGTTTTCACCGCGAAGCTGCTCGCGTACCGCCCGGCGACAGGCTGGAACGCATTCCCGGACGGCGGCATACCGAAATACGTAAGAGACGAGGACGTCCTCGGCATTTACGACATGGAGACGCGCGAGGCGCGCATCGTAGTCCGCAGGGAGAACGAGGAATGGCAGCCCGGACAGGGCGAGTACTTCGTATCGCACATCAGCGGCGACAAGGCGGTCGTGACCGAGGGCGGGCAGAGACGTGACGACTATATGTCCGACTACCGCATGTCGATGTTCGACGTCGATACCGGGGAGTTCACGCCGCTCCCGCTAAAGGAAGAGCTTGCGAGGCGCGGGCTCGGGATGGGATACTTCTACCTGCTAAACGGGGACGGCGACATCCTCATAGTGGCCCGGCCGCTCATGAAGGCTGCCGGGAAGGAACCGCCTAAGACGGACGATAATGCGCCACAGGAGTTCTGGCTCCGGAGCCCGGGCGGCGGATTCACGCACGTCGGCCGGGACGGCGACTACAACGGATTCGAGGGCGGGGAGGTCTTCTTCTACTCGTTCGGTGAGAGGCGCGTGTTCGCTACGGACGTAAAGACCGGCGTCGTCCGGGACGCGGGCCGGTACACGCCGCCTATGCAGCCGGACGCGGTGCGTGACGTGCGCATCGGGTTCACAGGCCAGCCGGGCACCGGCTCGCTTGAGGTATGGGTGAAGCGCGGGGAGTCCTGGGAGTTCTCGGAGAGGCTGATGGAGCTGGGGGAGATAAAATAAACAGGCCGGGCGTGAAGCCCGGCCAATGTGCGGGCGCAGTAAACTGCGCCCCTACAATATTGTATACAAGCAGATTCTTCGCTTCGCTCAGAATGACACCGTTAAGACCAGGAAAAAACTACCTTTCCCCCACCGGCTTATAAACCAGCCCCCGCTGCCCGACGTACTCCGAGGCCGGGCGAATCAGCCGGTTGTCGTCCAACTGCTCTATGACATGCGCGCACCAGCCCGCCGCCCTCGCCATAGCGAAGACCGGCGTGAACGTCTCGATGGGCAGGCCCATCAGGTAGTAAATCGATGCGGTAAAGAAGTCCACGTTCGGCAGCAGGCCCTTCTCGCGCTTGACCACCTCCTCGACCTTTACCGCGATCTCGTGCCAGTGGCAGTAGCCGTCGAACTCGCAGACCTCCTTGCTCGCCTCCTTGAGTATCGGCGCGCGCGAGTCCCCGTGCTTGTATACGCGGTGGCCGAAGCCCATTATCTTCTCCTTGCGGCCGAGCCTGTCCATCACCCACTTCTCCGCCTTGTCGCCCTCCCCGATGTCGATCAGCATCTTCATGACCTCCTCGTTCGCCCCGCCGTGGAGCGGGCCCTTGAGCGTCCCGACCGCGGCGGTTATGCCCGAGTAGATGTCCGAGAGGGTCGAGACCGTGACATGCGCGGCGAACGACGAGGCGTTGTACTCGTGCTCCGCGTAGATGATCATCGATGAGTCGAAGATGCGACCCTTGGGGCCGTCCGGCTCCTTGTCCAGGAGCATGTACAGGAAGTTCGCAGCGTGCGGGAGGTCGTCACGCGGCTCGACCGGCTTCATCCTGTGCGGGAGGCGGTACCCGAGAGCGACCAGCGTCGGCATCTTGGCGATGATGCGCTCCGCCTTCCGGATATTGGCGTCGTGCGAGCCGTCCCACTCCTCCGGGTCGAACAGCCCGACGAGGGATATGCCTGTGCGAAGCACGTCCATCGAGTGCGCGTGTGCGGGAATCTTGCCTAAGAGGTCTATCACCTCGCCCGGAACACCGCGCTCTGCCTTCAGCCGCGACTCAAACGCGGCAAGTTCGGCGGCATCCGGCAGCCTGCCGTTCAACAACAGGAACGCGGTCTCCTCGTACGTGGACTTCGTCGCCAGGTCGCGTATGTCGTACCCCCGGAACATCAGGCTTGAGCGCGCCTCGTCAATCTCGCTTATGGTCGTCCGGCCGGCGACAATGCCCTCCAGACCGGGACTGTAATTGCTGCTCGTTTCCATGAATCCTCCGGTACTTATAGATAGATGTTATAATACTGGTGTATCTAAAAGATAACAAACGCCGTTTCAGAAGTCAAAGAAAACACGAGCGTTGGCCCTCTTCACATTTGCACCTGTTTGTCATTGCGAGCGAAGCGCGGCAATCTCAGGTTTTATTAATCCGGCGACTAAATATGCATATAGCTTCGACCAAAACAAAGTCACTGGATTCCCGCTTTCGCGGGAATGACGGTAGTATTGTGTCTCCCCGTGCTTGACACGGGGTCCAGGAAGTTCGCATATTTATCCACCGT
>JACRHJ010000039.1 GCA_016212105.1 Nitrospirota bacterium
AGCCAAGAGGACATCGTGAAGAAAACCCGGTCGTTCATGAAAACACTGCAAACAAGACCACTGCACGTCAGCAGGTACTTCAAGCACGAGAAAGTAAATTACGCGGCGTGATTGCCCTGTTTAACCACCGGGTTAATAATGTAGGGGCGGGTCCCCGTGCCCGCCCTGCCTTGGAGTTTAGGTGTTCATGGTCCCCATCTCCCACATACTGATCCTCGCGGGCATGATATTCGCGCTCGGGGTGGTCTGCGTCTTCGCGCACAGGAACATCCTCATGATTTTAATCGGCGTGGAAATCATGCTCAACGCGGCGGGGCTCGCGTTCGTCGCGGGCAGCATGCGCTGGGGGATGCCGGAGGGCCAGATTTTCGTTCTGTTCCTTATGGCCATGGCCGCGTCCGAGGTATCGGTCGGCCTCGCGCTCGTCGTGTACCTGCACAAGAGAAAACGCAGCGTGAACATAGACGACTTCAACGAGATGAAGGACTGACATGGCGAGTCCCATCACATGGATACTCCTCCTGCCGCTTCTCGGCGCGTTGTTCAACGGCTTGCTCGGCTGGATGCTCAAACGACGCGTCGTGGAGACTGTCGCGTGCGCGTCGGTCGCGGGCTCGTCCGTCGCAGCGTGTATCGCATTCGCGGGTATGGGCAACGGCACGGACGTCGTCCTGTACGACTGGCTCTCGGCAGGCGGTTTCTCCGCCCCGTTTACACTGCGCCTCGACGCGATTTCCGCCACGATGGCCGTGATGGTGACCGGCGTCTCGTTCATCATCCACCTGTACTCCGTCGGATACATGCGCGAGGACGAAGGCTTCGCCCGCTACTTCGCGCTGCTGAACCTGTTCGTCGCTGCGATGCTTCTGCTCGTCCTCGCGGGTAACCTGCCCCTGATGTTCGTCGGCTGGGAGGGCGTCGGGTTCTGCTCATTCGGCCTCATAGGCTTCTGGTATTCCGACCCCGCGAACGCGACCGCGGGCCGGAAGGCGTTCATCGTAACGCGCATCGGAGACGTCGCGTTCGGCGTCGCGCTGATATGGCTGTTCTACCTCACCGGGACGACCGACATAGCGGCCATAAACGCCGCCGCCCCGGCCCTGCCGGCCGCCACGGCGACGTATCTCGGCCTGCTCCTTATGTTCGGCGCGGCGGGCAAGTCGGCCCAGCTCCCGCTGACCGTATGGCTCCCGGACGCGATGGCGGGCCCGACGCCGGTCTCCGCCCTGATACACGCGGCGACGATGGTCACGGCGGGCGTGTACCTCCTGATGCGGATGTTCCCTGTTATCAGCGTCTCGTCGGACGCCCTCGCGGTAATCACCACCGTAGGCGCGGTGACGGCTTTCTACGCCGCGACGTCCGCACTCGGACAGCGCGACATCAAGCGCGTCCTCGCATACTCGACCATAAGCCAGATAGGCTACATGGTCATGGCGGTCGGCGCTGGCGCGTTATCCGCCGCGCTCTTCCACCTCGTCGTACACGCCTTCTTCAAGGCGCTCCTGTTCATGGCCGCGGGCTGCATAATACAGGCCCTGCACGAGGAGCACGACATATTCAATATGGGCGGGCTGATGACCCGGATGCCCACGGTCTTCTGGTGTTTCCTCGCCGGGGCGCTCGCGCTCGCGGCAGCGCCGGGCACCGGCGGATTCTTTTCGAAGGACGAGGTACTCGCCGCAACCCTCGGACACGGAGGCGCGCTGTATACCGCCCTCTGGGCGCTGGGAGAGGTGACCGCCTTCGTCACGGCGTTCTACATCTTCCGCGTGGTGGCCCTGGTCTTCATGGGCGGAATGAAGAAGGAGTCCGCCGGACTCCCCGCCCGGCTCCCGGGAACGATGGTATGGAGCCTCGTCCCTCTCGCCGTCCTCGCCATAGCGGGCGGCATAATCAACCTGCCCGCGACCTGGGGCGGGTCTGGTTATCTCTCCGGTCTTCTCGCATCGCAGGGCCTCGCGCCGCATGCAGAGGCCGGCCACGGTTGGGCCGTGCAGGCCGTGTCAGCGGTGGTCTGCGCATCCGGCATAGGGGCCGCATATTACATGAACCTGATCAACCCCGCCCTGCGCGAAAGGCTCGCGGCGCGGTACGCAGACCTGAACGATTTCCTGTTCCGTGCATGGGGCTTGGACGCGCTGTACTACCGGTTGTTCGTAACGCCGTTCGGGAACATCGCCGACCTGCTCTGGCACAGGGTGGACGAGGGCGCGATAAACCGCGCGCTGGACGGCATTGGTGACGGCCTCGCGTGGACCGGCTCGATGATGCGGCTGTCCGTCACGGGCCGGGCCTCGACCTACATCATGGCGACCATCGTCGGCGCGGCCGCGATTGTCCTGTACTTCGCTGTCAACGGGGGCGTGTGATGGGCATACGCCAGGGGATACTGCTCGCGCTCGTCTTCGTGCCCGTCCTCGCGGCAATCCCGGTGCTGCTTGTCCCGAGCGGGAGGGCGGCGCGCCTGATAGCTCTCATCATTACCGCGTTCGAGCTTGCCCTTTCCCTCGTCCCGTTCGCGGTGTTCATGCAGCCGCGCCCGGACGGCTGGCTCGTCCGGCTCGACCTCTCATGGATACCAGCCTTCGGAATAAACTTTTCGCTCGGCCTGGACGGGATCAGCCTGCTGATGGCCGCGCTGACCGCGTTTCTTTTCATGCTGTCAGTGCTGGTATCGTGGGACGCGATACGCGACAAATCGCCGATGTTCCATTTCATGCTGCTCGTGATGGAGACCTGCGTGATGGGCGTGTTCCTGTCCACCGACCTCTTCCTCTTCTACCTCTTCTGGGAGGTGATGCTCGTCCCGATGTTCTTCCTTATCGGCGTATGGGGGCACGGAAGGAAGGTCTACTCTGCGGTCAAGTTCTTCGTCTACACATTCACCGGCAGCCTGTTCATGCTGCTTGCAATTATCGGGCTGTACGTCATCCACGGGAGCCAGGCCGGCGAGTACACGTTCGCGCTGGAGGCCCTCAAGTCCACGCATGTCGAGCCTGCCACGGGGCTCTGGCTGTTCGCGGCCTTTTTCATAGGCTTTGCGGTAAAGGTCCCGGTATTCCCGATACACTCCTGGCTCCCGGACGCGCACACCGACGCGCCGACGGCGGGCTCTGTAATCCTCGCGGGTCTGCTGCTCAAGACCGGGGCATACGGCCTGATACGCTTCGGGTTCCCGCTCTTCCCGGAGGCATCGGCCGCGTACATCCCCGTCATCCTCGCTGTCGGCATCATCGGAGTCTATTACGCGGCATGGATAGCCTATGCGCAGGAGGACATGAAACGGCTGGTCGCGTACTCTTCCATATCGCACCTCGGCTTCGTGGTGCTGGGGATTGCGGCATGGAACGAGGTATCGCTCGCGGGCTCGGTGCTCCAGATGGTAAACCACGGCATAACGACCGGAGCCCTGTTCATCATGGTCGGGATGCTGGACGAGCGCATGCACACGCGGGACATATCCGCCTTCGGCGGCCTGTGGTCGAAAGCGCCCGGCCTGTCCGCGTTCTTCCTGCTGTTTATCGTATCCTCGCTCGGGCTTCCGGGTCTGAACAACTTCGCGGGCGAGCTGCTCATCCTTGTCGGACTCTTTAAAGAATACCCGTACCTCGCGGCGGCTGCATTCGCGGGAGTCGTGTTCACGCTTATATACCTACTGCGGCTCGCGCAGAAGGTCCTGTTCGGCCCGCCCGCGACTGACGCCGAGTTCCATGACCTGAGCCCGCGCGAGGCGGCGATACTCGTCCCGCTCGCAATACTCGTCGTGGTCATAGGACTCTACCCGCGCATCCTCATCGGCCCGATTGAAGGGCCGATAAAGGCGCTTGTCAGCCCCGTAGCGGCTGTCAAGACGGCCGGCGCAACTCCACAGGCCGCGACCGCTCCGGCACAGACGGCGGCCGCCGACAGGGGAGGCACGCCGTGAACCTGAGCGAGCTACACGCGCTGCTCCCGCTCCTGATACTCGGCGTCGGCCCGGTGCTCCTGCTGCTTGCCGGGGCGTTCATACCCGGCCTCGACAGGAAGCGGCTGAACTTCATCGGCGGGGCCGTGGCCCTTCTGGCGGCAGTCGTCGCCGCGACGTACTCGCCCCCGGTCACGGAGGCCGGCGGCATGCTCGGCACCGGCCCGTACGGACGGATGGCCGCTTTCCTGGCCGGTATCACCGCCCTGCTGACCATACTGCTGTCCGTCGGCTACACAAGCCGGAGGCCGCTCGGAGACGAGGAGTACCCGTCGCTCGTCCTGTTCGCCGCCTTTGGGATGGCGGTGCTGGGCGGCGCGACCAGCCTGCTCTCTGTATTCCTCGGCCTCGAATGCCTGACGCTCGCCATGTACATCCTGCTCGCGTCGAACAGAGGCGACTTCCTCTCGGGCGAGGCCGGCATAAAGTACCTCGTCGTCGGGGCAGTGTCCACGGCCTTCCTCGCCTTCGGCCTCGCGCTCGTGTACGTCGCCACGGGCGACCTCTCGCTCGCGGGCTCGATGAAGGGGCTGACGGCGTCCGGCGCGTTCGGCCCTGTAGGCCTCGCGGGCTGGGCGATGCTGCTCGTCGGGATCGGTTTCAAGGTCTCGCTCTTCCCGTTCCACCTCTGGGCCCCGGACGTCTACCAGGGCGGGCCCGCGCCGGTCGTGGGTTTTCTCTCCACCGGCTCGAAGGCCGCGGTCTGGCTTGCCTTCCTCCAGTTGGCCCTCGCAATGGGCGGCGACTGGGGCGCGCTCGCACCCGTCCTCTGGGTGATGGCGGCGCTCACGATGGTATACGGCAACCTCGCCGCGCTCACCACGAACAACGTCAAGAGGCTCCTCGCGTACTCGTCTATCGCGCAGATGGGGTATGTCCTGATGGCGCTCCTCGCCGCGCCCGTTGTCGGCGGGACGGCAATGCTTATCTATCTCGCGGTCTACGTCGCAATGGACCTCGGCGCTTTCGGCGTGGTGGCCGCGTTCTCGACGCGCGACCGCGACCTGGGCGACATCGAGTCCCTTCGCGGCCTGGGTTACGTACACCCGGTCCGGAGCGCGGTGTTTGCCGTATGCATGGTCTCTCTCGCGGGCCTGCCGCCTACTGCGGGCTTTATCGCAAAGTTCGGGATATTCCAGGCGGCGGTAAAGGCGGGCTACGTCTACCTCGCGGTGATCGGCATCGCAACGGCGATAGTGTCGATATACTACTACCTGAGGGTGGTGGTAAACCTGTACATGCGTTCGCCTTTGGAGAAGGGGGTTGCGGCCACCGCCGGGACTCTCCTGCCGAGGCTCGACGACGCGAACCGCATCGCGTTCGCTTTAATCACGGCGGCGATACTTTACCTGGGAGTGATGCCCGGCGGGCTGCTGGACCTGATAGGCGGGATTGCGGGCGGGAATGACGGCTTCAGGTGCTGACGTCGCTTCCCTACCTCGCCGTCCTGCCAAGCGTATTAATAACATACTCCGCGATGGCCTTCGCGTCCTTGTTGGAGAGCGTCTTCTCGTCGTAAGGTATCATGCCGGGGCCGGGCTTCCTGATAAGCTTCACGACATGCTTTGGTTCGGTAACGCCGTTCGCCTTCATGTCCGACGCCTTGAGCGTCTTCTTGGGGTTGATGATGTTGCCGCCACCCCTGTGGCAGGACGCGCAGTACGTCTCGAACAGCGCCTGTCCGTTCGGGGCGGCGGCGTCCGCCGCGGCGGCTACGCTGTATGCCCCCAACGATAACGTAATTGCGACTGCCGCAAGCAGCATGCCAAGTCTCTTCATCGGTCCTCCTCCACGGTATGCACTGTTATAATCGTGTGACTCCAAAGGTTTGATACCCGAGTGTAAACTTTAACCGCCGGATTGTCAACCGCGCATTCAAAGCAAAAGGCCCACCCCGAGGGGTGGGCCTGAGATATATAACTCATCAAGACTCATAAGTGGCCAGGTACTATATCCAGCCTGATCGCTTATTAGGCGTTCTCCCCAAGGGGAAATTAGTGCGCACCTTCCGCCGGGGCCTCAGCCGGGGCAGCGGTGGTCACGTTCTCCATCGGGGCGGCTTCCGGGGCCGGGGCGGTGGCAGCGGGCTCAGCCGGAGGAGCAGCTTCTTCCTTCTGACCACAGCCAGCGACGAGCGCGAGGACGAACATGCCGGCGATCATGGCAATAACCAACCTCTTCATAGTCTTTTTTCTCCTTTCGTCATAGTAAATGGCCGTCATTGAATAATGACCGGTCTCAACAGACTCCGCAAAGTGTAGACGAACTTATTTGGTTTGTCAATGAATATTTCAATCCCGGCGCTCATTATAATAGTTTGCCGGTCCGTCATTTTTCAGCTAATTTATTATCATGACTCAAATTATAACCTTAACCGCGCGTTTATCACGGCTCAGGCTGTATGGTACCGCATGCGGAAAGCTTCGTGCTCCATTTGAAATCCCTTGACAAGAGCCTTCCATCCCCTATAATATCTCATGTCGAAACCAAACGCAACCCCAGAGGTGAACGCATGTCGCTCGAAAAGATAGAGGCCCTTGAGGAACGTATAACGAAGGTCTTCGAGATGGTGAAGCATCTCAAGGACGAGAACAAGAGGCTCGACGGTGAGCTTCAGACCGAGACCCTGTCGAGGATGGAACTCGAGGAAGAACTGGCTAAGCTCAGGCAGGAAAAGGAGCAGGTGAAGGACCGGCTCGAAAAGATTCTGAGCGGGATAGAAAACCTGACCGGCCAATGAACAATACCGAAGTAGAGATATTCGGCGGGACCTACACCGTGAAGGGCGACAGCGACCCGGCCTATGTCCGAGAGCTCGCCCGTTACGTGGACGAGAAGATGCGCACCCTCTCCCGTAAAAGCCCGCACGCGATCGGCGTCCAGAAGATAGCCGTCCTTGCCGCGCTCAACATAGCCGACGAGCTGTTCAGGCTCAAGCGGCGGGGCCAGGACGTGGACAAGCTTATAGTCGAGAAGACCGCCGACCTGTTCGACCTGTTGAAGGACGAAGGGCCGGACACCGAGTGACGCCGCAGACCTGATTATACGCCCGCTGCCGGCTTCCCTGATTTTCTCTCCTCCACCATTTTTCCCTTGAATTTCCCCCCCGGATACAGTATCTTAGTAGCTATGAAACAAGGGGAAAAACCCCTGCCCTGTGCGTGATTTAGGGTATTTTTTTGACCAACGCTCAAAAAACGGGAGCTGTGCCCCTGGAGACGGTGTGCATGCCCCGGGCGAAAGCCTACGGGGAAGCCTGAACTCTCCATCACGGCGCCCACCTGGTGAATGCCAGGCTCAAAAAAACACCCAACACGGCAGTTCCGGCGGGGGTTTATCTTTCAGGGCGGGTCGGGCATGCCGGCGTGGGCATTTTCCCATGCCGGCCCGGTCCCTCATCAGTATCTGTCGGGGTGGGCTGTGTTTCGGCCCGCCCTTTTGTGGGGACCGGGTTAGCGGTTACAACATGCTGGACTGTTTCAAGGCTGGTATCGATATGACATTCGGGTTTTACGCCGGGATTACCGTCGCCTTCATGATAATGCTCGCCGCCATGTTCCGCGCGGCCGAGGGCAGCGGCAATAGCGTTTATAACTGGGTAGTCCTCCGCGTCCACGAGATGGGCGGCGCCCGGTATATACACCATCCATACAGGGGAGTGAGCCCTCCCGTACTGCGTAACCTGACTGTCCACAGCCCTCACAGAGCCTCCAGTATTTCCCGCTAAACGTCCGGCCCCCCTATATCCGTCACGCATGGAAGCCCCCTTTTGTTTCAGGGAGGCGAAGGCGTATCATTATGAACGTCCTTGCAGGTTTGACGACCGCCGAAGACTCCGGCTCCCCGCTCGCCTGGCGCATGAGGCCAAGGGACCTGGACGAGTTCGTCGGCCAGACCCATATCATAGGCCCGGGCAGGATGCTGCGGCGCGCCGTCGAGGCCGACCGCGTCAGCTCGGTCATCCTCTACGGCCCTCCCGGCTGCGGCAAGACCGCGCTCGCGCACGTCATCGCGGCCCGGACCCAGGCCGCCTTCGAGACGCTGAACGCGGTCACGTCAGGGGTCGCCGACATCAGGCGGGTCGTATCCGAGGCAGCGGCCCGTAAGGCCATGTCCGGCGGCAAGACAATACTATTCATAGACGAGATACACCGCTTCAACAAGGCCCAGCAGGACGCCCTCCTGCCGGACGTCGAACGCGGGACAGTCGTCATGATAGGCGCGTCCACCGCAAACCCGTTCTTCTCCGTCATACCCGCGCTTTCTTCCCGTTCCGCGATATTCGAGCTGAAGCCGCTTTCGCCCGGGGAACTCGGCACGCTCATCGACCGCGCGCTCTCCGATACTGAGCGCGGCCTCGGCGGGTATAATGTAGAGCTTTCGCCAGACGCGCGCGAGTTCATCGTGTCGCGGGCCGAAGGAGACGCGAGGCGCGCGCTGAACGCGCTCGAAGTAGGGGTGCTGACCACGCGTCCGGACAAAGACGGCGTGATACGGTTCGGCCTGGACGTGGCCGAGGAGTCGATACAGAAGAAGGCGGTGGTGTACGAGGAGGACGAGCACTACGACACCATCTCCGCGTTCATCAAGAGCATGAGGGGCTCCGACCCGGACGCGGCGGTCTACTGGCTCGCAAAGATGCTGTACGCGGGCGAGGACCCGCTGTTCATCGCGAGGCGCGTCATCATCGCGGCGTCCGAGGACGTGGGGAACGCCGACCCCGGCGCCCTCGCGGTCGCGGTTGCCGCCATGCAGGCGCTGGAGCACGTCGGGATGCCGGAGGGCCGCATCCCCCTCGCCCAGGCGGTGACGTACGTGGCAACCGCGCCCAAGTCGAACGCGGCCTACAAGGCTATCGGCGCAGCCCTGAAGGACGTCGAGGGCGGGGCAGTGCTGCCGGTCCCGGACCACCTGAAGGACACAAGCTACAAGGGCGCTAAGAGGCTCGGACGTGGCAAGGGGTACAAGTACCCGCACGACTACCCGGGTCACTGGGTGGAGCAGGAGTACATGGCCGAGAAAAGGGCGTACTACACGCCCTCGGACCAGGGATACGAAAAAGAGGTAAAGAGGATACAGGAAAGCCGCGTGGGCGGAAAAAGCGAAAGACCATAGCACAGACATGCATTCATGAGATACAAGGAGGTTTGACAAGTGATGACATACGTTTGGATAGCCGTAGCGGCCGTAGTCGGGTTCGTCATCGGCATGCTCATCAAGCGGGGCATGGCCGAGACGAAGATACAGGAGGCCGAGGAGCAGGCCAAGAGGATACTGAAGGACGCGGAGCGGGACGCCGACACAAAGAAGAAGGAGCTATTGCTCGAGGCAAAGGACAAGCTGTACCAGCAGCGTTCCGACTTCGAGAAAGAGGTCAAGGACAGGCGAAACGAGATTGCCGCCGTCGAGAAACGCCACCTCCAGAAAGAGGAGCACCTCGACAAGAAGTCCGACCAGCTGGACAAGCGCGACACTGACCTGACAAACAAGGAACGCGAACAGGCCAACCGCGAGAAGGCGATATCCGACAAGGAGCAGCGCTACGAGGAAGGCATTCAGGAGCAGAAGAAGCAGCTTGAGCGTATCGCCGGTATGTCCACCGAGGAGGCCAAGCGCGAGCTGGTCAACCGCATGGAGGAGGAGGCCCGGCACGAGGCCGCCAAGTCCATCAAGCGCATCGAGGAGGAGGCCAAGTCCACCGCCGGCGCGAAGTCCAAGGAGATCATATCCCTCGCCATACAGAGGTATTCGAGCGACTACGTCGCCGAGTCCACGGTATCGCTCGTCAACCTCCCGAACGACGAGATGAAGGGCAGGATAATAGGGCGCGAGGGCAGGAACATACGCGCGCTCGAGGCCGCGACCGGCATAGACCTGATAATAGACGACACGCCGCAGGCGGTCATCGTCTCCGGCTTCGACCCCGTACGCCGCGAGGTGGCCAAGATCGCCATCGAGCGCCTCATGGCCGACGGCAGGATCCACCCGGGCAGGATAGAGGAGATAGTCGAGAAAATCAAGAAGGAACTCGACGACACGATGCGCGAGGAGGGCGAGAAGGCGGTATTCGACTTGGCGCTCCACGGGATACACCCTGAAATAGTACGCCTCATCGGACGGCTCAAGTACAGGACGTCCTACGGCCAGAACGTCCTGATGCACTCGCGCGAGGTCGCTTTCCTCGCGGGCGTCATGGCGGCGGAACTCGGTGTCGACGTCAAGCTCGCCAAGCGCGCCGGCCTCCTGCACGACCTCGGCAAGGCGGTAGACCACGAGATAGAGGGCACGCACTCCTCCATCGGCTTCGACATAGCAAAGAAGTACGGCGAGAACCCGAAGGTCCTGAACGCCATCATATCCCATCACGGCGACGAGGAGGCCTCCTGCGTGGAGTCCGTGCTCGTTGCCGCGGCCGACGCCCTGTCCGCCGCGAGGCCGGGCGCGAGGCGCGAGACGCTCGAGACCTACGTCAAGCGCCTCGAAAAGCTGGAGGAGATCTCCAGCTCTTTCAAGGGCGTGGAGAAGACCTTCGCCATACAGGCGGGCCGCGAGATACGCGTCATAGTGAAGCCGGAGGACGTGGACGACGTGTACGCATCCCAGATCTCCCGCGAGATAGCGAGGAAGATAGAGGAAGAGATGGCCTACCCCGGCCAGATAAAGGTCACGGTCATCCGCGAGGCAAGGTACGTCGAGTACGCGAAGTAAATGGCAGGGGCGCGGCTCTTCGCGCCGCACGTTAGGCAGTTGACGTCACCCCCGCGAAAGCGGGGGCCCAGTGACTTTGCACTGTACTTAATTACGCATGCGACTAAAGTCGCTTGATTCCCGCTTTCGCGGGAATGACAGACATATAATTTCTGGCCCCATCCTCTTGCTCCCCCTCTTAAGATAAGAGGGGGTTGGGCGTTATGAGCCTTTCGGTCGTGGGCCGGGGGGCGTTATGAAACAATGGATACCCGCTTTGCGTGAATGACAGGCTGTCAATAAAAAGGCATAATGAAAATCCTCTTCATCAGCGACATAGTCGGCGGCCCAGGCAGGCGCGCCGTTAAGCAGCACCTGCAAGGGCTCCGCGAGAAACACTCGGTTGACCTGATAATCGCAAACGGCGAGAACTCGGCCGGCGGCTTCGGCATAACACAGAAGGTGGCCGAGGAACTCCTCGGCATGGGCATAGACATACTCACCTCCGGCAACCACATCTGGGACAAGAAAGAGGTAATGAACTACCTCGGCAAGGAGGACAGGCTCATCCGGCCGGCGAACTACCCGCCGGGCGTGCCCGGCTACGGCAGCGCGCTGGTCACGGCGAAGGACGGCACCAGGGTCGGCGTCCTGAACCTCATGGGCCGTGTCTTCATGGCCAACCTCGACTGCCCGTTCAGGGTCGGAAGCGAAGAGGTCGAGAAGCTGAAGGACGCGGGCGCGGCGGTGGTATTCGTCGACTTCCACGCCGAGGCGACGTCCGAGAAGCTCGCGCTTGCGAGGTACCTCGACGGCAGCATCACCGCGCTGGTCGGGACGCACACGCACGTCCAGACCGCGGACGAACGCATACTCCCCAAGGGCACGGCGTACATCACGGATGTAGGTATGACCGGCCCGATGGACTCGGTCATTGGGGTCACGCCGGAGGCGGCGATAGAGCGTTTCCTTACGCACATACCGCAGAAGTTCGACACAGCGAAGGGCCCGGCATGGCTCCAGGCCGTAATCGTCGAAGCCGACCCCGCCACCGGCCTCGCGGACGGCATAACCCGCATATGCCTGGAGTCGGAAGCGTGATGCAGCTCGACCTCGGCCTGGGCATGCCCGTAACGGTATCGGAGCTAACCCGGAACATCAAGACGATGCTCGAGTCCGGCTTCCCGGACGTGTGGGTGTCCGGTGAGATAACCAACCTGCGCATCCCCTCATCCGGCCATATATACCTCACGCTCAAGGACAGGGACGCCCAGATTAAGGCGGTCTTCTTCCGGCAGTCCGCGCGGTTCCTGAAGTTCGTACCGGAGGACGGGCTCGAGGTCACGGTAAGGGGCCACCTCTCCGTCTACGAGCTTCGCGGCGAGTACCAGATAATAGTCGAGTACATGGAGCCCAGGGGCCTCGGCGCGCTCCAGCTCGCGTTTCTCCAGCTCAAGGAGAAGCTCGAAAAAGAAGGCCTGTTCGACCCGGCCCGGAAGCGTCCTCTCCCCAGGTTCCCCAAGCGTGTCGGCGTGGTGACGTCACCCACCGGCGCGGCTGTCCGTGACATATTAAAAGTTTTGAGGCGCAGGGCGCCCGGAGTCCAGGTTGTTATCGCCCCCGCGTCCGTACAGGGCGAAGCCGCCCCGGCCGAGATAGCGAAGGCGATTGCGGACTTAAACGGGCTGGGCGGACTCGACGTGATGATAGTCGGGCGCGGCGGCGGCTCCATAGAGGACCTGGCCGCGTTCAACACGGAGGCTGTCGCCCGGGCAATCGCCGCATCCGGAATACCGGTCATATCCGCCGTAGGCCACGAGACCGACTTCACCATTGCCGACTTCGTCTCAGACCTTCGCGCGCCCACCCCGTCCGCCGCAGCCGAAATAGTCGCGCGCAGCGAGGAGGAACTGAAGGATGCCCTTGAAAACATGGGCCGAAGGATGGTATACTCGGTCGGGCACCGTCTGAAGCTCCTTCGCTCGCGTCTCGACTCCGAGGCACGCGCCCTGCCGGACATCCGGCGGACGGTGCGCGAGAAGATGCAGAGGGTGGACGACTTCTCGGCCCGGCTCGCGCGCAGCGCGGCTTACGACATGAGGTCGAGGCGGGACAGGCTCTCCGGCATAGCGGCGCGGCTCGATACGCTGTCCCCCCTCGCGCCTCTTTCGCGCGGGTTCGCGGTCGCCACTGCCCTGCCGGGCGGCGAGGTCGTACGCTCCGCAGGACGGCTGTCGCCCGGAGACCGGCTCCGGCTTCGCTTTATCGACGGCGAGGCGGACTGCCGGGTGGAAGATACAACAGCAAACAGCGGGTCATAAGACAAGTCCCGCCTTTTTTGTAAAAAGGCGGCCCAAAAACTTTGGTTAGGTTACACGGGGGGGCTCTTGAAGAAACTCATAACTCTTTTTATACTGGCCGCGGCCATCACCATCGCCGCATGTTCGAACGGCACCACCAAGGAGAAACCGGAGGCCGCCGCGACGCCGCCGATGCCAGTCCTCAAGGTCGGTGTTGACCCGATGGACGTCCTGGTCCTGGAGCAGGACACATTCCACGTCCCGTTCTGGCTCGACAAGGGCATAAAGGGCCGGACCCTTGTCAGGATCTCGGCTGTGGACGGCCTTTCCGCCATTGCCCCTGACAATATGGGCGCGATAAAGGACGCGGCCTTAAAGAGCGCCGACATGGACGCGCTTGCCAACATGGGCAATGCATTATGGAAGGATAAGCCTCTATATTCCACTGAAAACACGGTTTACGTCGCTCATCAGCTTGGCATAGTCGACAGGGTCTACTGGGTCGTGCCCCGTTTTGGCAGCATCACCCATGAAGGTTTTCAGGAGTTTAAGCAATATCTCCTGAAGGCCAGCCCTGGCCAGCG
Source organism: Nitrospirota bacterium (assembly GCA_016212105.1). GTDB lineage: Bacteria > Nitrospirota > JACRHJ01 > JACRHJ01 > JACRHJ01 > JACRHJ01. Next base: position 13,539 of record JACRHJ010000039.1, read on the forward strand.
GAAGGACGTGGACTCGCTTGTTCTCAACGGCAAGCTCGTCGAAGGCACGTTCGACGGCATGCCCGTAACATTCGTGGGCCTGCAGGACCTGCCGGCCCTGGACGGCCCAGTCCTGCTCCAGGTAGACATATCGTTTCTTTCCACCCTGTACATGAACGAGAAGTCGACACGCATCCTCGCGCTGGTATCCGGTTTCTTCGATACACTAAAGAAAAGTGGCATCAAGTCCGACTGCGTCACTGTCGTCACCTCAAATGCCAACGGCCTCGTGCCTGTAAAGTTCCGGTTCCTCGCCGGATACCTTGCATCGATGTTCAAGGACCCGGCGCTGATTGCCAAAGACCCTCCTGCGCTCTGGTCCGAGAGCGCCGAGGCCTGGCTGATCGAGCAGAAGTCCCCCAAGGAGTCCATCGCGGTCTACAAGGATATTCTTAAGAAATACCCTGAGGTTGCCGCCACGCACTACGACCTGTCTTACGCCTATTTCATGGTAAACGAACTGGAGTCTTGCAGGAAGGAGCTTGCCGAGGCCGCGAGGCTTGACCCAGGCTACGAGTCCGGCTACGCCGAGTTCGCCGCCGCGCTCAGGGAGGACGGAAAGAAGGCCGAGGCGGAGGGCTTCCTTGCGTCGTCCGCGAGATAGCGCGGGAGCAGAATACGTGCGGCCGTAACATAAGGGCTGACGGCATCTTGCCGTCAGCCCTTTTCTATCTTGCGCATATCACGGGCGCTACTTCAGGAACAGCAGGTTTCTGGCCATCTTGGAGAGGTTAATCTGTTTCACGAGAGTCTTGGTGGCCGCATCGAACACCAGGACGGATTTTGAGTCCTCGGCGCCGGGCGACACGAAGACTTGCCTGCCGTCAGGGCTGAAAAGTATGTCCTGGAATATATGCCCGCACCTTGTCTCAAGCCTTGCCAGTTCCTTGTTCTCGGCGAGCGAATAGACGGTCACGAACCCTTCCGGACCGCCATACCACATCTCCTTCCCGTCACCGGAAAAAGCAAGGCCGTCAATATTATCGGCGGACATACGGCCTGCCACCTCAAGCGTGGCGGCGTCAAGTATAACGATTTCCTGGTCCGCGACGCTCTTGAAATATATCATCTTCCCGTCCTTGGAGTATACGACCTCATATACCTCCCGGGGAACGCTGATCTCCCTGACCGGCACAAGGCCGTCCAGGTTGAAGACCTGCGCCTTGTCCTCGGCGTTTGTAACAATCACTGTCTTGCCGTCCGGTGATATTCTGACGCCCACGGGCATCTGGAGCGCCTTCGCCTTGTTTATTACCTTCATCGAGGCGGTGTCCACGACGGATATATCGCCTTTTTCCGAAGAGTCAATTACCACCAGGCGCCTGCCGTCCCGTGTTATGTCAAGCGCGTATGCCTTTTCGCCTGCCTTTACCTTGCCGACGACCTTTAACGAGGCCGTGTCTATCACCTGCACCTCGCCAGTGCCATATATCGCGGCGTAGACGCGCGCCCCGCCTTCATCGGCAACCAGCTCGGACGGCCTGTTCCCTGTCTGTATCTCTCCGGCGACCTCAAGGATATCCGCGTCCACCACCGTTATGCTGGAGTCGTGGTTGTTCGATACAAGGAGCCTCCCGCCCTCCGCGTGGGCCTGTGAGTGCGTTATGGCAAGCAGCAGCATTGCCGCGGCTGCGATTAATACATTGACGTCTATCCTCATCAGTGCCTCCTGTTACTGTTTGGTATATACAATTATATCACAACTCCATGCCGGTCATTACAGACAGTCACGGCGAACAGCCCCCCCCTGCAAAACGTGGCGACGGCCTTCGCCCCGCACACTCATCGGGTAGCCGGACAATGTCAGTACAGGCCATGTCTGTCCATCTTATCAACAGGAAAGGCCGGTACGATGTACCGGCCTTTCCACAATCAGTCTTTGTTAATCCCTTAGCAGGGGTGGACGCTCGAGCTTGCAACCACCTTCGGAGCAGTGTACTTGATCTTCATGGCTTACCCCCTTTCTGAGTTACTGGTTGACAAATATCGGTTTAACAGGGGCCCCCTGTCCGGGGGCCCCGATTCAGCCTGTCTTACCAAGGCGTCTTGTTGTTCCAGCCGCCAGGATACATCGCGTTGCTGCCGTTCTGCGAGCCTATCTTCGTGCTGTGGCAGGCAACGTTCCTGAGCATGGCGCCCGGCAGGGTCGCGCCAGTCGTGCCGGGTACCGCCGTCTGGTTGTAGTACGCCATCGTCGTATGCGCCACGCCCACGTTGTCGTTGTCGAGGCAGTTGGTCTTCATCAGCCTCGGCAGCCTCGAAACGTGCGGCGTGTGGCACTTGGAGCACGGGAACCGGTGGTAAAACGCCTGCAAGGTGCCCGCCGTCTGCTGCGTCGTGCCGCTGACACCCCAACGGTAACGATGCATGATGTTCATCGGGCCGGAGGTCGGGTCTTGGTTCGTCTGGTCGCCAGCAGGAGTCCCGGGGCCCGGGGTCAAGCCGCCGTCGGTGCTGTTGTATGTCATGTTGTGCATGGCGAACATCGGTCGCTGCGTGGAGCCGGGGTTGACGTTACGAGCGAAGACGTCCACTGCTATCGTGCCCGCCGTCCCGTTGGCCATGCCGGCGACGGTCTCGTGCGGCTTCGGCTGCCTGCGTGCGGTGCCGGTGCCGAGGGTGCCGGTGGTCACGTTGAGCAGCGCGATACCCGAGTTCTTCTGCCATGCGTGGCACTGGAAGCACAGGCCAGCGAAGTTGCCCGCCCTGCCCGTTGCCGCGACGACGGTCGACATCTTCTTGAAGCCCATGTTCTGGTTGTAGTTCTTGAGCGTCGTGGTGCCGAACGTGTTCTCGTCTATGTAGTAGCCGTTCCAGCCCTTGCGCGCTATTGCCGTCGCCGAGGTGTAGCCGTAGTACACGGCCTGGCCGCCACGGCCGAAGCCGTCGCCCTGCAGCAGCGGTATGTTGAAGCCAGGAACGTAGCTGCCGGTCCTGAAGTCCGGGTTGCCTCTCGGGGCCGGGGCGCCTACGTCCCTGTTGGTCGTGGTGCTGGACGTGCCGCCGACCGAGTCGTCCCAGAGCCTTCTGGCGGTGCTGAGCGCCGGGTTGTAGGTCGTGTAGTCGTCCGCGTTGGTCAGGCCAGTAAGCCTCGCGGTGCCGCCAGTGGTGTCGGTCGTGTAATCGCTCCTCGGAGCGCGGTCCTCCTTGTACGGGGAGTGCATCCAGGTACCCTTGAGCGCGGGCACCATGTACGTCTCGTCAAGGCCGGCCTGCCAGGTCCACGTGTCGTCCGCGGTGTATGTCGCGGCGGCCCAGGCAGCCGTGATGCCGTTGTTTACGTAGTCCGCGCTGGTCGTGGTCGTCGTGGCCCATGTCCTGCCGCCGTTTGCGGATGCGCGGTAGGTCGCCGTGCCCTTCGCGCCGCCCGCGACAATCTGGAGGACGTAGACCAGAGACTCGTTGGCCGGGCCTGAGTAGGTGCCCGAGAGTACGGGGCCGCCGACCGTCGCCCCGAACGTGCGGACCGGCATGGTGTAGTTGACCGTCGTGGCGACGCCGTGCGGGTCATGGCACTTGACGCACTGTCCGCCAATCGCAGTGCCCGGCGTCCCGGACTGCAGGTAGCCGCGCGAGTTGCCGAAGTGGCCGCCCTTGAAGGTGCCGTCCTTGTACGGGAAGGTGCCGCGCCACGTGTCGGCAGTCGACCAGCGGGTCGCGTCCTCTGTGGTCCACGTCGTGCCGACGCGCTCGTAGTAGCCGAGTATCCTCTGGTTGCGCGCCACGCCGTAGGACGAGTAGTTCTTCAGCGCCGACGCGTCGTCGCCCATATGGCAGTCGAAGCAGAGGTCGGCGTCCGCGGCGTAGACGTTCTTCGTGCCGGACGAGCCGCCGCCAGCCGGGAGGTACTTCCTCGTCGTGGACCTGTTGATGAATATACCGCCCGCGGTGTTGCCGCTGGTGTACGACGTGCCGCCCGTGACGGTCGAGCCGTGCGAGTTGTGGCAGTCGTAGCAGGACATGTTCTTCGTGGCGACCGCGTCCGCGCCGGTCGCGCCGATGGTCTCCGCGACCGTCACGACGCGCTCGTTGGCGGTCGCGTTGCCGTGCGGGCTGTACGCCTTGGCGACCAGGTCGGCCGGGACGACGTTGTACAGCTTGGAGTCGAACTTGCCCCAAGGCGTCGTGCCGGTGTTGCTCCACTTCGCGCCGACGGCGTTGTAGTCCCATGCGTAGGTGTTCGGGGTCCTCGTGTCGCTGAACGGTGTAGCCGCCTTGTTGGTGTCGTTATGACAGCCAAGGCAGTGCCTGGTCAGCGAGGAGTTGTTCCTGAACGCCTTGTAGTTGATGACGTTGTTTACCGTCGGGTACGTCCCGTACACGTTGAGGTCGATTGCCTGACCTGCGGTCTGCGTATGGTACGTACCGTTGATGGAGCCGTCAGGGTTGCCCTCCGCGTGGCACTTGGCGCAGTCGGCCGGGACGATGGACGCCCAGCTGGCTACTATGTGGTGCGACGCCTTCTCGAAGTCCACCTGTATGCTGCGCCTGCCGTTGACCACGCCAGCGCCGCCGGTGCCGTGGCAGCCGGTGCATGAGCCCGCGCCCTTGAAGCCCTCGCTGTGGACCAGCGTCGAGGTATGGCAGTCGGTGCAGAGAGTGGTGCCGTTGTGCGCGGCGTTCGCCGAGCGGCTGAACACCACCGTCGAGTTCCTCCTGTGGCAGACCTGGCATATGCCGTCGTAGGTCGCCGTCACGAAGCTCGCCCTCGAAAGGCTCGCGGGCCTCGTCGTCTCCGCCGGGAAGTCCATGGCCTTCGTCAGGTAGCTGGCGGTCGGATACGGCGCGCCGTAAGCGTTGCTGCCCGTTGTGTAGTTGACGAACGCCTGAACCATCATGTAGTTGCGCTGCGTGGTGTCGTTGCCGCCGTTGTCACCGTGCGGGTCGTGGCAGTCAACGCACTTGGGCGTGAAGAACCAGGTCGCGTACTTCGTCCCGCCTGTCAGCGCCTTCTCATGGTTCTTTATGGCCGGCGACGTGTGGCAGGTCGTCGCGCACAGGGTGTTCGGCGCGGTCGGCCTGATTGTGGCCGAAGAGACGAGCCTGAACGGGTTGCCCGCCGCGTTGTGCGGTGTCGCGTTCCTGTGGCAGCCGCCGACGGTGTTGGAGGACGACGAGCTCTCGCAGGAGAGGTTCGCGCCCGCCTGTGCGGTGTACCTGTACGTGCCCTTCTTGCCGTGGCCGACGGAAGTGTACTCGTAGAAGTTCACCGTCGCCTTCGTCGCGTCGCCGTAGTTGAAGTTGTTCGTCTCCGCCGCCGTCACCTGGTGGCAGGTCTGGCAATCGGCAGTGCCGCCCCACCTCATGCTGCTCGTGCCGTGGCATGCAACGTTGGTGTTGGAGCAGGTCTTGGTCGCCTGTGTGTAGGTGCCGCCCAGCGTGAACGACACGTTCCGGAAGCCGTTTATGTGCTTGCCGGTGGCCAGTATCGTCGTGCCGTCGGAGGCTACGGTGTTCGCGTGGCACTTGAAGCAGTCAGCGGCTACCGAGACGTGAGCTGTCACATAGTGGCTGTTGTTGGAGTTGCTGCCCGTCGTGGTGACGTTCGTGTACTCCGGGGCGCCTGCCACATAAGTCGTGCCCTCCGAGCCGTGGCAGTCGTCGCAGCCGTAGTTCGTGGCCGCCGTCCAGGCAGCCGTCGTGCGGAACGCCGGGGTCGCCTGGCCGGAGCTGTGGCAGTAGTTGTTACGGCAGGTCAGCGAGCCGGAGATTCCGCCGGTGTAGCTGTTGAACGCCGTGAACGAGACGTTCCTGCTGCCGTTGACGTGGTTCGAGTATGTGCTGACCGTCGTGTCGCCGCTCACGGTCATCTTGTGGCATGCCACGCAGCCGAAGTTCGCCAGGTTGCCCGCGTTGACATGCTGCGCGTGCTTGTTGGTCGTCAGCGTGGTCTTGCCGCCGTGACAGGTCGTGCAGGTCACCGCCGCGCCGTTCCAGGTCGGGTTGACGTAGGAAGGCGTGCTCGTGCCGGAGCTGTGGCACCAGACGTTCGAGCAGGTGCCGTTCGTCCACTTGCGGTTGACGTTGACCGGGTCGGACCCGGCAAGGGTGCCCGCGACGTAGCCCGGCGTCATGGTCGTGCCGAGCGCGGCGTCCATCTCCTTGTAGCGGAACGCGTTGCCGCCGTTGCCGTAGATCTTCGTCCTCCAGACCGTTGACGCAGAGTGGAATATGACCTCTGCGGCCTGGTTGGCCGAGACGTCGCCCTCACCGTGCGCGATGTTGGTGGCCGCATTGATGGTCGCATGGCAGACCTCGCAGGCGTACTTGTACGTGGTCGAGTCGCTGTGCTTCTTGTGCTTGCCTGTCGAGCTGTGGTTCGCCCACGTGCCCGCGCCCTGGTCGCTGTGGCAGCTCTGGCAGTCCGCGCCGAGAGCGCCGCCCCATCTCATGACGGCGGTGCCATGGCACGCGGTGTTCGAGCAGCGCTTCGTCGTGGCGTTGTAGGACCCGCCCTGTGTGAACGAGACGTTCCTGAACCCGTTCAGGTGTCTGCCGGTCGAGAGTATGTCGCTCGCCGCGGAGACCGAGTTCGCGTGGCAGTCGAAGCAGTCGGAGGAGTTCAGGACGTGCTTCTGGTGGCCGTTGAACGTGTTCCTGTTCGACGTGGACACGTTGGCGTAGTTCGGCTCGCCTGCGACCGCGGCCCAGCCGCCGTCCGCGCCATGACAGTCCGCACAGCCGTATGTCGTCGCGCTGTCCCATGCCGCCGTAGTCCTGAAGGTCGGGGTCGCCTGTCCGGAGCTGTGGCAGTAGTTGTTCCGGCATGTCTTCGTGCCGGTCATCGCGCCCGTGTAGGAATTGAACGACTTGAAGTAGACGTCCTTCGTCGCGTTCACGTGCTTGTTCGGGCTCATTATAACCGTGTTGTTGCCGAACGTGACCGTCCTGACGTGGCAGTCCACGCACCTGAACATCGCTAGGTCAACGTCGCCGGCGTTGTTGATGTGCTCCTTGTGCTTGCCGGTGATTATCTCGTTCGCGCCCGCCGTGTACTTGTGGCACGTGGTGCAGGTCACGGTGGTGCCCCATGCCACATCAGTGCCCGCCGCGCCGCCGGCGCCGTTGCTGTGGCAGTAGTTGCTGCGGCAGGTGTTGGTGCCGGTATATGCGCCGGTCATCGTGCCGAACGTCGGGAAGTTGACGTTCTTGGCGCCGTTGACGTGCCTCGACTTGTCACTCACGACAGTGTTGCTTGAAACTACGTGGTCGTGGCAACCCATGCAGCCGATGCTGTACTTGTCGGTGCCGACGTGCTGCGGGTGCGAGCCGCCGAGCATCACGGCAGCCTTGACCGCCGGGCCGCCGTGGCAGGACGTGCAGGACACGGACGCGACGTTCCAGGCTATGGATACCGGCGTGCCGCGGCCGTTAGAGTGGCAGTAAGTGTTGCTGCAGGTGCCTGCCGTGTACTTGAAGCCCTGTGCGTCGGTTCCCATGAGCGCGCCGGCCACGTAGGACGCCGACCCGTTGGCCGGAGCGGACAGCGTGTCGAATGCCACCTCGGCCGCCTGGTCAGCGGAGACGAAGCCCTGCGCGTGGTGTATCGCCGAGCCGCCGTTCGGGGTGTGGCACTTGCCGCAGGCGAACCTGTACATCGTCGCCGTGGACTCGTTCTTCGCGCCGTTGAAGGTCGGCAGCGTGGTCGAGCTGAAGTGCGCGAAGTGCTGCGCGTACCTGGGCGGCGAGGCGTGGCAGGACGCGCAGTTCGTCGTGCCCGAACCCCATACCGGCGAGTTGCCGGCGCCGTGGCAGGTCGTGGCGTTGCATACACCGCCGCTGTATACCGTCGTACCGGAAAGCTGGTACGCGGTGGCCACGGAGACGTCCTTGGCGCCGTTGACGTGCTTGGCGCTGAAGCCGGACGCGTTGACGAACGGCGAGACAGCGTCGCCGCCGGCCGTCTTCCTGTGGCATATGCTGCAGCCGATGTTGCCGTTAAGATGCTTGGCATGGCTGCCGGTGGTCAGCGTCGCCTTGTCGCCGTGGCAGGAGCCGCAGCCGTAGTTGCCGGCAACCGTCGTCCAGCTCGGGAACCTCTGCGGGTCGCCGCCGTTGCCGTTGGAATGGCATATGACGGTGCAGCTGTCGTTACCATTGTTGTACGAACCCCAGTAGCCGAGGTACGTGTTCTGGGACGTGTAGTTGACGAGTGTGCTGATACCCGACATGTTCATGTACGACACCCTGAAGAATATGTCCTTCTGGCCGTCGTTGTGCTCGGTCGGTACTGCGCCCCTGAGCGTCGTATTGGAAGCCGCCGTGGCCGAATGGCAGTTCAGGCAGCCGACCCTGGCGCCGTAGCCGCTGTTGGCTGCGGGCTTGAGGTGCTTGTTGTGATTGTAGGAAAGCGTCTGGGCCGCTGTCCTCACGCCGTCGCCCGCGGCGTAGTAGCTGTTGCTGTGGCAGCTGGTGCAGGTCGTGCCAACAACGCTGGACCAGTTCATCTGCACATAATAGACGCTGCCGGCATATGGGTTGCCGTTGAAGTGGCAGGCGACCGAGTTGCAGGTCTTGTTGGTGCTGTTGTATGTGCCGCCCCACTTGGCCGGGTCCATCGCCACATCGACGCCGCCGTCTACGTGGTTGGCCTTGTTGGAGATGCTGTTGAGCGTCGTCGTCGTGTTGTGGCAGTCGCCGCACGAGAAGGTGTACACCGAAGACCATACGTGCTTCGAGTGCTTGCCAGACGACATTTTGTTTGTGGCGGACAAGACGCCGTTATGGCAGCCGTCGCAGTTGATGCCAAGCTCGGTGGACGTCCAGTTATACAATGTGTTGTTTGGCGCGCCGCCCTTACCGTCGCTGTGGCACTTGTTTGTGCACGTACCGGCCGTATAGTGCCAGCCGTTGCCGTCCGTCTTGGACACGCCAGGCGTGTACGTGCCGCCGGTGTTATTGTAGCTGTTAGTCACGTTAATCGTGTTGTGGTTGGCCTCGGCCGTCTGCACGCCGGGGTTGATCTCGCCGCCCGCATGGGTCCTGCTGAAGTGGCAGAACCGGCAGTCGAAGTCGTACTGGCCCGCGGTCGATTTGTTCGCGTTGACAGTCGATATGTTGCTGTGGTTGCCCGCATTATGCGCGTCGTGCGCACCGACGCCCGGGTTCGGGTTGGTCGGTGACTGCCCGTGGCAGCTCCCGCATGTGACCGTTCCGCCCCAGGTCGGAGGCGCGGTCAGTCCGTGGCAGTACGTGTTGGCGCACTGCAGGTTGCTGTGGCTGTACGTAGCGCCCGCGTTCTCCTCGTCGAAGCCGACGTCAGGCGTGCCGTCGACGTGAAGCGTCGGCTGGATTGACGTGTATATGCTCGCGCCGTCGTCCCTGGTGGTGTCGTGGTGACACTTGGAGCAGCCGAGGCCGTTGCTGTCTACGTGCACCTCATGGCTGTTCGGCCTGGACGAAAGGTTGGCGTAAGAAGGCATGCCGTCCGGACGGCTGGTGCCGTGACAGTAGTTGCAGGTCTTCGCGCCGCTCGCCCAGACAGGCTCCCTGTAGGTTGTCGCCCAGTAAGGCTCGCCGGCCGCGTTGAGAAGGCCGTTGGAATGGCAGTATACGCTGTAGCAGGTCTTCACCGCCGTCGAGTAACGGCCGAACTGCATCGTGTTGTCGTTCGGGTCAAATACCGCGTCTACGTCGCCGTTGACATGGTGCGTCTTGTCGGTGATGGGTATCACGCCCGTCCCTGGGGCCTTGGGTCCGGTCGTGTGGTAGTGGCACTTGTAGCAGTCAAACCTGTAGGCGTAGTTTGCGGTGACGTGCTTCTTGTGCGAGCCGGTCGACTGCGCAGTGAACGGCGTGGTGTCCGCGTAGTTTCCGTCATGGCAGGCGCCGCAGAGCGACGCGCCGCCGACATCGATATAGCCGTCCTTCCACTGCGGGGACGGGTTGCTGCCGCCCGCATTGAGAGTGCTGCCGTGGCAGTAGGTGTTGGTACAGGACCGGTTGGTCGTGTAGTTGAAGCCCTGGCCGTCCATACGGCTCGAAATCGGGTAGAACGCTATCTGCGTGTAGCTGCCGAGCGGGTTCTTCGGGAAAGAGTTGCCGTCGAACGCGACCTGCGCGTCCCTGACGCCAAGCTGGACCGAGCCGTCGACGTGGCTGGTGTGCTTTGACTGGGTCAGGTCAACGGTGTGACACTTGCCGCAGGCAAAGCCGTATTCCGTCGGGGTGTTCTGGAGGAGCGTGGTGTTCGCCTTCGGCGCCTCCGGCGTCGCGTTGATGATAATGAAGTCGAGCGCGGTCGGCACTGAGCCGTTACCGATCTGGATCATCAGGTTATTGCCGCCGGTTATAAGGACTTCATGGTCGACGACCTTCTTGTAGAGCTTCTCGGGAAGCGTCTGGAAGTTATCCAGAAGCGCGTCCCACGTCGTGCCGCCGTTGCCGGACACCTTAACGGTCTGGCCGGACAGGCCGCCGGTGCCGCCAGATGCCGAGTCGCCAACGCAGACGGTGATGTACCACATGCCGTCAGGCAGCGTGAAGGTCTCCGTCGCGTTTGTCGAGCTGATGAACGTTGAGTAGCGCTCGTCCTCGTTGCCGCCGGACGCGCGTATGTTGCCCCTGTCGACCGCAGTGACCGAGCCGATCCATGCGGAGCCGTCGTCGTTGGTGTAGCCGCTGACCTGCTGTGCGCCCGGGCCGAAGTTGACGTAGTGCTGGCCGGGGTGGTAGTGCTTGACGTGGCGGCCGGTCGCGGGCGGCGTCTCATGGCAGTACTCGCCGCAGACTATGCCCTCGAGGCCCCACCTGGGCGACGAGAGTCCCGCGCCGTGGCAGTACGTGTTCTGGCAGTAGCCGGTCATCTGCTTGTATGCGACGCCGGAAGAGTAGTTCTTGTACTTGTAGACGATGGTCGTCTCCATGAAGAACGTGCCGCCGGTGCTGGAAATACGTTCGGACTCGTTGCCGATCTTGCCGGGGCCGTTCAGGTCGATCTGGTCGTTCTGGTGCGTGAACTTGTACAGCGTGGTGTTGTTCCTCCACACCTCGCCGTTCGCGTGGCAGACGTTGCACTGCGAAGCGTCGCCGCCGCCCGCGTGTATCGGGAGGTAGTGCGCGCCGATGTTACCGGTGCCGCGCGGGTGCGCGCCGGGCAGGTCGTCGTCAGGAGGCATGAGGTGGCACTGGTTGCATGCGCTTATCTCGGGGTTGCAGAGCGTCGTCGCGTCCGGGCTGTTCGAGACGGGTGACGTGTTCTGGGACTCGTCAGCGACCTTGATAGCGAAATAATACTGGGTCATCGGCGCAAGGCCGGCTACCAGGTAGCTCTGCGTTGTGCCGGAGGGAAGCGGCTGCGGCAGGTTTGCGCCAACCGTGTGCCATGCGTTGTCCCAATCGGTCTCCGTGATTATCGGGCTGTTCGAGTAACGTATCTCATAAGCCGTCGCGTTGCCGGTGATGCCGTCGTCGCCGGTGGCCTCCCACTGCAGGGTCACGTTGAACGCCTCGACGCTGCCAGGGATGACCCTGAGGCCGGTCGTTACGCCGTCTCCAGTGACAGCGTCAGGCGCTGTCACGTCGTGCGGGACGGCATAATAACTGGTCTCGAGCGGCGCGCTGACGTTTTTGGCCGTCTCGTCGTCATATGACCATATCGTATAGAAGTATGGGGTGCCGTTGACCCTGTTCGTGTGCAGGAACGTGTCGGTAACGCCGGGCGTGCCGCCAAGCTTGTCGCCGGCCAGGTACGAGCCGTCCGAGCCGTCGTATGCAGTCGGCCAGCTGTCCGTCTTGTACCTGATCCTTACTCCCGCGAAGTCGCAGTCGTCAGGGTTGTTCCAGACCACCTCGACCTCCTGGTTGCCCTCGTTGAAGCCGGCGTTCGCCTGCGAGAAGGTCGGGGCGACCGTGTCGACGGGGGTGGTGGTGGCGTTGCCCAGCTGCAAGCCCGCGGAGTAGTTGAGCAGGTTGTCGAAGGTGAATACCTTGTAGTAGTAAAGCTGTCCGTTCACCAGCCTCTGCGCCGGCACGCACGGGTCGCCGTTGACAAATGTCGTGCCTAACGATGTGTCGTAGAGGACGACGTTGCTCGTGCCTATGGTGTTCGGACCGCCGACTCCGTACGGGTCGTATACCTGGCCCATCGTGGGAGTCTGCGTGATCGGCTGCGTGTTCCTGAGTATCAGTACGCCATTGAAGTCCGCGTCTCCGGGGTTCGTCCAGGAGAGCGAGTTCCTGTTGTCGGTCGGCGTCGAGGAAAGCCCTGACACCTCGGCCGGCGGTGTGACGTCGCCAAGCATCGTGAAGTTGGAGGAGGCCGCGAAGTTTACTACCTGCGTCACAATTGACGTGTTTGTCGAAGCGGCGCTGACGTACAGCCTGTACTTGCCAGGCGCGGGTATCGTGATGGTCGAACGCCACGCGCCGTTCGAATAGGCCATCGCGGTGCCGTTCCACTGCGTCGTGGTAGTGCCGTCGTAGTTGTCGGCCTCGGTCACGCGGCAGGTCCATGTGTATGTACCACTCGTCTGCTCGGTGCCAAGGTAGTTATATATCCTGACCGCGACGTTGTAGGAGAACGTCGTCCCGGACGGGTTCGCGCACTTCCTGAGGTTCGTGCTGGTGGCGACGTCCTCCGGGAGGAGTTCCATCCAGTGGCAGTTCGGGTGCGTTGACGTAAGGACCGGAGCCGCCGCGTCGGAATACCACTGGGCGCGGGTGTCGAGCGCGCCCATTATCCCGGAGTCCGCGCTGCCCACACCAGGCGCGGCCTCGGCGGCCACGCCGCCGTAGCTGTTGACGCTGGTAAGGCGGAGGTAGTACGTGCGGTTGTCGGTCGAGGTCGTCGTGTACGTCCTGGAATATACGGCGGCGCCGAAGGTGCCGTCCGTGCCGAACGCCCAGTCCGTCGTGTTTATGTTCACAGCGTTCCAGATGGCCGTCCAGGTCGTTGCGCCCGTGTTCCTGCGATAGAGCCTTGCCGTGATATACGACGTCGGGGCCCTCAGGTCGGTCGTGACGACGTTGCCTTCCCTGTCCAGCACCCTGAACTTGAACGTGACTGCGCCGCCGACCGGGAGTATGGTGCCCCTGACGGGCGAAAGTATCTCTATCCGGCCGCCGTCGAGGAAGCGCGGGTTGTGGTACATCCTGACCTGCCAGCTGCCGGCCTTGTCAGTCGCCTGCGTCGCGTAGGAGCTGGTGCCGACGCCCGATGCGTCGGTCGCCGCCGGGCTCTGCTGGACCCACTTGACCAGGTCTGTGCCGTCGTCCACCGACGGTCCCCAGTATTCCGCGACATACGCCTTTGATGCGAGACCGGCGGTCATCTTGGTGTAGACGGTGTCAACGCCGCGACCGAACTCAGTCTTTGACGTCAAATACGTGTTGCTGGAATAAGTGCCCACAGCGGCGGCGGCGTAGGCTATCAAAGCCCAGAGCAGCACCCCCATTACCATGGTCAGCACCGCGGCGGTGACCACCCTGCCGGTTTTCATCTTTGTCATCTTCTCCATATCTTTCTCCTTCTGGATTTAAACTTAAAAGGTTAAAAACCTGTTCGTTGAAATGTTTCCTCGAAGAAAGCCGGCAGATGCCTCTCCGCCGATGCGCCTTTCGGTAAGCCTGTCCATAACTTCCTCCTCCTGGATACTTTAGTTAGCTTTTGTATTATAGCCGTATCGTTTGATTCGCTCGAAACCACGCCCATTATCATAAATCGTCTGGTGCGGTTATGTCAATGGGTATTGCTTCGCGTCACGCAGTTCTTTTGTCAGCCCGTACTTGGGGCGCGGCCGTTGCCGAGGCAGGCCGCGCCCCAATGTCCGGATTTAGTGGAGCGGCTCACAGTCCCAGTTCTGGGAGGCGCCGTAGTGGCACTTGACGTCGCTGCAGCTCCTGGTCGTCAGGTTGTAGTACGACGTGCGGTTGTTGAACCAGTAGTCCGGGTGCACCCCGACGTTCACGTTCGCCCTGATGACCACCCTCTCGCTCACGTTGTGGTGGTTGGCCGCGTTGCCGTCGCCGCCGCCGTCGTAATGGCAGGAGCGGCAGGCGTAGCCGCGCTTGGTGACGTGAGTATAGTGGGCGCCGCCGCCGCCAGAGTAGTCCTCGAAGGACCTGAAGTTGGCGGTCCAGTTGGCATAGCCGGGCGCGCCTGAACCGACGTTGACGCCGTTCTGTTTGCCGTGGCAGGCATCGCACGACTCCTCGGTCCAGTCGCCGCTGACCATGAGTGTATGGCAGTATACGTTGGAACAGGTCTTCGTGCCAGTGTTAAATGACGGCGGGTTGATATCGTCGCGGCCTATTCCGTTGTTTCTCCAGAGCATGTAGACCCTGGCGTTCTGGGACTTGACCGGGAGCGAGATGACGCCGGAGCCGGCCTCGCCGAGGGTCGAGTGGTTATGGAAGCCGCGCGCGCCATAGGTGGTGTCCGGGGTCCTGTGACAGTCGTCGCAGTAGATGTTCCTGTCCTCGCTCTGGAAGTTCCACGGGTTCAGCTTGTACTTGAACATGTGAGCCTCGTGGCGCTTGTTCGCGTTCTTGCTCAGGAAGCTCGTGGCGTGTCCAAAGGTCGCCGACTGGCTCGGCGTGCTGTGGCACTCGTTGCACTTGAGGTCCGTGTCGCCCCAGGCCGCGGACTGGTAGGTGCCGAACCGCTCCCTCTGGCCCGGCTTGAAGATGATGGTGTAGTTGCCGAACGGGTCGGTCGGGTTGTAGTGGCAAGACAGAGAGCAGGTGCCGAGGTTCGGGTCGGTGGCGTGCTTGCTGTACCCTATACCGGTGACGTTGACGTATGTGTGCGCCTCGGACATGTCCGCCTTCTTTGCGAAGGCCGGCGTGTTGATGTGCGTCAGGCCGGTGTCGCCGTCGTTGTTCGGGTGGCAGTGAACGCAAGTGATGGTCTCGCTCGTGTTGACCTTGATCGGTGAGCTGTAATGCTTGAACGACTTGTCGTTCGTCACGTGCAGGCCGGACATGGCGTAGTTGCCGGTCGCGCCGTGCCTGAAGTGGCAGAGGTTGCAGTTGCCGCTGTCGCCCCAGACCGGGTTCGCTATATTGTCGTGGCAGGCGTTCGCGCAGGTCGAGTTCCCGCTGTTGTAGGACAGGCCGGGCGCCACGACCGACGTGATGTTGACCACGTTGTTGTTGTGGCCCGCCGTCGGGTGTCCGGGCGCGGCCACAGCTGGGTGGCAGCGTTCGCATGTGGTCAGGTCCGCTCCACTTGCATGCTGCGGGTGGCTTTTTGTAGTCTGCTTGCAGCCACCGTTGTCTGCGTCAGCCGGCGGGTTGCTGTGGCACTGTCCGCAGCTGATGGTAGCGGCTAGGGCTGTTGAGGGCCCCGCAATGCCGCCGAAGAGTGCCAGCCCGAGTATGAGGGCAAGCATCACCACCGGCAACCCCCACCTTCCGCCCTTAGTCTTGTTGACATATTCCATTTTATCCTCCTTGAAGATAGAAACCGTAAACTGAAAAATGCTGTAAAGGGTTTGTTGTTTTTCTCTGTGCTTCTGACAGAGCATGCAAGGCACGTCCAGTTGTCGTCCGCCTTAAGGTCCGCCCTCTTGCATGGCCTGTTAGGAACACAGACTTCCTGGGGCCCCCGCCCGAAGGCGGGGGCCCGGAAGCTGCAAGTTATCGGCCTACCACCAGTTCGGGGTGGTCTTGCCGCTGTGGCACTTCACGTTCGAGCAGGTCGCGTCAGAACCCGGAGTCGTGACGGTTATGCTGAAGTTGCCGCCGCAGTTGCCGTTGCCGTTGCCGGCGACGTCAGCCGTGCCGTTCCTGTGCGTACCGCCGCTGTGGCAGGTGTTGCAGGAGCCGCCAACGCCGACCTGAGTCGCATAGGCGGTCGAGCCGGAGGCGTCGAAGCCGGAGGCCTTCAGGTGCGTGTTGACGACAGGCGCGTCGTACCTGACATAGTGGCCGTTGCCAGCCGCCCAGTCCTTGCCGGCGACAGTCGGGTAGTTGTGGCATATCGCGCAGGACGGTATGGACGACGGGTTGCCCCACGCCGGCGTGGTGTTGCCGTTACCGTGGCAGGCAGCGCCGTTCGAGGAGAACGTGCAGGTGTTCGCGCCGTCGTTGTAGCTCAGGCCGGTGCGGGTAACGGTCGCGTTGTCCTGGACGGTCGGCAGGGCCGAGGCGTGCGCCGTGTCGCCGGCACCCGGGACGGTGTGGCAGTCGGAGCAGACCGCGCCCTGGTCGAAGTGCGCATTGTGGCTGCCGCCGAGGTTGCCGGTGCCGGTGTTGTTGGCGCTGGCCGGTACTGCCTCCTGATAGTGGCAGCTGTTGCAGGTCATGCTCTGGCCCCACTGTATGGTCGCCGAACGCGGGTGGCAGGAGGAGGCGCAGGTGTCGGTCGAGCCGGCGCCCCTGGAGGCGCTCAGGCCGGCGTCGAGCGAGGCATTGTCGGAGACGACGTTGGTGCCGTCCGCGGCGTGCGAGTACGCCTTGGCGGTACCGGCGTCCACGCCGGCAACCTTGCTCCAGTCGTTGACGTTGTTCGGGTGGCAGGCGTCGCAGTCCGCGTTCGTGCCGGCGCCGAGGCCGGTTACGGTGACGGTCGTGTCGAGGTGCTTGCCGTGCGCGCCGGACAGGTTGTTCGCCGCTGCGGCGCTGTCATCGTGGCAGCTGTTGCAGGAGAGCTGTATCGAGGCCGAGGTGTAGTTGCCCCACTTCGCGGTCGCCGCCTCGTTCTTGTGGCAGGCGTTGGTGCAGGTCGCGGTCGCGGTCGTGTAGTCGAGGCCCGGGGCCGTTGCCGTGGACGTGACGTTTACGTAGTTGTTGTTGTGCGACGTGGACGGCGCCTTTGTAGCTGTGGCGGTGTGGCAGTAGCCGCACTTGCCGTAGCTGGCGACGGTCTTCGGCATGCTGGCCGAGGAGTAGTTCACGTGGACGCCGTGCAGTCCGCGGCCGGTGTTGGCGCAGTTGTCAGCGTTGACCGGAAGCGGATCGTCTGTCGCCGCGGTGCCGTGGCAGTCGCCGCATGCGATCGTTGCCGCGGAGGCCATGCCCGCGAAGCCGAGTGTCATAACGGTCGCCAGGACCACCATGAACATCATCTTGAATTTACTCATTATTTCCTCCTGTTTTGGCGGCTTACGCCGCAATGTCAACTAATTTGACGTTTAAGCCTATTTTCTTACCGGTAAAGCCTCTCACCATCTCGTTCTTGCTGTAAGGTGTTGGTATTTAGTTACCAGCCTCCTCTCCCTTAACTAAGCTATATGTTAAATATCTTCCTACCGTTTATTTAGTACCAGTTCGGCGTCGTCCCGCCGGAGCCGTGGCATGCCACGTTGCTGCAGGTCACGTCAGAACCGGTCGTCGTCACAGTAAGGGTGAACTCGCCGCCGCATGCGCCGAGCCCGTCGCCCGGGGCACAGTCCTTCAAGCCGTTCTTGTGCTTGTCAAGCGTGTTGTTGTGGCACTTGCCGCACATCCAGCCGGCCTGTCCGTAGGTCGTGTACGCCGCGTATATCGCGTTGCCCGCCCTCTTGAGGTGGGCGGTCGTCGCGCCGTCGAACATCACCGCATGCGCGTTGGTAGCCGGCGGGTAGCCGTGGCAGGAGTCGCAGCCGCCGCCGCCAGCCCAGGTCCTGGTACCGGTCGCCGGCGTGTGGCAGGAGACGTTGGAGCAGGTGTCGTCGGCCGTGTTGGCCTTGCCTATGGTGCCGTTGTCGGAGAACGTGCCGCCGCCCCAGGTCGAGGTGTCTATGCCGGCGGTGTTCTTGTTGGTGTTGTGGTCGCCCCTCGTGCCGCCGCCGTTGCCGTGGCAGCGGTCGCAAACGGCCGCCCCGCTGAGGTTGAACGGCGCGCCCTCGAGGTATATCTTGTGCGCGTGGTGCGCGTCTCCTGTAGTGTCGGCCCAGCCGGTCGGGCCCGCCTTTCCTGAATCCGGCGGGAAGCCGTGGCAGCTGCCGCAGTCGCCGCCCGCAGCGAAGCCAGCCGCATGGGAGTGGCAGGCGGTGCAGTTCGCGCCGGCGTTGTGGCCGGTGCCCGTGCCGTCCGCCTTGTGGTAGTTGGTGGCCGCGTGGCAGGCCTCGCAGACCGAAGAGCCGGTGTCGTTGCCGAAGCTGTTCGAGCCCGTGAAGTTGAGGAAGTTGACCCTCTTGCCGTTGATGACTTCCTTGATAAGCATTATGTTGTTCGTGTTGTGGCCGGTGTGGCAGTCGTTGCAGACCGTCGGCGAGGTATGCTTCCCGCCGTTGTGGTTCCCGAGGAGCGCCTGCGTGCTGTAGCCGTCGAAGCCGTTGACCTTGTGGCAGTCGGTGCAGATGTCAGAGCCGCCGTTGCCAGCGTTCCTGAGCATCGAGCCGGTGTTGCTCGGGGCGTTGTGCGGGTCGTGGCAGGAGGTGCAGAGGATGTTGCCACCCTCAAGGTATATGTTCGCGTCCGGCGTGGCCTTGAGCGTGTCGTTGAGGCCCTGTGTGTGGCCATATGCGAGTATCGCCGGATGGTTGTCCTTGGAGCCATCGCCCGGGGCGTGCGAGACCGCGCTGTCGTTCCTGTTATTGTGGCAGTCGAGGCAGAGTGCGTTCGCCGTGTTGCCCGCGCGCATGTACGGCTGGAGTATGTCGATATATATGAAGCTTGTGCCCTGGGAAGCCGAGAAGGTCACCATTGCTGTCGCATAGTCGTAGGTGTACAGCGAGGGAGAGACCAGGTACGTGTTCTTGGTGCGCGAGTTAGTCGGCCTGGTGGTCGACACGGTGTTCTTGTATACCTTGACATACTGCGCGAGGTGCTGGGAGGTGCTGGTGTAGCCGGTGATACGATAGTTCATGTGGTCGCCCTGGTCGAGGCCCGCGACCCAGTCTATGTTCTGGTCGCCGGAGGTGGCCTTCTCCATCGCGTCGTGGCAGGTCTGGCAGCCGGCCTTGCCGTTGTCCATGTAGCCGACCAGCGTGGCGAGTGTCGGGGTGCGGGTGCCGGCGTTGCCGTTCGCGCCGTTCCAGCTGTGGGACGTACCCTTGTAGGAGCCTGGGACGAGGGTCGTCTGGCCGCTGTACACGTTGGTGGACGGCGAGCCGGCCGACTTGTTGTGCGCCTCGCCGGCCACGTTGTGGCATGTCACGCAGAAGTCGTTGTAGTCCTTCTCGTTTGGCGCGATTGTCTTGTCGAGGGTGCTGGGCAGGAACGTGCCCTTTGTGATGGAGTGGCACGCGCTCGCCGTATTACTACAGCCCCCAGCATAGCCCGTGCGGTAATCAATGTGTGGTCCGTTCACCGCCCCGGCGATGCCATAGGCTCCCGCCAAAACCACCAGCGCGACTATCACACTCAATAAGGTCCTTTTCATATCCACACCGCCTTTTCTCTAAGGTGTTAAACTTGATAAATCTGATAAACCGTGTTTTCTATTCTCGAATGTTTACAGCACATTACCTTATGTCTGCGCTGCTTCTTATCAGGTATCCACCGTATATACCGGCCATATTGACACTACATCAGCATAGTCGGGTCTACTGATATTTCTGTTATTATATTTTGCAACATCCGTACCGGTTCCGGCCTAGCCCGAAAGAGTTATTCTTTTTTTCCGATGAATCATGCTGATAATCCTTTGATATTTATCCGGAATATACTAAATTACACCTATGCGAAATATTTTATAAAAAACCTGCCGGGGCCAAAACTGTGCCCCGAAAACGGCCTTAAGGCACCTGTTGAGGGGTTATGCACGTGTTTGAAGCTTCTTTTCGCGCAGTTGCTCCCCTGCGCGCTTGAGCAAAACCGCTCATGACATCCAGCAACCTGTTTGATAACCCCCAGCATAGACCTACCTGCCCGCATCGAGGACTACAATACCCTTTTTAATCGCATACTTGATAAGCCCGGCGACGTCGTGGAGGTCGAGTTTGGACATTATATGCGCCCGGTGGGTCTCAACGGTTTTGACACTGATGCCCATGAGCCCGGCTATCTCGTTGTTGGTGTACCCCTCCGCTATAAGCTGGAGCACCTCCTTCTCGCGGCTGGTAAGCTTCACGGCCTCGGCAGGTGCGCTTTTATCCGAGTCCTCCCTCAGGTAGCTCTCCATGATCTTCCTTGAGATGACGGGCGAGAAGAACGGCGTCCCGCTGTACACCGACCTCATGGCCTGCATCAGCTCGCCGGCCGCGGTCTCCTTCACCAGGTAGCCCGACGCGCCCGCCTTCAGTATCTGGAAGACGTACTCCTCGTCGTAATACATCGTGAGGGCGAGCACCTTGGTCTCCGGCAGCAGCTTCTTGATCTGCCGGGTTGCCTCCAGGCCGTTCAGGACCGGCATGGCGATGTCCATGAGGACGATGTCCGGTTTCAGTTCCGTCGCCTTCCTCACGGCCTCACGCCCGTTTTCGGCCTCGCCGGCCACCCTGAAGCCGTCATGGGACTCGAGTATGGCCCTTAAGCCCTGCCTTAATATGGTATGGTCGTCCACAATGAGCACATTGAGGACCTTGAATCCGTCGTCCATCCGGTCAGCCTCCTTTATTCCATGGTATGTCGACCAGAATCCTCACGCCTTTTCCCTCGCCGGCGAATATCCTGAAGTTGCCGCCAAGGAGAGACACGCGCTCTTTAATGCCCATCAGGCCGAACCCCCCGTCTTTTCCGCCGGACTCCTCCCGCCCGGGGTCGAAACCTGCCCCGTCGTCCTCTATATACAGCCCTGCCGTCCCCTTGGCCGGGTCCCGGCTGAGCCGGACGGCGACCCTGCTCGCGTCCGAATGCCTGAGCACGTTCGTGAGCGCCTCCTGCACCACCCTGTAAAGCGTCAGCTCGTGCCCGGGCGGCAGCCGGTGGTCCGGCCCCTCCACGGTGAACTCGACCTCCAACCCGCTCCGCCTGCGGAAGTCGTTGATGAGTTTCCCAAGGACGGTATCGAGGCCGAGGTCGTCCAGCATCGGCGGCCGGAGCTCGAACGAAAGCCGGCGCACGCTGTCGAGCGCGGACGCCGTGAGGCCTGCCGCTTCCGCCAGCCTGCCGGCCACCTGCCTCGGGTCGGTGGACATCCGTTCCGCCGTGAGGTCCAGGCTTATCTTGACCGCTGTAAGTATCTGCCCGAGCTCGTCGTGGAGGTCGCGCGATATCCTCTTCCTCTCCTCCTCCTGAGCCTCGATTATGCGCCCGGAGAGCCTCTGGAGGTCCTCGTTGTATTTTTCGACCGTCCTTATATAGTATGACGACGTCTCTATGGCGAGGGCGGCCTGGCTGGCGAAGCCCATGATGAGCTTCAGCTCGTCCGGCACGACCGCCCCGCTCCGCCCCCCGGTGTCGAGCACGAGGAAGCCCAGCACCCTGCCCTTGGAGCTGAGCGTGACGAGTATGAACGGGCCCTTCCCGAACTGCTCGATGAACTCGCGCGGCACGTCATGCTTCCTGTCCCTCGGGTCGACGACCTTGACGCCTCCGTCCTCCATCGCCTCCCAGAAGACACCCGACGGGCTGAAAGACGCCGCCCCGGCGGCCTGGCAGTCGAACCCGAGCGCCATCCGGCAGTCCACCCTGTTCATCTCCTCGTTGTACAGGAGTAGCTGGCAGCGCTCGACCTTCAGGAGCGACGCGGCCTCGGCCATAATTATCCTTAGCAGTTCGTCCAGGTCCAGGCTTCTGGTAAGTGCCTGCGCGGTATTGAACAACGCCCCCGCCATGGCGGCGTTCCTGTTCGCGTCTTCTATCCGTCCAATGTTCTCCATCCAGACGGCGATGTGGCCCGCGGCCGCCTCCAGGAACCTGAGCCTATCGGCAGCCGCTTCCTCGCCGAGGCCGGTTAGGTACAGCACGCCCAGGCTCCTTCCTCCGGCCCTCAGGGGTACCAGGACGAGTGCGCCCCGCGCCCGGCAGCCGCAGGCTATATGCCTCTCTGGCCCGGGCAGGGCTTCCGCCATGACGGCCGGGACACCGTCCGCCATGACCCGCGAGCAGTAGCAGTCCGCCGGGGAGGGGCATGTACCGGCTTCCGCGAACATCTCCGGAATCCCTGTCTGGGCCGCGAGGACAAGCCCCCCGCCCTGCGGCGGGACGACCCGGACCGCCGCCCCGGATGCGCCTGTGTCGGCCTTGATTATGGCCACCGCGCTCCGGAGCATGCCCGCGGTGTCGTCTACCGCGCCGAGCGACCTGGTGAGGTCGTCGAGCGTGGCCATCTCCCTGTCCCTGAGCGCGAGCAGGCCGGCCAGCCTTTCCCTTTCGCGCGCCCCGCGCCTGCCCCTGCCGGAGCCGACGAGCGAGACCAGGCTCCATGCAAACGCAATGGACATGAAGCCGGCCACGGCGAGGGACAGGGCAAGCTCCCTCCACGAGCCCGCACGCGCCGCCATCGCCGGGTATGCCACCCCGGCCGACCATATCCGCCCCTCGAACCTGACGGGAGAATACGCCACGAGCCTGGCGG
The DNA here is from genome assembly GCA_016212105.1 of Nitrospirota bacterium. Lineage (GTDB taxonomy): Bacteria > Nitrospirota > JACRHJ01 > JACRHJ01 > JACRHJ01 > JACRHJ01. Next base: position 35,905 of record JACRHJ010000039.1, read on the forward strand.
TCTTCTCGTCCCCGCCCATATGGAGCGAACCCTCCTCGCCGCTTATCATCTTCTGGAGAAGCGGGCTGGAGTTCTCGACCTGGTACAGCATGCCGCTCCTGTCCCCGGCAAGCACGCGGCCGCTGTCGTCCACCAGCATCGCGTAGACGTCGTCACCCTGCTCAATCCCGTCCGTCAGGACGTCCTCCAGAACGCGCACGTCCAGCCGCTCGGCCGCGACGCCCAGGAACCTTACGCGGCCGTCCGCGCCGCCCGAATAGACCGGCACGGCCAGGACTACCTCCCAGCCGCCCTTCCCGTCGGAACGAGCGGCGCCCATATGGAACCGCCCGCCCTTCACCGCCTCGATAAAATACGGCTCGGCCGAGAGGTCCTGCATCCTCCGGTCTATGAGCTGCTCAGGGGCCGAGTACAGGAAACGCCCGGCGGGGTCGAGGACAAAGAAGGACACGAGCTTGCGCTTCCTGACGCCGGACCAGAACTGCGCCTCGGCAAGCGGCCTGCCCCTGCCGATGTCACCGGCAAGCGAAAGGGCGGCGGAGATGCCCGCGAGGTTGTCGCGCTCACCCTCCAGGAACTGCCGGACACGCGTCGCCGAATACCGGGCCGCCCGGACCTTATCCGCGTCGTATGCGCGGCCGCGCTCCGCGCTGGCCTTCGTGTAATGCGCATAGATGAATACAAGCGAGAGCACGGACACAGCCGCCATCACCGCAAGCGGCATGTGCCCGGACCTCCTGAACCTGTTGAACAGTTCTTTCATTACCACCAGGTATTATAAGTGCTCTTGTCTCCCCGTGCTTGACACGGGGTCCAGGAAGTTGCAAGTTCCTGGATTCCCGCCGGAGTTTACCCCGGTATGCCTAAAACCGGGGCGGGAATGACGATCGGTGGGCGTAGCCCACCCTACAAGTTACACGACCAGCTTCCCGTCTTTCAGTATCACTGTCCCGGCCCCGGCCTTGAATACCGTGAGCGTCGGGCCGAAGTACACGAAGTCCTGGTGGAACGGGGTGCTGACGACGCCGCCCATCGAGCTGTTGTCGCCGAACGCCATGTGCACCGTGCCGAGTATCTTCTCGGACTCGAGGATGTTATCCGGCCTAGTCGCCCTGTCGTTCGTGCCTATGCCGAGTTCTGCGATGTTACGGTTGTCCGGGAACCTGTCGAGGCCCTCGACGAGACGCTCCCTGTACGGGTCGTCGCCGGTGACCTTCGCCGCCCGGCCGTCCACCACCGTCACCCGGAGCGGGGATGCCAGCCTGAAGTTGGGCGCCCAGTTGATGACGAGGACGCCGTTCGCGGTGCCCTCGACCGGCGCGGTGTAGACCTCGCCCGCAGGCAGGTTGCTGAAACTCCCCGGCTCCCGGAGCATGCCGGTGTCTTCCCTGGCCGGCCTGCCCTCGATGCTGAACGTGATGTCCGTGCCGTCCGCGGTAGTGACATGCGCGGTCTCCGCACCCCGCATCGCGGCCGCGACCCTGCGGGTGCGGTCGGCGACCTTGTCCCAGTCCACGTCCATCGAGCCCCAGAGCATATCCTCCTCGAAGAGCGGCATGCTCGCGTATCTTGCCCCGGTCTCGGACGTAAGCAGGTCTCTGTACCGCGTGTGGCTGGTCGAGTAGTTGGACAGCGCGATTACGGCGTTGACAGCGCCGGACTTGTGCGTGCAGATTATCTCCCTCGCCTTTGCGATATGCTCCGGCGTCGCCTTCTTCTCGCGGATTACCGCGAGGAGGCCCGCTCCCTTGAGCGCGTCCACGGCCTCGTCACCGAACGACAGCCGCCAGAGGCCTTCATCAGGCTCGGTGCCGTGGCTTCCCAGGGCTATGAACTCGGAATACCTTATCGTGAGGCCGAGTTCCTCACCCGCATCACGCGCCGCGCGGGCGACGCGGACTAGGCCTTCGCGCCTGCCCTGCTCGACCGGCTCTATATCCGCGCCGTCGGGTATCAGGTCGGTGAAGACCAGCACCCGCTCGCCCGGCTTCGCTGCGAGGTTTACGTTGTAGACGGCCTTGAGGGTGGTGACGAGTTTGCTGGTGTCGGGCATTTGTGTCCTTGGCCTTTAACAATCCCCTCTCCTCGCGGGAGAGGGGCTGGGGTGAGGGGTCTCCACCTGTAGGGGCCGACCGTCGTGTCGGCCCGTCATGTTCTTGTGTAGGGGCACCCCCCTGTGGGTGCCCTGCCTTAAAACCAGGGCAGGCACGGGGGCCTGCCCCTACATTAAAAAAAAACAACTTCCTGGATTCCCGCCTTCGCGGGAATGACGACAAACGGAACGGCGCGCCGAGGGCACAGCCTGCCCCGGTATGCCTAAAGCCGGGGCACCCTACAAATACGCCCGATGAATCGGGCAGCTACAACTTGAAGAATTGGTGGGCATAGCCCACCCTACAATTAACCCATTCCCGCGATGCGGGAATACCCTGTTACACCCCTCTCCTCCCGGGAGAGGGGCCGGGGGTGAGGGAGAGCATTTGCCGGGGGTGAGGGCCTAATACACCCCCATCAACTGCAGCGCCTCCTCGGCCTTCGCGCGGACGCCGTCGGACTCGTACTTGTCGGCGGCGATGTCCTGAAGCATCCTGACTGCGGAGTCCGGACGTACTGACTCTATCGTGTCTATCGCCTGCCAGCGCACCTTGGGACTGCCGGAGCGGAGCGCCTCGACCAGCGGCTCGCCCATCCGTGCGTCCCCTGTGAACTTTAGCGCCTTCATCGCGGCCACGAGCGCGGTCTCGTCCTTCTCGAAGTACAGCGCGGAGATGAGCTTGTCCACCGCCTGCTTGTCGCCCCGCATCCCGAGCGACTCGGCGGCGGCGGCCCGGACGGATGAGTTCTTGTCGTGCTCCAGGGCGTCCATCAGCGCGGCCAGGGACTTCGGGCCCTCGAACCTTCCGAGCTGCGACGCGGCCATGGCCCGCACCTCGTAGCTCTCGTCGGCCCTCAGGGCGTCTGAGAGAGCGTCCTCTGTGTCGGCCGTCCGGTTCCAGCCGTGCGCGCTGTATTTACCCAGTATGCCCGGGTTCCCGAGCGCGAGCGCCGCTGAGCGCCTGACCTTGGGAGAGGGGTCGGTGTTCAGGGCGCCCATCAGCGCGCTGTGAGCGGTCTCGTCCCAAAGGCCGGACATCGCCTCCGCCGCGCTCCTCCTGACAAGCTCGCTCCTGTCCTTTATGGCGCGGACGTAATAGGCCAGAAATGACCTGTCCCCGATGGCGACGAGCGCGCCGAGCGCGGCGAGCCTGACCGACTCTTCTCCGTCTCCTCCGAGGACGTCAGCCAGCGCGGGGCCGGCGCTTTTGTCCAGCGACTCGCCTAGTGCGCGCGCGGAGCCCTGCCTGACCAGCGGGTCGTCGTCCTTCAGCGACTGCATGTAAGCAGTCCCGGAACCGCCCGGACCGCCCTGCATCCCTCCCCGTGAGGCGTCCGCCGGACGCTCAGCAGGACGCTCAGCAGGATTTCCGGACGTCCCGGCAAGGGCGCACTCGCACGGCTGCGCGGTAAGCGCGGCCACAAGACACAGGACGGCCGTTCTCCTCTTCATGACGTCAGCCTCCAAGTCCGGCCAGCGCGGCCTCGGCCTCAGGCCTCCTGCCGCCCGCGGGGTACGAGTCGATGTACTTCCTGTAGGCGGCGGCCGCCTTGTCCTTTTCGCCCAGCTCCGCATAGCAGTCCGCCACGCCCATCATCGCGTCAGGCTTCGACTGCGTCTCGCCCAGGACGATGCACTTCGTGTACTCGACCACCGCATCCTTGAACGAGTCCTTCGCAAAGTACGCCCGGCCCGCGAGCAGGTAGCCCTCGGCCCTCACGTCGTCCGTCGCCGTGGCGTCCGAGGCCTTGCCGAGAGCCACGAGCGCGTCGTCGTATTTCTTCGACGCGACGAGAGAGCGGCCCTTGCCGACCAGCGCCTCGGCGGTATAGTCCGGAGAGCCGGCGGCGATGTCGTACTGCGCCGCCGCCTCGTCTGGTCGCCCGAGCTTTTCGAGCAGGCCGCCCGCCTTCAATGCCGCCGGTGCGGAAAGCGGCCCGCCGGACGCCGACGCTGCAATGAACGCCTTGGCCGCCTCGTCGTCCCTGCCGAGCGCCGCGAGCCCTTCTCCCATCTGGTAGTTCGCGTCCGCGACAAGGTCTCCGGTGCGCCTGAGTTTCAGGTATTCGGAGAAGGCCGTGACGACCTCCGCATGGTCCTTGCGCCTGTATGCGTACTCGCCCGCCTTGTACCATGACTCGGCCGCGTGCGGGCCGTCGGGGTATGCGCCCGCGACGTCCTTGAACGCGGCCGCTGCCTCGTCCGGCCTGCCGAGCTTGTCATAGGCCCACGCGCGTCCGTACCTTGCCTCAGGCAGGAGCGGGTTCGCGGGATACTGAGATACGAACCGGTCATACATCCTGAGCGAATCGTCGAAGCGGCCGAGGTTGTAGTATGTATCCGCGAGCCAGTAGACCGCGTCCGCGAGGACTTCGGACTCGCCCGCCTCGACGACCTTGGCCAGTTCGTCCGCCCCCTTCGCGTAATCCTTCAGGTTCAGGTTAGAAAGGCCCAGGTAGAACCTCGCCCGGACCGTGTACCTGCCGGAGGGGTAGGACGCAAGGAACCCGGACAGGGAGTCCGATGCCTCGGAGAACCGCCCCTCGTTGAACCGCACGAGGCCGAGTTGAAAGGCCGCCTCTTCGCTTATGTCGGACGACCCGCTCTTCGCCAGCTCGCCGAGCATCGCGGCTGCGTCCTGCCCGCCCTCGGAGCCAAGCACCTTGGCGAGCTGGAGCGTCGCGCGCGAGCCCAGCTCGTTCCCGGACTGCGAGACGGAGAGCTTCTTTAGGAGGGCGGCGCCATCCTCCTTTTTCCCCTGTCTCACGAGGATGAGCGCCCTCTGGTAGTCGGCCTCCGGCGCGAGCGGGTCGGACGGGTTACCCGAGACGAAGGCCTCGAAGCCCGCCGCCGCGTCCTTGTCGTTCCCGGTCTTCATCAGCGCCCATGCGTGGACGTAGCCGGCCTTGCGCGCGGGCTCGGTGCCGGGGTATTTGTCCATGACCGACCTGTACACCGCCGCCGCCTCCTGGTATCGCTCCAGCGCGTACAGCGCCTCGCCTATCTCCAGCCTGGAGTCGGCCGCGAGCGGGCTCGACGGGTACTCCTTTATCAGCCTCTCGAAGCCGTCCATCGCGGCCTGGTATTCCTTTGTCCCCATCCTCGACCACGCGAGTCCGTATACTGCCTGGTCACGGAGCGCGCCTTTCGGGTACTTCGTCAGGTAGGCGTCGTAGTTGGCCGCCGCATTGGCATAGTCCTTCGAGCCGTAGTACGCCTCGCCGATGCCGAAGTACGCGCGTTCGTGGAACTCGGAGCCGGGCATGCCTGAGAGCAGCTCCCGGAAGCCCTCGACCGCCTGCGCGTAGTTCTCGTGCTCGAGGTAGTCGCGGCCTATGTTGAAGTACGCCTCCGCCTTGCGCGTCGAGTCCGGGTAGTCCTTTATGAGGCGCTTGTACGAGTTTATCGCCTTGTACAGCTCCTCGTGCCGCTCGTAGGCCTCGGCAAGGCCCATCAGCGCGTCCGGGGCGAGCGGGCTTTCCGGGTGTCTGTCCGCGACGTCCGCGAACCCTTCTATCGCGGGCAGGAAGTTGCCCGCGTAAAGCCTGCACCTCGCAAGCAGGTACTTCGAGTCGAGCGCGTCCTGCGCGGTACTGTCCTCGGCGAGTATCTCCTCCAGGGGCACTGCGGCCTCCGCGTATTTGCGCTCCTGGTAGTACGCCCAGGCGAGGCCGTACCTGGCCGTCCGGGTCGTCTGCCTGTCGTCCGTCTTCGCTATCGCCTTCCTGAAGGCCTCGGCCGCGCCCGTGTAGTCGGACTTCCTGGTCTTTATCTCGCCTGCCTTCAGGAGAGAGGCAGGGACGTAGCCGGAGTCCGGCGCGGTCTCGATGAGCCTTGAGAACGCGTCGAGCGAGTCGTCCAGCCTTTCCTGCTTGAAGTACGCCCAGCCCAGCCCGTGCAGGTATCTGTCGCTCCCCGTACCGACCGGGTACTTCCCGATAAGCCCGAGGTACTTGTCCACCGCCTTCGCGTACTGCTTCTTCTGATAGTACGCCTCGGCCACGCGGTACTCGACGTCCGGCAGAAGCTCGTGCGCGGTGTACTTGTTCTCGAACATGTCGTACTGGATGAGCGCGTTCTCGACGTCGCCCGACTTGAGGTACACGTCGCCCAGCTCCATCCTCGCAAGTGGCGCGTCTTCCGAGTCGGGGTACTTGGCCAGAAACGCCTCCAGCCCCTTCTTCGCCGCGACGTAGTCGCCCGCGAGAAACGCCGACTCCGCCATGCTGAACGAGGCGCGGTCACCGTACTTGCCGTCCGGGTCCTTTTCCAGGACGTATGCGTAGCCCTTGGACGCGCCGTCATGGTCCCCGGCCTGCGACAGGGACTCGCCCGCGAGGAAGGCGGACTCGACCGCACGTGCGCTCGCCGGGTACTTCGTGTAGACCGACGCGAACGCGCTGCCCGCCTTTTCGTAGTCTTCGAGCTTCGAGTACGAATGGCCCATCATGAAGCAGGCGTCCGCGCCGAGCGGGCTTTCGGGATATGCCGCGAGGAAGGACTTGTATGCCTCGACCGCCTTCGTGTATTCCCTGAGCAGGTACTGGCAGTCGCCCTTCCTGATGGCCGCGTCGGCGGCCTTCGCGGTTTTGGGGAACTCAGTCAGGAGCCTGTCGAACGTGGCGAGCGACTCCTTTACCGCGCCCCGCGCAAAATAGGACTCGCCCAGGCCGTACAGCGCGTCCGGGGCCTTGGGGTCTCCGGGGTAACTCTCGATGAACTTCTCGAACTGGCCGGCGGCCAGGTCGTAGTCCGCGTTCTGATAAAGCTGGACGGCGGTCCTCATCAGTTCGTCCGGGGTCTCCGCCCGCGCGGGCACTGCACATAGCGTCATGACAAGGGCGGCCAAGAACGCGGCAAACGTCTTCTTCATATGCGTCAGTCCTCCAGGAAGATGCCCTCGGGCATCTTGAACTTGGTTACCTCCCAGGTGTCCTCGCCGGTCTTCGTGTCCACCTGCAGGTGGGGGCCGAAGACCCGGACTATCCTCCGGGACGGGTTGTCTCCGTAAAGTATGACCGTGACGGTGGCGTTGGAGTTGCCGTCGCCGCCGCTGTAGTAGTAGTTGGACTTTATGGTGTACGTGCCCTTGTCGGTGCGCTCCTGCGTGAAGACCTCCGGGCCGAAGTTGCCTTTCGCGTCCTGTTCGAGCTGCGCGCCCGCGATGGCCTCGCGCGACTCGTATATGTTCGGGTTCTTGTAGAACGTGTGTCCGCCGAGCGGGCCGTATATGTGGAGGTCCATGTCGGCGTGCGGCTTGTCCCAGCCCAGTATGACCATCACGTCCTTGGGACGCGCGTTCATCGTGTTGACCGTGACCATCCCGCTCCGGGAGACCTCGCCGTCCGCCGTGACCGCCTCGACCAGCAGGGTGTTCTTCTCCTCGACCAGCGCGACCTTCTGCTCGAAGTAGCCCCGGTCCACTATGATGTCCATCGGGTTGCCGTTGAATATCAGCTTCGCCCGCTTGATGTCCTGGTCGCCTATCGTGCCCTTGACGGTGACGACGCTTCGCTCGCTCACGTCGAACACCTGGCCGTCCCTGGGGGAGAGTATGTTTACCGGCGACCCGGCGGTCGGCTCGACGTAGTCCACCGTGACCATGTCCTTGCCGACGTTTCCGTGAAGGTCGAAGGCCATCACAGTGATGACGTTCCTGCCCTTCCTGAGCGAGACCACCGCCTCGAAGTTTCCCCGCTCGACGGATATGACCCTGGAGTCGTTGTTGACCGTGAGCGTGGCCTTACGCGCGGCCCAGTTGGAGACCGTGCCGGTGACTACCTGGGACAGGCTCTTCGTGTCGCCGGGCGCGGGTGTTACGATTGATACCACCGGGCCCTCGGACGGCTTCGCAAGGCCGCGCCCTCCGGACAGTGCCGCCTGTTTGTCGCCCTCCTGCTGACGCCCCTTGACCCTGCCCGCTGACGCGTAACGCTCGTCGCCCGCGCCGCCCGGCACGCCGAGCGCGCCCGCGGCCATGCGCTTGCCGTCCGCGTCGGCGGCCCTGCCGCCCCCGGACAGGCCGCTGCCGGAGCCTCCTGAGCCGGGCGCGATAACACGCGCCTTTTCTCCGCTTCCGAGCCGGACGCCGCCGGCACCCTTGCCGCCCGCGCCGCCTCCGCCCTGGCCCTTGTCACTGCCCGAGCCGCCTGCCGGTGCAAGCCCGGAGAGGTCGCCGACGCGCATATCGCCCGCGCCCGCGTCACCCGCGCCCCCGCCACGTCCGCCGCCGCCCAAGAAGTCCGAAACCTTCTTCGACAAGCCCGCGAACAGACCGCCGGACTCGCCCTTGCCTTTGCCCGCGCCCGGCCCGCCGAGCGTGCCGCCCGACCTCTTGCCGGTCAACGAGCCGGGGCTGTAACCCGCGCCGGAGCCGTCCGCGCCCGATGCCGCCGTACCCGCGCCGGGGGTGGCCGGGGCCGCGCCCTTTCCCCTGCCTTCTATGCCAGCGAGGCTTACGCCGCCTGTTCGCCCTGCGCCCTTGCCGCCGGACGCGCCGCCCGCGCCCATGTCGAGGCCCCTTATCGACGGGGCCGCGTCCGCGAGACCTTTTCTGCCGCCGCCCGCGCCGCCGGCCGGTAGGTCGATGCCGCGCTCGCCGCCGCCGAGTGCCCTGACAGAGCCTGGCCCGCCCGCGCCGCCCGCCGAAATGCTGCCTCGCTGCTTGCCTCCGCCGATGCCGCCGCGCGCGCCGGACTCGGCGCCAACCCCCGCAAGTCCGCCCGCTCCGCCATCAGCGGCGACCCCCTCGCCCCTATCCACGGAGCGGAGCGAGCCCGCGCCTCCGCCAGACCTGCCGGTCGCGGACGACCGTGAGCCGCCCGTATCTATGCCGAGGCCGCGCGCCATCAGGTCGCCCGCCTCGATTCCCTGTCCTTTTAAACTGCGCGCGCCGGACGAGCCTACGTCGAGGCCCTTTTCTCCGCCCCCCGCAAGGCCCGCCGGGCCACCTCCTTGAGACGGCGCATCGCCGCCTTTCAGGCTGCCCCTGCCCTTGCTGAAACCCTTGCCACGGGAGCCTTTGTCGCCCCCCATGAATATCCCGTCGCCATCGCCTGACTGGGCCGGCGCGGAGCTTCCGCCCCTCTCGGATATTCCGCCGACGTCGGCGGCCCGTCCGCCTCCGGCAGAGGCCGCGCCGCCTCCCGCCGCGCCGCCGAGGCTCCTCTTCAAGAGGTCCACGTCGCCGCTTATCCCGTGCGTTGAAGACCGAGGTGCTGACGCGACGTCGAGGCCCTTCTCGCCGCCCATCGCCTGCGCTGCAATATCCTCCGGCCCCCCGTCCTGGCCGATGTCTCCACTTGCCTTTTCACCAACCTGCGCGCGCTCCGGGCCGGCGCCGGACTCGCCGAGCCTCGCCTGGCCGGGCGACACCGCGCTTCCGCCTTTTTCCATGCTCGCGGTCTTTACGTCGCGTGCCTGCCCCGTGCCGCTTCTGGAGGGCCTGCTTTCGGCCTCGGCCGCCTGGGGCGCGGTCGCCTGAGCCTCGGTCTCATCCGGCATCGGCTCTTCCCCGGCGCCCACGTCGACGTATGTAAAGTCCTCCTTGAACGTGTCCTCTACCCGCAGGTCGTGCGTGAACAGGAACCCCATAACAAGAAACAGGATGATGTGGGTCACGACCGACGGAAGCACGAACAGCGCCTGCCTGCGCCTCATGTCCCAGCGGTCGAGCTCCGTCCGCAGGAAGTCCGGCCTGCCCTCCTCGTCCGTGCCGTCGGTGCCCGCGTCCTCCGCCTTCTTCCTTGCGAGGCCGTGGTAGTATTCCAGGACGCCGGTGTGTTTCTGGTCGAGCTTCCTGTCTATCGACAGGGCGTAGGCGAACGTCTCCTCGGCGCGCGCGAACAGGCTGCGGCGCATGTACAGCGTCCCGAGCGTCTCCAGGTACGTCGTCTCGCCCGCCGGGTCGAGCTCCAGCGCCTGCCTGAGGCATTCCTCCGCCCGCGCGAACTCCGTGTCCTGCAGGATGCATGTACGCGCGAGCAGGTGGAACGCGGAGGCGTCGCCGGGACGCAGTTCCACGTAGCGTTCGAGGTATCCCCGCGCGGCCTTGTAGTCCCTGTCACCGAATGAACGCGAGCCCCGGCGGTAGAGTTCCTCCGGGGACAGCCCAAAGGCGGACACGGACCGGCTTCCGGCATCGGCCCCGCCTGCGGAGGCCCTCCGGCCCGGCCCGTTTTTTTTTCGTTTCGACATCGTAAAGTGTTCGTACAGCTTGAGAAAATAGTCCTATAAGCCCAGTATATTGTACTTTAACGCAGGCGTGATTTCAAGACATATTTGGGTTCGTGGGAGGTACAGGTGAGAGCATTCAAGGGCTATTTCTTCATGACGTCCATCACGAAGAGGCCGATCATCGAGACGACGAAGAAGAAGCCGCATACGATGAGCAGGTATGTGAGGACGCCGGGGTGGCCCTTCTTCGCGGTGCTCTGGCGGACGTATGTGAAGACGATGCCCGCGACGTGCGGCGGCTTGCCTGTCGAGCGGTAGACGCTGATGTACATCAGCAGGATCGATATGAGCGCGAGCGGGCCGAAGCAGGTCAGCGAGAACTTGGCGAGGCCGTGGTAGAAGTCGGGCATGTACTGTATCCTTGGCGTTAAGGTGTCATTCTGAGTGATGCTAAGAATCCGCCTGTCGGTTGTAGCTGCCCGATTCATCGGGCGGTTTTATTACAAGGGCCGACACACGGGCCGGCCCTTTGCAATCCGGCGCGCCGGGGGCGTCGCGCCCTACAAAATCAGGGCGGGCATCCCGCACAAGGTGCGGGACCCCTACACAAAAGCCAATTCCTGGATTCCCGCCGGAGTTTACCCCGGTATGCCTGAAGCCGGGGCGGGAATGACGACAAATTGATTTATCTCCCAGCCAGCCCCTCGGCCATGTACAGGATGTTCCTGCGCTTCTCCTTGAGACGCCGCATCCCGTAGCCGTACCATTCCGTGCCGTAGGGGACATACTCTACGACCCGGAAACCGTCCCGGACAAGCTGCCTCTTGAGGCGGTCCCGCATCCCCATAAGCATCTGGAACTCGAACGGCGCGCGGCGCGCGCCCGCTATCTTCAGCGCGGTCTCGACCAGCGCCTTGTCGTGCGTTCCGACGGCAAACCGCGACCCGCTGTCGAACAGGTATACCATCATCCCGGTGAACTGGGCGCGGATGTCGGCCATGTCCTGGAGCGCGATTTCCGGAGGCTCGTCGTACGCCCCCTTGACCAGGCGTATGATACCGCCCTCAGGGACGAGCGAGCGTATGTCCCTCCAGGAGCGCAGAAGCGACGCCTGTATCGCCACGCCGACCATGCCCCTGTGCAGCCTGATGAGTTCGCGGTACACGCCGAGGATGTTTTCCGTGTGGCGCGAACCTTCCATGTCCAGCCAGAGGAATAGGCCTTCGGCCTCCGCCTGGGCTGCAAGCTTCAGTGCGTTATTCTCCGCGATTTCGCGGCCCATGTCAAGGCCAATGTGGGTGAGCTTTACCGATACCGAGGCGCCGAGGCCCTCCCGCTTTACCGAGTGTATCGCGCGCGCGTACTCCTCGAACGCGGCGTCCGCCTCTGCTGAGTTCGTGACGTCCTCGCCCAGGAAGTCGACGCTCGCGCCCATGCCCTTTGCGTTCAGCCCCCGGACACGGGAGACTGCATCCGAGAGGCTCTCACCGGCAAAGAACTTCCTGGCGAACGGATATACGACTGCCTCCCTGATGCTCATGACAGCGCCTCGCTCACTATAAAGTATAACACCTGAGAGGGCCGGGATTTGATGGTGCATCAAACAAAGATGGCCCCGCTTTCGCGGGGCCATCTTTGTTTGCTCAGGTTGCCGCGTCGTCCCGCAACTCGCGGGACTCCTCGCAAAGACAGGCCGCCTACAGCCTGCCTGCGACCAGGTTGTCCACCACGGCCGGGTCGGCGAGCGTGGACGTGTCGCCCAGCTCCCCTACCTCGCCCCAGGCTATCTTCCTGAGTATGCGCCTCATAATCTTCCCGCTTCTGGTCTTGGGCAGCCCCGGCGCGAACTGGAGCTTGTCCGGCGTAGCTATGGGGCCGATCACCGCGCGGACGTGGCCGGTGAGTATCTTCTTCAGGTCGTCGGACGGCTCGAACCCGTCTTTCAGCGTGACGTATACGTAGATGCCTTCGCCCTTGATGTCGTGCGGGTACCCGACGACCGCGGCCTCCGCGACAGCCTCGTGAGAGACGAGAGCCGACTCCACCTCGGCCGTGCCCAGCCTGTGGCCGGAGACGTTCAGGACGTCGTCGATGCGGCCCATCAGCCAGTAATCACCGTCCTCGTCAACCCTCGCGCCGTCGCCGGAGAAGTATACGCCGGGGAACCGGCTGAAGTAGACGTCCTTGATGCGCTTGTTCTCCGGGTCGCCGTATGTGCCACGGAGCATGCCCGGCCACGGGTGCTCTATGACGAGGTAGCCGCCCTCGTTAGGCGCGGCCTCGGAGCCGTCCTCCCGGAGTATCCTGGGCTTGACGCCGGGGAACGGCCTTGTGGCCGAGCCCGGCTTGAGCTTCGTCGCGCCGGGAAGCGCGCTGATGAGTATTCCGCCGGTCTCGGTCTGCCACCACGTATCGACAATCGGAAGCTTCTCCTTGCCGATGTTCCTGTGGTACCACATCCAGGCCTCGGGGTTTATCGGCTCGCCGACGGTGCCAAGCACCCGGAGCGAGGAGAGGTCGTAGTCCTTGACCCACTTCTCACCTTCCTTCATGAGCGCCCTTATGGCGGTCGGGGCGGTATAGAATATGTTCACGCCGTACTTGTCCACTATGTCCCAGAACCGCCCCGCGTTCGGGTAGGTCGGGACGCCCTCGAACATCAGCGTGGTCGCGCCGTTACTTAGCGGCCCGTACACGATGTAGCTGTGTCCGGTGACCCAGCCGATGTCCGCGGTGCAGAAGTGTATGTCCTCCTGCTTGTAGTCGAATATCCACCGGAACGTAAGGTTGGTGTAGAGCATGTAGCCGCCGGTGGTGTGGAGGACGCCCTTGGGCTTTCCGGTCGAGCCTGATGTGTACAGGATGAACAGCGGGTCCTCCGCGTCCATCCACTCCGGCTCGCAGTAGTTGGCGACGTCCGGTGCGGACATCTCAGCGTCCCACGAGAAGTCGCGGCCGGGCTCCATGTCTATGTTCTTGTTCCCGGAGCGGCTCAGCATTATGACCGTCTTGACCGACGGGCATTCGTTCAGCGCCTCGTCCGCGTTGACCTTGAGCGGGACGTGGCGGCCGCCCCTCACGCCCTCGTCCGCCGTGATGAGGAGAGACGAGTGGCAGTCCTGTATCCTGTCCCGGAGCGAGCTTGCCGAGAACCCGCCAAATACGATGCTGTGAATCGCGCCGATGCGGGCGCATGCGAGCATGGAGATCGTCAGCTCCGGCACCATCGGCAGGTAGATGGTCACCCGGTCGCCCTTCTTCACGCCCCTTTTCTTCAGGACGTTTGCGAAGCGGTTGACCTCGCGGTAGAGCTGCTGGTAGGTGTATGTCTTGTACGAGCCGTCGTCCGCCTCCCAGATGAGCGCCGCCTTGTTCCTGAAGGCCGGGGCCGATACGTACCTGTCGAGGCAGTTGTACGACGCGTTCAGCTTCCCGCCCTTGAACCACTTTATCTCGGGCTTGTGGAAGTCGTACTCCAGCACCTTGTCCCACTTCTTGTACCAGACGAGGTTCTGCTCCGCCATCTCCGCCCAGAAGTCCTCCGGGTCCTCGACGGACCACTTGTAAAGCCTCTCGTACTCTTCGATGCTCTTGACGTGGGCGTTCATCGAGAACCGCTCGCGCGGCGGGAACACCCTCTGCTCGTCGAGATGCACCTCTATGCCTTTGTCGGACATCCTGTCATCCTCCTGTAACCTGTGATATTAGAACCAGACCTGGACCGCCGTGGTCAGCGTGTTGTGGTCGAAGTTGCTGTTGTCCGAGCCCTGGAGCGTAAAGTTGTTCAGCTTCCTGCCGGCCTCGACCATTTCATAGTTTACCATAAGCCTGGTGTACTTGTTGAAATAATAGTTGAAGCCGAGCGTGGCCTTGTCGCGCTCGTTGTCCGGGATGGTGGTGTCCTCGTCGAACTCCTCGTAGCGGATGACCGGTTCGAGGTCGTTCAGGAACTTCGCGCTGCCTTCGAGGCCGGATATCCTGTACGCGCCAGTTGCGTACCAGCCCTTGGCGTCGGCGTACCTGTTCATGCCGCCGTTGGTGAAGAACCTCTTCTGCCACATGTACTCGCCCCGAAGAGTCAGGCCCTTGGCGAAGGAAGGCGCGTAGTCGAACTCCGTCGCCCAGCGCTGGTGCGCCCTGTTGGACTCGAGCCCGGCGAGGACGTGCCTGGTCTGGCCGGTATAGAACGATCCGCCGACGGACAGCCCCTCGACGAACGGGTTTACGTACACGCGCCCCATCACGTCCTTGTAGTCGTTGTCGTCCGTGCCGGCGGTCGTCCCGGCCGCGACCGCGCCGTTGATGGCCGACAGGCCGTATCCGACGCTGTACGGGCGGCCGGACTCCGTCTTGCCTGCGTACTTGCCGGAGAGCATCACGCCGAGCGACCTCGACGTAGGCACCTGTATGAAGGTGGAGGCCATCGAGTAGTTGATCGTCGGGACGTCCATCGGGGCACGCCACACCTCGTCGCCGAACGGCGTGAGGTACTGTCCGAGCGTCACCTTCGCGTACGGTATGTGGTCGAAGTATACGAAGGCGTCCCTGAATACGGTCGAACTCGTCGGGGCCGCGTCGAACATAACGCGAAAGCCTATCTTGTCGTCGAGCTTGCCGTTGAAATAGAGCCTCGCGTACCGGGCGTAGAACTGGTTGGCGGAGGTCGCGGATGCGCCGTTGGCCACGCCGGGGAAGTAGGTCGAGTTGCCGAGGTCGTCGCTCAGCCAGCCGAACTGCATCCAGGAGCCTATCTTCATCTTGACCTTGTCGCCGGTGAGGCGCGCGAACCCGTCCTCGGCGGCCGCGAGGACCTCAGCCATCGGGCGGTCGTCGGCAGGCTTGGGAGCCACGGCGGTGGACTGCGGCGCGGTGTTCATCGCAGTGCTCAGGGCGGCCTTCTCGTCCGCCGCCTTCGCCGAGAGCATCTTGTACGACGCCTCGTCTATGACGCCCTTGTTGAACAGTATGTCGGCGAGCATCTGGTTGGCGCCCATGTCGCCTCTTGCCTGCGCGTCCTTCACCTGGATGTACGAGGCGTCGTCTATCACGCCCTTGCTGTGGAGTATGTCGAGAAGCGTGCCGTTGAAAGACTGCCCGTCCGCGAAGGCGGGGACAGCCGCGAGGACCGTCAGCGACAGCGCCAGTATTGCCGTGTAGATAAACCGCATTGCCTGAAACTCCTTTCGGTTGTGTAAAAAGTGACCATCGGATTCACCCGCGCCTCAGAAACCATCCCTCACCCGGCCCTTCGGGCCACCCTCTCCCATTGAAGGGAGAGGGTACATCTTTAATCCCCCTCTCCCCTTGTGGGAGAGGGGGTTGGGGGTGAGGGCTTACCTTATTCTCCCCTCTCCTACCGGGAGAGGGGTTGGGGGTGAGGGTTCTTTGGGGCGTCTTTACATCTACTCCGCGCCGACGCCCAGGTAAGTCCTGAGCTTCTCGTCCTCGAACTTCTCCTCCGCCGCCTTCTCGGCGCCAAGGAGCGACACGACTATTCCCACGAGGAACGCGCCCACGAGCGAGAATATCGCCGGGTTCTTGAGCGGGACTATCGGGGCCGGGACCTGCGACATGATGTCCTTCTTCACGACGTCGAACGCGGCCTTCTCGGAGGTTATCGCCGCGTCAGCGGCGGCGTTCAGTGCAAGCTGCTCCGGTGCCAGGGCCGCGCCCTGTACCTTGCCCGCCTCGTATGCCGCGACCTTGGCCTTGGAAGCGGTCTCCGCCTCCTTTACCTGCGCCTCGGCGGCGGCCTTCTCCTTGGAGTGGATGACGTCCACCCATACCGTCGGAGACAGCACGATGAGGACGACCGCGAGGACGAGGCCGGTCAGCATGCTGGCGACCGCGCCGGTGGTCGTGAACCTCTTCCAGACTATGGACATGAGGAGCGCCGGGAAGTTCGCGCTCGCCGCGATGGCGAATGCGAGGCCGACCATGAACGCGACGTTCTGGCCCTTGAACAGGATGCCGAACATCATGGCGAGTACGCCGAGGATGACCGTCGCGGCCTTTGCCACCTTGACCTCGTCCTTCTCGTTGGACACGCCGTTACGGACGACGCCGACATACAGGTCGTGCGAGAGGGCGGAGGCGCCCGCGAGCGTCAGGCCCGCAACGACCGCGAGTATCGTGGCGAAGGCGACCGCGGCGAGGAAGCCGAGGAAGACGCTGCCGCCCATGACCTCGGCCAGCATCAGCGCAGCCATGTTGCCGCCCTTGTCTATGCCCATTATCAGGTCCTTGCCGACCAGGACCGCCGCGCCGAAGCCGATGGTGAAGGTCAGTATGTAGAAGTAGCCGATGAAGCCGGTCGCGTAGAAGACCGACTTCCTGGCCTCCTTCGCGTTCGGGACGGTGTAGAACCTCATCAGGATGTGCGGGAGTCCGGCGGTGCCGAACATCAGGGCGATGCCGAGCGATATGGCGTCGAGCGGGTTGGACACGAGGCCGCCCGGCTCCAGGAAGCCGTGTCCGTAGAGGTCCTTGGCCCTGCCGAACAGGTTGTTGTAGCTGAAGTTTATCCCTTCGCTCGCAAGGACCATGACGACGAGGACGGTGGCCGCGCCGAGGAGGAGCACCGCCTTTATTATCTGTACCCAAGTGGTCGCAAGCATGCCGCCGAACAGGACGTAGGCCATCATGAGTATTCCGACCACGACGACCGCGAGCTCGAACGGCAACCCGAACAGGAGCTTGACCAGCGTGCCCGCGCCGACCATCTGCGCGATGAGGTAGAAGAGCACGGTGGTGAGCGAGCCGAGCGCGGCCGCGGCCTTAATCGGCCTCTGCTTCAGCCTGTACGCGACGACGTCGGCGAATGTGTACTTGCCGAGGTTACGGAGCGGCTCTGCTATGAGGAACATGACTATCGGCCACCCTACGAGGAAGCCTATGGAATAGATGAGTCCGTCGTAACCCTTCGTGGCGACCAGGCCGGCGATGCCGAGGAATGAGGCCGCGCTCATGTAGTCGCCCGCCAGGGCCAGGCCGTTCTGGAAGCCGGTGATGCTCCTGCCCGCCGCGTAGAACTCCTTTGTGGTCCTTGTCCTCTTTGCCGCCCAGTACGTGATGCCGAGCGTCGCGGCGACGAACAGGAAGAAGAACGTGATGGCTACCGGGTTAAGCTGTCCTATGATAGACTCTGTCATTTCAGTCTCCTATCTTCGCTTTGACTTTTTCGACCATGTCGTCGTAGCTGCCGTTCGCCCACTGCACGTAGATGCCGGTGACGAGCCACGAGAACACTATGACGCCTATGCCGATGGGTATGCCGTAGGTTATGCTGCCGGAGAGGTCCTGCGCGAGGAACTCCTTGTTGAACGCGATGAGCGCGATGAACCCGAAGTAGACCACCAGCTCTATCACCGTAAGCACCAGCGATATGGTGTTCTTGGTGGACGCCATCTGTTTGAAGTCTTCGTCGTTCAGTATGTCTTTCTTGGTCTTGGATGTCATTGTCTTACCTCCGTTATGTTGCCGTATCTAAAAGTTCTGGAGCCCGCCCGAGCCGCCGAAATACTCACCTCCTTTTCCGGGCGCCCCTATTTTGAGAAGATCGTCGAGTTGTGTTATACCGCCCTGTGCCAGCAGAGGCATGAACCTCTGGAACACCTGGGCGGTGATGTATGCGTCCATCAGCGAGTTGTGCGCCCCGTTTACCGGGACGCCAAGTAGGCCCGCTATCGCGTATATCCTGTAGTCGGGCGGGCCGGACTTCCCGCCCTCGGGCATCACGCCGCGCTTTTTTGCCCAGCCGTAGAGAGAGAGGGTGTCGATGGCGGGGTTGTCAAGGCCCTTGCCCATGTGCTTATTCATCTCGCGCCCGATGAACTCCATGTCAATCGAGACGCAGTGGCCGACGATTACGTCGCCGCCCACGAACGTCACGAGGTCCGTCAGGACGTCCTCTATGCGGCCCTCCTCCATCACGTCCGACGGCGTGATGCCGTGGATGACCACGCTCGCGCGGGTGAGCGCCGTCTTGGGCCTCGTCAGGCGGTAAAACGTCTCTCCCGCCCTTATGCTGCCGCCGGTCATCCTGACCGCGCCTATCGAGACTATCGAGTCGGACTTCTCGTCCAGGCCGGTAAGCTCGGTGTCCAGGACGACGAACCCGGACTCGGATACCGGCCGGTCAACGTGAGCCTGCCTGTTAAGAAACCTCGACAATGCGTTCATGCCCTCACCATATCATCTGCTTGTACCGCTCGATTATCTGCTCCTGCACCGTCGAGATTACCCTGAACGCCTCTTTTATGGTCTTCTTCTCGAGCCCGCTCAGGCGGTCCGGGTTGATGAAGTTGTCCGGGCGGACGCCCATCTCTATCTGGCCCGCCTGGTGGTAGATCCTGAGGTAGGATATGAACTCGAATGCCTGCTCCAGCTCCTCCGCGTACTCGCCGACGATGGTGTGCCTGTCCTTGAGCGCGTGCAGCCTCTCCAGCGTGGACGTCTCCTTCACGCCCTTCTCGAGCGCGAAGAGCCTGAGCGCGTCCACGAGCGGCGCGACGCCCTTGATCTTTAAATTCAGCTCGTCCTTGTGCTCGCCGCCCTTTTCCACGACGAACGTCTTGAAGAAGCCGACCGGAGGCCTGTTGGATATTATCTGGTTAGCCATGAACCCGAGGAACACCTTCTGGTCGTCGAGTTTGGATACGAGGTAATCCCTCAGTGTCCCGGCGAGCGCCGCCTCCCCGTATACATGCCTGAAGTCGAACATAACCAGAGACGACATCACCGCCTCTGGGGTCGGGTTGTTTATCCAGTCCTTGAAGTACTCCTTCCATGCCTTGAGCGGCTGACACCACCTGGGGTTCATCGCCATGTAGTCGGCCGGGCATGCGGGGAACCCGCAGCGGACGAGCGCGTCGGCCGCGTCGCGGGCGAAGGACGCAAAGTAGGCCCTCGCGGCCTCGGCCTGTGCCTCGTCCGCCGGGTCGGCGTATATGATGGCGTTGTCCTGGTCCGTGCGGAAGGTCTGCTCCTTCCGGCCCTCGCTGCCGAGCCCGACCCAGCAGTACGCGACCGGCGGCCTGCCGTGCCTCTTCTCGACTATCCTGAGCGCCTGCCGGACGACCCTGTCGTTTATCTCGGATATTATCCTGGTTATGTTGCCCGCGCGCGCCCCGTCCTTTACGAGCAGGGATATTATCCTGTTCACCTTTATGGACGCGGCTGCCAGTTCCTCGATCGTATGCCTGCTCTCGATCTCCCTTGCGACGGATACGGGAGATGTGCCCTGTAACAGCATAAAATCGTGGTTGGTGACGACGCCCCTGAGGCGGCCGCCCTCGACCACGACCAGGTGGTGTATGCCGTACCGGACCATCTTGAGGAGCGCCTCGAAGCAGAACTCGTGCGCGTCCGCCCGCACGAGCGACACGCTCATGATGTCCCTGACCGGGCCGGATACGTCACGCTCCTTCGCCGTGACCTTGGAACGCATGTCCTTGTCCGTGACGATGCCGGAAGGCATACCGTCCGCGTTCAGGAGCACGAGCGAGCTTATGTTGTTCTTCGTCATCTTGACCGCGGCGTCCTTTATGCTCACGTCCTCGCTGTCGGTCACGGCCTCCTTGGTAATCAGCTCGCCGACCTGCGTCGTGAAAAGCAGCTTGTCGCCGCCGCCGTAGTACAGGCCGCGCTCGTGCATCTCTTTGTAAGTGCGGTCGATGGATTTTATGAGAAACGACTTTAAGTAGTACTCCATGAAGGCAGGGTTCGTGTCCATCAGCTTCAGGACGGCGGCCCTCTCCACCTGGTAGCAGAGCGTGTCGTCCAGCGCGGTGATGTTAAGACGCGCGCGGTCCCCGGAGATGAGCGAGATGAAACCGAAGCTGTCCCCCTCGCCCCGGTAGTCCATGACGATGTCCTCGCCGCCGGAGCCTGCCGAGACCTTGACCCCGCCCTTCTTCACGACGCTCAGGTACCGGCTCGGCCCTCCGTCCTCGGTGAGGATCGCGGTGCCCTTGGGGTAATACTCGACCGAGACGCCCCTGGCGACCATGTCGAGCTCGCCCTCGTCCAGGAACTGGAACGGCGGCACGGCCTTCAAGAAATCCTTGACTTCCTGCGTGATAAGCGACATTTTTGACACTCCTGCGACAATATTAGAGCAATATCGGTGCCAGGAGCGGCGAGGGGTGTTTATTCGGCTGTAACAGGCTGATTTATCTGGATATTATCTGACGGATGGCGTGGATTAGGGGTATTTATCGGGCAAGCGGATATTGCTACAATAGGTTACGCGGAGTGTTACAGCGTGGTTTTTATGTTTATTTGCAGACGGTTAGCATGCGTTACCGTTTGTAGCGCGGGATATATGACTACATTACTTATCGTTACTGATAGTTACAATTATCAGGTATGGTGAGGGACATGGGTGAGGGTGTATT
This sequence comes from Nitrospirota bacterium, assembly GCA_016212105.1. Classification (GTDB taxonomy): domain Bacteria; phylum Nitrospirota; class JACRHJ01; order JACRHJ01; family JACRHJ01; genus JACRHJ01. Next base: position 56,572 of record JACRHJ010000039.1, read on the forward strand.
TAATCCCCTCTCCCCTGGCGGGCGAGGGGCTGGGGAGAGGGGGATGGACCGAACCTACCCTTCCCTCTTATCCCCTCCCTGTGCAGGGAGGGGAAGATTGGTTGAAGCCCGTATAAAAATAGCCTGGCCTCGACGAATCTCCCGCCCCCTGCATAGGGGGAGGGCCGGGGTGGGGGTAGGTTACTCCGTGACGACGTTTATCGTCCCCGCGTCGGCGGTCGGGTCCTTCTCGGAAACCTTCATCGGGCCGGGGCTGTTCAGCACCCTGTACTTCTTGCCGCCGGACGTGTCCACGGACAGGAGCAGGACGTACTCCTCCTCGCCCAGGTGGTCGAAGGTGAAGCGGCCGGAGGCGTCGGTGGTGGTGCCGTCGGTGACTTTCATGTTATTGCGGCCAGTCCATATCGCACCACGCATCGGCTGCCAATGCTTTCACCGGCCTTCCTGTGCTATCATTTGTATTATAATTCGCGCCCCTGGCTAATAAAGCCTTTTCAATATCCTTGTTATTCCTTAATACTGCCCAATGGAGTGCTGTCATACCATTATTGTCTCTTAAGTTAATATCTGCCCCAGCGTCGATAAGCATTCTGATGATCGCTTTATCTTCTTGGCTATTGCATCTACCAATAGCCAGCATCAAAGCTGTTATTCCGTTCACAGCCTGACAATCAAGTTCTGCTTTGTATTTCAACAACATCTCTATTGTATCGAGTTGGGCATTTTCAAAGGCCGCCATCAACGCTGTAGTACCGTTATTGGATATGTCATTTATTTTCGCACCGTAACTCAATAATTCCTCAACTTGCCTGGCATCACCATGATTAGCTGCGTACATTAACGCAGTATGGCCTGCTTTGCTTTTCAGATTAACATCGGCGCCTGCACTCATCAGAGCACTTGCAGTAGAAATGTCGCCGCATCGCTCTGCAAGTATTAATGGAGTTCTGCCTTCTTTGTCCCTTGCATTTATATCTGCTCCGAACGCTAAAGCGCGGCTAACCTCTTCGTATTTACCTTGCATCGCGATGTCTATCAGAATATCATCCCACTTCTTGCCGCCGGGTGGAAGGGCGGCACCGGCTTCATGCAATAGATTTATCGCGTCCTCGTACCGTTCCGCTTTCGCGTAATTGACGGCGGTATAACCGCATTTACTCTTTGCATGAATATTTGCACCTTTGCTAATCAAATATTTCACCGCATCAATGTGTCCACTCCCAGCAGCCTCCATCAAAGCCGTCTCACCATAGTTGTCTGCCGCGTTAACATCGGCTCCATTGTCGAGAAGCAGCTTTAGACCTTCCATATTCCCTTGACAGGCAGAGTAGTATAGAGCAGTTATTCCACTACCGTTGCGTGCATTGACGTCCAGCCCTTTCTCTATCAACATGCGCATGGTATCGGTATGCCCGCCAGAAGCGGCGTAGATCAGGGCAGTGTCCCCCCATCCGGTAGGCGCAACCGAGGCACCTTTTTCTATCAGCAAAGCCACAATCTCGTTCTCTCCCGATTGAGCAGCCTCCAGCAACACCGTCTCTCCCTCACCAACATCCGCCTCCATATCCGCGCCGTTATCAATCAATATCCTAGCAGCTTCAACATTCGAAGTCATGGATAGCGGTGTATAGTATTGGGTGCCTTCTCCTGGAATATCTATATAGCTTGGGTCCGCTCCAAGTTTAATCAATTCTATAATTCTCTTCGCGTTGCCATCTCTAGATGCATAGAGAAGCTCTTCGTTCAATTTTGCATTATTTGAATGGACAGTCCAACCGCCGAACGCCACAACAACTAGCAAAACGGCGGAAATGACTAATATGCGCTTTAGGCTAGGTTTTGAAGTCATTTTATCCTCGATTAGCTCTTCGGACCATACAGCGATATACGCACCCCCGCCAGCGTCCAAATCATCCCAAACCAGAACGTGCGTTTCATAGGCTACCTGTTAATGTGAGGTTTCGGGTGGGGTATTGCGAAGGCAGTTCGATTAGACCACAATTTATTTGCCCGGTCAAGGCATTTGAACGAGGCCATGCCTTCCCCCTCCCCTCAGTCCCCTCCCGCGAGGGGAGGGGATGTTTTCTAACGGGCGAGGGGCTGGTGGGCGTCTCTTCCGCTACCCCTTGGGTATCCCCCACCTCTTCCTCTTCTCCCACAGGGACTTGCGTGTGATGCCGAGCATGTCGGCTATCTTCTGCTCGGAGAGGGTCTCCTGGTACATCAGTATCGCGGCCTTGGTGTAGTCCTCTATGGACAAGCCCTTCATGGCGCTTTCCGAGACTATCGTCCTCTCGCCGCGGATCGCGTCCGGCAGGTGTTCCGGGCTTATGGTGTCCGAGTCCGCGACCAGGACCGCGCGCTCTATGATGTTCTTCAGCTCCCGGACGTTGCCAGGCCAGTTGTAGTCCCTGAATACGGAGAACGTGTCCTCGGATATGCGCCTGACCGGCTTGCCCAGCTCTGCGGAGAACTTGTCGAGGAAGTACGCGGACAGCCTCGGCAGGTCCTCCGGACGGTCCCGGAGCGGGACGAGCGTCAGGCTTATCGTGTTTATCCGGTAGAACAGGTCCTCCCGGAATGACCCGTCCGATATTGCGCGGGTAAGGTCCTTGTTGGTCGCGGCGATAAAGCGGAGGTCCACCTTTACCGACTGGTTTCCGCCGACCGGGCGCACCTCCCTGTCCTCGATTACGCGGAGTAGCTTGGACTGGAGCGCGGTGGACATCTCGCCTATCTCGTCGAGGAATACCGTCCCGCCGACCGCCTCCTCGAACAGGCCCTTCTTGGCCCCGGCCGCGCCGGTGAACGCGCCCTTGACGTGCCCGAACAGCTCGGACTCCAGCAGGTTGTCGGGTATCGCCGAGCAGTTGATGGGCACGAAAGGCTTCTCGCGCCGGTTGCTGTTGTGGTGTATGGCCCTGGCAAAAAGCTCCTTGCCGGTGCCCGTCTCGCCGAAGAGGAGGACGTTGCTCCGGGAGTCGGCGATCTTCGCTACTTCCTCCAGTATCCTCTTTATGCCGGGGTTGTCGCCTATGATGTGGCTGAAGTCGTACTCCTTCTCTATCTGCTTCTGGAGGATCCGGTTGCCCGCGCCGAGCGAGCGCTGCCGGAAGGCGTTTTTTACTAAGTGTTTTATCTCTTCGTGTATGATGGGCTTCATGATGTAGTCGTGCGCGCCCGCGCGGAGAGCCTCCACGGCCGTTTCGAGCGAGGCGTAGGCCGTGATGATGATGACGAGCTGCTCGGGGTTTTTCTCCTTGACCTTCCGGAGCACCTCGATGCCGTCGATACCAGGCAGTATTATGTCCGAGATAACAAGGTCGTACGCGGTCGCGGAGTACAGCTCCAGCGCGTCCTCGCCGCTGCCGGTCGTGGTCACGTCGTAGCCCTCGCGCGTCATAAGCCTGCCGAGCGATTCGCGCAGGGTTTCCTCGTCGTCGATTAATAATATTGATTCGGCCATGCTGTCCTCCAAATTACTCTCTCCGTCATGCCCGCGAAGGCGGGAATCCAGGAACTTTCAGTTTTTGTAGGGGCCGTACCAAGGCCCATCTTTTGGGCCGCGTGTCGGCCCTGCTTGTTTCTTGCCTGTGTCATTCTGAGCAACGCAAAGAATCTGCCTGTATACAATTCTATTGGGCGCGCATTTTGCGCCCGGCCAAATTGTAGGGGCCGACCGTCGTGCCGGCCCTGCATGTCACCCCCGTGAAAACGGGGGTCCATTTTGACGTTGAAGTCTTTCAATGGATTCCCGCTGGAGCCTGCCCCGGTATGCATAAAGCCGGGGCGGGAATGACAAATATGGTGCGGGCGCGGAATCCGCGCCCCTACAATATCTGATACAGGCGGATTCTTCGGCTAACGCCTCAGAATGACACCGTCAAGATTACACCGGCAGCGTAATCGTAAACTCCGTCCCCCTGCCCACCGCGCTGTCCACGGTTATCGTGCCGCCGTGTTCCTTGACTATGCCGTAACATATGCTCATCCCGAGGCCGGTGCCCTTGCCCGGCTGCTTGGTCGTGAAGAACGGGTCGAAGACCTTGCCCGCCGTCTCGACGTCCATCCCGGCGCCGGAGTCCCGGAAGACAATCCTCACCGACCCGTCCGCCTTCTTTATGGCTATCGAAAGTCTGCCTCCGTCCGGCATCGCGTCCAGCGCGTTCAGTATCAGGTTCAGGAAGACCTGCTGTATCTGGTCGGGGTTTATCTTCATCGGCGGGACGTCCTCGATGTCTTTAGTCACTACGACCTTCCTGAACTTCTTGTCGTAGCGCGTAAGTTCCAGCGTCTTCTCCAGCACCTCGGCGATGTTCGACGAGACGAGGTCCTTGCTGTACAGACGCGCGAAGTCACCGAGGCTCCGGACGATGCGGACGATTCGCTCGATATGGCGGGTCACGACGTCGAGCGAGTCGCGAGTGAACTCCGGCGAGTCCACCGCCTGTATCTCCTGCACAAGAGAGGATATTGAGGCGAGCGGGTTCCCTATCTCGTGGGAAATGCCCGCGGTCAGTTTTCCGATGCTCGCGTACTTGGATGCCTGGAGGAGTTCGCTTTCGTGCCGGAGCTTCTCGGTGATGTCCTCCAGGACGAGTATGTACCCGCCGCGCGGGTCGTTGAACGTCCCGACCGAAAGCTTAATGGTCGCATGCCCGGAGGCGCGCCTCTTGCAGGTGTACTCGCCGCCCTTCAGCCCGCCCGCGAGTATGTCCGGCTCCATGCAGATGGGCAGGTCCGTTATCAGGCCGCCGTGCGCCTGCTCCCTCTGTATGCCGGTAATCGACTCCATCTGCCGGTTCCAGTATGTCACGCGGAGGTCCCGGTCGAGCGTGGCGATGCCCTGCGGCACGGACTCTATTATGTTCTGGCTGAACTCCTTGAGGTATGAAAGCTCGCGGTTCGCGTCCTCCAGCTCCTCGCGCGAGAGCTTCAGGCGGTCGCTCATCTGGCGTATGGAGGAAGACAGCTCCTCGTCCATCACGAGCTTCTCCCGCATGACGAGGGTCGCTATGGCGGAGCCTACCGCGCCGGAGAGGAGCCGCTCCGCGTGCGCGTGCAGCTCCGCCATCGTCTCCGTCGGCAGTCCTTCGCGCCCCTTTCCCAGGGCGGCCAGGAACTCGTCAACCGCGCGCCCGGCCTCGGCACGTCCGATGTATCGCCCGAGCAGCTCCTCGACTTCGTCCGCGCCGGAGAAACCGGTGGCGAACCCGCTTGTAATCCCGCCCGCCGCGCCGCCCGCGTATCCTGCATAGGCCTGCGCGCCCGCCTGCGTGTACGAGTCAACGAAGACGAGCGCCTGCTTATCGTCGTCCATGCTCCGCGACGTGAAAAGCGACACGCCGAAGTAGAAAAGGAGATTGAGCGACATGCTCCAGAAGAGCGAGTGCGTCCATTTGTCCAGCCCGGCAACGCCGAAGAGCGCGAGCGGGTTCCCGTACTCGGAGCCGAAGAGCCGGCCGAGAAGGTGGCTCTCGCCGACGACGCCTGCGCGCATCAGCGCCGGGACGAGGAGCGTGTACAGCCAGACGGCGAAGCCCGCGAGAAGGCCCGCGGCCGCCCCCTTCCAGTTCCCCTTCTTCCAGTAAAGCCCGAGGAACACCGCCGGTGCGAATAGCGTCACGGCCTCGAACGACTTGAGCCCCATATCCACCAGCGAGTAGAACTCGCCGACCGAGACCGCGAAGAAGTACCCCAGGAAGACGCAGCCGAGTATGACCAGCCGCTTGACGTTCAGGATGAAGCCGGGAAGGCCCTCCGGCCTGTACGTCCTGTATACGACGGGCATGACGAGCGAGTTCATGACCATCGTGGACAGCGCGAGCGACTCGACTATGATCATCCCGGTCGCGGCGGAAAACCCGCCGAGGAAGACGAGGAGGGCGAGGCTGGACTGCCCCTGTTCCAACGGGATTGTAAGCACAAAACTGTCCGCCTGGGCCGCGCCGCCTCCGAGCAGCAGCCCGCCGAAGGCGACCGGCAGGACGAAGACGTTTATCAGGAGGAGGTACAGCGGGAAGAGCCACATGGCCTTGGCGATGTGGCGTTCGTCGGAGTTCTCTACAACCGCTACGTGGAACTGCCTCGGCAGGAACATGATAGCCATCATCGACAGGAATGTGAGCGAAGACCATTCGAGGAAGGACACGGAGCCGCCCCCGCCGATGGTCATCAGATCAGACCGCCCCGCCTCCTGAATGCGGCCGAATATGTCGCCGAACCCGTCGAACAGCCCGTATGTCACGAACGCGCCGACGGCGATGAAGGCGACAAGCTTGACTATGGACTCGAACGCGATGGCGAAGATCAGCCCCTCGTGCCGCTCGGATGCGTCGAGCCTCCGCGCGCCGAAAATGATGGAGAATACTCCGAGGAAGAGCGCTATCGACCAGCCGGATACAAGCCCGCCTGCCTCCTGTCCGGCCATTATCCGGAGCGTGTTCGATATGGACTTTATCTGAAGTCCCAGGTACGGCGTGATGCCGACCAGCGCGACTACCGCGACAAGGGCGGACAGCGTCAGCGAGTTACCGTACCGGGAGCCGATGAAGTCGGATATCGTGGTTATACGGTTCTTCTTGGCTATGCCGACTATCTTTCTGAGCACGACCCACCACAGGCAGGCCATGAGCGTCGGGCCGAGGTAGGTCGTGAGGAACGACAGCCCGGAGGTCGCCGCCTTGCCGACGCTGCCGTAGAACGTCCAGGATGTGCAGTAGACCGCGAAGGACAGCGAATAGACGTAGGGGTTCGAGACGATGCTCCGCCCCGTCTTCTCGCGGTGCTCGGCATAGTACGCGAGGACGAACAGGAGGAGCAGGTAACCCAGGACGGTCAGCGAGAGTGCGAGCGGGGTAAACAACTAACCGCCCTCGCCTTCGCGCGCCGCCCGCTTCGAAAGCAGATAAAGCGCGGCGATGAGCGCAAGCCATGCGGCAAAGAGGTACGCGGGCAGGCTGTCGCGAAAGATGGCGAGCAGCGGCCAGTCGAGTGCGACCGCCCCGACGACGAACAGGAATATCCAGAGTTCCTTGTCTTTCATGAACCCCCCTGAACATAAGCGGGCCGATTAGGTTACATAATGTAACATGCGGCGGGACGGTTGTCAACGGGGTAAATTTCCCTTGTATAACGATGTCCCGCCATTTATAATGGGTACCGAGGTGACACTTTGGACATGCAGGAATCCATAGTAAAGGCGGTGCTCGCGGAATACCCGGACACACAGGCCGTGTACCTGTTCGGGTCCTACGGGACGGAGGACGAGTGGCCGGACAGCGATGTGGACATCGCGGTGCTCCTGCCCCCTGTCGAGGCGAAGGCCGCGGGCTCGCTCGTTATGGGAGACCTGCACCACGCGCTCGGGCGCCTGCTGACCAAGGACGTAGACCTGATAAACCTCCGCCGCGTGCCGACGGTCCTCCAGAAGGAGGTCGTGATGGCCGACCGGCGGATATACACCGGCGACGAGTACGCGGCCGAGGAGTTCGAGATGCTGACGATATCGTTCTACCTGAAACTCAACGAGGAGAGGGCGGAGATACTCGCCGAATTTTTCAAGACAGGCAGGGCCTACCCGGTATGACCATGGACGACATTATAGTCAACAAGTCGCAGAGCATCCACCGCTGCATAGACAGGGCCCGCGAAGACTATGCCGCGGCCGGTGATGCGTTCCGCGAGGACTATGTACGGCAGGACTCCGCCGTGCTGAACGTCACCCGCGCCTGTGAGCAGGCAATTGACCTTGCAAACCACATACTCAAGTCCCGCAAGATGGGTATACCGACGAGCAGCGCCGAGTGCTTCGCCCTGCTGGCGAGAAAGGACGTTATCCCCAGGGAGTTGGCGAAAAAGTTGGACGACATGGTGGGCTTCAGGAACATCGCTGTCCATGAATACCAGACCCTCGACCTCGACATCGTGGAAGACGTAATAAAATCCGGCCTTAACGACCTGCTCGATTTCACCGACATCATCGTAAAGAAGTTCGGCAAGGGCTGACCCGCCCGTGGCTACTCTCCGTACCTGCCGGTATAAAGCCTTATCTTCGTGCTCCTCGGGAACTCCGACTTGAGTATGGCCCGCATCAGTTTCCCGACCTTTTCGATGTCGCCCTTCATCTCGTCCTTGAAGAAGCCGTCCTCGGTAATCTCGTAGTCGTCCTCGCCGGTCTTGCGTATCACGACAGAGCGGTTGCGCTTGTACGGCCGGAGGTCGAGGCAGCCGCCTACCGGAAGCTGCTTGAGGCGCTTGAGGACTGTGGGGATGATGGTGGTCTTGTCTATCATGGGTGGTATGGCAACGCTTCTTGGTATCAAACGAGGATAACGCAAGGGCCGACACGCGCTTCGCTTGGTACGGCCCCTACAATAAAGGTGCGGGCGCGGTTTCCCGCGCCCGCCCTGCTCACGTCTATTCGCACATCGGCTCGGCGGCCTTGCCGCCTTTGTCCTTCAGGAAGGCGAGCTTGTTGAGCGCGTTTATGTACGCCTTCGCGGACGCGATGATGATGTCCGGGTCGGAACCCTGTCCCATCACGACGCGTCCGTCCTCGGAAAGCTTAACCGTGACCTCGCCCTGCGCGTCGGTGCCGCCGGTTATGGCCTTCACCTCGTACGCGAGCATCGTGCTCTTAGTCCCGGCTATTTCGCCTATTGTATGGAGTGCGGCGTCCACCGGCCCGTCGCCGTTGGCCTTCATCGTGGCCGGTTTGCCCTCGACGATGAGGACGACCTCCGCCTCGGGAGTCCTGCCCGTGCCGCTCGAAACCAGCAGTGACTTCAGCTCGTAGGTCTCGGTCATCCGGAAGACCTCTTCCGCGACTATCGCCTCCAGGTCCTCGTCGAAGATGTCCTTCTTCTGGTCCGCGAGCCACTTGAACCGCTCGAAGGCCTTGTTCAGCTCGTCCTCGCCAAGGACGTAGCCCATCTCCTTCAGCCGCTCGCGGAACGCGTGGCGGCCTGAGTGCTTGCCGAGCACAAGCGTGCTCCGCGTGAGGCCGACAGACTCCGGCGTCATTATCTCGTAGGTCGATTTCTCCTTGAGGAAGCCGTCCTGGTGGATGCCGGACTCGTGGGCGAAGGCGTTCGCGCCGACTATGGCCTTGTTCGCCTGCACGGTCATGCCGGTGACCGACTTGACCAGCCGCGACGCGGCCATGATCTCCTCGGTGACGATGTTGGTCGTCGCCTCGAAGAAGGCCTGACGAGTCCGGAGCGCCATGACCAGCTCCTCCATAGCGGCGTTGCCCGCGCGCTCGCCTATGCCGTTTATCGTGCACTCGACCTGGCCCGCCCCGTTGAGTATCGCCGCGAGCGAGTTCGACACCGCCAAGCCCAGGTCGTTGTGGCAGTGGACCGATATTACCGCCTTGTCTATGTTCGGGACGCGCTCGACCAGGCCGCGTATCCTCTCGCCGTACTCCTGCGGGATGGCGTAGCCGACGGTGTCCGGTATGTTGACCGTCGTCGCTCCGGCATTGATAACCGCCTCTACCACGCGGCACAGGAAGTCCATGTCCGAGCGGGTCGCGTCCTCGGCCGAGAACTCGACGTCGTCGGTGTATTTACGCGCGTGCTTTACCGCCGCGACCGCCTGCTCCAGCACCTCCTCGCGGGACTTCTTGAGCTTGTACTGGAGGTGTATGTCCGACGTGGCGAGGAAAGTGTGTATGCGCTTCCTCTCTGCGGGCGCTATCGCCTCGGCCGCCCTGTCTATGTCCTTGTCCAGCGCGCGGCAGAGGCCGGCGATTACCGGGCCCTTTATCTCCTCGGCGATGCGCTTGACCGCCTCGAAGTCGCCTATGGACGCTATCGGGAAGCCCGCCTCGATGATGTCCACCTTCATGCGGGCCAACTGGCGGGCGACCATCAGCTTCTCCTCGATGTTCATGGAGCAGCCCGGCGACTGCTCGCCGTCCCGCAGAGTGGTGTCGAATATGCGTATTATGCGTGACATGTCTTCCTCCGTGTATATATCAAATGGCTTGTCGGCTAATGTTGTCATTGCGAGGCCCGTCTTCGGGCCGTGGCAATCTCAGCAATTAAAGACTGGGATTGCCGCGTCGCTTCGCTCCTCGCAATGACATGCAAAAACATGCGAGGTTATCCAAGCGACCGGGCCTTCGGGCGATGCCCAAAGGCCGGGTGTCTCCTATACTCTTTCATTTTTCAATCTCCCAATAGCATGCGCTACGCGTTCCCGAAATACAATATCAAATCAAATATCGTAGGGTCGTGAAGTTTAGGTTCTCCCGTTATACCATACCGATGCAAGGCTTTATGCCAATCATCGCGACTAAGCTGCTCTTGAAAGTGTCCGTTCTTGGCATCAATAACAAAATAACCGGCAGTATAATTGTCTTCGTTCGGGTCCCAGCCGCCACCTTCTCCAATAACAATATCGTTATATACTGCGTAACCATTGATAGTGAACTTTATCGCTTTGTCTGGCACTGATATATAGAAATCGGCTTCACCGGCTGGTTTAGCCAAGCGAACCCCTCGCGGCAGCTTTGGATTTACGTTGTAACCAAACCCTGCGTTAGCAACGAAAGCTGCAACAAGCAATACCATAAACAGGAACAGACGGCCAAGACGCTTGCGGTCAACCCATCCCTCTTTTCCTGAAAATAATATTTTCAAACAAGAAACTCCTTTCCACATGTAACCCAACGATCTATCTCGAAATTCAAAAAGCCCCCGCCCCTTAAGCCATGCACGCACAATCACGCACACCACAAGGGACGAGGGCTCGACATAAGCTCCCGCGGTACCACCCTATTTCCGACGGCAAGCCGTCAGCGCTTTATTTGCCCTTTACGCGGGCCAACGAGGGGAACTAACAGAAGCAAAAGGACAAACCCTGGATTCCCGCCTGCGCGGGAATGACGTTCGTCTTATGCCCCTTTCGCGACCCCGGCTCCGAGGCGAGTTCAGCGGGACACGGCACCGGTTCGCACCAACCACCGGCTCTCTTTGGCCATGCCTTGCGCCTACTACTCCTCTTCACTGCCTTTGGTAGATCAGTTGTATCTTGCCCGGATATCTCTTATCGCCAGGTCGTGGTCCTTGACCGTGCGGCCCACGTCGAGCACCGCGTCCATGACGGTGCCGAGTTCTGACTCGATGGTTTCGGTCCTGCCGTCTATCTTGTCGACCTTGGCATCGAGCCTGACAAGCCTGTCGTTTGTCAGTCTGACATCGGACGTCAAGCCTGAAAGCATCTCGCCGTGAGTATCGATAGTAGACTCCAGGCGGCCGACAGAAGTCTGCAAATCCTTGATCGAGGATTCGAGGCCGTCAATCTTGTCGACCTTGACCTTCATGTCTACCATCATGTCGAGCAATCTGCCCAGTATGTCTTCGCTCATCAGCAACACCGCTGTAATTTGGGTAATATCCTAAATATTTCAGTTGTATCTTGCCCGTATCTCTTTAATCGCCAGGTCGTGGTCCTTGACAGTCCTGCCCAAATCGAGCACCGCGTCCATGACGGTACCCATCTCGGACTCGACGGTTTCAAGCCTGCCGTCAATACTGCGGACTTCAGCCTTTATCTCGTTAACATCGGCGCACAACTCTTTAATGTCGCCCCGCATGTCAGCCATGTCTGCCCGCATGTCCGCCATATCAAGACGCATACCGGACATTTCAGTCTGCATCGAAGACACGGTCAATTCCATGCGGTCCATCGCATTGAGCCTGGTCCTCACCTCGACCATCAAATCGAGCATCTTGTTGTATATCTCTTCGCTCATCAGGCAACAGCACCGTGTAATCTGTTAATATTCTAAAGATTTCAGTTGTATCTTGCCCGGATGTCTTTGATCGCCAGGTCGTGGTCCTTGACAGTGCGGCCCACGTCGAGCACCGCGTCCATGACGGTGCCGAGTTCGGACTCGATGGTTTCGGTCCTGCCGTCTATCCGGCGGATATCGGAACGCATTTCTGAAATCTCAACCTGCATATCGGACATGTCGTGTCGCATGTCAGACATTTCCCGGCGCAACCCGGAAACCTCCGAGCGTACCTCGGTCATTTCAGCTTGCAGGGAGACGACCGCCTTCTCAAGCCCGCCGACAGTTGTGTCCAGCCGCCTGACGACTGGCTCCATGGCTTGTAACTTGACGACATCGGCCCGCATATCCACGAGAAAGTCGTAAATCCTGTCGAGTTTGTCTTCGCTCACTGCGCGGCCCTCTGCTCAGGTTTAATCTTATCCCGTCTTTTTCCGAAAGTCAAGACATACTCGGCCAGCGCCCAGACGATGTAGGCCGCGTTGAATACGAACATCATGACCGGCGGGTTGACTGCTATCGAAGCCAGCATCACGAGCGCCACGAGCAGCATCCAGAACGGACGCCTGTCCTTGGTGTTCAGCTCCTTCAGGCTGTGGAACTTCACGGTGCTTATCATCAGGAAGGCGAGGACGTATATCATCACGAGTATGACGAGCTTTTCCGCCGGCCTGTCGCCGATGACAGTCCGGTGGAATATCACGAAGGTAGCGACCATCCCGGCCGCGCCGGGTATCGGCAGACCGGTGAACCACTTCTTCTCGGAGCCCGCCATCTGGACGTTGAACCGCGCGAGCCTGAGCGCGCCGCATGCGGCGAACAGGAACGCGCCCACCCAGCCGTAACGGCCATAAGGTATCAGCGCCCAGTTGTAAAAGAGCAGCGACGGGGCAAGGCCGAAGGAGACGAGGTCGGACAGCGAGTCCAGCTCGACTCCGAACCGGCTGGTCGTCTTCGTCATGCGCGCGACCCAGCCGTCCAGGCCGTCGAAGACGGCCGCGATGAGTATCGCCCAGGCCGCGTCGGTGTAGTCGCCCCGGATCGAGTTGACGATGGAGTTGAACCCGAAAAACATCCCGGTCATCGTCAGCAGGTTCGGGAGTATGTATATGCCCTTCCTCATGGCAGCACCCCAAGAACGGTCTCTCCGGCGGCGGTCTTGTCGCCGGGCCTGATTTTCATCTCCGTGCCCACGGGCAGGTACACGTCCACACGCGACCCGAACATTATCATCCCGAACCGCTCGCCGCGCTTAATATGGTCGCCCGGCTTCACCCAGCAGACGATCCGCCTCGCTACCAGCCCGGCGATCTGGACGAACGCCAGCCTGTGTCCGGTGTCCGTAACCATCACAAGCCCGTTCTGCTCGTTGTCGAGCGAGGCCTTGTCGAGGTTCGCGGAGACGAACTTGCCGGGGTTGTAGAGTATCGACTCTATCTTCCCGGTCTCCGGCGCGCGGTTGACATGGACGTTGAACACGTTCATGAAGATGGAGACCTTCACTGCCCTCGACTTCAGGTGCCGGGTGTCGTCCACCTCGCCGACGAAGATGACCTTCCCGTCCGCCGGGGCGATGACCATCCTGTCGCCCTGCGGCGCATAACGCTCAGGGTTCCGGAAGAACCAGAGCGCAAAGACGGACAAGGCCGCGGCTATTGCTGCGGCCTTGTGCCAGCCCAACGCCCAGAAGGCGCCCGCCACCGCCATGAATACGGCGATGACGGGCAGCCCCTCGGCCGCTATGATGCTTGCATGTCCCAATGTCCTGCCTTAGTTCTTGGCCTTGTCGACGAGCTTGGACTTTCCGAGCCAGGACATCATGCCCCTGAGCTTCGTGCCGACCTGCTCTATCTCGTGCTCCTCGCCCATGCGGGTAAGGGCGTTGAAGACCGGCTTGTTTGCCTGGCACTCGAGTATCCACTCCTTGGCGAAGCGGCCGTCCTGTATCTCGGTCAGGATGTCCCTCATCTCCTCCTTGACGTAGTCGTCGATGAGCCTCGGCCCGCGGGTCATGTCGCCGTACTGAGCCGTGTTCGATACGGAGTAGCGCATGTTGGCGATGCCGCCCTCGTATATCAGGTCGGTGATGAGCTTGACCTCGTGCAGGCACTCGAAGTACGCCATCTCCGGCGAGTAGCCCGCCTCGACGAGAGTTTCGAAACCGGCCTTGATAAGCGAGACGAGCCCGCCGCAGAGCACTACCTGCTCGCCGAAGAGGTCGGTCTCGGTCTCCTCGCGGAACGTCGTCTTGATGACGCCGGCCCTGCCGCCGCCGCACGCGGAGGCGTAGGCCATCGCGAGCTTCTCGGTCTTCCTGGACGGGTCCTGGTGCACCGCGATGAGCATCGGCACGCCGCTGCCCTTCGTGAACTCGGAACGGACAAGGTGGCCAGGGCCCTTGGGCGCGGCCATGAATACGTTGACGTCCGCCGGCGGGACGATCTGCCCGTAGTGGATGTTGAATCCGTGCGCGAAGCCCAGGAAGCAGCCCTTCTTCATGTTCGGGGCTATCTCGTTCTTGTATATGGAGCCCTGGTACTCGTCCGGGAGCAGGACCATCATCACGTCGGCAAGCTTCGCGGCCTCGCCCGCAGTCATCGTCTTGAAGCCCGCCTTTACTGCCTTGTTCCAGTTGTCCCCGCCCTTCAGCTCGGCGACGATGACGTCCACGCCGGAATCCTTCAGGTTGTTCGCGTGCGCGTGGCCCTGGCTGCCGTAACCGATTATCGCGACCTTCTTGCCCTTGAGCACTTTCGGGTCGGCGTCCTTGTCATAATAAATCTCGATCATCTTTAAAGCCTCCTTGTGGTTAATAAACTATATACCGCTGGTAACAGGGGAAAAGGGCCGACACATAGGTCGGCCCCTACAAATTGTCGAAGCCGGAATTTCTATAAAAACATGCCTTGCTACCGATTGTAGGGGCCGACCTATGTGTCGGCCCTTCATGCATTTCGGCGTGCTGGGGGCGTCTCTACCTTACCCCGCCGTCTTGCCCTCGCGGGATATGGCGACCTTGCCCGTCCTGACTATCTCCTTGATGCCGAGCGGCTTCAGCAGGTCCACTATCGCCTGTATCTTCTTTCCGTCGCCGGTCACCTGTATCGTGTAGGTCTTGGGCGAGGAGTCGACGATTACCGCGCGGAAGATGTCCACGATACGGAGCGCCTCGGCCCTGTGCTCCGACTTCGGCGAGACCTTGATGAGGGCCATCTCGCGCTCGACGTGCTCGAACTCCGTGAAGTCCGTGACCTTTATCACGTCTATGAGCTTGTTCAACTGCTTGTTTATCTGCTCGATTATCTGGTCGTCGCCGCTCGTGACAATCGTCATCTGCGAGATCTGGTTGTCGAGCGTCGGGCCGACCGAAATCGACTCGATGTTGTAGCCGCGTCCGGAGAAGAGCCCGGACACCCTCGACAGGACGCCGAACTTGTTCTCTACCAGTACCTGGATGGTGTGTCGCATTTATCAACCTCTCAAGAGACGTGATGCGTGATTCATGTTTGTTAGTTGTAGTTGCCCGATTCATCGGGCGATTTTAAAGGCGCCCCATAAATGTGGCAACTACAACTTTGACAACGAATAGCTTGCAGCCCTACTTTACCGCCTTCAGCCTCTTCTTCGCGGGCTTCTCGTCCTTCGGGCGGAGCAGCATCTCGTTTATCGCCGCGCCGGCCGGTACCATCGGGTAGACCTTCTCCGTCTGGTCGCATACGAAGTCCATGAATACCGGCTTCCTGACCTTTATCGCCTCGCGTATTACCGGCTCGACCTCGGACGGCTTGGAAGCCCGTAGCCCGACCGCGCCGTAGGCCTCGGCCACTTTCACGAAGTCCGGAGTCCCGACGAGGCATGTGGACGAGTAACGCTTGTCGAAGAACAGCTCCTGCCACTGGCGCACCATGCCGAGGTAGCAGTTGTTGAGTATCGCCACCTTGACCGGCAGGTTGTTCAGGACCGCTGTCGCCAGTTCCTGTATGTTCATCTGTATCGAGCCGTCGCCCGCGACGTCGAATACAAGCCTGTCCGGGTACGCGAGCTGCGCGCCAATGGCCGCCGGGAAGCCGTAGCCCATCGTGCCGAGGCCGCCGGACGAGATCCAGGTACGCGGCTTGATGAACTTGAAGAACTGGGCCGCCCACATCTGGTTCTGGCCGACCTCGGTCGCTATTATCGCGTCGCCCTTCGTTATCTCCCAGATCTTCTCGACCACGAACTGCGGCTTTATCACGTCGTCCTGCTCGTAGGCCATCGGGTGCTCTGCCTTCCAGTCCTCGACCTGCGAAAGCCATGCCTTCCTTATCGCGCCCCAGGACTCCTGCGTTTCTTCCTTTATGACCTTGTTCAGGTCCTTCAGGACGTTCTTCACGTCGCCGACTATCGGCACGTCCACGCGGACGTTCTTGCGTATCGAGGTCGGGTCGATGTCTATGTGGACTATCTTCGCGTGCGGCGCGAAGCCCTCGACCTTGCCCGTGACGCGGTCGTCGAACCGCATGCCGATGGCGACGAGCAGGTCGGCGTTGTGTACCGCCATGTTCGCGTAGTACGTCCCGTGCATCCCGAGCATCCCGAGGCAGAGCTTGTGGTTGCCGGGGAAGCCGCCCAGGCCCATCATCGTGAGCGTGACCGGCACCTTCGTCGCCTCGGCAAGCTCCTTCAGCTCGTCCGCCGCGCCGGAGGTTATGACGCCGCCGCCCGCGACTATTACCGGCCTCTTGGCCTTCGCAATCGCCGCCGCCGCCTGCTTTATCTGGTACATGTGGCCCTTGACCGTCGGCTTGTAGCTCCTTATGTCCACCGTCGCCGGGTAATGGAACTCCGTCTTGCTGACCGTCACGTCCTTGGGGATGTCGATGAGCACCGGGCCGGGCCTGCCGGTGGTGGCGATGAAGAACGCCTCTTTGATAGTCTTTGCGAGGTCGGCCACGTCCTTCACGAGGAAGTTGTACTTCGTGCACGGCCTCGTGATGCCGACGATGTCCGCCTCCTGGAAGGCGTCGTTGCCGATGAGGCTGGTCGGCACCTGGCCGGTGATCGCCACCATCGGTATCGAGTCCATGTACGCCGTGGCGAGGCCCGTGACGATGTTCGTCGCGCCCGGCCCGGACGTGACCAGCACGACGCCCGGCTTGCCGGTCGCGCGCGCGTAGCCGTCGGCCGCGTGCGTCGCGCCCTGCTCGTGCCTCGTGAGGATAAGCTCCACGTCCTTCTGGCCGTATATGACGTCGAAGATGTTCAGCACCACCCCGCCGGGGTAGCCGAACACGTGCTTCACGCCCTCTTTCCTGAGGCATTCTATGAGTATCTCAGCGCCTGACAGTTTCAATTGGAACCTCCGTTAAAGTCCCGCCTTTTTGTAAAAAGGCGGCCCCAAAACTTTCGATAGGTTGTTTCGGTTTTATGTAGGGGCGGGTCCCCGTGCCCGCCCTGTTTTTCCTTTATCTAATCCCCCTCTCCTCACGGGAGAGGGGGTTGGGGGTGAGGGGTTTCCACTAGCTCTTCATTACCCCGCCGGTGCTGGCGGAGGTCACGTTCTTCGAGTAGCGCGCGAGCCAGCCGGTCTTTATCTTAGGCTCCGGCGCCTTCCAGGTTTTCGCCCGCTTCTTGAGTTCGGCGGCGGAGACTTCAAGCTGGAGCTTCCGGGCCGGGATGTCGATGGTAATCCTGTCCCCGTCCCTGACCAGGCCTATCGGGCCGCCCTCCATCGCCTCCGGGCTGATGTGGCCGATGCACGGGCCCTGCGTCCCGCCGGAGAACCTGCCGTCCGTGATGAGCGCGACCGAGTCCGCGAGTCCCATGCCGACGATCGCGGCCGTCGGCGAGAGCATCTCGCGCATCCCGGGTCCGCCCTTGGGGCCTTCGTAGCGTATCACGACGACGTCGCCGGAGACAATCTTGCCGCCAAGTATCGCCTTCATCGCGTCCTCTTCCGAGTCGAAGCACTTGGCCTTGCCCGTGAATTTCATCATCTTGGCGGACACGGCGGTCTGCTTGATGACGGAGCCGTCCGGGGCGATGTTGCCCTTCAGGACGGCTATACCTCCTTCTTCGTGGTAGGCCTTATCCATGCTTCTGATTATCTCGTCCGAGAACACCTTCGCGTCCTTCGCGATCTTCTTTATCTTCACGCCCGACACCGTCGGGTTGTCCTGAAGCTTTTTCTGGAGGCGGTTCAGTACCGCCGGGATGCCGCCCGCCATGTCGAGGTCCTCCATATAGTACTTGCCCGCGGGCAGGAGGTCGGTGATGTGCGGCGTGTCCTTGGACAGCCTGTCTATCGTGTCGAGCGTAATCGTGATTCCCGCCTCGTGAGCTATGGCCGGGATGTGCAGGCAGGTGTTGGTCGAGCCGCCGAGCGCCATGTCCACGCGTATCGCGTTGTCGAACGCGGCCTTCGTCATGATCTTCCGGGGCGTTATGTCCTTCTTTACAAGCTCGACGATGGTCATGCCGGAGTCATACGCGATGCGGCGTTTCTTGGACGAGACCGCGAGCGCGGTCGCGCAGCCGGGGAGCGACATGCCGAGCGTTTCGGTCACGCAGGCCATGGTGTTCGCGGTGTACAGCCCCTGGCACGCGCCGGGTCCGGGGCAGGCGCACTCTTCCAGCGCGCAGAGTTCCGCGTCGTTTATGTCGCCTCTCCTGTAGCGGCCCACAGCCTCGAACGTGCCGGACACGAGGTTCTGCCTCTCCGTGCCGAGCCTTCCGGATATCATCGGGCCGGCGGTCACGACGATCGTCGGGACGTCCACCCTCGCCGCCGCCATGAGCATGCCGGGCGTTATCTTGTCGCAGTTGGTGAGGAGCACGAGTCCGTCGAGCGAGTTGGCCATCGCTACCGTCTCTACCATGTCCGCGATGAGTTCCCTGGACGGAAGCGAGTAGTGCATCCCACGGTGTCCCATGGCTATGCCGTCGCAGATGCCCGGTATCCCGAACAGGAAGGAAAACCCGCCACCGGCGTGCACGCCCTTCTCGATGAAACGCTCGAGGTCGCGCATCCCGATATGGCCGGGTATGAGGTCAGTGAAGCTCGTCGCCACGCCGATGAGCGGCTTCTTCAGCTCCTCGCGCGTTATGCCTGTGGCAAAGAGGAGCGCGCGGTTGGGCGCCCGCTCCACACCTTTCTTTATCTGGTCGCTGCGCATTTATGTACTCCGTATTCCGGTAAAGCCGTCGCCTGTTAAAGGGTAAAGTTATCTTTTAACACACTTTGTGCCATATAGTCAAATATATTTTAGGAATATCAGTAGTTTCAGGGGGTAAACCGCACACCTGTCCCTCAAACCCACCCCCACCCCAGCCCTCCCCCTGTGCAGGGGGCGGGAGATTGGTTGAAGCCATCACTACTGTCCGGACGTTTATTCCTGATAAGCTTCTAACATATTGTTAATAAAGGTTAAGAGCCTATCCATATCGATAATCTACTTGAAATCCACCCATTGTCTCTGTCATCCTCCCGTAAACCAACTGGAGGATGCGG